>UREY01000001.1 GCA_900546915.1 uncultured Eubacteriales bacterium
GATCGTATATGGCAGTCGCATATACTATCCGCTACTATACGGGAGTATTGTTTCACATTGGAGAGCCTACCGCAAGTCGGTGGTAGGTTTGACGCTTACCTTGTATCTGCTGCCAATGTTACTTGATCGCTATATCGGGGAGTAGAAAATTCTGTGGCATATTTCATCCCCTCAACTGCCGTCTTTATGGCAGCAACTCGCTTTCCAGGTCCTGAAGCATAACATCCAAGGCAGTGATGCCGCCCTCAGCAGTATACCACACGGCAGGGTGGGCCAGGTAAACGATGTTTCCGTTCTGATAAGCATCTGTACCCATGACCAGCTCGTTCTCCAAAATCTCCTGAGCCAACTGCGCACCGTCGGTGCCGATGGCGGCATCACGGTCCATAACAAAAATGTAATTGGGGTTTTTCTCCACAATAAATTCGAAGGACGCCTCATTGCCGTGAGTAGAAGTGTCGATGTTGGCGTCTACCCCGATATTTTCAAATCCGATTTCCCGGCCGATGATGGAGCAGCGGCCATCGTTACCCAGCACATTGAAGCTGCCGCTGGTACACATACCTACAATGGCATTCTTGCCCTCAGCAAACTCAGCCAGTGCCTGGATTCGGCTGTCAAAATCGGCCATCAGAGCATCCACTTTGTCTTCTAAACCGAACATGGTCGCAATGGTGGTAGCGTTTCTGCGCACGCTCTCTACGACCCCCAGTTCTGTGTCCGTGGAGAGGTACACCACGGGAGCGATTTCGCTTAGGGCGTCATAAGAGGAGGACAGGCGTCCGCCGATGAAGATAACATCGGGTTCACAGGACATGACGGCTTCTAGGTCGGCCTCTTTAATCGTACCCAGATTGGCGATGTCGTCCCGGATATAATCCTGAAGGTAGTCCAAACTGGTAGAGGCGGTGCCCACTACCCGGTCGCCCACGCCCAGGGCGTCTAGGATATCCAAGCTGGCCATGTCCAGGATGGCGATGCGCTGGGGATCATAGGGGACCACCAGTTCCACCTCCTCCTTGTTGGCGTTCAGGCTGGTAATGGCGATCTTGCCTTCACTGGGAGTCTGAGAGGAGGGGACCTCCTCGGAAGCGCCGGCATCATCGTTGACGCTCGGGGAAGACGAGCTGCGGGAAGTGTCATCGACATTGCCGCCGAGGTTGGCATCATTGGAGGAATTGGAGCAGGCGGCCAGGGCCATCACTATGGCAAGGGCTAATACAAGAGAGAATATCTTTTTCATTTCTACAGTCTTCCTTTCAAAAATGTTGGTTGCAGGTTTAGTAATAGATGGACAGGGGCTTGCCTTCGATCTCCATGATCTCAAAGTCTACCTTGTAGATCTGGGATAGTGTCTCTCGTGTCATCACCTCCTTTACAGTCCCGAATTTCGCAATTTTACCATCCACGAAGGCACAGATGTAGTCGGAGTAAAATGCTGCATAGTTGATCTCATGGAGCACCAGGATCACCGTCTTGCCCAATTCATCGCACAGCCGCCGCACGATCTTCATCATGTTGGTGGCGTGGTAGATGTCCAGATTATTGGTGGGCTCGTCCAGAAGAACGAACTCGGTGTCCTGTGCGATGACCATGGCGATCATGGCCCGCTGGCGCTGGCCGCCGGACAGTTCATCAATGAAACGGTCCTGAAACTCCTCCAGCTCCATATAGGTGATGGCCTGGTCAATGATGGCCTCGTCCTCGGCAGTGGTATGGCCGCCGGAGTAGGGGAACCGGCCAAAGGCCACCAGCTCCCGCACCGTGAGCTTCATCTGTATCTGATTGCTTTGTGTGAGAATGGCCAGACGCTTGGATAGCTCCTTGCTTTTCCACTTGGTAATGTCCCGCCCCTCAAAATCCACCAGTCCGGCATCCCGGGCGATGAGTCGGGAAATGATACCCATAACCGTGGATTTGCCGGCGCCATTGGGCCCGATGAGAGAGAGAACCTTTCCCTTGGGGATTTCAAAGGAGACTCCATTCACCACAGTCTTTCCGTCATATTGTTTTGTCAATTCACTGACTTTCATGGTTTAGACCCTCCTTTTGGTAAGAAGCAGATAAAGGAAATAGATTCCTCCGCCTACAGAGATAAAAACGCTGATGGGAATGACATAGTTGTAGACGTGTTCAACAATAAGCTGACCTGCTACAAGGATGATCATGCCGAAAAACACGGAACCTAGAATGAGTTGGCTGTGCCGGTAGGTTTTGAGTAACTGCCGTGAGAGGTTGGCAACGATAAGTCCCATAAAGGAGATGGGTCCCACAACAGCGGTGGCTACGGCGATGGCCAAGGTCACGCCCAGTAGCAGGCGGCGGATGCTTTTGTCGTAGTCCACACCCAAATTGATGGCTTGCGCCTTGCCTAAAGTCAGTACATCCAGCAGAGCTATGTCTTTCCGCAATACGAAGATCAAGACGGCCAGCACCACCATGGAGAAAATGATGATTTCTGAGTTGACATTGCTGAAGCTGGCGACCAAGGTGGCCAGAAGGGAATCGTATTCGTTGGGATCCATAACTCGGGTGAGGGTGGATTGAATACTGCCAAAGAGGGAGGTGAGCACGGTTCCGATGAGTAGTACATAAAGCACATTGTGGTTGGTTTTCTTAAAGAAATAACTGTAAATAAGCGTAGCCGAGATTCCCATGATCACAAGATCCATGGCGAAGGAGGCGTTGGCATGGACGGCCAGAACGCTGCCCGACCCGGCCACAAAGACCACTGCCGTATGGATCAGGGTATATAGGGAGTTCATTCCCAGCAGGCAAGGGGTGACAACGACATTGTGGATGATGGACTGAAATACAATGGATGCCCCGCCGATGGCGAAGGCGGCGATCAACATGACGATGAGCTTAGGGATGCGCAGTCTCATGGCGTAGGTAAAATATTTTGGATTGACCTCCACCAACAGGTAGGCGGCAGCAGCCAGTACCACCAGACCTGCCATAATAATCAGTTTGCGCACGTTGGCGCGATAGGCCGCTGTTTTCATGCTCCGTCCCCCCGTTCTGCCTGGGCAATTGGGGCGGCGCATCCACCGTTGTGGGCAGCCCCCAGGCGAACTGCTTTACGGCCATGGCGTAGCCGATAGAGAAGCAAGCCGATAAACAGAATGCTACCGATGATACCCACGATTAGTTCAATGGGCAGCTCATAGGGTGCAATGACCGTTCTGGCGATCATATCGCAGACCAGTACAAAGATGGCGCCGAACAGGGCGGTGTCTACCAGGGTACCCCGGATGCGGTCCCCCTTGAACATGGCCACCACATTGGGGACGATGAGGCCGATGTATGAGATAGAGCCTACAACCACCACCACGGAGGCGGTGATCATGGCCGCAATGGACAGCCCGGCGAACAGCACGAGATTGTAATGTACACCCAAGTTTTTTGAGAAATCCTTGCCCATGCCCACGATGTTGAAGTGGTTGGCAAAGATAAAGGCCAGAACTACCAGCGGGACCGCCAAATAGACTAACTCAAACCGGCCCCGGATCACCAGGGAGAAGTGTCCCACCAGCCATGTGGAAAGCGCCTGGGTCATTTCAAATTGATAAGCTAAATAGTTGGTGATGCCGCCGATGACGTTGCCAAACATGATGCCGACCAACGGGACCATCACCACATCCTTAAACTGGATGCGCTGGATGAACCATACAAAGATCCAAGTACCCAGAATAGCAGCGGCAAAGGCGAAGAAAGCCCGGCCCCACAAAGTAGAATTGGGCATATACAGCAACGCCAGCAGGATGCCGAACTGGGCCGAAGAGATCGTGGCGCCGGTAGTAGGGGAGACAAATTTGTTCATGCAAAGCTGCTGCATGATCAGACCGGCCACGCTCATGCCGACACCGGTACAAAGGATTGCCAACAACCGAGGTAGGCGGGAAATGAGAAAAATCTTGAGTTGTTCCGCGTTACCGGCGTGCAGGCTGGCAATATCCAAATCGATCACGCCCACAAACAAAGAGAAAACAGACAAAATCAGCAATATGAGAGCCAGTGTGATGGTAAGCAAGTGTTTTTTGATAGTGAGATCCCTCCTTGGAGTTAGATTTAACTAACTGTCCTGCAAAATAAACGCGCCCCAACAAAATTGTCAAAGCACACCAAAAGGACAGAACCTATTTTACTCATCCGGCATGGGATTCTCCACTCCGATTTAACCATTCTTCGCTCCGGTTTGACCTTTTTTCATTGTAAAATAGGGAGGGAACTCATCTGTGGGCATGCCGGCCTCCCGGTATTCCGTCGGCGTTTGCCCCAGCACAGATTGGAAGGCGCTGGAAAATTTGCTGCTGTTGTCGTAGCCAAACTCATTGGCAATATCCATAACGGTTCTTGCGGAACTGAGTAACTGTACAGCGGCCAAATGCATTTTATAGGCCCGGATACATTGATAGAGCGGTTTCCCATAGACGCTTTTGGCGCTATACCGCAGCTGCTTTGGGGAGACGTGAAATTGAATTGCTAGATCCTCCGTGGTTAGATGTTCGTTCTGATGCGCGCGGACAAAGAGCAAGACCTCCTTGAGCAGTTGCGCTTGTCCCTTGGTGCAAGTACACTGTTCCACTTGAGGGAGATTGGAGTCCAGATAGGACAGAAAGAGCAGCAGTTCCAACACCTTGACCTTGAGATAGCCTTTTCTTACCCGCTCCGGGACGGCGTAAAGCTCGGAAAAAAGGTGCGCAAGACGAGGCATAGAACGCATGATGAAATACCCATCTTGGGCACAGAATTTCTGAAACAGAGCGGACAGGTCTACATCCACATCGCTAAGCAGACAAGATGTGCACTGGGGTGCTGTCTCCGGATCAATGACGACGGAAATGCCGTGGTAATGCCCGGTGGGACAGCGTAGAATTGCCTGGTTTCCACTGCTTCTATGGATAGACATATCTCCTTCGCCCAGATAGAAGTAGCGCTCCTCTCCCTCATATTCCAGCCGCCCCTTCCGACAATGGGTAATCTCCAACAAATCATTTGGGTAGCCGGTGAGGTTTTCAAAGGCCAGCGTGTGGGCATCTTTGTAGGACAGCCAAATACCAGGGAAAACGTTGTATTCTGTGATAATCACCTGCCCTTGAACGCCCTGGACATAATAGAGGTTGGGCCCACCTTTCTGGAGTGGACATGTAGGGGACATTTCACGCTCTGTCACGAAGTTACCTCCCTAAATATTTTTGTTGAATGGTACCAACTCAGCCATAAATTTGATACAAATATAGAGAATATCGGTTTACGTTTGTATTTGCAAGTCAAAGTAGATCAGAATTTCAGGCGTTTTATCATTATAGCGTTTTCAGCATCAAAGTGCAAGGGCGGGATTTTTGCAGGAAAATGTGAGTCGCCTTCTGTAGCTGTAACATTGCTCGGAAAGGGGAAATTACGGACTTTCGTATGGGAAAAGAGGCCGCCGCATAGGAAATATGAAAAATCCTGATGCAGCAGCCTCTGATGTGTGAACGCAGCCTTGGGAACCGGTCCGGATTTGATATATGAAAAATTATACACATGCCTCCGGTGTGCACGATTCCAGAGTATCCGCCACTTGTGCCAAAAGGGAAGAAACAGGAAGCTGTTGCGGGCAAACGCTTTCACATTGCAGACAGCCGATACAACTGGATGCCTTCCCATGATCGCCTGCGGTAATGGCTTGATAATTTTGGGTTAAATTTTCTGCCCCCTGCTTTTTGGCATTAAATGCGGCGAATAAGTCCGGGATTTGGATGTGCATCGGGCAGCCGGCTTCACAATACCGGCAGCCGGTACATGCAATGGATTCCTGGCTCTTGAATACCGTGCAGGCGCGCCGGAGCGCCTCCTGTTCCTGTGCAGTCAGGGGCTGGGGGGAGGACATGGTGTCCAGGTTCTCCCGCATCTGCTCCATGGAGCTCATGCCGCTGAGGACCATGGCAACTCCCTCGAAGGAGGCGGCAAAGCGAAGAGCATAGCTGGCCTGGCTACCGCCATGGAGCTGCTCCAGGATTCTGCCGGCTGCGCCGGGCAGATTGGCCAGGGCGCCGCCCTTCACCGGCTCCATGATGATAACAGGTTTTCCATATTTACGGCAAACTTGATATACGGCCCGGCTCTGAACAGTGGGATCCTCATAGTCCGCGTAGTTAAACTGAATTTGCACGACTTCAATTTCCGGGTGTTCCGACAAAATCTGCTCCAGCACCTCCGGCTTATCATGAAAGGACATGCCGAGATGCCGGATTCTCCCTTCCTGTTTCAGCCGGCCGGCTACCTGAAACGCGTTGCAGGCCGTAAACTTTTCATATTGTTTTGCATTGAGTGCATGCATCAAATAATAATCAAAATAGGCTACGCCAGTGGCCTGCAGCTGACTCTCAAACAAGGGAAGAATTTCCGCCTCTGTCTGAAAGAAGGGACCGCTGAGCTTATCGGTGAGCAAAAATCGATCGCGCGGATAACGCTCTGTCAGGCACTGACGCACGGTGGACTCACTCTTTCCGGCTATGTATCCGTGTGCGGTATCAAAATAACAAAATCCGCAGTCCAAAAACGTGTCTACCATGTCACAGACCTGCTTGGTATCCACAACGCCTTCCCCACCGATGGTGCCTTCTGTCATTGGAAACCGCATGCATCCAAAACCCAATTTTTTGGGTCCAAAGTTCAAAGATTCCATTGTTTTTCCTCCCATAGCTGTGATATCAGGTTGCCCTTTTTATTATGTTACAGGGGTTTTCCGCCTTTGTCAAGTGCAGGGGATTCCGGAGAGTCCACCGAACTCTAAAAAACACTTTCGAGAGGACGTCCCATATAGACGAAGCCGCCGCAAACCGTACTACAACACCAGGCGGCTCCAGCGCAACCTGGGCGTCCCGACACCGGCAGAGAAGCACCCATTGGCCATACGCCTAAAAAACAGCCAGCGGCCCTCCGAAGAGAGCCGCCGGGTGAAAAGAATTTATTTTATTTCATTGTCTTCTTGACGGGGCGCGGTTCAGATCCTGCGGCGGCTTCCGAAATTAGCCGACGGAATCCAGCAGGAGGAAACGAACCAAAAGCGCTGCCGCTTGCGCACGGCTGACGCTGGCGGTTGGCTTCAGCAGGACGGCATCCCCGTCCTTGACACCTTCCAGCAATCCGGTTCCCACAGCCCAGCTTACGGATGTTTGGGCAAAGGGGAAGACGCTGTCGGAATCAGGGAAGATCGTAAGATCTCCAGTTGTTTCTGTATTGCCCATCTCTAAATACTGAGCAAAACGGTGGAGAATGGTCGCAGCTTCCTGGCGGGAAACCGGGCGGTCCGGGGAGAAGGAGGTTTCGCTTACGCCCAGGACCAGTTTTTTCTCGGCAGCCCAAGCGATGGCATCGGTATAGAACCGTCCTTCGGCCACATCTTCGAAGGGGGCGGCTGCAGACGCTTTGGGCTGCTCCACCAAACGCCACAAGGTGGTGACCAACTGGGCCCGGGTCATGGCGGATTCCGGGCTGAACCGGTTATCGCCGACTCCCACCATCAGGCCCAAAATACCGGCGGTATCTACATAAGGCATATACCAGGCGTTTTCATCGACATCGCAGTACACCGGCGCGCCCATTTCATTTACAATGCTCCAGTGCGTCTCGGAACCGGGCGTCACATCCAGGCCTTGGGCAGTCAAATATTGGATATATTCTCCCACGATCAGGGGGCAGGAGCCGCCTACCGTGTTAAACTCCTCAGACACCGTAGCATCCCAAACCACCTCTTCGCTGCTGGAGGTGATGCCGGTTGCGGCATACCAGCCGTAAGCATCCGAGTCGGCAGTTGCGCTGAGCCGATAGCTGCTCATACACAGATAGATCTCGTCGCTGTCCAGGACCGGCGTCCCATCGGCATACGTCACATTTTGGACCCGGGCGCCCTTGGCATTCTGCATGTAAATGGTGTAATTCAGGCCGTAGAAATTGTCTGTGCCGAACCCGGCTCCGGTCAAAGTACCGACCGGGACACGGCCGCCTTCTTCGGCATACGTATAGGTATTGGCGGTAGCTTGCATCCAGGCCTTCAGCTGCTTGCCGGAAAGCTTGACCATAAACAAGGTATTGTTGTCATACCGGTACAGAGAATAGCAGTCCTTCAGGCTGATTGGCACTTCCTCCCGGCCGTCCAGCAGGTCGGAAATTTTAAAGTTGTTGCTGGCCACCGGGGAAGTCATAGAGATCACATGGTTCTCCTCCGGATCGATGCCGGTAGAGGTGGTGGCCGCCCAAATTTGCGCCTTGTGGACTAAGTCATAGGAATCTGTCTGCTCGTAATAGTGATTGCTCTTGTCGTCCCAGGCTCCGGATACGGTTCCGATTTCCGTATTGACGAAATCGGTTGCAGCCAGGAAAGACTTCTTCATCAGATCCTTCAGACCATCGTAAGCCTCATTTCCCGAGACGTAATCGGCCTGGTCGCCTTTTCCAGGCTGAGAGGCAGTATTCAGAGCATACAGCGTTGGCTCCGTGGCGGAGACCGTAACGCCATCTTCTGTTTTGCTCAGAGACAGTACCAATTCCCCGACTGCAGACCCGCCGCCGTTGAGAAGGGGGACATCCTGGCCGTCCTGATTCTTGTATGTCGTGGCTTTTTTCTGATGGTTATGCCCATTGAGAACCAAATCCACGCCCGTGGTGTTGGCAATAAAGTAGGCTGCCTGATTTTCCTGATTGTATGTGTCGGCGCTGCCGTCGCCGGAATGAAGCGCCACGATGAGATAATCGGTTTTCTCCGCCAGTTCCTGAGCCCAGTAGGTTTCGTATTCATAGACATAGGAATTGGTCTCGTTGTCTTTGTGGCTGAACGAGCAGCCTTCGTAGTGACTTGCCACGTCCCAGTTCGCGTTGTTCATGTTGTCAAAGCACAACACGCCGATGGTATACTCAGTACCATCCGGGAAAACATAGGTAAACAGCTTATAGGGGGCAAAGACACTTTCCTGCGTGTCGTTTTCTATAACGTTGGCGCAAATGACACTGACGGGGGACCCGGGCAGAGATTCGTCTGTGTCGGCAAGCATGTTATAGAAATTCCACTGAATTTCTGGTGTAAAGTTAAACTCGTGGTTGCCCAAGGTAAACACATCATAGCCAATGGACCGGAGCGCAATGGCCATAGGGCTGTTCTTGCCGTTCTGCTGCAAAATATTGTAGCTGCTGATGGCGCTTCCCTGGAGCACGTCGCCGACATCAATGACCAGAGAGTCATCCGCCAGAGCCCGCTGCCGTGCAATAATCTCAGCTGCCTGAAGATAGTTATTGCTCAAGGCGCTGTCTGTATAAGGGTTCCAGTCGTATACCCGACCATGCATATCAGTCGTCGTTAAAATGGCGATGGTGGCGTTGTCTGCAGATAGTGTGCGGGTTTCACTCTGGGGTGCGTTGCTGTGGCCGGCTGCTGCGTACGAGGCATACTGAGAACTCAGGACGCCGGCGCCGGAAACCGGCACGGCAACACTGAGGACCAACGCCAGGCACAGCACCAAGCACAGTACTTTTTTTGTCTGTCTCATTTAGATTTCTCCTTTTTTCGTGTGGGGCGAACAAGCCGCCCGGTGGTTTCTTCCGGGCTCTATGATACGTCTGCGTCCCCTTTTTGTCAAGAAAAGTCGAGACAGATCTAGACGAAATCTATGAAAAAGCAGAGCAAAATCATACCGGCACAGAAAGCGCCTTTGGTCCTGGTGAGGAGAAAGACGTTGCTGTGCCGGTATTGTTTCGATTATGCTTTACTTATAATACTGCGCCTGGGCATTCCACATGGCGGCATAGAGACCATTCCGCTGAAGCAGCGCCTCATGGCTGCCCCGCTCCCGGATTTGCCCATCCTGGAAGACCAGGATATCCCCACAGAACCGGCAGCTGCTCATGCGGTGAGAAATATAAATGCTGGTTTTATCCCGAACGAGATCGTCAAAATGGGAGTAGATTTCATATTCGCTGAGAGGGTCGAGGGCGGCGGTGGGTTCATCCAAAATAACAAAAGCGGCGTCCTTGTACAGAGCCCGGGCAATGGCGACCTTCTGCATTTCTCCGCCGCTGAGCGCCTCACCGGACTCCTCCAGAGGCGTCACCGGGGTATCCAGTCCCTGCCCCATATCCCGGATGCGCCCGGCGACGCCGGACAGGTCCAGGCACTGCCAAACCCGCTGCTCGTCCGGTTTTAGGCAGGCCCCCACATTTTGGCCGACCGGGAGGGGGAAAATATGGAAGTCCTGGAATACCACGCCGAAAAGGCTTTGATATTCCCGGTAGTCATATTTTCGAATGTCGACGCCGTTGAGGGTGATATAGCCCTCTGAGGGATCGTAAAGCCGGCACAGCAGTTTAATAAAGGTGGTTTTGCCTGCGCCGTTGAGTCCCACCACAGCCATCTTATCCTTCAAGGTCAACCGGCAGGACACATGGGACAAAGCCGGTTTGCTGCTGCCGGGATAGGTGAAGGATACGTCGTGGAAGGCAATTTCATACACGTGGTCCTGGCGTTTTTCTATGGGGATGGTACCGCTGTGCCCACTGGTCTGGTTTAGGAAAGTCAGGAAGTTTTGCAGATAAGAGACTTGACGGCGAATGATGCGGTTTTGCTGGAGGATAGAGATGATGCTGTCCTGAAGCGTTGCCAGTGCGCCTGTATATTGAGCGAGAGAACCGATGGAAATTGCACCGGCCAGGACCTTCCACAGCACCAACAGATAGGCATAAATGGAGAAGAGGCCTGACAGAGCTGTGGAGAGAAGGGAGAAATGCAAGTCATCCCGGCACATAGCCACATACACAGGTTTTGCGACATGCATAAAGTGTGAATAATTCTCCCGCAGCATCTGCTGCATATGATACAACCGAATGACCTTTCCGGCTTCAATGTTACAAAAGACCTTCGAGACCATGTATTCAATGCCGTTTTCAGCCTGGGCATGTTGTACATCGGCGGCCTGCCCTCCGTTTTGGTTGAGACGGCTTATCAGGAAGCAGGAGCCGCCTACCATCAACAAAAGGCTGCTGAGGCTTACAGCCGGACTGCACAACACAGCGAGCAGACCCTGGGCCTTTCCTGGAGCAAAACAGAGGTATATCACCATGAGCAGCGCGGTTCCGGAAGAGAGAAGATCCTGAAGCATCTTCATAAAATGAGCGACCAGGCTGGAAAGGGTGCCGGTGTAGTTGCACTGCTGCTCGGCGCTGGTGACCGGGTTGACCACCTTGGGATCGCAGAGATCCGCGTAATCTAAGTCCATCGCTTTCTCCCGGAGAAGCTGGGTGAGTCCGTTATTGGTCAAATCGGCCAGGAGAGTCTTCCTGGAGTCGAGATAGTCCCTCAGCGTTCCGAGGACGAAGTTGGAACCCAAGAGCCAGACAACCGCCCAAGCAGCCGATCCGAACGCACCGGCTACAAGGTAATTGATGAGCTGTGCAGTAAAAAACAAACTGATGTACGGCGTCCAGGCTTGCAGCATGGCCAATAAGATTTTTTGAGGTAAAATGGAGGCGTCTATGCGGCGGACAAGATTCAAAAGCCGGAATGCCGCCTTGTAATCCTGTCGAAGCGAGGTTTTCTCAGGCATGATCCGCATCCTCCTTTCTGTAATAGTGCGACTGTACTGCAAACATATGGGCATAACTGCCTGCCTGTTTCATCAGCGAGTCGTGGGTGCCGGTTTCTGTGATTTTGCCCGCCTCCAGGAAGATCACCCGGTCACAGAAACGGGTAGAGCTGAGACGATGGGAGATGAATACACTGGTTTTTCCCTCAGTGAATCGGTTGTACTGGCGATACATGTCCAGCTCTGCCAAGGGATCCAGGGAAGCTGTCGGTTCGTCCAGGATGACAACCGGCGCGTTTTTATACAGCGCGCGAGCCAACATCAGCTTTTGCATTTGCCCGCCGGACAGCTCTGCGCCATCCGGGTCCAGAATTCGCAGAAGACTGGTCTCGGCCCCTTTGGGAAAACCGGATATGGTTTGTGTCAGGCCGGCTTGCTCCAGACTTTCGGCCAGGCGGCCCGGCTGAATTTTCTCCCGGGTCTGACAGGCCACGTTGGAAGACAGTGGGAAGGCAAAAGCAAATACGTCCTGGAAAACCACAGAAAATTCTTGGAAATACAATTCCGGCTGAATGGTCGAAATGTCTACGCCGTCCAGCAGGATACGCCCTTTCGTCGGGTGATACAGGCCGCACAAAAGCTTGACCAAAGTGGACTTTCCCGCGCCGTTGGCTCCCACCAGAGCCAGCTTTTCTCCTGCTTGCAGCGTCAAATTGATGTCTTCCAATGCGTACTCCTGGGTGTCCGGATATTGGAAATACACATGCTCCATCTGTAAGGTGTGGGCTTTCCCGGGGTTGGGGACCGGCGCGCCTTGGAAATCCCGGGGCTTGCCTTTGGAGGGAAGTTCATCCATATATAGCCGATAATGGCTGACCAAATCGCCGTTGCTCTGCATTTCCGAGAGCTGCCCGGCAAAACCGGATAGCCAGGTGCTGATTCCGGCGGCTACGCCGGAAAAGAGAATAAAATCCGCCGCCGCCATGGCGCCATGTACCATCTGGTACAGCAAATACCCGTATACAAATCCATCGCGTACCAGGATTAGAAACTGCTGACCAAGGAAGAGCAGAAACACCTTCCGGGCATACCGGTTGTCTATGGATAGAGTCAAGCCTCGTATGCCGTCTATGGTGCCCATCAGCCAGGTTTTCATCTGGTACAGGTGGATGTCTTTGGCGTACTTGCCATCCAGAATTTGACCGGCCAGCCGTCTGAGGCGGTTTTCCGGCGGGACGATGTCTTCCACATAGGTATGGCCAGCTTTTTGCTTCTCATGATTCAGCAGCGCAATGCCGGCGGTGGTGGCCAGGAGAACCCCCAAAATCCAGACGTTGAGCTGAGCGGAGATGAAAACGTACACGACAAATCCGCATAGCTGATACATGGCCGTTCCGACAGATACCAAAAAAGCTTCGATGCCGAATTGATTGCCCATCAGAATGGCACGCTGCGCCGAAGCCATACCGTCTTGCCCGGCTGGACTTTCCGCCAGCTGATAATCCCGGCAGACCGACCGCAACAAAAACTCCGGAACCAAATCCAGACGGAGGAAAAATGGAATGGTTTCCGTTTTTCGCTGGCAATAGACCTTTCCCAGCTGCAGCAGCAGAAGCGCGAACGACATGAGAAAAATGCTCCATACCATTTGCTGCCAGGGGGTGTTTGCCTGATATAACCGCACGATGGTACTGGGCAGAATCAGGCCAATCAGCGGGGCGGCTACCTGGCAAATGAGAGACAACCCCAGAATGAGAAAATAAGCAGGACCTTCCACCGCCTTGAGTTTTTTCCAGGCGTACAGAACGTTACGCCACAGGGAGATCTTCGGCGGCTTTGGGGTTTGGGACGATTCCATATAGTCACTTCCTCTCGTAAACTGACGTCATATTAACAGAAAACGCCCCGGCCATGTTGGCTTTTGCACCAAACGTCAGCCAGGGCGCACGAAATGTACGATTGCACCTATATGACTTGAGGGGGTTGCGGTCTTACGCAGTCAAAGGGAGCAGGACTTCCGCAGCAAAGATGCCGGGTTGATTCTGCAGGTTCAAGAACCCGCCGTATTGATCCACCAGTACCTGAACCCGCTTCATACCCAAGCCGTGATTGCCTCGTTTTTTGGAGATATAATTCCGCTCGTCAAAGTCCAGTTCTTCCTTGGCAGAGTTTTGAACGGAAATATACAGCTGGTTTTTGATAACGGCACAGTAGATCCGAAGAAAGCGCTCTTCCGCGGCAATCTTCTCACAGGCTTCAATGGCATTGTCCAACAAATTGCCCAGAATGACGCACAGATCCACATCGGAAATGGACAGACGCTCCGGCAAGGTTGCCGTACAGTGTAGCGCAATTTCCTGCTGCCTAGCCAGAGAGAGCTTGCTGTTCAGAATTGCGTCAATCATCAGATTGCCGGACTTAACGTAGGCGTCCACCCGGCTCAGCTCCTGCTCCAAAGCATCCAGATAGCCGGATAAAGCCTCCATCTGGCCCAAGGCCATGTGCGCTTTCATCACCTGGATGTGATTGTGGTAATCATGACGCCAGCCGCGCATATTTAAATAAATGGTTTTAATCTCCTCGTACTGATGGGCCAACACGGAGGTTTGAAAGTCCCGTGTGTTGCGCTCATATCCGGACTGATAGCGGCGCAGGGTATATTCCAGAACAAAGAACAGACCAACCCCCAACCCCAGGCAAAAAAGCGGTTCGGAAAACCTGTGCGACCACACAGACAGCGCCAGATACATGGCGCCCCACACCGTTGCCGTCCAGGCGGACAGCTGTTCCCGTTTCCAGGCAAGCTGGCACTGCAAGAGGAAGCACAACCCAAGCGTCACGGAAACCGAGCAGGCGGCAGGCGGTGCATCCAAAACCGGGGGCAGGAGACCGTGGGGACAGGGGCCGTTAGTCACCTGGACTAGGGTCCACAAGCCGGCCAGTGCCAGCCCGGGCAAAATGGTGTTCCGCCATTGAAAAGCGAACAGCTCCTGGTCATAAAAGAAGGTGTAGGCGAGAAACAGAGCGCTCACCAAAACCCACCCCAGGGACGGCAGGCCCAGCCAGGCGGCAAGCGTCAAAATGAGCAGCCCCAAAAGCGCGGTAATCAGATCCTTGCACAGCCCCTTGGTCAAATTTCCCATAGTCCGGACGCTATAGCCGTACAATCCAAAGCAAAGGAACTGACAGAGCAGAAATTCCACAGAGCATCCCCTCTCTACAGGCGCGGGAAGCCGTCTCCCGCAGCCTTTGACCGAAAATGGTTCAGATAGGCGCGATTGAGCGTCTCCCATTTTCCCCGGGGAATCGGGAGGCGGATTTGGTTTGTCAGCTCCACCTCTTTTTTGGTCAGCACCGACACCTGTTCCAGGGAAATCAAATAAGAGCGGTGCAGCCGGAAGAAACCGTGCCCGTTTAATTCCACCTCCCAGCGCTGGATTCCTCTCCGGCTTTCCAGATTTCCATTGCTGGTGTACAGGATGGTGGTGTGGCCGAAGCTTTCCAAATAGATCAATTCGTCCAAGGACACCCGGCAGCAGGCGTCCGGCGTATGAACCAGAATCTCCGGCGCCTTTTGGGCGAGACGCGCCTGTGCCAATTCCAGGCAGCGAAAAAGTTGATTGGGCTGGACCGGCTTCATCAGATAGGACACGGCTTCCACTTCATATCCGTCAAAGACAAAGTCCGGCGTTCCGGTGATAAAGATGATTTGTATCTGTTTTTGCTTTTGCCGCAGCCTTCGTGCCAGCTCCATGCCGTTTATTTGCCCCATTAGAATGTCCAGCAACAGAATGTCCGCCGCAGGATGCTCCTCCCAAGAAAAAAGTAACGCCTCTGCGGAAGGATAGGAGAGGATTTCACAAGCTTCGCCCTGCCCGGCAAACCAATCGCCGACCAGTTGGGAGAGCAGGTGCACCTGAACCGGCTCGTCGTCGCAAATGGCAATGTGAATCATATGTTTTCTCCCTGATTTCCGGGACTCGGATTTGCAAGCGAGGGACTGCCTGCAGGACAGCCCCTCGCGTAAAATCTCAGCGTTGCCGGGTATATTACAAGTCGCAGTTGTGGACCGTTCTGGGGAAGGGGATAACATCCCGAATGTTGCTCATACCGGTCAGGTACATCACGCACCGCTCAAATCCGAGACCGAAGCCGGCGTGGCGGGCAGAGCCATATTTTCGCAGGTCCAGGTAAAAGCGGTAATCCTCTTCCCGGAGGCCCAATTCGTGGATGCGGCTCAGGAGGATATCATAACGATCCTCCCGCTGGCTACCGCCGATGATTTCACCGATGCCGGGCACCAGACAATCCATAGCCGCTACCGTTTTTCCATCCGGGTTTAACTTCATATAAAAGGCCTTAATTTCTTTGGGATAATCGGTGACAAATACAGGCCGTTGGAAGACTTCTTCGGTCAGGTACCGTTCGTGCTCCGTTTGCAAATCGCTTCCCCAGTGAACGGGATATGCAAACTGATCGTTGCGTTTTTCCAAAATCTCTACTGCTTCGGTATAGGTTACGTGGCCAAAATCAGAGTTTAATACATGATTCAGCCGGTCCAGAAGACCCGTATCTACGAACTGGTTGAAAAATGCCATCTCTTCCGGTGCGTGCTGCAACACATAGGAGATCACATATTTGATCATATCCTCGGCCAAGCGCATGTCGTCCTGAAGATCGGCAAAGGCAATTTCCGGTTCAATCATCCAGAATTCTGCAGCGTGCCGGGTCGTGTTGGAGTTTTCTGCCCGGAAGGTAGGACCGAAGGTGTAGATGTTTCGGAAGGCCATGGCAAAGGTCTCACCATTGAGCTGGCCGGAAACCGTCAGGTTGGTCGGCTTGCCAAAGAAATCCTGGGTGTAATCGATGTTGCCGCCCTCCGTGAGAGGGGGATTGTGCAGATCCAGCGTAGTGACCTGGAACATTTCACCGGCCCCTTCGCAATCGGAACCGGTTATCAAAGGCGTGTGCACATAGACGAAGTCACGCTCTTGGAAGAACCGGTGGATGGCATAGGCAATCAGGCTCCGGACCCGGAAGACCGCTTGGAAGGTGTTGGTCCGGGGGCGAAGGTGCGTCATGGTCCGAAGGAACTCCAGACTGTGCCGCTTTTTCTGCAGGGGATAGTCTGACGCAGAGCTTCCCTCTACTGCGATGGACTCCGCCTGGAGTTCAAAGGGCTGCTTCGCTTCCGGTGTTTCCACAACAGTGCCCGTAACCACCAATGCCGCGCCCACATTCATCTTGGAAATTTCCTGGAAATTTTCCAA
Source organism: uncultured Eubacteriales bacterium (assembly GCA_900546915.1). Lineage (GTDB taxonomy): Bacteria > Bacillota > Clostridia > Oscillospirales > Oscillospiraceae > Faecousia > Faecousia gallistercoris. The sequence goes on from UREY01000001.1 coordinate 16,829, forward strand.
ATTGTCGTGGTATACCACCTGCAGGGTAGAAAAAAACGTACCGTCGTGGAGAACGATGAAGCCAAAGGCCTTACTGGCCCGGACAGAGCGCACCCAACCGGACACGGTGACCGTTTTTCCTGTGTAGTCTCTCGTGTTACAAAACAGCTCCCGAATACTGACGGATTCCATATACATCGAACCTCTCTTTGTTTGAACTTTTGCTATGAAAGAAAGTATACGCGAAATTTGGACAATTTACAAGGGGAATTTGGAATTTTTCTATGGGATGGCCCACCTCGGTCTCCGGAGAGCCAAACGTTGTGCCTGTTGTTTTGCGTGCTTTTATGAGAAATGCTCGGAAGTCTGCCCATTTCTAGCAAATTTTTCCAGCTTTCTAAATGGCAAGCCGTTCACAGAAAATGTCAGACAGCAAAGAACTGCTGCCTGACATTGCGTTACGCTACCGCCCGGATGCGATGGTGCGCCGGACCAAAGCTCGTTTCAGCCGGGCTTCCGCCAGTTTTAGTTCAACTTGCCCTGCATCTTTGCTGTGTAGGACCTTCTGGGCACGTTCATAGGAAGCTTGGGCACGAGCGGCATCAATATCCTCCGCCCACTCAAATGTGGTGGCGACTAGAGTGACCTGATCCTTTTGTACGGAAAGCAAACCACCGATGCAGGCGGCATACCGGGTGCCTTGCTCTGTCACGATGCTGGCCCGTCCCATACCCAAAGCTGTCACAAGGTCCAGATGGCCGGCTAAGATTCCCACATCGCCTGCAACGGTGCGAACGGTGAGAGAATAGGCATTGCCGTCAAAACACAGGCCGTCGGGGGTGACAATCTTTAAATGGAAATCCCTCATGGCGCACACCCCTAACTGGACTTGGCAACCACATCATCAATGGAACCGGCAAACAAGAAGGCGGATTCCGGCACGTTGTCGTGCTTTCCATCCATAATCTCCCGGAAGCCTCGAATGGTTTCTTTTAGGGGAACGTATTTTCCCGCCATACCGGTAAACTCCTCCGCGACCGTAAAAGGCTGAGACAGGAAACGTTGGACCTTCCGGGCCCGGCTTACGGTCAATTTGTCTTCCTCAGACAGCTCATCCATGCCCATGATGGCGATGATATCCTGAAGCTCCTTGTACCGCTGGAGAATTCGCTGTACCCTCCGGGCTACTTCATAATGCTCCCGGCCCAGGATCTCCGGATTCAAAATGCGAGACGTGGAGGCCAGAGGATCCACGGCGGGGTAGATTCCCAGAGAGGAAATACCCCGGTCCAGCACGGTCGTTGCGTCCAAATGGGCAAATGTGGTAGCCGGAGCCGGATCAGTCAAATCGTCGGCAGGAACGTAAACTGCCTGTACCGAAGTGATGGACCCTTCCCGGGTGGAGGTAATTCGCTCTTGCAAGGCGCCCATCTCGGTGGCCAAGGTGGGCTGATAACCGACGGCGGAAGGCATCCGGCCCAGCAGAGCGGAGACTTCCGAGCCGGCTTGGGTAAACCGGAAGATATTGTCGATGAAGAGAAGAACATCCTGATGCTTCACGTCCCGGAAATATTCCGCCATGGTAAGCCCGGACAGGCCTACCCGCATTCTGGCTCCGGGCGGCTCATTCATCTGACCATAAACCAGAGCGGTCTTAGCCAGAACGCCGGACTGCTTCATTTCATTGTATAAGTCGTTTCCTTCCCGGGTGCGCTCGCCCACGCCGGTAAAGACGGAAATGCCGCCGTGTTCCTTGGCGACGTTATGAATCAACTCCATAATGAGTACGGTTTTTCCCACACCTGCACCGCCGAATAGACCAATCTTTCCACCCTTGGCGTAGGGGCAAATGAGATCCACCACCTTAATTCCGGTTTCCAGGATTTCGGTGGTGCTGGCTTGTTCTTCGTAAGAAGGGGCAGGGCGGTGAATCGGCCAACGGGCCTCTGTTTGAGGCGCAGGTTGCTCATCAATGGGCTGTCCCAGCAAATTGAACATCCGACCCAGACAGCTTTCCCCAACAGGGACTGTGATCGGGGAGCCGGTGTCCGTCGCGGAGACGCCCCGCTGTAGGCCGTCGGTGGAACTCATTGCGATGGCTCGCACTACATTATCTCCCAAATGCTGCGCCACCTCGGCGACAATCGTGTCCTCGCCGTTTGGGATTTCAACGGCGTGCAGCAGCTCCGGCAGGCATCCTTCGGGGAAGCGAATATCCAACACTGGACCGATGACTTGTGTCACGGTACCGATATTTTTAGCCATTAGGGGTCAACTCCTTGCTCGGACCGGTCAGGTTTCCGCACCTGCAACGATCTCGGTGATCTCCTGGGTAATCGCGCCCTGACGGGCGCGGTTAAATTGCAAATTCAAATTTTCAATCATTTCATCGGCATTCTTCGTGGCGGCATCCATAGCTGTCCGGCGTGCCGCCAACTCACTGGCCACAGATTCACAGAGAGCGCCGTATACCACGCCGCCTAAATATTCCGGGATGATGGCATTAAACACCGTCTGAGGATCCGGCTCATAGAGCGCCGCAGATTTTGCCGATTCCGGCGCTGCACTTGCCGTCAGTGCCAAGGGGAGTAGAGGTAAAACAGCTGGGGTTTGAGATAAAACGGAGACGAAATTAGTATAGGCAATACAAATTTCGTCAAATTCATTAGCCAAGTAGGCCTTGGCCAACTGCTTCGACAGGGAGAAACAGTCTCCAATCGATACCTCGGCGGCCTCGGCATAGGAATCGGTGAAAACGGAAACACCACAGCTGCGGAAATACTCGACAGCCCGCTTTCCGATTGGCAGAATGCAGAGCTCTTTGCCGTCCAGCTCTTTTTGTACCAACTGAAAGACGTTGTTGTTATATCCACCGGCAAGCCCCCGGTCTCCCGCAATTACGATACAGCAGGTTCTCCGTCCCGACCGGGGGGTGAGATAGGGGGAGGAAAAGTCCGGCCCGGTACCGGCAATATGCGCGATGGTGCGATAGAGAATTTCAAAATAAGGACGGCTGTCCTGGATCCGGTCCTGAGCCCGGCGAAGCTTGGAGGCAGCTACCATTTCCATCGCCCGGGTAATTTGCCGGGTGCTCTCCATACTCCGGATACGCTGCTTGATGTTTTTGGTGGAAAGACCCGCCATGGCTTGGCCTCCTAACTGTGGGAAGATAGAAATTCTTTGGTGAAGGCGGCGAGAAGCTGTTGCAGCGCCGCTTCGTTCTCCGGGGTCAGAGCCTTGGTTTCTCGGATGGATTGCAGGATCTCAGAAGCATGATCATCCAGGTGGCGGTACAGGTCCATTTCGTAGGCAGACACCTGCTCCACGGCGACTTCTTCCAAATAGCCTTTTGTGACGGCATAGAGAATGCAAACCTGATGCGCCACTTCCACCGGCATGCCGTTTTTCTGCTTCAGGATCTCTACAATTCTCTGACCCTGGGCCAGGCGGGCTTTGGTGTCGGCGTCCAGGTCGGAGCCGAACTGGGCGAAACTTTGCAGCTCCCGGTACTGCGAATACAGAAGCTTTAAAGAGCCTGCCACTTGCTTCATGGCTTTGATCTGGGCGGATCCCCCTACCCGGGAGACCGAAATGCCCGGATTCACAGCCGGCATGACGCCGGAGTTAAATAGCTCGGTTTCCAGAAAGATCTGGCCGTCCGTGATGGAGATGACATTGGTGGGAATATAGGCCGATACATCCCCGGCCTGAGTCTCAATGATAGGCAGTGCCGTCAAGCTTCCGCCTCCGTATTCCGGGGCCATCCGGGCTGCCCGCTCCAGAAGGCGGGAGTGGAGATAAAACACGTCCCCCGGGTATGCCTCCCGTCCGGGTGGCCGGCGGATCAGCAGAGAAATGGCACGGTAAGCCACGGCGTGCTTGCTTAAATCGTCGTAGACGATCAGCACATCTTTTCCCTGGTCCATGAAATACTCGCCTATGGTGCAGCCGGAATAAGGGGCGATATATTGCATCGGCGCTTGCTCGGAAGCAGTTGCGGAAACCACGATGGTATAATCCATTGCGCCATTTCGTTCAAAATCATGAACAATTTGGGATACCGTGGACTGTTTCTGTCCAATTGCTACATAAATACAGATTACGTTTTGGTTTTTCTGATTTAAGATGGTATCCGTGGCAATGGTGGTCTTGCCGGTTTGGCGGTCGCCGATGATGAGCTCGCGCTGCCCCCGGCCGATGGGTATCATCGAGTCAATGGCTTTGATGCCCGTTTGAAGGGGGACGGTGACAGATTTCCGCCGGATAATTCCGGGCGCCTGATGCTCTACCGGCCGGCTTTCCCGGCAGGCAACCGGTCCCTTTCCGTCAATCGGATTGCCCAGCGCGTCCACCACGCGTCCAATCAAAGGCTCTCCCACAGGGACAGAGAGGACCTCTCCGGTGCGCCGCACCAAGCTGCCTTCTTCTATCCCTACATCAGAGCCCAGCATCACAACACTGACGCAGTTTTCTTCCAGATTCAAGGCCATCCCGACGGCGCCTCCATCAAAGCGGAGGAGCTCATTGGCCCGGCAATGGTCCAATCCGTGGACCTTGGCAATGCCGTCGCCGACCTGGATGACGTAACCGATTTCATCCTGTTTGGTTTTGACACCGTAATGCTTAATTTGATCTTGAATGACCTTCACAATTTCATCGGTTTTCAGGTTCATGTGTTCACCTACTTTACACAGTTGCGGTGGCCAGACTTTGCCGCAAATCTTCCAGCCGGGCCTGCAGGCTGCCGTCCAACTGCACCTCAGCAAAACGCAAGGTGACGCCGCCAAGAACACGGGGATCGACCACGTTGGTGAGAAATACTGTCTGATTTGTCAACGCCGCAAGTTTTTTTTGCAAGGCTTCCTTTTGATCGGGAGACATCGCCACAGCCGTCATTGCGGTCGCCCGCAAAATATGATGCGCCTGGTCGTAAAGCTTGTAATACGCTTTGCAGCAGGCTGCATATTGGTTTACCGCATGTTTTTCACAGAGAATTTTTAAAAAATTCAGATGGTACTGGCTGAGACCGGAAAAAGCCTCTTCCAGTAAAAACAAGCGCTGTTCTTTAGGCAGGGCAGGGGAATCCAAGAGTCGAATATACGCGGGTTCTGTCTCCAAGATCGCGCAAACCTCCGTCATTTCCCTCTGAATTTCACCGTCCATGCCCTCCTGACGGGCCAATTCAAATAAGGCGCGGCCATAATCTGCAGTGTGAATCATGACGTCTCACCCAAATTTTCGATAAAAGAATGAATCAACTCGGCATGCTTTTTCTGGTCTATTTCTTCCTCCAGAACGGCGGAAGCAATCCCCAAAGCCATACCGGAGACCTGGTTCTTCAAATCGTTCAGCGCTTGCTTTTTTTCTAATTCGATTTGCGCATGAGCCCGCTCCATGGTTTTGGCGGCCTTGTCCTGAGCCTCCCGCACGATGGCTTCTTCTCGCTTTTGGGCTTGACGCGTCGCATTTTGAATAATACGGTCTCCTTCTGCGCCGGCCGCCTTCAGCTTCGCGGCGTATTGTGCCTGCAGAGCCTCAGCCTGAGCTTTGGAATTGTCCGCGTCTGCGTAGAGATGGTCAATCTCCTGCTGGCGGTCATCAATCATCTTCTTTACAGGCTTAAAGAGAAACTTCTTCAATACGGCAAAGGTGATGATCATATTACAAAGGGTCAGCAACGCAGTCCAAAAGTCCATGCCGACCAGGCTTTCAAATCCCTCCACCCAGCGTCACTCCTTTCGTTTTGGTATGCCGGAAGACATGGGTTTACAAAGCAAACAAAATCAGGAATGCGATGAGTAGGGAATAGATACCCGTGGTTTCCGTAATGGCGCAGCCGATGATCATGTTGGTACGCAAGGTGCCGGCAGCTTCCGGCTGGCGAGCCATCCCCTCCAGGGCTTTTCCCACCGCGTTGCCTTCGCCCACGGCAGGACCAATGGCCCCAATGCCCATACACAGACCGGCGCCGATGGCGCATGCGGCTTTGATAATTGCTTGTTCCATAGTGATGCTCCTCCTAAAGAATGTTGATATATTGGCTTTTGTTCATATGAAAAATCACAAGATGACAGATTAGTCGGTTTCCGGTTCAGCCGCCGGGGGTGGGCATGCGGAGCTGATATAAACCATGCTCAACAGGCAAAATACAAAAGCCTGAATGAAACCGGAGAAAATGTCAAAGTAGAGGGATAAAACAGCAGGTAGCCCAAGGCCCAAAATGGGAATTCCAGGCAGAATTTCCAGCGCCTGCAGCAATGCGGCGGCACCAACAGCAAAAAGGACTATGCCCACAACTTTGCGCCACCGTTTCTTACGTCGGATGCCCCAAACAACCACGGCCGCACCGGCCGCTATCAGCACAATACAGACGGCAATGCCGCTGGATGCAATGAGATTTAATAGGACGGAAGATGCTCCGGATAGCGCCATATAGAGCATGGAAGTGATCACACTGCCGCCGACTACATTGCCGAAATGACGGAAGGCCATGGAGATGGGCTGGGCAATTTCGGAGACAATGTTCATCGGCGTCATCACGACAATCGGCTCCGTAAATCCCTTGAGCCAGCCTAAAAATCCGTTATTCTTGATACTGTGATACCAGATTAGGACGCTGGTCATCAGAGCCCAGGTCAGAGTGGTACTTAAATCCGCAGTCGTGGAACGGAGCACGCCGGTCATGCCGATGAGAGAGCCCAACAAAGAAGAGAGAAATACCGTTCCAATGTAGGGGGCCCAATGGGCATTGTGAGAGCCCATGGTTTCGCTGACCAGACGGTAGAGCATCGAGACGGCTTTTTCCGTCAAAACCTGGGATGGTCCCGGCCGTTTTTTTAAATTTCGTCCCAACCGGTAGCCGACGATACACAGCAGCAGCATCACCACGAAAGAGGAGAGTGCAGTTTGTGTTACCGGGATGCCGCCCAGAATGGGAATCGTAAAGTAGATTTTGGCACCGTTGATATTCATGACTTGCTGTCCCTCGATTTTCTAAAAAATTCACCTAACATGAGAATCGGGTGAACAAAAATAAGCGGCAAAACCAAAGCCAACAGATGAAACAGCTTACTTTTGGCTGCAGCAATCAAGATCAAAAACAGCACCAGATACCGCAGCAGGAAAGACAGACGGACCAGGACAGTTCCGCCCTTGACGTTCTGACGTTCCGCCCGGTCTGCCGCTAAACTGGTCCCCACTGCCATAAAGAAAAAATTACAAATTGCAAGAATGCCACCCAAAATGCCGCCTAAAACTGCAGCGCGGTTTCCATACCCCGCCAGGGCAAAGACGCCCAGCATCAAAGCGACTCCCACAACTTCTCCAACGGCAACCAGAACGGTCTCCCGATAAACCGGATTTTTCATCGACATGTGCGTACCCCCAAAGTTTAATCGTGTTCGTTGAAGGAGAGGGGCGGGTTCTCTTCCTTTTGCTTTTCCTTAGAAGCCCCAGGTGGCGGTTGATTTAAAAATTTCACATCCCGGGCAAAGGCGACGCCGGCGGAACCGGCCCCTGCAAAACCGAGGGCAATTCCCAGGAAAATTACCCAATTTCCCAGATCGAACCGGTTTCTCAGCCAGACGGCGCCTAAAACGCAGAGCAGAAGGGGACAGACGATGGAAAGTCCCAGCTGCGTCAACCAAATCAGCTCCCGCATGGTTCGCATGACAGCGCCTCCTTTGCCCGATCCCTATGGGATATAGTTTCATCCGATCCGCTTCAAACTATTCTAGCATGGCCCTCTGGAAAAAGCAAGGGACAGGAGCTTCAATATGGTATAAAATTCCACTTTTCGGAAACGTGTAGCTGCAAAAAAATCTGCGGTAAAGTTCCGGCTTTACCGCAGATTGAAAGATATGCTTTATAAAACGGGAATCAGTAAAAGTTTTTCCGGAACCGGTCCCTCCGGAGGCAAATGATTGGCGCCGCGAATGGCTTCCACCGTGGAGCCGCAAGCCTTTGCCAAGTCCCAGAGGCTTTGCTCGCACTGAGGCGCCCGAATGATGAGGGAAGGTCTGGAAGGGTCCGGCTGGTAATCCGACAGCTCCGCGCTGGTGATCATCTCCAGCTCCCCGCTGCCGAAACTATCTACCGTGATTTCCAGAGGCGCCCGTACGACTGCCGAGCCGCCGCCTGCGGACCATTGTACAGGACCAGAAATCTGACTGGCAGCTTCGCAGGTGCCATTTTCAGCCAGCCGAATGCGGGAGACCGCAGAGGCGTGGGCAGACCGGCCCTGAATGGCGCCGGATTCGTCATAGTACAGAACGCTGCACCAGATGGGAGCCTCCACTTCCATTTCTTCGCCTTCCCGGCGAAGCTTTGGCAAGTCCGGAAGGACCGTGCTGTCAATCAGGCTTCCTCCATCCAGAGGAAAGCTGCTCTCTACCTGTTCCCGAAGCTGTTGCCGGTCCAAGCGGTTTTTCATGGGAAGCTTTTCCAAGTGAGGTGCGACCGTGTGCCGCAGGCTATAAAGATCCTGGACCAAATCCATGGTTTGCCGCGCCAGAACCAGACACTGCGCAGCGATGCTGCATTTTAGACGCAGACGGCGGCCGTCTTCCTCTGCCGTGACCTCCACGCCCGTCAAGACCGGCTCTGCCAGGAGTTCCTCCTCCTGATCATATACCCGAGCCAACTCGGTGTATTGGGAAAACGGCAAATCGAAATCCCAGACGGCCAAACGGTCTTCCGGCGTCATATACAGAAAGTGCAGACTACAGGCGCCTTTAAATACAGCCTTTTCGCCTAAAACCTTGGCATCAGTCATGGTAGGCCGGATTTGATAAGCTATGATTTGGCTGACTGCCGGTGTACCGCTGGGCAGTTCCAGCTCCTCATCCAAAAGAAAGCTCTTTTCTGTAAGTTCGGTAGGCAACTGCAGGGGGAGTCGCTGCCGCAACACCTCCAGCTCCTTCGGCGGGGATTCTAATGTGTAGAATACCGTCTGGCCCGGACAATAAGCCTCTCCTTTACAAGATAGGGATACCCGAACCAAAATTTTTCTGGAATTTACCATACGTGCGTCAATGCTCCGGAGCCGGCAGGAGACCAGGATCTGCCCCTCCTGCTCCATAGGTGGAAATTCCCACTTCGCGGTAAAAGGCAGATAGACCGAGACCTGCCGGGGGGTCCCGCCCTCTTCCGGCACGTATAAAACCCAGGCGCTGACGCCGCCGGAGGCACTCATGCCGTTTTGCCGCCATTCTTTACTGCGGATGACAGGAATGCCCCAACAGCCTACGATCCGGCCCACGTCCGGCAGGCTGTCCGGCACTACGGTTTCTGCGGTCTCCTCTTGGCTCACCGCCTGGCAGACCAACTTTTTAAGATGGTCCACGGCGTTTTTTTCAAAGGCCAGTTCCATATTGCTCACTCCTTACACGTTCTGGTGATATATACGCAGACGTGGACAAGGATATGACTCATTTTTTTCGCAGCAGAAAACATCCGCAGCAAAGGAAGCCCAGCGCCAGCAGGATGGAGATCAAGGTGGCCCCGCAGGCGCAGCCGATAAAAATGCCGATGCCCAGCGTCAGCAGGGCGACGCCACAGATATGATGCTGTCTCCACATAAAATACCGCCTCCTGCATTCACCATATGCAGCAGGCGGTGCTTTTGTGATTTTGTTTCTCGCTTTAGCTCATAGACTCCATGCAAGCAGATAACACCTTGGAAATGATGGGAACACAAGTATTTCTCCCAGAGCCTCCATTTTCCACAATGGCTACAAAAGCCAGGGGATACTCGTCATCCATGGTAAAACCGGCAAAGGTGGCATTGGGCTCCAGGCCGCCGCCCACCTCGGCAGTGCCGGTTTTGGCGCACACGTATAAATCCGGGAAGTTACTCTCTCCATAATTATAGACCACATTGTAATGCATCATTTCCTGTAACGTAGCGGCTACGGAAGCAGACATGATGCGGTCGCTCTGCCGAGCCTTGGCGGTATATCCGCTGAACATCCCGGAGGACACGGAACGAACGAGATAAGGCTCCGCCGCAGTGCCGCCGCCGGCAATCTGCCCCATAAAGGTCATAAAACGGCAAGGGTTTATGGTGTCGGTATATTGACCGATGCCGCCCCAGGCTACGTTGACATCTGCCGCACCGGTAAGGTCAAACTGCCCGGCAGCGGTGTCGATGCCGTCGAAAGCGAGAGATTCGGTGAGTTGGAACTGATTGACATATTTCATCAGAGCTTCCGGACCCAGTTCCAAAGCGATTTGGGCGAAGGCGCTGTTACAAGAATGCATCAGAGCTTGACGCAGTGTGACCCACCCGTGTACGCCTTCGCAGACGACTTCATCACCGCCGACCCAATAGGAACCTTCACAGAGAAAGCTCTGAGACTGAATGTCTTCGATCTCAGCTAAAGCGGCGGCAGCGGTGGCAACTTTGAAAATGGAGCCGGGGACGTAGGCCGACTGGGTAAAACGGTTGACATATACGCCGTCATAGTCGCCGGAGGTGTCGTTTGCAATGTCGGGCACGTGATCCGGATCATAGGTAGGGGAAGAGACTGCACACAGAATCTCACCGGTTTTATAATTATATACCCCTACCACACCTTTTCGCCCATCCAGAGCCTCCAGCGCGGCTTTTTGCGCCTCTGCGCTAATCGTCAGCACAGCTGTGCCGCCTGTTCCGGAGGTAGAATAAATTCCATTTACGAGATCAAACCCCACCATCTGGCTGCTGTATTGCGACACGGCGGGAGCGTTGATGTAGCCATCTCGGTCTCCCAAAAGATGCAAAGTGGCCATGCGAAGCATAACATCGTCACTATACTGCCTGCCGTCGGTCGCGTCTAACAGTACGGTGCCGTTTCGGTCGGTGACAACGCCGCAGTTTAGATTATTGCCGGTATATACATGAGGACTGCCGGAGAAAACCACCCAATCCTTGGCCTGAAACAGATATTCTCCCAGAAATATCACCAGCCCCAACACAAGAACAGCGGCCAAAATCAAAGCAAATTTGGAACGTCCTGCAATTCTATTCATCTTGTACAGCCTCCTTCCTGCGTGACGGCAGGCGGATGGCGAAGCTGGCGTTCTGCCGGGTATCCGCCGCCTTGATAAAAGCCAGCATGCCCCAGGCGGAAATCATACTGGAGCCGCCGTTGGAAACAAAGGGAAAGGTGACGCCGGTCAGGGGGAGCAGGTCCACGGTGCCCATCACGTTGAGGATGGTCTGCACCATTAGGATGCTAATGGCCGCGCAGGCGCCGATGGTAAAAAAGCTGCTGCGGCCTACGGCGGCGGAACGGACCACGAAGGCGCCTAAGCACACCACAGCCAGGACCATCATAATGGCAATCAACAGTCCCCACTCTTCGGAAACTGTGGCGAAGACCAAATCCGTGTCGCTGGCGGCCACATATTTCAGCCAGCCGTTCCCGCCGCCCAGGCCCAAAAGACCGCCGGAGGCGATGCACATCATCGCTCTGGTCTGCTGATAGCCGCCTTCCAACGGGACCTCCCAGACATGACGCCAGGATGCAAATCGGCTCAATACATGCGGCTTTAAAAAACGCAAAGCCATAATTCCGCCGAAGCCTGTGGCTGCGCAGACCAAGGCGATGGTTGCAAAGTTACCGGAACGAAGGTATGCGATTACCAGGAAGGCGGCAAAGAAAATCAGTGCCGTTCCAAAATCGTTCATGAGGACCAAGCAACCGCAGATGATCCCGGAATAGGCGATGAACAGCGCCAAGTTTCGTTTTGTCACGATTCGGTCCATTGCGGAGGCTCCGGCGAAGACGAAGCAGATCTTCACCAGCTCCGAGGGCTGGAACGACATAGGACCGATGTGAATCCAGTTTTTCGCTCCAAACTTTTCCACGCCGAATACCAGATTGACCGCCAAAAGAAGGAGTCCGAAAGCCGCTGCCAGATACCGCACCTTTTTCGCCCGCTCTAAATCCCGCAGAGACCAGCCGATAAAGAGGAATACGATCAATCCCAATACCATAGCGGCCAACTGCTTCGGCGCTTCGCCCGGATCTGCGGTCGCGATGATGGCCATGCCGAGCGTACTTAGAAAAAAGGCGATGGTTTCAACTTCATAGCCCCTGCGGTGAATGATGCAATAAAAAGCGAATAAGAACCATTGTATGAGAAAAATCGCGCCGAATCCCAGAGCAATATGGCCCATGTCCTCCAACTCTGCAGTAAAAAGCAACTGGACGGACATAAGCAATTGGAACAGGCTGAGAAGGCACAGGGTCACACTCGGATGGAAATCCTTGCCTGCTTTGGTCCGGAGTGAGGATTGGTAGGCCTCCTGATTTTCCGTTATGGGTTCTAGAGTCATTTTTAAACCGTTTAGGGAAATCACATCGCCGGGTTCCAAGGCGCAGATTGCCGTGTCCTGCCCGTTGACCTGAATGCCGCCTTTGGATCCAATGTCACGGATGGTCCAGCTGCCGTCATCATACCGGGTCAGAACGGCGTGGCTCCTGGAGATTGTCGGCAGGTCGATGACAATGTCGCTGCGTTTGTTTCGTCCAATCACATTTTCCCAGTGTGTGATAGGAAGCTGGTTTCCATCCGGCAGGCAAAGCCACGCCCAGATTTCCGGTTCTTTGCGGAAGGTGAGCAGACTTTTGGCGCAGCGCAGAAGAAGCAGCAATGCCAAAATGGGCAGCAGAATCCGTACTGCGGTGCAGTACAGATTGGAAAACGGTGTGCTTCCAAAGGGAAGACTGCCAAAACTCTGGAGGCTTTTAAAAAAATCTTCCAAATGAGGTCACTTCCTTTCCGGACGGCGTGCTTAAAGCAAAGGCTCTTCCGGTATAATGAGCGCAGCAACCAAGTAGGCGACAAGTCCCAAGCCCACACTAAATAGGGTGCCCAATGCCCAGATCAAGCGGATCAGAGTGGCATCTATACCAAAGAAAGCGGCCAGACCGCCACAGACGCCCAAGAGCTTCCGGTCCTGCCGGGAGCGGGTTAGCTTTTGCTGCATTTTCAAACAGCTCCTTTCCGTGTGCTTTTAAAAAGAATACTATGTTTCACATAAATTGTCAAATTAAGAAATGTGGAAGACGACTCCCGTCGGTGTTCTCGTTTGCAAAGGGACCGTCTTTTGCAAGGTTTAAGTTCAGAAGATCTTACGGTGGGCACATTTGCCGAAGCAGCTGAATCTCCTGGGCATAGCCCGGCAGTTCATTGGGCGTTTCCAGGATCATCGGGATATGAACGAAGGCCGGATGTGCCGCGAAGCGGCACAGGGCGTCCAGCCCAATGCACCCTTCTCCCAGACGGGCGTGACGGTCCTTTTTGGCTCCCAGGGGATTTCGGGAATCGTTGAGATGAATCGCCCGGAGATGCTCCAGCCCAATCACCCGATCAAACTCAGCCAAAACACGCTCGGGACAGCCGGCAATGTCGTAGCCGGCATCCCAGATGTGACAGGTATCCAGACAAACATGAAGCTGTGGACTCTGAACGGCGTCCAGAATCATGCGGAGCTCCTCAAAACAGCCGCCAATTTCCGTACCCTTGCCCGCCATGGTTTCCAGTAGGACATAAACAGATGGCTCTTGAGCCAGCGCAGCTTCCAAGGCTTGTGCGATTTGCGATACACCGGTCTGCACGCCTTGTCCCACATGACTGCCCGGGTGGAAATTGTACAGGCAGCCTGGAAGCAGAGAGGCCCGGTTTAAATCCTCCGTCAAAACTTGGGCGGCAAAGGCTCGCGCCTCCGGTTCCCGGGTACACAGGTTCATAGTATAGGCCCCATGGGCTACAATGGGACCAAAGCGTTCTTGTACCAACAGCCATGATGCCCGGCTTACATCAGCAGGATCCGGCGACTTAGCCCGGCTGCCTCTGGGATTTCGAGTAAAAAACTGTAAGGTATCGGCTTTTAGAGTACAGGCGGTACGTATCATGGCGGTATAACCGCCGGCAGGGGAGAGATGGCATCCAAAGTAGGGCATCCAAAATTACACTCCAGTTTTTGCAGTTTGGTCGGATCTTATCACCCGTTTCCCAGGGGGCAACAGGATTGAACATTATTTTTTGATTTACCTGATACACGGGCTTGGTATCATCACAAAAGTTTAGGCCGACGCTCACAGTCAGAGACGTGGGCGTCGGGCCTGAGCAGGAGCTGTTACAGCCGGTTTATGGCGTTCTGAATGCGGGCGTGGGAGCGATCCGGACCGAGAAGCTGCATGACCGTATATAGGTCCGGCGAATTGGTTTTTCCGGTAAGAGCAATGCGCAAAAACGTACTCACATCGGTTACAGAACCCGGCCAAGCGTCTGGATTTTGCTTGTACAGCTTCATATTCGTTGCAAAACCCATGGAGTCGGCCAAGGTCTTGATTTTTTCAAACCATGTCGTAGCGTCATCCTGCGGGTCATATTGCTCCCAGAAACGGGCCAGAGCGGTCTTGATCGTCCCGGGAGAAAATTCCCCGGGAAATGGCGCGTCTGCGCAGAAAAACGGGTCATAAAAGAAACCCATATAAGGTTTGGCATCTTTCCAGGTTGTGAGGTCTTTTCGGGGCTTCTTACCGCCCCGGCCCACGGCGAAGATGGCGGTGGCGTACGACGGGTCTGCGGACAAAGCTTGTCCAAACTCCGGGTCGTATTCCTGTGCATATGCCAGGACCTGCTGGAAAACCTCCTGGGCGGACATGGTGGAAATTACGTTTTTCGAAACATCACAAAGCTTGGCATAATCGAACAGGGCTCCGGCGGGATTCAGTTTTTTATAGGAAAACGAAAACTCATGAGAATCCACGGTGGGATTTGCCCGTCTCCAGTCCTCATAATTGGAATTCAGGAGCGTCATAACATATTCGTAAACCGCCTGAACCGGAAAACCCTCCGCTTTGTAATAGGTGAGTGCCAGCTCCGGATCTTTTCGTTTGCTGAGCTTCCGCTTGGAGGCTCCGTCCATTTTCATCAGAGGGCCGATATGAACATACTTGGGCAAGGAAAACTCCAAAGCCTGGAACAGCTGCATATGAAAAGGAAGGCTGGGCAGCCACTCGTCTCCCCGAATGACATGGGTGGTGCGCATTAAATGATCATCCACTGCATGGGCAAAGTGATAGGTGGGAATGCCGTCAGACTTGAGCAAAATCTGATCTATGTCATTTTCCGTTACGGTGAGCTCTCCTTTCACCAGGTCCCGATACTTGAACTTGTGTTCTGTCGAGCCGGTGGAGCGGAACCGCAAAACCCAGGGACGGCCTGCGGCCAGCTGGGTCCGAACATCCTCCATGCTCCGGTCCCGCCAGACGGCCCAAGGACCATAATAACCAAAGTTAACTTTCTGCTCCTCTTGGTGCTGCCGCATGGCGGCCAATTCCTCTTCTGTACAGAAGCAGGGATAGGCAAATCCTTTCTGCACCAGCTCTTTGGCATACACGTGGTAAATCTCCGCTCTCTGGCGCTGGCGGTACGGCCCATAAATACCCGAATCTCCCTGGATGGTCACGCCCTCGTCAAAATGAATTCCATAGTGCTGTAAAGTCTGAATTAAGACCTCGACTGCGCCGGGGACTTCTCGTTTGGCGTCTGTATCCTCTACCCGGAGGAATAGGACTCCTCCTGACTGATGTGCCATGCGTTCTGCAACCAGGCCCTGCACCAGGTTTCCCAGATGGACAAATCCGGTGGGACTGGGGGCCATTCGGGTGACGATTGCCCCGGCGGGAAGGTCCCTGGGGGGATACCGACGCTCCAAATCCTCCGGCGTTTCGGTCACCTGAGGGAACAGCAACTGGGCCAATGCGTGTTCGTTCATAATGAGTACCTCTGTGTTTTCATTTTTTTCTCATAGTAGCATCTCCGGGAGAGATTGTCAATCGGCGAGCGTCCGGCGGCATGGGGTTTCTTGCAAAGAAACAAGATGAGGCTGCGCGCTATCCACCCTTCAGGCCGGCCGGTGCTGAGACGGAAGCGCTTTACCGTCCGGCTTGATAGGGGAAATATGGTCCGGAGAAGCAGTCGTACAGGCCGCTTCACACCGTGCCGGGCTTTTCTGCTGTGCGTGAAAATAAGCGTTGGTTAGACGGAAGACCTCGGGACTGAGGGCCGCCAAGGCAATTAAATTGGGAATGGCCATCAGGCCGTTTACAGCTTCTGCCAACTCCCACAGCAGCGCCGGTGCAAGTAATGCTCCCAATACGGTGGTTGCAGCGTGAGCCAACGCAAAGGGACGAAAGCTTCGGTTCCCCAATAGATACTCTGCACAACGCAACCCATACAGTCCCCATCCTAAAATGGTGGCAAAGGCAAATAGAGCCATGGACAAAGCCAGGAAAATGGTAACCCAGCCTCCATACACCGAGACAAATGCGGAGACGGTCAGCTCTGCACCGGCGTCTGCTCCGTAGGGGATTGGAATGCCGGAGGTCAGAATGACCAGGGCGGTCATGGTACAGATGACCAGGGTATCGGCAAAAACCTCAAAAATTCCATATAACCCTTGTTCGGCAGGATGACGGGTATTTGCTCCGGCGTGGGCGATGGAAGCCGTGCCCATGCCGGCTTCATTGGTAAACACACCCCGGGATACGCCGATTCGCAGCGCAAGGAACATGGTACCCACGGCGCCGCCGGTGAAGGCGGCGGGGGAGAAAGCTCCTGCAAAAATGGCTTTCAGCGCGCCGGGGATGGCTCCCGCGTTTTGGAACAGCGCGCCGAGGCTCAAGGCAATATACCCCAGGGACATGACGGGAATCAGATATTCCGCCACTGCGCCGATCCGCTTGGCTCCACCCAGAATGACCAAAGCTACAATGGCTCCGGCAATCAATCCCATGGCCAGATTTCCATAGAACGAAGGGGTCAACCCCACGAAACAAAGCGCTTCGTTGATGCTGGCCACGGCTGTACTGATTTGCGTGGAATTGCCTACGCCAAAAGCCGCTACCATACCGAAGGCGCAAAACAGTCCGCCCAACCAGGCCCATTTGGGCCCCAAACCGTTTTTGATGTAGTACATGGGACCGCCCCGGTAACCGCCCTGTGCATCCGGTTCCCGGTAACGGACAGCCAGAACTACTTCGGCGAATTTGACTACCATGCCAAGCAGGGCGGCGACCCACATCCAGAAAATGGCGCCGGGACCGCCGATTGCGATGGCTCCGGCTACGCCTGCGATGTTTCCGGTTCCGACGGTGGCAGCCAACGCCGTGCATACTGCCTGAAAGGGAGAAACGCCGCCCGCTTCCGGCTTTTGCCGAAGCTTGTTCCAGATGGAGCGGAGGGAAAAGCCAAGCTTTCGTATCTGGAGGAAACGCGTGCGAAAGCTATAATATAGCCCCACTCCCAAGATCAAAATGAGAGCGGGAATGCCCCATACCACGCGGTTGAGCGCCTGTATGAGACTGGTGAATATTTCCAACATACCTGGCCCCTTTCCAGAAGGCGAATCATAGCCTCCCTGCTGTAATTGAATTTCTTTCCGGCTGATTGAAAGGCTGCGCCTGCAAGGCGCGGTTCGACGATAAAAAAGAGCAAACGGCCCGGGGCTAATTTCCCTTGGCAGTTTGCTCTTTGGTACAGCTTTTACTTCCATGTCGCCCAGACATCCGGGCAATACCCCACAGTGGCCTGACGGCCGTTTCGGACAACAGGGGTTTTCATGAGTGTGGGATGATCCAATACACGGTCTTCCTTTCTGCGGACGTCGTCCATATACCGGAGAAGGGCAATCTCATCGGATTTTCCATCCCAATTGATTAAATGATCGATGCCGCCCAACGCCCGGACAACTGCATCAAATTCTCCTCCGGACATTCCAAAACGGGCCAGGTCAATTCGCTGAAAGGGGATCCGCCGTTCTTTAAAATACCGCTCCGCCTTTTTTGTGTCGAAGCATTTGGACGTTCCAAAAATTTGAATGTTCATTGGTATGTAACCTCCATCAAAAAAAGTCCGCAGGCTGGAACGGTATATCCTGCCGCTTCCCGGTTTTGAGCAGACAAAATATCCGGTAGATCCATGGGGCTTTTCTGTCCCATCCCGACCTCCAGCAGGGTACCCACCAAAATCCGGACCATATGATACAAGAAGCCGTCGCCCCGGACGATAAAGCGCAGTTCCGGTCCATTTGAAACCAAGTTCAAGCTGTAAATGGTCCGTATCGTGGACTTTTTAAACTTTTTGTTGGAGCAAAAGGAGCGGAAGTCATGGCGGCCCACCAAGAAATCCGCCGCCTGCTTCATCGCTTCCAAATTCAAAGGGACAGGGAAGCGGTACACATATTTCCTCTGAAAGACGCAGGGCGCCGCACTGTTCCAGACCCGGTATTCATAGGTCTTGGATATGGCGTTCAGTCTGGCATGAAACCGAAGCGGAACCTCTTCACAGGATAATACGCCGATGTCCTCCGGCAAATGCATACGAAGCTGGGACAAAATTTCAGAACTGCCCATGGTGCTCTTGCACCGAAAGCTGGCGCATTGCCCCAGAGCATGAGCGCCGGCGTCGGTGCGGCCGCTGCCGGCTACTTCAATCGGCTCATCCAAAATACGGCTTAAAATATGTTCCAATTTCCCCTGAATGGTATGTTCTGTTTTTGCCTGGCGCTGCCAGCCGAAATAGCGGCTGCCGTCATACGATAAGATCAGTTTAAAATTTTGCATGAAACCGTTCCTCCGTTCCGTCACGCCGTTCGTTCCAATGCTGCTTTCAGGTTTGCATTTTAAACGGACGCAAGGGTCTGCTGCGAGGCGAAACCGTCTGGAGGGGCCTGCCGGTGTGTTGCACACCCGGCAGGGACCCGCCCCAAATCGGTTCGCCGATTGCAGCAGACCCTATATAAAATTTTTTGTCAACTCAAATCAACCGTTTACTTACTCCAGCGAGCCTCCAGGACTTGGTCGGTCTTTACGATAGACGAAGACGTCACTTGTACGCCGTCCTTGGTAAACCATCCCAAGAAGGTCGGCACCGCAGCGGTTTCTACAGCGGAGGAGGAATAAGGTGAGGTCCAGGTGGGAGACGGCAACGTACCATAAGAAGCACCCTGGATGTAATAACCTACATCATCGGTGTACTGGGAGGTCAGCAAGCTGCCGTTACCGGTGTATTTCACATAGCAGTAGTTGGGATGGTCTCCTCCACCGACGTAGTCGTTGTACAGGAAGACCTGCGCCTCTCGAATCCGGCGGGTTGAAAGCCCGGTGGTCACGGCGCCTCCGGCCCGGCACCAAACGCCCATAGCCCAGACCAACTGCAATTCCGTCGTGGGGTTTTTCATCCAGGTGGTAAGGCGGTTGTTGCCCTGCATCCAGCCGGCGCCCAAATTGAAGGTAAAGCTCACCAAAGCATCAAACTGGCCTTGAGGAAGCGCTCTTCCCAGCTTTTTCTCATACTGAATCACAGACTGCTCATAGTTGCTGGCGATGGCTTCCCGGAGCAATACCTCGGCTTCCTCTTTGGAGATTCCGTTCCAATAGGAAGCAGGAACTTCTTCCTTTGTCTTTCCGCAGAAGGTTCCGTAACCGATGGTGTACTGAGAGTAGTCCCAGTAGGGCTTGGCGGAAAAGCCTTCGTGTTCTTTAATGAAGTCAACAATTTTCTGGCTGGAGCGGAAAATTGCACCGTCTTCCAAGAGCTTAGACATACGATTCAGCAGAGTTGCCACCTGAGCGCGATTGGAAGCGGACTTGGGAGCCAGCCGAGGCGCCTCGTTGCTTGCATTGGCGCCCCGAATCAGGCCGCAAGATACAGCCCAAGCCATAGGCTTTTTGGCAAAATTCGAAACGGACTGATGATCGGCGTAACCGGATAGGGTGACGGTAGTAGAAACGTCATTTCCCTTAAAGTCACCGTAACGGTAGAAAATCGTTGCGATTTGCTCTCGGGTGACAGAGGATTGCGGGTGGAACTCTGTTGCGGTGACACCCTTTACAATCCCGTTTTTAGCGGCCCAGGTTACGGCCTCCGTATAGAACACGCCGGTGGGTACGTCGGAAAAGCCGGAACTTCCGGATACGGACGGAGAGCCTTCCATCCGGTACAGAACCGTTACAACCTGGGCCCGCGTGAGGGTGGAATAAGGGGCGAACTTTGTGGATGAGACACCCTCCATCAAACCGGCTTCATAAGCGGCAACCACATCGTCATAATACCAACTGCCGGGCTGTACGTCCTGAAACGGGAGAGAAGCAAGAGGAGCTTCCTGCGACGCGTCTTCTGCGTGGTATGTATCCGCTGCGTCGGCGTCGCCGGAATCGGACGGCAGGAACTGGGCAGAATTGTCCAGTTCCGCATTGTCCCACGGGGAAGGTACAATGGAATCTTCCTCCGTGGACGTAATGGGAGCCTCTGCTGCCTGAACCGGCAGAGCTGCAAGAGTCGTTACAGCCAAGGCAAACAATAAAACTATAGACAAGAGTCGTTTCATGGCGATTCTCCTTTGGTACTTGTTTACTCAAGGTCACGCCAAGATTGTAACAAACTGTAATCATTTTGTCAACATGTTTTTTGGAATTTTAATTGGAAACCGAGGAAAATACAAATGTTTTTAGAAAATTTTGCTGGAAATCCACTGGAAAATATCCTGGTAAACCTGTCGTTTTTCCACGTCGTTCAGAATTTCGTGACGACTGTTGTCGTAAAGCTTTACCGTTACATCCTCCATTCCGGCTTTACGAAAAGCTTCTCCGCTTTTTCTGACGCCTTTTCCATAGTTTCCGACGGGGTCCTGCGTTCCGGCTACAAAAAGAACCGGCAGTTTTTTGTCCATACGCGCCAGGTTTTCCGGTTTTTGATTCATCTGGATTCCCTGAAGCATATCCCGATCCAGTCCGGCCGTCTCGGAAAAACCGCACAATGGATCTGCCACGTAAGCGTCGATCACGGAACGATCGCTGCAAATCCAGTCGAAGGGAGTCTGGGGATCTTCCACGCGTTTATTGTAGCTGCCGAAAATGAGCTCCCGAAGAGAGTCGCTTGTATGGGTTTCTCCTTCTTTTTGACAGGCCAAGCGGCACATCGCCAGCCCGGCTCTCAGGACCGGTGCAGGTTGCCAGCTGGTACCGCAGATGACGGCGGCCCGAATGCCGCTGTCCGGGTAACGGTACAGCAGCGTTCGGGTCAGGAAAGAGCCCATGGAGTGGCCCAGCAGGACATACGGAATCTGCGGATGCTCCTTTTTTGTTTTTTGAAGCAGCGAAAACGTATCGTCCACAGCGGCCGTCCAACCGCCATAAAAATAACCTGGAGGGTCTCCCGGAGCCAGAGAACCGCCATGGCCCATATGGTCTTCCGCCACAACCAGAGCATGACGCTGATTTAAAAATTGGGCAAAGTCGCTGTAGCGCTCCACATGCTCTGCAATGCCGTGAACGATCTGTACAATCATCCGAACGGGCGTCAGGGGCGCCCACTGTACACAGTGGATACGCCCCTTGCCGTGAGAAGGCAAATAAAATTCTGTCATGCGGTTACCCCATAACCTGATACCCGGCGTCGGTAATGGCCTGATGCAGCGCTTCCGGTTGGGCTGTTCCCGTAACGGTGACCTGTTTGGCTTCCAGGTCTACAACAGCGTCCTGTGTTCCGGGTACTGCCTTGCAGGCCTTTTCTACTGCGGCTTTACAGTGATTGCACATCATACCTTCTACATGAATTACGGTTGTCATAGTTGTTTCCTCCTGTTTTGTAATATGGCATGCCTCTGCTTGTACAGGGGCTGGGGGTACGTTTACTTTTCCCTTGGGTTTAAAAAAGCGAAGACGCAGGGCGTTGGACACGACAAACACGGAACTGAGACTCATAGCGGCAGCACCCAGCATAGGACTCAATTGCAGGCCGAAGGCCGGATAGAGGGCACCGGCAGCGATGGGAATTCCTAAGACGTTATAGAAGAAGGCCCAAAACAGGTTTTCCCGAATGTTCCGCAGGGTGGCCCGACTGAGAGACTCTGCCACCGCCACGTCCTGAAGGCTGCCGGATAACAGCACCACATCAGCCGAGTCAATGGCAATATCGGTTCCGGCGCCAATGGCGATTCCCACATCTGCCGTTACCAAAGCCGGTGCATCGTTGATCCCGTCACCGACCATCATGACCTTGTGCCCCTGATCTCGAAGCGCCTGGATTTGCCCGGCCTTCTCTGTAGGTAACACATCGGAGACCACACGGCGGATTCCTGCTTTCCCCGCGATGGCTTGGGCTGTTGCAGCATTGTCTCCAGTGAGCATCACGACCTCCAGACCCAGTCGTTGCAGGCGTTCCACTGCAACGGCGGAGTCGGCCTTTAAAACGTCTGCCGCAGCAATGACACCCAGAAAGACCTTGTCTGCTGCAAAATACAGCGGTGTTTTTCCATCTGCGGCCAATTCGGGATAAGCGGGAACGGCGATACCGGCTTCTTCCATCATTTGCCGGTTGCCCGCCAGGCAGCGGCGGCCTTTGACTGTGCCGGACACGCCCCGGCCGGGAATCGTATGAAAGTCCTCCGCCGGAGCCACTTCGATCCCCGCCTCTTGGGCGCGAGATAAAATGGCGGCGGCAAAGGGATGCTCCGATTGCTGCTCCAGCGCAGCGGCCAATGCAAGAAGTGATTTTTCAGATCCCTCAACCGGCAAAATATCGGTCACCTGCGGCCGCCCTTGGGTCAGGGTGCCGGTTTTGTCCAGGACCACCGTGTCCGCCCGGCTCAACGTTTCCAGGGCTTCTGCAGATTTAAACAGGACGCCGTTCCGAGCGCCTTGCCCGGTACCGACCATAATGGCTACAGGTGTTGCCAGGCCCAAAGCGCAGGGGCAAGAGATCACCAAAACGGAAATGCCGGTGGTCAGTGCAAATTCTATCCCCTCTCCGGCCAAAAGCCAAATGATTGCGGCGGCAAGGGCTATGGCCATAACAATTGGAACAAAAATGCCGGCAATGCGGTCGGCCAGGCGAGCGATGGGAGCTTTGGAGCCGCCCGCTTCCTCCACCAATCGAATAATCTGAGACAAGGTCGTATCTTCGCCCACCTTGTCTGCCCGAAATTTTAAGAATCCCGCGGTATTGATGGTAGCGGCAGCCACAGGATCTCCGGGCCCTTTCTCTACAGGAACACTCTCGCCTGTGAGAGCACTTTGATCTATGGAGGCCCGGCCTTCCAGAACGGTACCGTCCACCGGAATGCGCCCGCCGGCTCGGACCAAAACGGTATCGCCAACTTGGACTTGGGAAGCCGGAATCTCTATTTCCTTTCCGTTTCGAAATACCGTAGCCGTTTCCGGCGCCAAATCCATCAATTGCCGGATCGCATCTCCCGTTTTGCCCTTTGCTCGGGTTTCCAAAAATTTCCCCAGGGTGATGAGCGTAAGAATCATAGCGGCCGATTCAAAGTACAGATTATCCCGGTAGTGCTCCACCAGACTCCAGACACCGTTGCCTGTAGCCCAAGCCATACGAAACAGAGCAATTACGCCGTATAGCAGCGCCGCGCCCGATCCCACGGCAATGAGGGAATCCATATTGGGACTTCTATGCCAGAGCGCCTTGCATCCTCTGGTGTAGTAACTGCGGTTTAAAAAGACCACAGGTAACGTCAGGAAAAATTGAAGCAAGGCAAAAACCATCGCGTTTTCCGGGCCGTGGAGTACATGTGGCAATGGAAGACCGATCATATGCCCCATCGTGAAATACATCAAAATGATTAGGAAAATAGCCGACCAAATTATACGAGTCTTCATTTCTTTCAAGGTCTTTGCCTGGGGATTCTCCGGTTTGGGGGCATTCTGGGTACCCGAGGCGACGGCGCAATATCCGGCCTTTTCCACAGCAGAGATGACAGCCTGTGTCACATCCGGGCCGGACAGCTCTGCGCGCAGCGTATTGGCCAGCAAATTGACTTCCGCGCTGTCCACGCCGGAAACGCTTTTCGCAGCTTTTTCCACTCTGGCGGCGCAGGCGGCGCAGGTCATGCCGGTGATGTCAAATTTTACGTTCATAGTTTCCTCCCATCTCCAATCCATTGGCTAGTATTTGCAGATTGCAGAAAATCAACAGAGAAATTGTCAAAATTCAGAAAGAAACCGGGAAGAATTGACTTTTCTCCTGCTCTATGCTACCATTATACAAAAAGATTTCCTTTTGTAAAGAACGCACTTTTTGGTGCAGTAGTACCTAAAATGATAGGGAGATGGGACTATGGATTGTCCGCAGAGCTACCACTGTCCAGTGGAAGCAACTCTGGATTTGATTGGCGGTAAGTATAAGACCTTAATTCTCTGGCACCTGGCTGGTGGTCCGCAGCGTTTTAGTCAGCTTCAGCGGCTCATTCTCCGCGCCACGCCCAAAATGTTGACCCAGCAGCTGCGGGAGCTGGAGGAAGACGGGCTCATTCATCGCGAAGTATTTCCAGTTGTTCCGCCCCGGGTAGAATACTCTCTGACAGTCCGAGGCGAGAGTCTGCTGCCCATTCTCCACGCCATGCGAGATTGGGGAACGGCGTTCCTGCGGGAACAAAACCTGGAACCCAACTGTTCTATGATTGGTACTTCTTGCTGTTGTGACGGAAAGCCGGTGCGACAATCCTCGCTGACGGAACAGCAGCCAAAGAAATGACGACTCCTTTCCCAGCAAAAATACATGATTTGGAATCACCCAAAATATGGCGTGACAATTCCCTGGGTCTGTGTTATACTGGAAACACAGAATTCCACAAAATGATACATATGAAAGGGGAAATACCGATGGAACTGAAGGGTAGTAAAACGGAAGCCAATCTGCTGGCGGCTTTTGCCGGCGAATCTCAGGCCCGGTGTAAGTACACGTACTATGCCTCGAAAGCTAAGAAAGATGGTTTTGAGCAGATTGCCCGAATCTTTCAGGAGACGGCCGACAACGAGAAGGAACATGCCAAAATTTGGTTTAAGCTTCTCCACGGAGGCGCTGTCCCCGACACAGCAGAAAATTTGAAAGATGCGGCTGCAGGGGAGAATTATGAATGGACTGAGATGTACGCCGAGTTTGCCAAGGTAGCAAAAGAGGAAGGCTTCGATAAAATCGCCTACCTGTTTGAGGCTGTGGGCGCCATTGAGAAGGAACATGAGGAGCGTTATCGGAAGCTTTTGGCCAATGTGGAAGGCGGCCTGGTTTTCTCCCGGGATGGAGACCGGATTTGGCAATGCGCCAACTGCGGGCACATTCACATTGGAAAAGAAGCTCCTGAAAAATGCCCGGTTTGCGATCACCCCAAGAGTTACTTCCAGCTGAAAGCGGAGAATTATTGAGTTATTGAGCCTGACCGGCGTTCATTCTGAGATATCAGGCTGGTGGCTCCCCACCTTGTTGCATGGAAACATGGCAAGGTGGGGAGCTCCGGCTCCAAGCCGGGACGGAAGGCCTCAAAACGCAAAGTCCCTGTCATCTCTGCAGAGGCCGCTGTAAACTGGTTTAGAAATTTTTTGAAAAAAGTAAAAAAAGGGCTTGCTTTTTTGAAGGGTACGTGCTATTATATCTGAGCGCCAAAGATATGGCATAAAATGAAATATCCGGGTGTGGCGAAGTTTGGTATCGCGCTTGAATGGGGTTCAAGAGGCCGCTGGTTCGAATCCAGTCACTCGGACCACGTCGGAACGGGTTATGCTCGTTCCGATTTTTTATTGTAAAAATTGTATTTGAACTTCTTTAGTGCATTTATTCTACAGTAGAGATTCTGAATATTAGTCAGATACTTAGAGATTCTGAATATTAGTCAGATACTTGTGGTGAAGAATCAGTCTATCTGCACAAGTCTTGTGTTTTGCGTAAAAAGAATGATATAAGATAAGAGAATATAAGATGCTGGTTTTTGAATTTCTGAAGTAGTAAATTGCTATAATGATCACTTCGTTGTACTATATACGCGGAAGATAAATTAGATAAATTGTTGAACTAATAAAAAGCAGCCATAATAGGCTGCTTTTTTCTATTTATAGAACACGTAAATATGACCGGTGCTGCAATGCGTTCAAGAAAAAGCTTTTTTGCTTACCAATAGGCGCAAGATTAGCGGCAGCAAGAATCCCCTTCCATATTTGTTGCGACCGTGTTGGTTGGCGGTTTTTGCCACTGCTCGGCTGTGATAAAAGTATCGCTCCGAGAAGCACTGGTTCTGAATGGAAAGGCCGGCGCATAGTCTGCAGTGGAAAGGGGGGAGGTAGGATGAGTAAGAAGAAATGGGAGATGAAGCAACATAGTGGATCTTCCGCTGGAGTGGGGAAGGCCTTGGGCATTGGCTTGGGCGCTGGTGTTGTGCTAACCGTTGCATTGGCCGCTGTTTTCGCTGCTTTGATGGACAGGCAATTGCTGCAGGAAAGCGCGACCGGGATACTGGCTATGGCAATTTTAGTCATATCTGCGGCCATTGGGGCTTGGTGCTCTGCTAAATTAGCCGGCCGGAAGCCTATGATTATGTGCCTTTTATTCGGCGGGTGTTATCTTCTGATTTTGTTGGCCGTGACGGCGCTCATCTTCGGCGGAAAGTTTCAGGGTGTGTTGGTCGCCGCTGCTGTCGTGATCGGAGTGTCTGCAGCCACCGGAATCGTCAGCGCCGGTGGGGGACAACGTCATAAACGTGTGCCCAAAAAATACCGCATCGGTTAAAATGAACAAAAACCACAATGCGTAATTCTGGCTTACCCCAAATATGGTTTTTGCAGGAACTCCTGCAAAAACCATATTTGGGAGCCATGGTGCCGACGAGACGCTATATCTGGTTATCTTCGCATATTTTTAGTATGCTTATTCGCGATTCTCAAAAAAGTTTACATAACAATGTTTACATAAAATATGTACATAATTTACAAAAACTGCATTTTGGGTGAATAGGCCTTGAATTTTCACGGGATTTGGAGTATAGTAAAAAAGCAAAATGACGTGAATTCGTTGGAAGCGCCTCGGTGCGCACGAGTTATGTCGGCCAGCTCCTTTGGAATTTAAGGTGAAAAATTAACGGAGGGCCGATCATGTACAATTTTTTCTACCGCAATTTTAAGGCAGGCGCTATGCAGGATCCAATGACGATCATTTGGGGAAGTTTTGCTGCGGCCGTCTGTGCGGGGTGTCTGACCTGTCGGCGTATGCCTGCTTTTGAGTTGTATGAAGTTTGCTGTGGCGTCGTGTTGAGCCGGGCCTATATTGGGGCGGAGGTTTTATGCTGTCTGCTGCCGTTGGTGATGGCCGGTGTTTTGACGTATTTTTGCCGGCGCACATGGTGCTTGGCGCTTCCTGCCATACTCTGTGGTTTTTTATTTGGTTTTTCAGTCTATGCTTTTGTCGGTGCTTTTTGCACCGCCGGTTGGGTTTTTGCTGCACTGCTTTTGGCTGGACGAGGGATTTGCCTGCTGTTTTTGTTTTGGTTTCTGCTGCGGCGCAGCCGGGAAGGACAGACGCATCTGTCCCGGGACTTGGCAATCGCCTGCTGTTTCAGCGTGTTATGTATCCTGGCATCTCATTGGCTTTTATCGCCGGTAATATCGGAATTGAGCCAATCTGTGTTTATATCAACATAAAAAGGAACGCTGTCGTTATGTTAGATCTAATCTCTGCCTATGAGAACTACCTGGTCAATGTAAAGCAAGCGTCCGGCAATACCACCGTCTCATATTTACGGGATGTCCGGCAATTTGCCGGATGGCTGCGTGATACGGAAGAGGCAGAGCTTGTGGACGCGACCCAACAGAATATTTCTGCCTACCTGCTCCAGCTCTCCGGGGAAGGCCGTTCTTCCGCTACCATTTCCCGGTCGGTTGCCAGCTTAAAGAATTTCTTCGCGTATTTGGTTTCTTCCGGCTTTTTAAAAGAGACGCCGGTGCAAGACGTACATGTGGAACGGGGAGAGAAAAAGCTGCCGCAAATTCTCACGGGTCGGGAGGTGGAGCTTTTGCTGTCACAGCCCTCCTGTATGGATGCAAAGGGGTACCGAGACCGCGCTATGCTGGAGGTCATGTATGCCACCGGCCTGCGGGTCAGTGAGCTCACGGGTCTAAATGTAGATGATGTCAGTTTGGACGGCGGCTTTGTAAAATGCGGTGGTAAGAAAACCCGCCTGGTTCCGATGTATCCTGGAGCGGTGAAGGCTTTGAGCAACTATATGCGGGACGTGCGGCCCGGCATGGTGGCCAATCCTGGAGAACCTGCCCTTTTTGTCAACGTGAGCGGAGAGCGCATAAGCCGGCAGGGATTCTGGAAGATTCTGAAGCACTATCAAGAGACGGCTCACATTGAAAAAGACATTACGCCGCACACCCTGCGGCATAGTTTTGCGGTGCATTTGCTGGAAAATGGAGCGGATTTGCACTCCATCCAGGAAATGATGGGCCACAGTGATATTTCTTCGACTCAGCTTTATACACAACTGGTCAATCAGAATCTGAAAAGTGTCTATCAAAAATGTCATCCAAAGGCATAAATTCCGGAGGTCCGCAGCCTGCGGGCCTCCGGAATTTTTGCATCCGGTTTAGAAGGGGGCCATTTCTGTGCGTTTGTTGCTGGCGGAAGACGAGCGTGAATTGTCCGACGCGCTCTGCGCCATTTTAAAACACAATCACTATTCAGTGGATCCGGTATACAACGGTCGGGATGCCTTGGACTATATCCAGGCCGGGCAATACGACGGTGCCATTCTGGATATTATGATGCCGGGTCTGGACGGCCTGTCTGTTTTGCAGTATATACGGGAAGAGGGAAATGTGATTCCCGTTTTGTTGTTAACGGCAAAATCTCAGGTAGACGACCGGATCCGTGGGCTGGACATGGGAGCCGATGATTACCTGGTCAAGCCATTTGCCATGGGGGAGCTTTTGGCCCGCATTCGCGCTATGACGCGCCGGCGCACAGATGCAGCCACAAACCTACTGCAATTCGGCGACCTCTCTTTGAGCCGGGAAATTTTCACCTTGACCGGTCCACTGGGCAAACAGCGGTTAGGAAATAAAGAATTTCAAATGCTGGAGCTCTTAATGGAAAACCCAAACCGTGTCATCTCCACGGAGCAGTTTCTCTCGCGGATATGGGGATATGATGCGGAGACGGAGATCAGCGTGGTGTGGGTCTATATTTCCGGTCTACGCAAAAAATTGCACGCCGTCGGCAGCACCGTAGAGATCAGGGCCAACCGAGGTGTTGGGTATCTACTGGCAAGTGAAGCCAGGGAGGAAACGCCGTGATTCGAAAACTGCAGCGAAAGTTTATCGGAATCGTCATGCTTTCTCTAGGAATTGTCATTGTTATTCTGTTGGGTTCTATTAACCTATTTAAATATTACAATACTGCGAATCATGCAGATGATATGCTGCGTTATCTCTCAGAAAATAACGGTCGTTTCCCAGATGAAAAGAAACTGCCCTCCGAAAAATGGGACAAGCCCAAACCAGACGGAATCAATGAAGAAACCGGATTTAAGACTCGATACTTTGTAATTTGGCTGGATATTAAGGGGAATGTGCTCCGGATCAATACCGGCCATATTGCTTCTGTTTCTTCTGAGGAAGCCATTGCCTATGGACAGCGCGCTGTTGCCGAAGGAAAATCCAATGGGTATGATGGGCACTATCGTTATGGCGTGATGTCGACTGCAGACGGAAGCATGGTCATCTTCTTGGATTGCAGCACGGAGTTGAACAGTGACAGAATTTTTCTGCTTCTCTCCTTTGCCATTGGAACCGTGGCTTTTGCTCTCGTTTCTTTCATTGCGGCGCTGTTCTCCCGGAGAGCCATTCGTCCCTTTCAAGAGGCCATGCAGAAACAACAGCAATTTTTAGAAGATGCTGGACATGAGTTAAAGACGCCGTTGGCAATTATTTCAGCCAACAACGATGTACTGGAGCTAACCGATGGGAAGAGTCAGTGGACGGACAGCATCCGTAATCAGGTGTCCCGGATGGACAGCCTACTTCAATCTATGCTTGCTTTGACCAAATTAGATATGGAGCGTCCTGTGCTGCAAATGCAGTCCGTGCATTTGAGTCGGCTGGTATCTGAAACCATAGAATCTTTTCGCATTTTGGCGCAGGCCAATCAAGTTGTCTTAACGGATTCCGTGCAACCCGGTGTTGATGTCACAGGAGATCCGGCCAGCCTGCAACAGTTAATTTCTATTCTTTTGGAAAATGCCGTGAAGTACGCCGGCGCCGATGGACAGGTGTCCATACAGTTGCAGCTGCGGGGAAAGACGCCGTGCCTTTGGGTAGAAAACACGTGCGTGGAACTTCCATCCGGGGATTTAAACCGACTGTTTGACCGGTTTTACCGCGCGGACACCTCACGGTCCCGAGAAACGGGAGGATATGGGATTGGGCTTTCTATTGCAAAATCAATTTGTCATGCACATCACGCTAAGATTTGGGCGGCGGTTACAGCACCTGATTCCATCCGATTCACCGTTACTTTTACCCCCAAATAGACACAAAACACTGCCACGGCAGCCGGATTGACCGCTGTGGCAGTGTTATTTACATTTTATTTCCCTTTTTCATACAGGGATTTAACTTCCTTTAAGGTTTCTGCTGTATAGTACAGACATGAAACGAAAAAGGAGCGCACCTATGGAATCAGGCAGTTTTTTTCAAAGGTTAGAACAGAAGTATCTGTTGGATGAACCTCTCTACATGACCATTCGGAATGAATTTTCAGCGCACATGACCCAGGATCAATACGGAAACAGTCAAATTTCCAGCGTTTATTTTGATACACCAAGCCATCAATTAATTCGTCAGTCTTTAGAAAAACCGGCTTATAAAGAAAAGCTGCGCTTACGCTGCTACGGCACACCGGCACCGCAGGTCTCTGCTTTTGTTGAGCTTAAGAAAAAGTATAAGGGGACGGTATACAAGAGAAGGGTAGAGATGCCCCTGCAGGAGGCAGAAGCCTATTTATATCGCGGCTGCCGTCCCGGTAAAGATTGCCAGATTCTGCGTGAGGTGGACTACATGCGCCGGTTTTACGGAGGACTCGTTCCATCTGTCTATATTGGCTATGAACGGCTCGCACTATACAGTTTGGAAGATCCCAATCTGCGCGTTACGTTTGATTGGAATCTACTTTGGCGGAGCCAAAATTTACACTTGGGCGCGGATTCAGCCGACCGGCCGCTTTTATCCGAAAAGCAGTTTTTAATGGAGATTAAACTGGCAGGCGCCATGCCCATGTGGATGGTTACGTTATTTGACAAATATCAGGTTTTTCCCACTTCATTTTCCAAATATGGAACAGCCTATCAGAAAATTGCCGCACAGGGTGGGTTCCGTAAAACGGCTGAAGTTTCTTTGGCCAATGGCGTTAAGAAAGGATTGATTATTTGTGCTTAATGAAATATTTTCCAGCGTTTTTCCCTCCGGCACATCTACTTTTTCTCTCGGCCCGTTTCTGGCATGCACCGTCGTTTCCTTGCTGCTGGGTTTGTTGATTGCATGGACCCACACATATCGAAATTCCTGTACCAGAAGCTTTCTTCTGACGTTGGTTACGCTGCCGGCGATGGTACAAGTCGTCATTATGCTGGTTAACGGCAGTATTGGTACCGGCGTTGCAGTGATGGGTACTTTTAGCTTGGTCCGCTTTCGCTCCGTTCCGGGAAATGCCCGGGAAATTGGAAGTGTTTTTCTGGCAATGGCAATCGGCTTAGCAACCGGAATGGGATATCTCGCTGTTGCCGTGCTGTTTACTGTCCTGCTGTGTGGATTGGACTTGTTGTTATCGATTGCCGGCTTTGGCAGGGAAGTGCCGGGTACACGAAATCTTCGGATTACAATCCCAGAGGGGTTGGACTATGAGGGTGTCTTTGATGACCTGTTTCAAACATATGTCAAAAGCTGGGAATTGGAGAGTGTAAAAACGGCCAACATGGGAAGCTTGTACCGACTTTGCTACCGGATTGTTTTGAAAAACAACATCAGTGAAAAAGCATTTTTGGACGACTTACGCTGCCGGAACGGAAATCTGGAAATTTCCTGCAGTAAAATCGCTTCCAACGAAGAGATGCTTTAACAATATCGCACGGGGGTGTGGTTTACAATGAAAAAGTTCATACAAACTTTAACCTGGGTCGTAGTGGCGGCGATTGCCATAAATCTGCTGCAGGGTTGCACTTCCCCGCAGCAGGACTCGGAGACCACTGTGCCGGCTGCTGACTCGGGTCAGCTTTTTGAAGCGTCTGACCTGGAGGTAGGGTACGACGAGACCTCCACAACTGAAATCACCTGCCTGGATGACGCGGTACAGATTGACGGCAGCGGAGCGGAAGCAACTGATGGAGTGGTCACCATAACACAGGGGGGCGTCTATATTTTTTCGGGTACCCTATCCGGACAGCTGCTGGTCCGCGCGGAGAAGCAGCAGGTCCAGTTGGTATTGGACAATATCTGTGTAACTTGTCCGGACGGACCGGCTCTTCTGATTGAAGAGGCGGAAAAGGTTCTCATCCTGCTGGCCGAAGATTCCGTCAATTCTCTCACAGACAGCCAAACCTATACCCTGGATGCCGGAGAAGACGAACCGAATGCCTGCCTTTATTCCAAAGCGGATTTGACCATCAACGGTGCAGGAACGCTGCATATAACCGGCCGCTACAACCATGGGATTTACTGCAAGGACATACTCTCCATTACCGGCGGTACCTTTTCGATTGATGCGGTCAACGACGGAGTAAAAGGGAAGGACGGTGTCAAAATTTTAACGGCGGACATGACCATCGAGGCCGGTGGAGACGGCATCCAATCCAACCGGGATGACGACGTCAACCTGGGCTATATCTCCATTGGCGGCGGAACCTTCCAAATCACTGCAGCTCTGGATGGAATTCAAGCGGAGACGACGCTGGAAATTTCTGGCGGTACTTTCCAGGTGACCAGTGGGGGCGGGAGCAGCAATGCCGTTGTACAAAGCAACGGCGAACAAAACCCCAACTGGGGTCAATGGCCTAACCCAATGGGCAGCGGCGGAATTGCAGATGAGACGGATACTTCCGACAGCGCAAAGGGACTCAAAGCCGGTACTGCCGTGCTAATTTCCGGCGGGGTATTTGAACTGGATGCTTCCGACGACGCAGTTCATTCCAATGGAACCATGGATATTTCCGGCGGCAATTTCACCATCTCCACGGGAGACGATGGATTTCACAGTGACGGGGCGCTGAGCATCAGCGCAGGTACCATTCAAATCCATACCAGCTATGAGGGAATAGAGGGACTGAGTATTGCAATCTCCGGCGGCGACCTAACCGTATCTGCTTCCGATGACGGCCTAAACGCGGCGGGTGGCTCTGACGGGTCAATGGGATTTGACCGGGACTTCTTTGCAGAGGGGAGTGACTCCGATTGCTTCATCCGGATCTCAGGCGGCACGCTAACCATTGCAGCACAGGGAGATGGGATTGATTCCAACGGCGCGCTCTATCTAGAGGGCGGAACCGTATACATCAGCGGCCCAACTTCCTCCGCCAACAGCGCCCTGGATTACGGTTCTACTGCGGAAATCACCGGGGGCACGATCGTTGCCGTAGGCAGCGCAGGCATGGCTTCCGGATTTACATCCGGTTCCAGCCAGTATTCCTTCCTGACTGCATTTGCTTCTGTTGTCTCAGCCGGAACAGAGCTGACCGTCACAGACTCCGACGGCAACATCCTTTGTTCTTATATGCCGGTTCAAGACTACCAGAGCCTTGTTATCAGCACACCGGAGCTGATAGCTGGAGAGTGCTACACCATAACAGCCGGTGAGCAGACCACGAAGGTCACTTTAACCGACATTGTGACCAACTCCGGCGGGATGATAGGCGCCATGGAAGGTTTTGGCGACCGTCCGGGAGGTATGACGCCGCCCAACGGTGTGCAGCCACATGATATACCACCGGATGACGGGGACGATGCCAGGAATTTTTAGTTCTAATAACAAATGAACGCCTCGCACAGGCAGGATACTTTAGCATCCTGGCCAGATGCGAGGCGTTGCACTGATGCGATTGAACTGCCGTGTACGGAACCGTATATCCCGTGGTGTGAGAGGTCGGGGCTAGACGCCTCTCCTACTGGATTTTCTAATCTGAAGAAGAATCTGAGAAGAAGAGTAGAGAGAACGTCGCGTGCCGTGCCATGTGAGGCCCCGTAGCCCACTATGAGCGCAGTGAGCAGCGCCGGCGCCCCCTCTCTGTTGCCTCCATCACGAAATAGCATCTCGGGATGCTGGAAGCTTCGGGAAAAGTGTTTTTGGAGCCGCATGCCTAAAATAAATCGGCCAGCAGCTTTTGCTGCTGGCCGAAAAATTGGGTGTGACTTTATGACTCTCTAAACAGGTCTATGCACCAGGTAAACGTAAGAGAAAACTTACCGATACAACTCGACCAGCTTTAACAGATGCTCGTAGCGCTCTTTGGCAGCCGCCTCATTGCGTGCGAAGAGCTCGCTGGCACGGTCCGGGAATTCCCGCGTGAGACGGCTATAACGGGCCTCATTCATCAGGAACTCCTGATAGCCGCCTGCAGGGGCCTTGGAATCCAGCGTAAAGGCGGGCTTGCCGGCTTTCAGATTGTCGGGGTTAAACCGGAACAGATTCCAATACCCACAGGCAACAGCCTTTTTCATCTCGTCCTGGCAATGCATCATGCCGCCTTTAATAGAGTGCATCTCACAGGGGGCATAGCCGATAATGAGGGAAGGACCGTGGTAAGCTTCAGCCTCGGTGATCGCCTTGATGGTCTGAGCAGGATTGGCGCCCATGGCAATCTGCGCCACGTAGACATAGCCATAGGACATTGCAATTTCGGCCAGGGATTTCTTTTTCGTCTCCTTACCGGCAGCCGCGAACTGGGCCACCTGTCCGATGTTGGAGGACTTGGAAGCTTGTCCACCGGTGTTGGAATACACCTCGGTGTCGAAGACGAAAATATTGACGTCATGATTCTGGGCCAATACATGATCCACACCGCCAAAGCCGATGTCATATGCCCAGCCGTCGCCGCCAAAAATCCAGACAGATTTCTTGGCCAAATATTCTTTTTTGGAGAGGATATCCGCAGCCAAGGTGCAAGCCGGGCAATCGCAATGGGTCTTGCCCTGAGCCTTGAGCTCCTGCATATGTGCTACAAACTGAGGAGCCTCTTCACCGAAGACGGCTTTTCCTGCTTCTGAGCCGGCGAAAGCAATGCCTTCCTCCAGGCCCAAGATGCCTTCTTCCAGTTCCCGGATGTAAGCCTTGGTGGCAGCTTTGTTGGCCTCTCCGTCATGCATGGTATCCAGCCATGCCTGCGCGGCGGCTTTCAGATCCGCGTTCGTATACGCATGGGCGATGAGGGAGCGAGTTTTCTCCGCCAAGCTCTCCCGAATGGTCTCCTGGGCAATATACATACCGTAGCCATGCTCGGCGTTGTCTTCAAACAGAGAGTTGGACCAAGCGGGACCGTGGCCATCCTGGTTGGTGCAGTAAGGCGCTGTGGCAGCGGGTCCGCCCCAGATGGAGGAGCAGCCGGTGGCGTTGGAAATATACATCCGGTCACCAAAGAGCTGCGTGACGAGACGGGCATAGCTGGTTTCGGCACAACCGGCGCAAGAGCCGGAGAACTCCAGCAGAGGCTGTTTGAACTGGCTGCCCTTGACCGTGTTATCCTGCATTTCTTTCTTCTCTGCCACCGAGGAGACCATATATTGGAATACATCTTGCTGCTGCAGCTGGCTCTCCTGCGGTACCATCGTCAAAGCATTGGTGGGGCAGACGCCGACACAGACGGCGCAGCCCATACAATCCAAGGGGGATACCGCCATGGTGTAGGAATATACGCCCTTGCCTTTTCCTGCCTTCACAGGTACAATTTTGGCGCCTGCGGGGGCCTTCGCAGCTTCCTCCTCCGTCAGGGCAAAGGGACGAATGGTGGCATGGGGGCAAACATAAGCACAGTTGTTACACTGGATGCACTTGGTTTCATCCCAAGCAGGGACAGTGACGGCAACGCCGCGTTTTTCATATGCAGAAGCACCCAAAGCAAACTGGCCGTCTACATAGTCCTCAAAAGCAGATACAGGAAGGCTGTCTCCATCCATCTTGTCCACCGGAGTCAGAATGCTTTGAACCAGCTTCACTGTGTCGGGGTTGCCCACCAGAACCTCTTCCGTGGGGGCATCTACCGCCTCGGCCCAAGATGCGGGCACGTCAATCTTCACATAGGCCGTAGCGCCGGCATCGATGGCTTTCCAGTTTTTCTCCACCACATCGCGGCCCTTTTTAAGATAAGAGTGCTCAGCAGCGTCTTTCATATACTGAATGGCCTCAGACTCGGGCATGACTTTTGCCAGGGAGAAGAAAGCGGACTGAAGGATGGTGTTGGTACGTTTTCCCATCCCGACCTGAATGGCAAGGTCAATGGCGTTGATGGTATACAACTGGACGCCGTGTTTGGCAATATACCGCTTGGTTTCTGCGTTCAAATGGTGCTCCAATTCTTCAAAGGACCACTGGCAGTTAATCAGGAATACGCCGCCCGGCTTTACATCCTGCACCATCTTATAGCCCTTGGTGATATAAGACGGGTTGTGGCAAGCCACGAAATCGGCTTTGTTGATGTAGTACGGACTCTTGATTGGCTGGTCGCCGAAACGAAGATGGCTGATGGTGACGCCGCCGGTCTTTTTGGAGTCGTACTGGAAGTAGGCTTGGACGTACTTGTCGGTATGATCGCCAATAATTTTGATGGAATTCTTGTTGGCGCCGACGGTACCGTCTCCGCCCAATCCCCAGAATTTGCATTCGATGGTGCCTTCTGCAGCAGTGTTGGGGGAGGGCTTCTCCGCCAAAGACAGATTTGTCACATCGTCTACGATGCCGATGGTGAACTCCCGCTTGGGCTCCGCCTTTGCCAGTTCCTCATACACAGCAAAGACAGAGGCGGGAGGCGTGTCTTTGGAGCCCAGTCCATACCGGCCGCCGATGACCTTTACGTCGGTTTTGCCGGCGTTGGCCAGAGCCATGACAACATCCATGTAAAGAGGCTCGCCCTGAGAGCCGGGCTCCTTGGTGCGGTCCAGTACAGCGATGGATTTTGCAGAAGCGGGGATCGCTTCCAGCAATTTTTCGGGGGCAAAGGGCCGGAACAGGCGAACCTTGACCAGGCCAACCTTCTCCCCGTGGGCGTTCATGTAGTCGATGACTTCCTCTGCTACGTCGCAGATGGAGCCCATAGCGACAATGACCCGATCGGCATCAGGAGCGCCGTAGTAGTTAAAGAGCTTGTAGTCGGTGCCCAATTTGGCGTTGACCTGATCCATGTACTTTTCTACTACAGCGGGCAGCGCGTTATAGTACTTATTGCAAGCCTCACGATGCTGGAAGAAGATATCGCCGTTTTCGTGAGAGCCGCGCATGGCGGGGCGTTCAGGGTTCAGGCTGTGCTGGCGGAAGGCTTCGACTGCCTCCATATTGCACATTTCCTTTAAATCCTCGTAGTCCCAAATGGCAATTTTTTGAATTTCGTGGGAGGTGCGGAACCCGTCAAAGAAGTTGATGAAAGGAACACGTCCCTCAATTGCAGACAGATGCGCTACAGCGCCCAGGTCCATAACCTCTTGCGGGTTGGTCTCACACAGCATGGCGAAACCGGTTTGACGGCAGGCATACACGTCGGAATGATCGCCAAAGATATTCAGTGCTTGCGTTGCCACCGTACGGGCAGAAACATGAAACACAGCGGGCAGCAGCTCGCCGGCGATCTTATACATATTGGGGATCATCAGCAGCAGGCCCTGGGAAGCGGTGTACGTGGTTGTCAGGGCACCGGCGGCTAGGGAGCCGTGGACCGTACCGGCAGCGCCGGCTTCAGACTGCATCTCCACAACCTTTACCGGGTTCCCGAAAATGTTTTTCCTTCCGGCGGCAGACCACTGGTCTACGTTGTCGGCCATGGGGCTGGAGGGGGTGATGGGATAGATACCAGCTACTTCTGTAAACGCATAGCTGACATGAGCGGCAGCAGTGTTGCCGTCCATGGTTTTAAATTTTCTGGCCAAAGTGAAATACCTCCTAAAGTATTCAAATTGTGACGCTTATATCATAGCACCAAACCGCCCATTTGTAAATCGGAAAAATCTTGCCTTCGGGAAGTTTTACACTTTTTTGCGAAATTCTGACTGTGATCAAAAGAAGTATTTGTCTTTTTTGCTTGTATGTTGTATGATATAGGTAAACTAAGCGATACGTGAGGTGATTTTGTGATTTGCTGTGTTCGGTCTCTTGGTTTGGCGGGAATTGCCGGATGTATGGTTATGGCAGAGTGCTTCTTATCGAACGGACTTCCGGCGTTCGAAATCGTGGGTCTGCCGGATGCGGCCGTGAAAGAATCCAGAGAACGGGTACGGGCTGCGGCAAAAAGCAGCGGATTTAAATTTCCGGTGAGCCGTATTACGGTAAATCTGGCGCCGGCCGGCGTACGGAAGACCGGGACGATGTATGATTTGCCCATTCTTTTGGGCTTATTATCAGCCTCCCGGCTTGTAAAACCGCCGACTCAGGATCAGGCCTTTCTGGGTGAGTTGAGTTTGGAGGGGAACCTGCGCCCGGTCTCCGGAGTCTTACCTATGGCCTTGGCCGCCAGAGATGCCGGCATTCGTACGCTTTTTGTACCGGCTGAAAATGCGGCGGAGGCAACTCTGGCGAGGGGACCGGAGGTGATCCCGGTCACAAGCGTCCTCCAGCTGGCGGCCCATCTCAACGGAGATCGCCTCATTCCGCCGGAGCCTCTTTGGGAGCCGCAAGCGGGGGGCGGTGTGGATTTGGATTTTCAAGAGGTCAAGGGGCAGGAAAACGTCAAAAGAGCTCTGGAGATTGCGGCTGCCGGAGGCCACAATGTTCTTTTGGTGGGGCCGCCCGGCTCTGGAAAAAGCATGCTCAGTAAACGCTTGCCTTCGATCCTGCCGGATATGACCTGGGAAGAATCGCTGGAGGTGTCCAAGGTTTATTCCGTTCTGGGACTCCTGACCAAACAGCAGCCGTTGATTCAAAAGCGCCCTTTTCGCAGTCCCCACCACACGGTTTCGGCTGCAGGATTGGCCGGAGGCGGTTCCAATCCCAGGCCGGGAGAGATCTCCATGGCCCATCAGGGTGTTTTATTTCTGGATGAATTGCCGGAATTCAAAAAAGATACGCTGGATATCATGCGTCAGCCCTTGGAAGACGGCAAAGTGACCATTTCCAGGGCCAACGGTGCTGTGACCTATCCGGCAGAGTTTATGCTGGTGTGTGCGATGAACCCCTGCAAGTGCGGTTGGTATGGGGACCCGTCCGACCGTTGTATCTGCTCGCAGGCGGCGGTGGAGACGTATCAAAGCCGCATTTCCGGACCGCTGTTAGACCGGATTGATCTCATTGTAGACGTACCCGCATTACAGTATGAGGACTTGAGACGGAAAGAAGCTGCTGAAAGCTCCGCAGACATCCGGCATCGGGTGAATGCGGCACGGCAGCGGCAGCACCGGCGTTTTCAGGAATTGAGTATCCATTGTAACGCGCGTATGAGTTCCGCGCAGACACAAAAGTTTTGCACTCTGAGTGAGGCATGCTCCCAGCTCATGAAGGCTGCCTTTCAGTCTATGAATTTGACGGCCCGCAGTTATGACCGGATTCTTCGGGTGGCTCGGACGATTGCAGATTTGGATGGCTGCACGGAAATTCAACCCAATCATGTGGCGGAGGCCATACAATACCGTGCTACAGCGCTGGGCGGCTGATGTCTGCAGAAGCAGAAAAGACCGGAAGGGGCGGGAATACGCGGCAAGCAAATTGACCAACTCGCTTTTTCGAGTTGGTCAATTTTAATTCAGTATTACATTTTTTCCGGCGCTTGAAAGCCTAGCAGATCAACGCACTGTTCCAAAATGTCCTTTGCTAAGCCGATGAGCGCAATATAACCTTTTTGAAGGACGGAATCGGACTCTGTGAGAATTCTGGTTTCGTGATAAAATGCGTTAACCGTGCCGGCCAGCTCATAAATATAACTGCAAATTAAATTGGGGGAGGAGGTACGGTACGCTCCCTCTAAGGCTGGAGCCAATTTGGTTATGGAGAGCATCAAATTCTTTTGCGCCTCACTGACGGGGGCCTGAATTTCCAAATGCCGCCAAGGGCCGAACCGAGACAAAATACTTTTGATTCGGACGATGGTATAGAGAATATACGGGCCCGTATTTCCCTCAAATGCGGCAAACCGGTCCATGTCAAAAATATAGTCCTTGGTGGGCTGATTGGACAGATCGCCATATTTTAACGCAGCCATGGCAACCCGGCGCGTAGTTTCTTCCACCTGGTTTTCTTCCACAATTTGATTTTCTACCACTTTGTTCCGGACGAACTCCGTAATATCGGCCATGAGCTGTTCCAGGCGCATGACACCGCCGGCCCTGGTTTTAAAGGGTTTTCCATCTTTGCCGTTCATTGTGCCAAAACCTAAAAACTCTAAATCTGTTTCGTTCCGAACAATGCCGGCTTTTCGGGCGGCCCGGAAGACCTGCTCGAAATGAAGGCTCTGCCGTTTGTCGGCCAGGTAAAGCACCTTGTCCGGGTGGAAATCCCGCTCGCGTTGCACCAGAGTGGCCAGGTCTGTCGTATCGTACAGAATGGCCCCGTCGGACTTTACTAAAATGCAAGGCGGGATTTCCTTTTTATCTCCCTCTTCGGCAACGGGGAGAATCAGCGCTCCATAGCTTTTTACGGCCAATCCCTTTGCCTGCAGCATTTCCAGCATGGGTTCAATATCCGGCTGGGCGTCGCTTTCCCCCAACCAGGACTCGAAATGAACCCCCAATTTGTCATAATTTTTGCGGATATCGGCCAGAGATACATCCATAATGTGTCTCCACAGAGCCCGGTAGCCCGCTCTGCCGTTTTGGAGGGCA
The DNA here is from genome assembly GCA_900546915.1 of uncultured Eubacteriales bacterium. Taxonomy (GTDB): domain Bacteria; phylum Bacillota; class Clostridia; order Oscillospirales; family Oscillospiraceae; genus Faecousia; species Faecousia gallistercoris. The sequence continues at coordinate 57,646 of UREY01000001.1, forward strand.
AATGTGGCGGCGTGGGCCCGTTGCGCAAAATCGGCGTCGGTTTTACTCCGGGCAGAGGCAGCGGGATAGATGGCTTCCAGCTCCGAAATGGTAAAGGGCGCTTCGGAGGGGTACGGGCCTGGAAAGCTGTCATCAAAATAGCACAAATCCGGCTGCTGATCCTGCAGCTGAGCGATGATGAGGCCCATCTGCAGGCCCCAGTCTCCCAGGTGCACGTCGCCGATGGTGCGGTTACCGAAGAATTTGTATATCCGTTTCATGCTCTCGCCAATGATTGCAGAGCGCAGATGTCCAATATGCAGGGGTTTGGCCACGTTGGGACCGCCGTAATCCACCACGACCGTCTTTGGGGTTTCTTCCTTTTCTACGCCGAAATCCGGAGCGGTCCGCATTTCTGCCAGATAGCGCTGCAAAAATGAGCCCGAGACCCGAAGATTGATAAAACCCGGAGCCATGGCAGTCACCGACTCAAAATCCTGGGGCTGCAGCTGTTCCACGACAGCCTGGGCAATCTGCATGGGCGCTTTCCCATAAGCTTTGGCGGCAGCCAAAGCGCCGTTACATTGATACTCGCACAAATCCGGCCGGTTGGAAACCGTTACCCGGCCATAAGTCCGGTCATAACCTGCCGCCTCGAAGGCCGCAGCCATTTTGCCGGAAATGAGATCCAGAACTTTTTCCATGAAATATTCCTCACTTGCTGTTGTCGTGTCCTTAACTATAGCAAACATCATGGAAAATGTACAGAGAAATTTTTAAAAAACCGTTTTAGACTAAAAGAAAAGCCGGGCGGTAAGAGATGCAACACAGAAACCGGTCAGGTCTGCTAACAGTGCGGCCGGTACGGCATAGCGCGTCCGGCGGACTCCGGCGGCGCCGAAATAAACGCTGATGGTATAGAATGTAGTTTCTGTACTGCCCAGCATAATGGCGGCAGTCCGGCCTATCGGGCTATCCGGACCATACTGTGCCATGAGATCAGCGCCTACCGCCAAGGCAGCGCTGCCGCTGATGGGACGCACCAGAACCAAAGCGGCAGTTTCCGGCGGAATTCCAAAGAAAGAAAAAACAGGGGAGAGAAAATTTGCTGCGGCTTCCATGGCGCCGGAGGCTCGAAGCATATGAACAGCAGTCAGCAGAGCAATCAAAGCCGGAGCAATGGAGACCAGGAGCTTCAACCCGCCGGATGCCCCGGTCAAAAGCTCTTCATATACATTTTCCCGCCGACCCAGGGCGAAAAGCGCGACCACCGCCAGCAGAATCGGAATGACATAGTCAGTCATGCTTGCTCACCCGTTGAAGAAGAAAGGCGGCTAGAAGTCCTACTGAAACTGAACACAATGAAGTAACCCAAACAGCCGGTAAGATGTCAAACGGCGCCGCACACCCCAGACCGGCCCGGACCGCTGCCACATTGGCCGGTATTAGCTGGATCGAGGCGGTGTTCATCACAATTAACCGGCACATTTCGTGACTGGCCTCGCCGGGTTTTGCGTATCGGCTCATGCGTTTGGTGGCAGCAATTCCCATCGGTGTCGCAGCATTGCCAAGGCCCAGGAGATTGGCGCAGACGTTGGCAGAAATGAGATTGCCCACTTTGGCGTCCCGCCGGGCACTGGGAAACAGCCGGTCGATCACGGGGCTTAAAAAGCGCGCCAGGATGCGGTTGAGGCCTGCTTTTTCCATAACCTGTCCAACGCCGGACCAGAGGCATACAGCCCCAGCCATGGAGAATGTAAGGGTAACACCGGCCTGTGCGCCTTCCAATACGGCTTGGGATAAAGCGCCTCCCGTACCGCTCCAAAAAGAAAATAATACCGCGATTAGGATCATCCCGGTCCAGATATATGCCATGACCATGACAAGCCCTCCTCTCAGAAGGACGGTATGAAATCGAGCACAAGCTTATGCAATATTTTTTGTGTTTTACCAAATGAAATATTTGACAGATGTTGTCGATTCATTTATAATAGGGAAAAGACGTCGGATGACGCCGCCATTGAGGGAAGGTTACTACAGCGGAAGAAAGGAGATTCCATATGAAATCAACGGGAATTGTTCGTAGAGTCGATGAGCTAGGGCGTGTGGTACTGCCGGTCGAACTGCGCCGTACGCTGGACATTGCAGAGCGCGATGCTCTGGAAATTTATGTAGACGGCACTTCAGTGATTCTGCGAAAATATGAACCGACTTGTGTTTTTTGCAGCTCCTCCAGAGGTGTTTTAGCCTATCGAGAGAAGAATATTTGCAGAGACTGCATTCGTATGCTGCAGCAGCTGGGCTAATGGAACCTGTCGCATCGGCTTGCCGTATGATACAAATGCAAAGACTCGTACCGGTTGGACCAGTTCCGGCTTCCAACTTGTACGAGCCTTTTGATATAACGCACCCTGTTTCATGGAGCTGAATAATTAAAATGCTGATGTCGACTCCTTTTCATTTCCCGGGAAAATAGGAAAAAGCGGCTTGGTTTTTCGTCCCGCAACAGGGGAGAATTGGTCTCGGCAGTGCCGCCAGCCGGGCGACATCCGGCTTCTTATTTTATCGCTTTTCAGACAAAATACCGGATAGACGGAGACAAAGCTACACGTTGTCTTCGCTTTTTCTTTCATTCGGAGTCATTTTTCAAGTTCCATCCGAATCGTGTCCACAAACTTCGGATTTTGGTTCTTACATGCATAGGGATTATGTCAAACCCGGGCTGCATAAAAAACAGCAGCAAAATGTTACCAATTTGTAACAAAACAAGTAATTTTTTCCACTTTAGATCAGAGGACACCTTGTGAATCTCTGTGGAAAACCCTGTGGAGAATGTGCATAACTCTGGTTCAGAACGTGGATATTCAAATTATTGTAAACCGAAACCGGGGGAATATACAGGGATTTTCAGAGATGCTGTCGAAATTTGAGTGCCGTCACGGAGGTTTTCCACAGAAGGAGCAAATACCTTTTGCGATCTGTGACATACTAAAGGAAACGTGCGAGGAGGCACTATCATGAAAAAAATCTGGACACAGGGACTGGAGATCCCTCATTTTCCGCAGTTAAACGGAGACGCATCTACAGAGGTTTTGGTCATTGGAGGCGGCATGTCCGGCATTCTGTGCGCCCGGGAACTCCAGGCCCGGGGGATAGAATGTCTTCTGGTGGAAGCCAAATCCATCGGCAGTGGAATTACCAGCGGAACCACGGCAGTACTCTGCACGCACCATGACCCGCTGTATCAAGACCTGGAGGCCCGTTTTGGACGGGAAACGGCACGCCTGTACGGTCAAGCCAACCTGGAGGCGCTGGAAAAGTACCGGACCCTGGCAGCCCGCTTTGATTGCGAGTTCCAGGAGCGGCCTCATTACCGCTACGCCATGACCCAGACTCAGGCAGAGCTCCTGAAAACGGAAGCGGAGACGTTGAAGCGAATGGGTTTTACGGCGGAATTTCAGACAGAAACTCCGCTGCCTTTTCCTGTGGCCGGAGCGCTGTACCTGCCCGGTATGGCTCAATTTCAGCCGCTGCAGTTTCTCTATGGCATTGCAAGAGGACTTAACATTCGGGAAAACACGCAGGTTTTGGGAATCTCCGGCGGCGTGGCTTTTACGAACCGCGGGAAAATTCTGGCGCGTAAAATCGTTGTGGCGACGCATTTCCCTCTGGGCCGGTTCCGGGGTCTGTATGCCTTAAAGCTGTACCAGCGCAGGTCTTATGTGATAGCACTGGAAGGGGGGCCTGATCTTTTGGGAACCTATTCCGGAATGGGGAAAAACAGCATCTCTTTGCGCAACTTTGGACCGTACCTCTTCTTAAGCGGCGGGAAGCACCGAACTGGACAGAAGGGGGGCTGGGAGGCTGCACGCAGCTTTGCCGACCGGTATTTTCCCGATCTTTCAGAGCGGTATGCCTGGGCCAATCAGGACTGCATGTCGCTTGATGGACTGCCCTATGTGGGACAGTATCACCATGGAGTGCCGGATTTATTGGTTGCAACCGGTTTTTCCGCGTGGGGCATGACCAATTCTATGGTCGCGGCCTCTCTTCTGGCAGATCTGGTGACAGGACGCCAGACGCCGTATCAGGCGGTATTGAACCCGAGCCGCACGATCTTCCGTCCGCAGCTGCTATCCAATCTGGGCCATACGCTTGCCAATTTTGTGCGTCTCACACCCCGACGCTGCTCTCACTTGGGCTGTGCCCTGCGCTGGAATCCGGCGGAGCATAGCTGGGATTGCCCCTGCCATGGCTCTCGGTTCGCTTCTGACGGCTCCGTCCTGGACACGCCTGCACAAAAACCGGTTCATTTAACAAACAGAGGTCGGCTTGACTTGAACCGATAAGTCGATAGACCCAGAGTTTAAAATGGAACGCGAAACGTTGTAGCTGCCGCTGTGCAGAGACCGTCCGTGAGACCAATCGAATTTCCCATATCGTTTTCCTCCGGACATGAGGCCCCAAAATATCAAGCCGACGTCCGGAGGAAATGATCGTGGACAGCCAATAAAATAGGTGCTTCACCTGGCCAATTCATCGTGAGACAGTGCCGGCCTTGCTTTCATTTTTCGGTTTGCAAAATTCACACAAATTAATGTGATAACGGCTACAATTCCCTCTGTTATCACCATCGCCCACCAAACTCCATCGATACCCAGCCAGGCCGGGAGGAGATAGAGCAGTATACTGCTTATAACAAGCCCGCGCAGAATGGTGAGGACAGAAGATGTGACGGTCTGCATGATGGCCTGGAAGTAGGAGGTAGCCCAAATATTGATCCCCATAAACAGGAAAGACAAAAAATAAGTACGGACAATCACAGGGGTTGCCTTTAATACCTCCGGAGTGGCATCCATGAAAAATTTTATGATCTGCGTGGGAAACAGCAAACCCAAAGTGGTAAAGCCTATGCCCATAGCGGTCACCGTCGTCAGAGAAATTCGACGCAGCCGGAAGATCCGTAAGACCTGTCCCGCTCCATAATTATTTGCAGCAATCGGTTGAATGGCCTGTCCCACACCGGTATAAATATGTTGGAACATACCGGAGCAAGAAAGCACCACGCCAAAGATCGAAAGGGCTACCGCGCCGCCGTAGCGCATAATTTGGTTGTTTAAAATGCAGGTTAAAACAATAAAGGAAAATTCTAAGATGGAAGCGCTGAATCCAGCGGACAATGACTTCATAATAGCCTTGGACAACTGCCGGGGTTTCACAAGTCTCAGTCGGTTTTGTTTCTTGAGTAAATAACACAAAAGGACGATGAACTGAACTATGGTTCCACCCGCTGTGGCAATGGCTGCGCCCGACATCCCCAGATTCATTGGGAACACCAGGAACCAGTCTCCAAAAACGTTTAACACGCCTCCAGCGACCACGGCTCCCATCACATAATTGGGCGATCCGTCGCAGCGAATTATGCAGGTAAAATAAGAGGATAGAATAAAGGCGGGAAATGTCCAGATGATCCAATCCCCATATTCCAGCACCAGTGGCATCAGTGCTTCATTTGCACCGAATAGAGAAAAAATCTCCTTTTTGAATACCGCAATGACCGGCCAGACGATGACTGTTGTCACCACGACCAGTAAGAGCGACGCAGTGTAGTAAGCGTTGGCTTTCTCTAATTGCCCCTCGCCCCTGGCATTTCCCAGTCTTACGGAGCCGCCAATCCCGCAGAGAAAACCAAATAAAGAGGCGACACCCAAAATAGGATAGATAATGGCAGCTGCTGCCGCACCATCCGGCCCGACTCCCTGGCCGATGGCGATGGTATCTACAAAGCTATATATGGTCGTTACCATAGCTGCAAAGAGAGACGGCCACAGAAATTTTTGATAGAGTGTTTCAATTTTATCTTTTAACAAATTCATATTTACTTTCCTTTCTCCTACCTGTAGCTCTGTACGGTTTTCCAGAGTACATTGACTTTTTCCTCACGGCGCTTTATTATAAAGTCTGCTACAATATGAGAGTCAAGAGGAGGCGGGGAAAAATTTATGGATAAGAAGCGGCTGTTCTCTATCGGGAAATTATCCAAACTGACCGGAGTGCATGTTCAGTCTCTCCGCTATTATGAAACCATAGGGATCCTAAAACCGGCCTATATTGACCCGGAAAGCCATTATCGCTATTACACTTTTTCCCAAACAAGAATTGTAGAGGCCATTCAATATTGCGTAGAATTGGACATCCCGTTGAAAAATTTTCGCGCGTTTTTGTCCGAACGCGATGGACAGATTGATTACTCCGGTCTGTTGGAACATGGAAGGCAGACGGCCTATGCGAAGATGCGGCGCATACAATCGCGGCTTGACTTTTTAGAAAATATGCAAAGAGAAATTAGTCATGCTGAGAATTGTAGCGCACTGCAGAGGGTCCAGGCCTTTCTCCCAGAAACGCTGTGCTGGGCGATTCCCTATGAGGGAACACAGACGGATCCTACTTTTCATTCTGCCATGTACAGCCTCATTTCCGAGATCGAGCGGCACGGACTGCACGCAGGCTTTCATAACGGCCAATTGCTCCGCTATACAGAGCGAGGGATGTCTTCTTATCTTTTTATTGATTTGCTGGAAACGGAGGATGTTCTCAAACACTACCCGCAAATTATGCGGATTCCGGAGGGCGAATATCTATGTACTGTATCAAAGGAGAGCCGCATTCAAAAGGCCCCGGAAATTTTTCCGGAACTTTTTCGCCAAACAAACGATAAAGTCGTGGTGGAAGTAGAGCTATTTGCGGAACAGCTCCGTTACTCTGAGCCGGTGTTTGAACTACGGTGCAGTATATTTGACAGCCGGTCCGGATTGGGTGCATGGGATGGATGATTTTCCCGACCGGGATGTGTGATGCACTCCGGCCGAACCTCTGTTTCGCGCTGTCGCAAGGCGTCACCTGCGTCCTCTGTGGCAGCATGGTATCGGCTTTGCGTAAGATGAAATGCAAAAGGGCCTGAAGTCTGTACATTACAGAAATCAGACCCTTATATTTTGGATTCTCCGTATCATCCAGGGTTACACCGGAATGGGATGGTTGCATCTTGCCGTGTTCGCCGGGGATTCCAGTGACAGCGTTTCCCGGGAAATACGGCTATACTTGAATTTGAAGCTCCCGGATTTTCTGCTGGATGCTTTTCAAATCCCGAAACGTTTCAGGCCGTTTGCCGGTGTCCCGCAGGAGCGCAGAGGGATGGTAAATGGCGGTCATCCAGATTCCCCGTTTCTCCACCCATTGCCCATGTTCTTTGGTAATCCGAAAGTCCGAGCGGATTAACCGCATGGCTGCAATTCGCCCGAGACAAATGATTATTTTAGGACGGATCAACGCCACTTGGTTGCGCAGATAGTCGATGCAGGCGTCCTGCTCAATTTCCATGGGGTCCCGGTTTCTGGGAGGACGGCACTTGACGATGTTGGTGATGTAGCAATTATGACGCCCCAAGTCGATAATACACAACATGTCATCCAGCAGGTGACCGGCAGGTCCCACAAACGGTTCTCCCTGCAGATCTTCCTGCTGTCCGGGCCCTTCGCCGACGAACATTACAGGGGCATTCCGGGGGCCGACTCCAAAAACGACATGATGCCTGGTTTCGCAAAGACCGCATCTGGTGCAGGCGTGACAGGTCGCTTCCAATTGAGGCCAATCCAGCATGGTCAATTCCTCCTTCTCCGCATCTGACGCCGCTTTTTGCGCCGGTGGCGGACTACGGCGGACCAAACGAACAGGATCAGTACGACACCTAACAGGACAGCCAGAATTAGAATTACAAACCGCCACGGACTTTGAGAGATTTGGTCCACGGTCTGCATGGCAGCGGCTGCCAAAGCGTTGCGGGAAACAGCGGTAACCGTCACCAAATCAGTTTGCCCCACGCAGACAGAGCCGTAATATTTTTGTACCACGCCCACAACCTGGCCGGATTCCAACGGCGCCTCCAAGCCGGTCTGGGAAGAGAGTTGATACTGGGTCGTCAGCTGATCTTCCTCATAATCCGTTGGAAGCATGGTGGAAATCGGCTCTGCCGGAGTGACAACCACGGATTGTGTCGCCTGGGCCACAGGAAGCTGGGCCACAGGCGCCAGGGGAGAGAGGACCTCCACAAAGGTAAAGTGATCAAAGCCGAAATCCAGGGCTTCTCCAGCGACGAGGAAGCTTCCGTAGACGGTAGACCCGTCCGCCCCGGTGCTGTCGGCGCCCAGGACGATGCAGAGGTACTGCATATCCTGCTCCTCTGCCACGCACATGATGCAGCGTCCGGCCGGAGTTGTAAAGCCGGTTTTTCCTCCGATGACGCGCTCGTCATAAAATTCCTGGGTAATAGAGGTGCCAATGAGATAATTGGTCGTCACCAAAATCCGCTCTTCGTGGAGATTGGTAGCAGGCAAGATGTACCGGTCCGTGGAATAAATCTCTTGAAACTTTTCATAATGCAGAGCGGCCATTGTGATCTTGGCAAGATCTCGGGCCGTGGTATAGTGAGCGTCATCGTGTAGACCATGTGTGTTGGCAAAGTGGGTATTCTCACATCCCAGCTCATTGGCCTTGGCGTTCATCATGTCCACAAAAAGCGCTTCCGAGCCGGCGATATACTCGGCAATCACAGGCGCAGCATCGTTGGCAGACTCAATCATCAAACAGTACAGCAGTTGCTCCAGTGTGAAAACTTCCCCTGCCAAAAGGCCGGAGCTGCTGCCGGCAGGATCCAGTCCCTCCAATGCCGTCTCGCTGACGGTGATTTCATCACTTAAATTGCCGTGTTCCAAAGCCAGCAGGCAGGTCATGATTTTGGTCAGGCTGGCCGGTTCCCGCTGTGCGTCAATATTTTTGGCGTATACCATGGTCTGAGAATTCAACTCCAGGAGCAAAACAGCAGCCGCATCAAAATCCAACGTGTCGGTCCCCGTGAGAGCCTGAGGCGCGTCGATTCCAATGTCGCTGTCCTCCTCGCCGCTGTAGGAATCCGATTCCGCCGGGGCAGGGTCGGTTGCTCCGGAGCCGGTCTCTCCCTGTGGTTCCGTTGTCACAGCCGGCACCGTTTCCGCAGCTGTTTCAGAGGGCAGACTACTAGGTTCCTGCGTCTGCGCTTCAGAAGCAAGCACCGGAAGAGAAAATATTTGGAATGTCAGCAGGAATGCCAACAGAGCAGCTAGTATTTTCGTTTTTTTCATCTTAAATCACCATAATATTCCGGAGCCGGCTTGCTCACCGGCTCAAGATTGTGTATAATGGACCTGTCCAACTACCGGTAAAAGAATTGTATGTATTATATCAGCCGGCTCATAGCGGTGTCAATCCGTATTGGGAGGAATTCCCCATGGAAAAAATAAAATTTCCCGCCCTGCTTTTGATTCTCACAGGGATTTTTGCCGGGTTTCTGCTGGGGCTGTTTGTGGGCCGAAGAACCGGCGGACAGGTTCTGTATGTCTCTCAGACAGGTGGCGCGGAGGAAAATCTACCCGTAACAGAGCAGACAGACGAGGTTACTGCCTCCACAACAGAATCGGTCGGAGAGGCGCTCATTGATATCAATACCGCCGGCTTGGAAGAGCTCTCCCAGCTTCCCGGCATTGGGGAGGTTCTGGCACAGCGAATTATAGATTACCGGGAGACAAATGGGCCCTTTCGTACCCTGGACGAGCTTTGCGATGTAGAGGGAATCGGAGAAAAACGGTTAGAAGGGCTGCGGGATTTTGCAGTTGTGAGGTAACAGTTTATGAAGATTGTTGTGGTAGATGATGAAGCCCTGCTGGTAAAGGGGATTCGTTTTAATTTGCAGAATGAAGGGTACCAGGTTCTCACCGGTACCAATGGCTTGGAAGCGGTGGAGCTGGCCAAAGATCCCGAGATTGCGCTTATGATCCTGGATGTGATGATGCCGGAAATGGACGGACTGACTGCATGCACAAAAATCCGGGAATTTTCCCAAGTCCCGATCATTATGTTGACAGCCAAGACGGAAGATATTGATAAATTAATGGGCTTTGACCATGGCGCAGATGACTATTTGACAAAGCCGTTTAACATTCTGGAGCTCAAAGCCAGGATTCGGGCGCTTCTCCGCCGTGCCGGAAATCAGCACCGAGAGGAGCAGCAAAGGAATTTGTTGGTGGGCGGCAGCATCAAGCTGGATTTGGATGCCAGAAATGCCTATAAAAATGATGAGCTGGCAGATCTAACGGCCAAAGAGTTTGACGTCATCGAATTTCTCATGCGCCACCCCAACCGGGTGTACTCCCGGGAGGCTCTTCTGGATACCATCTGGGCTTATGAGTACCGCAGCGACATTCGAACCGTGGACGTCCACATTCGCCGCCTCCGGGAAAAACTGGAGGCCAATCCGGCACAGCCGCAGCACATTTTGACCAAGTGGGGAGTTGGATATTATTTTAAAGGGTAAACGGCGTACCCTGCGCTTGAGCAGAACGCAGCTTAAGTATGCTATGATGTACGTAGGGATCACCTCTGTGGTTTTGGTGTTTTTAAACTTATATGCAGCGACCACCATGCGAAACTTGGTATTTCGGAGCAAACAAGCGTCTCTGGAAGACAAGGTGCAGATGGCGGCGGCGGCCTTCTCGGAGCTGGATGTACTGCAGCGGGAAAATGCCGAAAAAGTCATGGGGCAGATGGGCAATCTGAATGCCACCAGAGTTTTGGTGACGGATGAATCCGGCAAGGTGCTGTATGATAATATGGAAGAGGATTCTGCCATGGGGCAGTATGCGGTTCTCCCCGAGATCGTGCTGGCTTTAGGTGGAAACGACGTGTTCAGCTCCAGCTACTGGAAAGGCCGGTTGGAAAGCAAAGCGGCTACGCCCATTTTATATGCAGGCAGCCTCATTGGCGCCGTGTACATGATGGAATATGATTTGGATCAAGGCGCACTGATCTCTGCTCTGCAATACAATATATTCTGGATCAGCGTCATTCTGGAAGGAGCGGTTATCCTTTTTTCCTTGATTTTTTCTGAAGCGTTTTCCCGAAGAATGCGGAGGATCTTTACCTCGATCCGCATCATTCGGGCGGGAGATTACTCCCATAAAATGCAGCTGCGTGGAAACGACGAGCTGGCGGTCCTCGCCCGGGAATTCAACGCGCTCACAGATCGCCTGCAGACCTCGGAACAACGCCGCCGGCAATTTGTATCCGATGCCTCCCACGAGCTAAAAACTCCTTTGACATCCATCAAGCTCTTATCCGACTCTATTTTGCAAAATGAGATGGATAGCGGGACGGTGCGGGAGTTTGTCGAAGACATCGGCAATGAAGCAGACCGTCTGACTCGCATGTCGCAAAAGCTGTTGTCCCTGACAAAGATGGACGCCGGGAAAGAGGAAGCGCGAGAGGTTGCAGACATTTCAGAGACTGTGGAGAAGGTTCTGCGCATGTTGGCTCCCGTTGCCGGGCTCCATCAGATTACCATGGAGAACCACGTCGCACCTGGCGCCACTATTTTGATTATTGAAGACGACTTATATCAGATTATTTTCAATCTTGTTGAAAACGGCATTAAATACAACAAGCCGGGTGGAAAATTGGATGTGGATTTAAAGCGAGAGGATGACGATTGGATCTTATCCGTTTCCGATACAGGGGTTGGGATCCCGGAGGAATCCATTCCCTATATTTTCGACCGGTTTTACCGGGTGGATAAGGCCCGTTCTCGTCAGGCTGGAGGAAGCGGCTTGGGTTTGTCCATTGTTCACGATATGGTGATCCGAAACTACGGAACCATTTCCGTCACATCCAAACAGGAGGGCGGCAGTGAATTTACACTTGTGTTTCCCGCTTTTGACATAGAGGAGGATCTATGACGAGACGATTTGGCCTTTTATTGCTCCTGGTTTGTTTTCTAACTGGGTGGGGATGCGCCAGTCAAACTACGGCGGAGCAAATGCGCAGCCCCATGAAATTTTACTATAAAACCATGGAGGAAAATTACATCGGCGGCCAGAGCGCTACAGGCTATGAAGTGCGAGAAATTTCCGGCCATGAGTCCGATTATCTTTGGGTTCTCACACAATATTTTGAGGGACCCGTATCCTCTGATTTGACCGCGCCGTTTCAAAAAGCTACTTCTATCCTCTCGGCAGAGCTGTCCGATTCTCAGCTGTGCCTGATGGTTTCCCAGGAACTGGGGCAGCTATCCCAGGTGGATTTGACGGTAGCTTGTACTTGCATTACCTTGACCTGTCTGGAATTTCCGGAGGTTGAGTCCGTGTCCATTCGCGCAGAGAACGGGATGCTAAGTGGAAAATCAGAGTTATTATTCAACCGGGATAGTTTTTTGCTGGAGGATACAGGTGCGAGTTTAATCAGTGCCACGTATACCTTGTATTTTTCAGACACAGAGAATCGCTATCTCATTGGGGAAGAGATCAGTGTGGACCGTGAGCAGGAAAATTTGCCTGCGTATTTGATCGAGCGGCTGATCCAAGGTCCAAGGGAATCCGGTTTGGCAGAGACCATGCCTCTGGGTACTGCACTGCTTGGCTTGGAGGTGTCCGACGGCATTTGTGCTGTGGACTTGTCCCAGGAATTTTTAGAGCATGCGCCCCAGACTGCTTTGGCACAGCGGATGACGATACTATCCCTCACCAATACTCTGACTCAGCTGGATACCATTGACGCATTGGTTCTATACGCAGGTGGTCAGCCCTTGAGCCGGTACGGAAGTGTGGACCTGAGCCAGCCTATGACGTATGAAGGGGGAGCAATTGGTCCGGTACGCACCGGCCTCAACGAATTTGATGCGAATTTGTACGTGGTTGCAGGGGATAGTATGCTTCTGACATGCTTGCCTGCCCGCATTTATCAAACGGCCAATGAAGCTCCAGTGGAATTGGTCCTAAAAGCATTATTTGCTTACAGCGACCAAAACGGCTATCACAACCCCATACCCGCCGGTACTTCTCTGCGCTCTGTGCATCGGGAAGACGAGCAGTATGTGGTGGATTTGTCGTCGGAATTTTTAAGTGACGGGCAGACTGACACGCTGCTTTTGGCGGTTCGCGCAGTGACGGCTACTGTGTTGGGATTGGGAGACAGCAGCACCGTACGCATTACAGTAGACGGTGCGACGCCGTCAGAGGAATACGGTACGCTGTTTTCTGCGCAAAGCTGGGACGACGCGTGGTTTACTAATTGATCGTTTTACGTTTGGAGGTAATTTATATGCTGTTCATTTGCTACCCCAAGTGTAGTACCTGCAAAAAAGCAAAGGCTTTTTTGGACGCGCACAAAATTTCATATACGGTTCGCGATATTCAATCGGAGAATCCGACGCTGGAAGAACTGCGGGACTGGTGGAAAATCAGCGGTTTCCCTCTACGCCGTTTTTTTAACACCAGCGGACTGCAATATCGGGCGTTGGATTTAAAGAACCGGCTTCCGGAAATGACAGAGGAAGAGCAGTTGGCGCTTTTGGCGACCGACGGCATGTTGGTAAAACGGCCGGTTCTCGTACTGGAAAACCGGGTTTTTCTGGGCTTTCGCCAAGAAGAGTGGGCAGCTGCGTTGCTCCCATGAGGAGATATTCATGCACTATTATTTTGCCCCCATGGAGGGGATTACAACGGCCCTATACCGCCGTATCCATCATCACTTTTTTCCGGGAATTTGTCAATACTATACACCTTTCTTGGCGCCCGCAAGAGCGCACGTTTTCTCCCAACGTGAATTGCAGGAGATTCTTCCGCAGTACCAGGTGGGGATTCCCCTAGTTCCGCAGCTTTTAACAAAATCATCGGAGGATTTTATCTGGGCGGCACAGGAACTGGCTGCTATGGGATATCGAGAGGTCAATTTAAACCTGGGATGTCCCTCCGGAACTGTGGTCGCAAAGGGAAGAGGCTCCGGAATGCTGGCAGATTTAGAATCTTTGGCTCGCTTTTTAGACCGGATTTTTGGAAGTCTGCCGGACATACGAATATCGATTAAGACGCGCTTAGGCCTGACAGACGAGGAGGAATTTCCCCGTCTGTTAGAGCTATATAACCAATATCCCATATGGGAATTAACCGTCCATCCCCGGGTCTGTAAGGATTTTTACCGAAATCCGATCCGAGAGCAAGCGTTTGCCTATGCGGTCAAGCAGAGTCAAAATCCGCTTTGCTACAATGGTGATTTGAGGACAGAGGCAGACTGTGATTGGCTGCAAAAGCAATATCCATCGGTTTCTGCAGCCATGCTGGGCCGCGGTTTGGTGGCGGACCCCGGTCTGGTCAGCCGCTTACAAGGGGATGCCGCTGTGGAGCGGAGTCGTCTAAAAGAATTTCATGATGCGCTTTACGATGGCTATTGTAAGCAGTATCAAAATCCGGGAAATGCACTTATGCGGATGAAAGAACTTTGGTCCTATATGATCCGGCAATTTCCAAATCCAGAACAGAATTGGAAAAGATTGAGAAAGTGCACCCGTCCCGGGCAATATGAGGCAGTTGTGCAGGGGCTGTTTGCTTCTTTGCAAGCTGGCGTATAAAGGAGAAATGATGTTGGACAAGTATGTTGTATTTGACGTGGAAACGCCAAATTCATTTAATGATCGTATGAGTGCCATTGGAATTGTCGTTGTAGAAGATGGGCGCATTGTGGAAGAGTTCTCTACATTGGTGAATCCGGAAGCCAAGTTTCACAGCTTTCACATGCAACTTACCGGAATCACACCAGAGGATGTAAAATCCGCTCCGACCTTTCCGGAGCTGTGGCTTGCAATAGAGCCCCTATTCCGTGATCGGTTATGCATTGCCCACAATGCCCCGTTTGATATGAGTGTGTTGGCGAAATGTTTGCAGCATTACCAGATTTCTTGGCGGGAATCGGCGGATTATGCCTGCACCTGTCAGATGGGACGGCGTTGCTGCCCGGAACTGCCGAATCATAAACTCAACACCATGTGTAACCATCTGGGAATCCCACTGGATCATCACCGTGCAGGAAGTGACAGCCGGGCTTGCGGGGCATTGTTGCTGCACTATCTGCGTTGTGGGATGGACGTCGCGCCGTTTATCCGCCGCTACGATTTGCTTCGTGCACGTACGATATCAAAACACGTCGTCGGGAGGGGCGTCTGAAAATGCAGGTGACAGAAGTGGTGGCTGCCCTCATTTGGGATAACGGGAAATTCATGATTTGCCAGCGCCCACCGCATAAAATGCGGGGCATGCTATGGGAGTTTGTAGGCGGAAAAGTAGAGCCGGGAGAGTCCAAGGAGGAAGCGCTGGTGCGGGAGTGCCGGGAGGAACTGGACGTCGGAATATCTGTAGGGAATCCGTTTATAGAGGTAACTCATGCATATCCGGATTTGACCGTACATCTCACCTTGTTTCATGCAGAAATTCTGCATGGGGTGCCAAAAAAACTGGAGCATCTAGATATCCGCTGGATCACACCGAAGGAAATTTCACAATATGCCTTTTGCCCGGCAGATGCCGTAATTCTTCAGGCAATCCAAAAAATGCATCAATAGCAAATTACGTTATGCAGAAAGGGGATTACATACCGTGTTGGCGTATACCTATGTAGGGAAGGGTGATTTTCGTTTGCAGGAAAAGCCCGTGCCGGTTTTACAGCATGAGCAGGATGCCATTGTAAAAGTCACTTTAGCCAGTATTTGCACCAGCGACCTGCATATCAAATACGGCTCTGTTCCGCAAGCCGTACCGGGCATCACAGTGGGACACGAAATGGTCGGTGTGGTATCAGACGTGGGACCTGGCGTTTCAAAGCTTCATCCCGGAGATCGCGTGGCAGTGAATGTAGAGACCTTTTGCGGCTCTTGCTTTTTTTGCCGGCATGGATGGGTCAATAATTGTACGGATCCAAACGGCGGCTGGAGCCTGGGGTGCCGCATCGACGGGGGACAGGCTGAGTATGTTCGCGTGCCCTATGCCAACCAGGGCTTGACGCCAATTCCCAAACAAGTTACAGACGTACAAGCGCTTTTTGTAGGGGATATCCTGGCAACCGGTTTTTGGGCTGCGCGTATTTCGGAAATTGGTCCAACGGATACGGTATTGATTCTGGGCGCCGGGCCAACCGGGATTTGTACCATGTTGTGTGCCTTGCTGGCCGGTCCAAAACAAGTGATTGTCTGTGAAAAAGATCCGGAGCGTCGCCGGTTTGTGCAGTCGCATTACCGGGAAGTTTTGACAGTTGGACCGGAGGAGGTCCTGGAGACCGTTTTAGAAAACAGCGAGCACGGCGGCGCTGACGTTGTATTAGAAGTAGCCGGATCGGAAGATACGTTCCGCCTGGCTTGGCAATGCGCCCGGCCCAACGCAGTCGTTACCATTGTGGCGCTGTATGACAAGCCTCAACAGCTTCCTCTTCCGGACATGTATGGGAAAAATCTGACATTCCGGACAGGCGGTGTCGATGGATGTGATTGTGAAAAAATTCTCTCTCTGATTGCAAATGGAAAACTGGATACAGCACCTCTGATTACACATTTTTACCCACTACGCGATATTTCCGCTGCCTACGATTTATTTGAACACAGAATGGATCATGTGATGAAGGTCGGGATTATTCCAGACGATTCATGTGAGTCCGGATTTTTTGGCGTGCGCAAATGAAACCGCCGTGCATCTGCTGGCAAGCACGGCGGTCGGAATGGCATATGCTTTTGTTTACATATCAATTGCAGGATTCATATAGTAGACATTTTTTTGATTTAATTTTTCCCGGAGCAGCTGGCAGGCCTCGCCGAATCTTTGGAAATGCACGACCTCTCG
Source organism: uncultured Eubacteriales bacterium (assembly GCA_900546915.1). Classification (GTDB taxonomy): domain Bacteria; phylum Bacillota; class Clostridia; order Oscillospirales; family Oscillospiraceae; genus Faecousia; species Faecousia gallistercoris. Next base: position 74,367 of record UREY01000001.1, read on the forward strand.
CTCACGCAGGAATTTTATGACATCGTTCACATCCGGGTCATCGCTCAGCCGTAAGATATTGTCATAGGTGGTCCGGGCTTTCTGCTCTGCGGCTAAATCCTCCGTCAAATCAGTCATGGGGTCGCCTTTGACCGCGATAGAAGCAGCGGTCCAGGGGAAACCGGAAGCGGCGGTAGGATAGACGCCTGTGGTATGGTCTACGAAATACGGAGCAAAAGCGCTGTCTTGGATTTGTTTATCATTGAGATTTCGCGTAAGTTGGTGTACAATTGCGCCTACCATTTCCAAGTGCCCCAGCTCCTCGGTACCGATATCGGTCAGCAGGCCTTTTAATTCGTCGAACGGCATGGAGAAACGCTGGGATAGATAGCGTAGCGAGGCTCCAAGTTCACCGTCCGGACCACCGTATTGAGAGATGATAATGGAAGCCAGGCGTGGATTGGGCCGTTTAATTTTTACAGGGTATTGCAGCTTTTTTTGGTATAAAAACATATGCGCCTACCTCCTCAATCCTGGTTTCCCTGGTAATCCCAGGGCCATGGGTCATCCAGCCACTTGTACCGGTCTCCCTCGGTGCGGTTGGTGTGGTTCAAAGGGCCGTACTTCTGCACGTAAGTTTCCACGCCTTTGTGATACAGCTCCTGATAAGCCTGATAAAGCTCCAGAGCCTCCCGGTCTTCCCGATGTGTGTCCAGGTACAGCGCCAACTCCTGAATTGCAAAGGCCAAAGCCTGCAGCTCATGCATGGGCGTGTCGGACTTTTCTGTGTTGTTTACCATCCCCATGAATGGTAAGTCCAGTCCAGGGAACAAGGTCCCGCGAACTAATCCACGCCGGGCCTCATATTTGGGAGATTCTTCCTGCTGAAACGGAACGTAGGGATTGGCTAAGGGCGCGCAGCTGGGCAGCCGGCCCTCCCCGGGTTGGGCGCACGCGGGTCGATGGCGCTGCGGCATGGGTTTCATTTCTTCCAATGAGAATTCCTCCTTTTCCTTACTGCCAAAGAATACGGAACAGAGTCGTTCCGGCTCATTCTATGCGTTCCTGAGTCGTACGGTTCAAAACGTATGAGAATAGCTGCCGGACAGGCAGCATAGCTTGAAAAGGGGGTGGGAAGATGGATTTTTTAAAGCGGTTTCTCAGGAAATACTTCATGGTGTATCTGCTGGTGGTCAGCCTGTTTATCGGGTCTGCGGCCCTGATGACCAGGACGGTAACTGCAATTGCAGAAGCGCTTCCAATTCCACGCAACACGACAATCGTCATCGATCCGGGGCATGGCGGTGAAGATGGAGGCGCCACTTCCTGCACCGGCGTCCTGGAAAGTCAGTTGAATTTGGAAATCTCTTTACGTCTGCGTGATTTACTGCATTTTCTAGGATATCAAACCAAAATGATACGCACTACAGATACGGCTGTTTACACCAATGGAACAACCATATCGGAAAAGAAGATCTCGGATCTGAAGCACCGGGTGGAACTTGTCAATGAGACTGCAAATGCATTGCTGCTGAGTATCCACCAAAATCAATTCTCCGATGGACGGTACAGTGGCGCACAGGTATTCTATGCGCCGACTGCGGGCAGTCAGGATTTCGCCCAGTTGACGCAGTCCCTTTTGATTTCCTCTTTGAATCCAAAGAGTAAGCGGGCTTGCAAGCCGGCCGAATCGGTGTACTTGATGCAGCATATTCAATGTACCGGAATTCTGGTAGAATGCGGTTTTCTTTCCAACAGCCAAGAGGAGGCCAATTTGCGGACGCCGGAATATCAAAAGAAACTATGCTGTGTGATTGCAAGCGCCGCAGATGCGTTCTTGACGCAAGAGGGGAATATGGTATAATAGCAGCAGGTTTTTCAAATAGAAGAATGATACCAAAGAAAGTGTGGTTGCGGATGCAGGATATTACCGTCTCCCAAATGATGCAGATGCAAATGGAATTATACCGACTCCATGAGGGGTCCTGGTCTCCCATGGAACCGCAATATGGCCGGGATTTTTTCCTATGGATGATAGAAGAGATCGGAGAAGCGGTTGCCGTTATTAAGAAAAAAGGAGATGCCGCAATTGTTTCGGAACCAGGAGTCCGGTCGGTATTTCTGGAAGAAATGGCAGATGTGCTGATGTATTATACGGAGATTCTCCTGCGATACGGCGTGACCCCGGAAGAAATTGCTGAGGCGTATTTCGAAAAGCATAATCGAAACATGGGACGGGATTATCAAAAGGAGTATGAAACGGCATTTCAAACCCAACCGTCTGCAGAGCGCCGGAAAGGGGAGTAGACGGGAATGGCAAAGACCAAAACAGTTTTTTATTGTACGGCCTGCGGGAATGAAACACCGAAATGGCAGGGCCGCTGCCCGGCATGCGGAGCTTGGAACACCATGGCCGAGTATACGGAAAAACCGACGCAGGCTGGGAAAAGCCGGGTTATGCCGGCATCCGACGGTAGCCGCAAGCCCAAGACCCTCTCAGAGGTTGACATTCAGACGGAGATCCGCTTCTCCACTGGAATGGGAGAGCTGGACCGTGTTTTGGGCGGCGGCGCAGTGGATGGGTCGTTGGTGCTGGTGGGCGGCGCACCCGGTATCGGAAAATCCACACTTTTGCTGCAAATTTGTGCATGCTTATGTCAAAACCGGCGAGTTTTATATATCTCCGGTGAGGAAAGTGAACGGCAATTAAAGCTGCGCGCCCAGCGGCTCCAGGTACAGTCGGATCGGCTTTTCGTTTTATCCGAAACCCGATTGGGAGAAGTTTTAGGGGCCGTGGAGGAAAGTCGTCCGGATATACTCATCGCCGATTCGATCCAGACTCTGTACAACGAGGAAAATGAATCGACTCCCGGCAGTGTCTCACAGGTAAAGGACTGTACCATGGCGATGATGCAGCTGGCAAAGGGAAAGAAAATCACCGTTTTTGTGGTGGGTCATATCAATAAGGAAGGCGCCATTGCCGGTCCGAAGGTCCTGGAGCATATGGTAGATTGCGTTTTATATTTTGAAGGGGATCGCAATGGCACCTACCGCCTGTTGCGGGCGGTGAAAAACCGGTTTGGTTCCACCAATGAGATCGGTGTTTTTGAGATGGGCGATGGCGGACTGCGGGAGGTACCAAACCCGTCTGAAATGCTGCTGTCCGGCAGGCCGCAACACGCACCGGGCACGTGTGTAGCCTGCATCATGGAGGGAACTCGTCCGCTTTTAGCCGAGGTCCAAGCGCTGGTTACAAAAACTACGTTTAATGTCCCCAGAAGGACTGCAAATGGTTTTGACTATAACCGTGCCGTCCTGCTATTGGCCGTCCTGGAAAAACGCGGTGGGCTTCATTTGGGGACCTTCGACGGTTATATCAATGTAGTTGGCGGACTGTCTCTGGATGAGCCGGCGGCTGATTTGCCGGTGGCGTTGGCGGTCGCCTCCAGCTATCGGGATAAGCCGGTGGCGCAGGATTTGGCGGCCGTAGGTGAGATCGGGCTGGCAGGGGAGGTGCGCGCAGTTTCTCACTTGTCTCTCCGCCTTGGGGAAATTGCTCGCTTGGGCTTTACCCGATGCATCATACCAAGGAGCGGAACCGAGGCAATGGAGGCTCCAAATGGTCTCGAGTTGATTCGGGTGCGCAATGTTCGAGAAGCGATTGAATTTGCTCTTTAAACCGGTTCAGACGCAGCGCTGCAATCGTTGCGTCTGTTTTTTCTTCAGAATGGTAAAAATGCGCTTGACTCTCACACCATGAGAGGGCTTATAATATCAGTGAGCTCAACAATAACAGGCCTGTTGGAGGAAAGGAATATGCTGAAGATCGGCGAATTTTCAAAGCTGTCCCAAATCAGCATCCGGATGTTACGGCATTATGATGAGATTGGACTGTTACATCCAAAGAAGGTGGACATAGACACGGGCTATCGTCTATATGAGGAGGAGCAGCTCTTCACTGCAGGCAAAATCAGCGCCTATCGCAGTATGGGATTCGGCCTCACGGCCATAGCAGGACTATTGCATGAACCAGATCCACAAAAACTGCGGGAGACCTTGGAGCGGCAGCAGGCCGTATTGCGGGGACAAGCAGAGGAAACAAGCCGGATGCTTCACCGCATCGAGCTGGCCATTGCGCAGCTCGGAAAGGAGAGTAATATGCCAGATTATGATGTAAGGGTGAAAGAGATTGGCCCTCGGTATGTGGCCAGTGTTCGGGCCATCCTGGAGGGCTATCATGTAGAGGGGCGCCTTTGGCATTCCTTAATGAAGGAAACCAAGGCCCAGAACCTGAAACCGGCCAGCCCATGTTTATCTGTTGCGATTTTCCACGACGGCGAGTATAAAGAACGAGATGTAGACGTGGAAATTCAAATGACGGTGGAGGGGAAATATGACGATACCGAGCACGTTCGATTCAAGGAAGAGCCTGCCGTATGGGTCGCTTCCGCCGTTCATCACGGCAGCTATGAGGAAATCGGAGCGGCCAACGCGGCAATCGCTGCATGGATTCAAAAAAACGGTTACCAGCCTTGCGGCCCGATGTTCAATGTCTATCATGTCGGACCCCATGAAACACAAAATCCGGACGAATGGATGACAGAGGTCTGTTTTCCGGTAAGAAGTATCTAAATATCTCCAGTTGGTACCGGGCGACCCGAAGAGGGAAGCCCGGTACGTCTACTCAGCTTTGCGCTTGAGGAGGATGGAAACCCTGGCAGGCAACGAACGCAACAAAATAAAAATTTTGTTGCGTTGCAAGCAGATATGTGGTATCATAGTAGCTGCCAAGATTTTGATCCTACGTTTCAGGAGGTTCCGCCATGCAGCGATATTCCGACTGCCCGCAGATTTTACGGGATTTCTTAGCTTATCACGAGAGCATCAAGGGCCAATCCGCCAAGACCATCTCAGAATATTATCTGGATTTGCGTATGTTCCTACGGTTTATGAAGCTGATGCGAAACGACATGCCGATTCGCACCCGGTTGGACGAGATCCCAATCCAGGATATCGATTTGGCCTTTATACGGGACATCACCACATCTGATATTTTTGAGTTTCTTTCGTATCTGGCCCACGACCGGACGGAGGATCCGGATGCTGCAGTCCCGTCCTACGGCATATCTCCAGTGGCACGGGCCAGGAAACTTTCTGCGATTAAGTCATTTTATAAGTATTTGACCGTTCGGACCAAGCAACTATCCGAAAACCCAGTGGCAGACATAGAATACCCCAAATTGCGGAAGAGTTTGCCGAAGTATTTGACCTATGAACAGTCCAAGGCGCTCTTACAGGCGGTATCGGGGCCAAATGCAAAGCGAGACGTCGCAATTTTGATGCTGTTTTTAAACTGTGGGATTCGCCGCAGTGAGTTGGTGGGGCTTAATTTGTCGGATGTATACGAAGACCGCATCCGAGTTGTGGGGAAAGGAAATAAAGAACGGATGGTCTATTTTGGAGCATCCTGCCGCAGAGCAATTGATGACTATTTGACTGAACGCAACAAAAATATACTGTCTGACAATCGGGCTCTGTTTGGCTCCCGGGATCATAACCGAATCAGCGCTGCAGCTGTTCACCGGCTGGTGAAGAAACATTTGCTGGCAGCGGGCCTGGACGCCAGTCAGTTTTCTGCGCACAAGTTGCGGCACACAGCGGCAACTTTAATGCTCTCCAATGGCGTGGATGTCAAAACGGTTCAGGAAGTCTTGGGGCACGAGAATTTGAATACGACACAGATTTACACCCACATCGAAAATACCGAGCTTAAAATCGCTGCGGAAGCCAATCCTGTTTCCAAAATGGCTATCGAAAAAAAGGAGTAGCGGAAAACCGCTACTCCCCTGCCCTGCTCGGCTAGCTTGCCGCCTCAGTGAGCGAGATAGACCCATTCTCGTCATTTTGACGAATGAAATAGGATCTTGATTCCGCCGCCTCGCTTTGCAGGGTCAGACGCAAATTGGGCTGCTCACCCGAAATATTAGAAGAAATCAAGATTAAATCCTGAGCCGTCAGACGGTTGGCCGCAAATACCACCTGAGAAGCTGCCATTGGTTGGCCATTGTCATCCCATCTCCCCTGCTCCACCCGGATGTCATAAATGGCGGAGCCGGAAAAAATCGCAACTTTGGTTCCATTTTCATCGAGCTCCACAGAGAGTGCCTGCGCAAACTGCGCTTCATCAATTTGACCTTCTTCCGCAGCACTGATAGAAAAGGAATCGCCATACACAGGAGCCGCCTGTGGGAAATACGCTTCTTTTAAAACTCCTTGTAACTCCTCGTAGGGAATTTCAATGTCGATATCTCCCACACTATACGGCGCGATTTCATAGGGGGAAAAATAGAAATGCATCCCAGAATCTGCAAAGTACCAGCAGGCGCTGGAGGAGCTATCCAGGTTGAAATGTTCTTTTACAGTTTCTTCATAACCGTCTTGAAACATGGTCATATCTGAGTCCAGATCATTCGCAAATTGTTCCAGCCGGTCCATTACTTTTAAATAGAGCGCTTCGGCCATGTCGGTATGATTCAGCACATCGGCCAAGGCCAGGGCGTCGCCAGTTTCAGCATGAAAATTTACAGAAAACAAAACCCGATTGGGGTGAATTCCGCCGGTGTACTCCCAGCTGACGCCGGAAAAGCTAACAACAGCAGAATCCAAGCGGACTGGTGTAAAAATAATTTGACTGGTATAGGGGGTCCAGCTTTCCCCTTCGCCGGTATAGGCCTGCTTGGCCCACTGCCGAATTTCTGCTGCAGAGTCTGCAGCTTCCTTGATTTGCTGCGCCATTGCTTCGTTCATTTTCTGTGCGGCTTCCGGTGCATCTGGGATTGTAAGGGTGATATTTTGATATTGGTGCTGAAAGATGCTGGCTCCGTCAGCATCTTTTTCCTCCTCTAGAACAGGCGCCAGAGTAACCGCTACCAAGGAATCTGTCTGAGAAACCGGTGTAGTTTCTTCTGCAGGTAACGTTTCGATCATCTCACTAGGGCTGGTAACTTCCTCTGACTCCGGCACCGTCCCCGGTTCCGGAGATGGTGTGGTGGACGCTTGCGTTTCTGTGGGCGAAGTTTCTGCAGTGGTTGAGGGATTTGTTTCTTGTTGTTCCGGCTGCCCGCAACCGGTTTGAGAGAGTATTAAACCGATGCATAAAGCAGCAGCAATCCATCTTTTCATGGGATATCTACCTCCATTCTTGATCCTTATTTCGTAATCCACTGGTAAGCTCCGTCCTGATACGACAGCCCGAAATAGATACTCTGCATAGACCCGCTGGAGCCGTATTCTAGCTGCATATATGCGTCCGAATTGGCAGCATCTACCTGAACAATTATCACATTGGATTCTGAGAGATAATTCGCAGCATATACGGAACGTTGCGTGATTATCTGTCCCCCTACCCAGTCGACTAGCTTCAAGGAGAGATTGTAAATCGTCCCGTTGGCATAAAGTGCAAACTGTACGCCATCGTCTGAGGTATCCACCCATTCCAGCGTCTCATATTCTTCCGAATCCACATTTGCGGGAAAGCACATAACCGGCGCCGAAGAGGATTCCTCAGAATTGTAGACCGGAAGATAGTCCGGCTCCAGAACATCGGTCAGGCTCTCATAAGGAAACTCGATTTTTACAACGCCTGCCGCATACGGCGTAATATCGTATGGGTTAAAGAAAACCACCAGACCGTTGTTTGAAAAATACCAGGCTGTGGACTGAGCGTCCAGGGCGGAATTCTGAAATTTATCGGCAACGACAGTCTGATATTCGTCAAACAATCCAAAATTGTCCGCTTTTGTCTCGAGCCATTCCAAAATCATCCCCTCCAGGGAGGCTTCCCCTTGTGGTTGCAAGACTTCAGCTAAGGTCAGCTTTTCTCCTGTCTGCAGGCTGAAGTTAACGGCTTCCTGCACATTGTTTGGATGCGCGCCACCAGTATAGGTGCTATAGTAAGTGGTCATAGAGAAAACGGAACCATCTAAGCGGGTTACGGTGTCCGCCGTATAATAGCTGTAGCCATAAAAGTTCCAGGATTCGTCGCCAAAGTAATCCTGAAGGTTGTAATATTCCTCCTCTGCCTGTCTCTGTAGATCTTCCAGTTCCGTATAAATGATTTCACGACGCTCACACAATGTGTCATTGATCCGGGTCTCTATCTCTACAGCCTCCGGAATGGAGATGGCGGTTTCCTGAAGCTGCTGGGTGAAAAGAAGCGTATGATCATCTGCATATGTGGTAGTCAGATTCTCCTTTGTCTTGGCAGAGGCCCGAACATCGCAGGAAACAGAGCCCTCTTTTTCATCCTGCGCGCTCCATGTTTGTTGTAGCCACAGGTTGCCGTTTTCATCTACAACACTGGCGCTGCATGCTTGCGCAGTTGACTCTTCTGGAGCAGAAATTCCCTCCTCCTGCGATTTGCTGCTAGCGCAGCCTATTAAGCAAATAATTATACAGAGAAGCAGTATAAAGAATCTTTTCATAATCTGTACTCCTTCGCAAGTCACACCCTTATCTTACCATAGGAGAAATGGGTTTGCAACGCGTCAAATTCATTCTTAATATCTTAAATATCTGCGTTTTTTGTGTATTTATGACGGACAAGCAAAAAAATGCGGGTCTCCCCTGTCCTTTTTTAAAAGAAAGCGTTCCGGATGTGGGACCTATGTGAAAAATTCAAGCTTTACAACAGACAAAAAATCCATTAAAATGAAGGCGTATACGTAAAGTTATGCTGCCATGGTGACAGTGGCAAGCCAAAGGAGGTTTCAGAAAACATGTCAGTCAAACGCATTGGTGTTTTAACCAGCGGCGGTGATGCTCCGGGAATGAACGCCTGTGTTCGCGCCGTTGTCCGGACTGCGTTGTATCATGGAATTGAATGCTACGGGATCCGTCGCGGGTGGAATGGCTTGATTCACGGCGATATTGTAAAGCTGGATGAGAGAAGCGTGGCACATATTATCAACCGTGGCGGTACCATTCTATATACTGCCCGGAGTAAGGAATTTATGACGGAAGAGGGACAGCGGAAAGCCGTCAGCACCTGTAAATTTCTGGGTTTAGATGGGATTGTGGCAATTGGAGGCGACGGTACGTTTCGCGGTGCGCAAGCGTTGTCCAAGTACGGCGTTCCTGTAGTAGGGATCCCCGGGACCATCGACAATGACATCAGCTGCTCCAACTACTGTATTGGGTTTGATACAGCCGCCAATACCGCCATCGAGTGTATTGATAAGCTGCGGGATACGATGCAGTCACATGAACGCTGCTCTGTGGTGGAGGTTATGGGACGGAATGCCGGCTACCTGGCTATGTACGTCGGGTTGGCCACGGGAGCCACTGCGGTGTTGGTTCCTGAGGAGCCTATCGATTTTGACCGGGATGTCATCGAGAAAATCCGGCAAGCCAGATTAAACGGATTTACACATTATATGATTGTTGTGGCGGAGGGAGCCGGAAGCGCTGCAGACATTGCCGCAAAAATCAAAGAGGAAATCGACTTGGATCCACGGGTGACCGTTTTGGGGCATGTGCAACGGGGCGGTGCGCCGACAGCGCGTGACCGTGTAAACGCCACCAAAATGGGCTATCGGGCGGTAGAAATATTACGCAGCGGAAACAGCAGTCGCATTGTCTGCACGCATGAGGGCGTTATTACGGATGTGGACATTCATGAGGGCCTGTCTATGCAAAAAAGTATCCAGCAAGAAGAAGTGGATGTGTTGCAGGCCATGACGGGTATCTAAATTTCATATGATGCATATAATGGGGATGTTGCGCATGCGTAACATCCCCATTGTAATTTCCGGAAGCCGCCCACTTGACTTTTTTCGAAACAAGTGCTATAACTGCGTAGAAATCGTGCCCAGGGGGTCGGCGTGCCTGTTCGGACAAGGTTTTTATGTTGTTCATCCTGACTGAATCCGTTTGTTTTTAAGGAAAGGGGTTGCCTATGAGCAAGAAAAAACGGGCGATTCAACTGGCAATTTGGTTGATTCTGATTGCTGTCTTCTTGGTCTCCGCTCTGGTCACCGGCTCGCAGACCGGCAAGCAGGAAACCATCCAAGAGGTGATGCGAGACGCCGTGCTGCATGAAACCGACAAGATTGATATATTGGGGCTACAGGTGAACCCAGGGGTTGTTTCGGCTTTCACAGTGACGGTCATAATCCTGCTGTTGGCTGGATGTATCCGTATTTTTGCAATTCCCAGATTTCGCATGGTCCCGGGAAAATTTCAGCTCCTATTAGAGCAGTTAGTTGGTTTTTTTGACCGGCTTGCAAAATCCAATAGCCCACACAGAAACGGGTTTTTAGGAGCCTATATATTTGGAGCCGGCGTTTATATTTTCTTTGGGACCATTTTTGAATTATTTGGATTGCAGGCCGTAACAGCTACGGGGGTTTCCATCGCGCTGCCCGCGCCGCTGTCAGATATTAACGCCGCCATTGCCCTGGGTTGCCTGTCTTATTTCGTGATCCTATCGGGGGGTATTGGGGCCAATCGGCTCCGAGGCGTCGGGAATACGCTGAAGGATTTTTCTCTTCCCATTTCCATGAGCTTCCGTTTATTCGGAGCATTACTCAGCGGGTTATTGGTAACGGAGCTAGTTTATTATTATATGAGCCTGAGCTTCGTCCTGCCGGTTATCGTCGGCGTGATGTTTACTTTACTGCATGCTCTGATACAGACATATGTCTTAACCATGTTGACCGCTCTGTTTTATGGAGAAGTATCCGAGCCTCACAGAAAAAAAGAAAAAGTGAAAAAGGCAATTGCCTGAGTTTTGGAGGAATAAACTATGAAAACGTTAGGAAAGAGATTGTTCGCGCTTTGTGTTCTTGCTGCACTGTGCTGTCTGTTCGCTATGCCCGTCCTGGCGGCTTCTCCAACGGACTCTGGCAGCGAAACAGCTGTCGGCGAGATGCAAACAGAAGAAAAGCAGGATGCCACTGGGGAAAAGGCTATGGCGGCTGCAATTTGCGTCGGCTTAGCCGCCGCCGCAGGTGCAATCGGAATGGGCATTGCAATATCCAAATCATCCGAGGGCATTTCGCGTCAGCCGGAGGCTGAAAACAAAATTCGTACCAATCTGATGCTGGGTCTGGTATTTGTGGAAACAGCGATCATCTATGCGCTGATTGTTGCGATTCTAATTATCTTCGTACTGTAAGGGAGTAGAGTGCAATGAGCGTCCCATTGAATATTGACTGGCAGCAAATCCTGCTCCACTTGTTTAATTTTGTCATTCTGGCAGGCGGCCTTTATTTTCTTCTATATAAGCCGGTTAAAAAATTTATGGATAACCGCACCGCGTATTACCAAACCCTGGATGCAAATGCAGAAGAGAAAGTTGCAAACGCCAAAAAGCTGGAAGAAATGTATCAGAACCGTCTGAATGATGCTGAGACTGAAATCAGAGATAAAAAAACAAGGGCGGTAAAAGAGGCGGAAGAAGAGGCAAATGCGGTCTTAGCGGATGCCAAAAAGAAAAAAGAGCAAATGCTGCTGGATGCGCGGGAAGCTGCGCAACATGAAAAAATAAGAATAATTCGAGAAGCAAAAGAAGAAATTGCAGAGCTCGCCATTGCAGCGACTGCAAAATTGCTGCAGCAGGATGCCGCAAAGCAAGCCCGGACAACCTCCGGTGGGGAGGCTGCAGATGAATAATCCCCATGTAGAAGAACGGTTTGAAGAGCTAAAGAATATGCTCATTGGCTTGGCCTCGCAGGATGGGGATATGCTCCCTCTGATGCAAGAGGCTGTAAAAAATTGGAAACCGTCGGATCAGCAATACGAGGTCGGCACTGTTTTGACGGTTGGAGACGGAATTGCAACGGTCAGTGGGCTGGAGCATGCGACTTACGGAGAGATTTTAATTTTTTCCTCCGGGATTCGTGGCATGGTTCAGGAATTAAACCGTGACGAGATTGGCTGTATTTTGTTTGGCGATGATCAAAATATTCTGGAGGGAAGCGCCGTCCGGAGAACCGGAAGAACCGCAGGCATTCCAGTGGGAGAGGAATACATGGGTCGGGTCATCGATGCGCTGGGGAATCCAATTGATGGGAAAGGAAAAATTCACCCGGAGGACTACCGTCCGGTGGAAACTCCGGCCCCCGGGATTATCCACCGCCAGCCTGTGAATATGCCCATGGAAACCGGTCTGCTGGCGATTGATTCCATGTTTCCCATTGGGCGCGGACAGCGTGAACTGATCATTGGAGACAGACAGACTGGAAAAACGGCCATTGCTTTAGATACGATCATCAATCAGAAAGGGAAAGATATCATCTGCATCTATGTAGCAATTGGGCAAAAAGCATCCTCTGTGGCTCAACTTGTGGAGACATTGCGAGTACATGAGGCATTAAGCTATTGTGTTGTCGTCAATGCAACGGCAAGCGATCCGGCTCCCTTACAATACATTGCTCCTTATGCCGGCTGCGCTTTGGGAGAATATTTTATGGGAAAAGGAAAGGATGTTTTAATTGTTTACGACGATTTGTCCAAACATGCCGTGGCTTATCGGGCGTTGAGTCTGCTGTTGGGCCGGTCGCCGGGCCGGGAGGCGTATCCGGGTGATGTTTTCTACCTTCATTCCAGATTGCTGGAGCGTTCCGCACACTTATCCGATGACCTGGGCGGCGGCAGTATGACGGCTCTGCCGATTGTAGAGACACAGGCAGGCGATGTTTCCGCTTATATTCCGACAAATATCATCTCCATTACAGATGGACAAATATTTTTGGAAAGCGACTTATTTTTTGCCGGCCAGCGTCCGGCGGTGAATGTCGGTCTTTCGGTTTCCCGTGTAGGCGGCGCAGCACAGACGAGGGCGATGAAGGCCGCATCAGGTACCATTCGTTTGGACTTGGCACAGTATCGGGAGATGGAAGTATTCACGCAATTCGCAAGCGATTTGGATGACAGTACAAAACAACAGTTGTATTATGGCCAAGGATTGATGGAACTGCTCAAGCAAGAGCAGTTTTCTCCCCTCAAACAGTACGAGCAAGTCATTCTCTTAATTACGGCATTGGCTCATGTCTTCCAGAATGTTCCGGTAAAACAAATTTCAGATGTTAGCAAAGATTTGCTTGCAGCAGTAAAAGGGCAATTGCCGGATATTTGCAAAAAAATAGAGCGAAATGGGGCGTTCTCCCAAGAGGACAAACAAGAGATTATTCAGGTGGCCCATCAATATTTGGAATCGCATAAAATTAAGCAATCAGAATAAGGCGGGTGGCTTTCTATGGCAAACACGAAAGAAATCAAGGCCCATATGAAAAGCATTCGTGATACGCAGAAGATTACCAATGCCATGTACCTGATCGCCTCCACGAAGATGCGAAAAGCAAAAGCCGATTTGGACCGAACACGTCCGTATTTCAATGCTTTGCAGAAGGAAATCAAACGCATTTTTCGGACGGCACGAGATGTGGAGAGCCGGTATTTTTACCCTGTGGGTGAAGCCCCGGCCTTGGGTAGAACGTATGCGTGCTTGGTCATTACGGCGGACAAAGGTCTTGCAGGTGCATATAACCAAAACGTACTTCGCAAAACAGAAAAATTGCTGCATCAGCACCCGAATACCAAGTTGTTTGTCGTAGGAGAATACGGAAGACAGTATTTCTTTCAGCATAACATACCGGTTGAACGCAGTTTTTTGTATACGGCGCAAAACCCAACGATGCAGCGCGCGAGAGAAATTAGCTCCATTCTCCTTGATTTGTTTGACTGCGGCAAAGTAGATAAGATATTTGTGATTTATACCGATTTAAAAAGCGGTCTGGATGAAGAGGCTACTTCTACCAGAATTTTGCCGTTTCACAGAAATCAGTTTGCCTCTGAAAACAGCAAAGACAAAGCGACCGGCGTACCATTTGAATTTACACCATCTATCAGCGCAATTTTAGATAACGTCATGCAAAGCTACGTCTCCGGTTTCATATACAGCGCTCTGGTGGACAGCTTTTGCAGTGAGCAAAACGCGCGGATGGCTGCCATGAATTTGGCGAATCAGAATGCGGAAAAGATATTGTCTGCGCTGGCTGTCCGGTACAATCAGTTAAGGCAAGCAGCCATTACCCAGGAAATTACAGAAATTTCCTCCGGTTCCAAGGCACAGAAGCAAAAGCGAGTGAAACAGCAGCATAAGGAGGCCGAGACTTGTGATTAGAGGAAAGATTGTTACAATATCCGGTCCTGTGGTCGATTGCGAGTTTCCGACTGGAAAACTGCCGAAAATTCGAGAGGCCTTGACCGTTCCAGTAAACGGAACAGAGCGGACGATGGAGGTTGCACAGCACATTGGCGGAGGGACGGTTCGCTGCATCATGCTGGCGGAAAGCGAAAATTTGGCGCGGGGTATGGAGGTCACGGCCAAAGGAACCGGCATTCAGGTTCCGGTAGGGCCTTGTACTCTAGGCAGAATGTTTGATGTATTGGGCCGGCCTATCGACGGAAAAGGAGAGATTCCGCAAAATGTGGCGAAGTGGGAAATTCACAGAAAAGCGCCTAATTTTGAGGATCAACGGCCGGTTGCAGAAATTTTGGAAACGGGAATCAAGGTGATTGATCTCTTAGAGCCGTACCCCAAAGGTGGGAAAATCGGACTATTTGGCGGCGCAGGCGTGGGAAAGACCGTACTCATTCAGGAGTTAATTCACAACGTCGCCATGGAGCACGGCGGCTACTCGGTATTTACCGGCGTCGGGGAACGCAGCCGGGAGGGAAACGATTTATGGACTGAGATACAGTCCAGCGGCATTGCCGATAAAACTGCCTTGGTTTTTGGGCAAATGAATGAGTCTCCCGGAGTACGGATGCGCGTCGCTCTCTCGGGCCTGACTATGGCGGAGTATTTTCGCGACGAACAGCATAAGGATGTCCTCTTATTCATTGATAATATTTTCCGCTTCGTTCAGGCCGGCAGTGAAATTTCCACTTTGCTTGGTCGAATGCCGTCCGCAGTTGGTTATCAGCCGACGTTGGCTGAGGAAATGGGAGTTTTACAGGAACGCATTACTTCCACCCAAAACGGTTCCGTCACATCCGTGCAGGCCGTATATGTACCGGCAGACGACTTGACGGACCCGGCACCGGCAACGACATTTACGCATTTGGACGCTACAACGGTTTTAAGCAGAAAGATTGCAGAACAGGGAATCTATCCTGCCGTAGATCCCTTAGCTTCTACGTCGAGAATTTTGGAGCCGGCTATTGTGGGAAAAAAGCACTATGAGGTTGCCAGAAAGGTTCAGGAAATTCTGCAAAAGTATAATGAATTGCAAGACGTCATCGCGATACTCGGCATAGACGAATTGAGCATGGACGATAAACTGATCGTTACCCGCGCTAGAAAAATCCAAAAATTTCTTGCGCAACCGACCCACGTGGCAGAAAAGTTTACAGGTGTCCCAGGAATTTATGTTCCTGTGTCAGAGACTGTCCGTAGTTTTCAGGCAATTATAGACGGCGAAATGGATGCATATCCTGAGGCGGCTTTTTTCAACGTGGGGACGGTAGATGATGTAGTAAAAAAAGCAGAGCATTTACAAAGTGAGGGGTAAGATATGGGACAATTTCAGGTGCATATCTTGGCTGCAGACAACGTCCTCTATGAAGGTCCCTGTGAATCTATTGTAATTCCCACATTGCAAGGTCAGTATGGCATTCTCGCCGGACACTGCAATACCATTGCAGCGGTGGTTCCGGGTATGCTGACATACCGGGTTCCGGGACAAACGGAAGAGATTGCAGCTGTATCTGCCGGGCTGATCAAGATTGAAAATGACGATGTCCTGGTGCTGGTGGATGCTGCGGAGCGTCCGGAAGAAATCGATGCAAACCGGGCGCAGCGCGCGGCGGATGAAGCCAAAGAAACGCTTCTGCAAAAGCGCAGTATTTTGGAATACCGTTTGGCACAATCAAATTTGGCGAGAGCCGTCAATCGACTTCGGATTAAACAGCATGTGAATATGTAAGTCATTTTTACACAAAGAAGAAAAGACAGGCGAGATTGCTGTAGGAAGAGCTCAAGCGCAATCTTGCCTGTCTTTTTGTATCTTAGAACCTTGCTTCAACCAAAATCTTCAAGACGGCAGTCTTGAACAGCCTGACGGTATGATTCAAACGGGACGGTTTCAATCAATTGCTCCCAAGGCAGCTCTTCTGCCTGCGCGCAACTGGGAAAACACTCCCGAATCACTGCACATAAATACTGCGCTTTTTCCATCAGATGTGGAAACTGAAATACAGTTGCATATTCCGTGCTGCCGTTGCTATAGGCCACTTCCATAATTCGAGCTCGGTCTTCCGTTGGAAATGTACGGGCATAACTATCCGTAAACCATACATCATCCCGGTCGGACCGGCTGTTACAGCCTGCCATAGTATAAGTCACATCCTGAATATTCTCCCCGTTTTCGTCCAAATAGCATTCATAGTATGCATCCAATCCGGGGACAAACGTATACCAGTAGTCCAAATACGGCATATTACGTTCTTCTTCACAAACGGCAATGCGATTCTCCATAACATGCATAAACTCATGCGCCAAAATTTGCTCGAATTGCAAATCTGTTACCGTATTTAGATAGTCTATATTTAATACGATTATTTGCCAGGATGGCAGCTCTGTCTCCAGCGGCTGCTCAGAAAACTCCTGCAAAACCTCTGCAGCAACGTTCGGTACCGTAGTAGTAAAGCCGCCTGCCTCCAGAGGAACGTCCGGCATGGACGCCATAACGGGCCCGCACAGGTATAACCTCAGCTGTGGCACGGATTCGGTGGGAAGCTCCTGGAAAAAACCTTCCGGACAGGCGTTGACAAAGCGGTTCACTGCATCCAGCGCCGTATGAATCTGCATAGGATTTTCCTCTGCCATACCGTAATAGCCGACATCGGGGAAGGCATTGCCGGCAGGACCAATCCGCAGCTCCATCCCCGTTTGCTCCTCCAGCTTGTCTGCATCCGCCTGATTTTGCGCCTGCAGTTCTTCTTCGGTAACGGCAGTACAATCCCCGGTCTGGGCGTCGCCGGCAGAGCACCTTTGATAAGAAAGGCTGCTGATTCCCTGACGATAGGTCGTGTAGACAAATCCATTTTCTGCCCATGCAACAGATTGACAGCGCTCCGGAGTCTCCTCCCAATAGGTTCCGGCCTCCAAGTCCCATGCCTCTATGGTTCCTGTATCTGCATTCTGCAGAAGAACTCTTTCCTGTTCCACCGCCGCTACCGTATAATTTCCCCGGTCTCTCAAAAAATAGATGTGGTCCTCTCCAATCGGCCAGATTACCAGTTCCTCAGAGCTGGAATGATACGCCCAAGGCTGTCCGATTTGCGCGAAATGGTCCGGCGCCGACTGCCGGGGATAACTGGAAAGCTTGCTCTCCAGGTCCAGCCAGAACAAGGACTCCTCACTCTGTACCAGCACACGATCCCCTTGAGCAAAAGAAAACACAAGATCGTTTTGCCCTTCCATGGGGTATTCCGTTTCCGGGCTCCCATCCTGGAGAAGGTCTACGCGGAAAATACCATCGTCCCACGTGCGAAGCAAGGTCCCTGTATCCAGCAATAGCCATTGCTTGCCCTGAAAAGATCTGGACCACATGCACTGCTCCAAAGCGGCATCATATTGCCGGACCTCCCCCGACTCTGTGTTTAAAAGCAGGATAGAGCCGTCTGGTAGAATTTCTGCCTGGTACTCT
This sequence comes from uncultured Eubacteriales bacterium, assembly GCA_900546915.1. Classification (GTDB taxonomy): domain Bacteria; phylum Bacillota; class Clostridia; order Oscillospirales; family Oscillospiraceae; genus Faecousia; species Faecousia gallistercoris. The sequence continues at coordinate 92,063 of UREY01000001.1, forward strand.
CCCCCATCCAGCACCTGATCACCTAAAAGCAGGCCGGTCGTCAAATCATAAAGAAATAGCGATCGGGTCCCATCGCCCTGACGAAACAGGGCCAAGCAACGATCTTCCCGTATCCGCAACAGCGTATTGAGTCCGGGGATTTCCGACGCAAAACAAAAATCCTCCCCGGATAATTCGTTTGGCTCCAAAGTTGGTTCTGTTGTTTCTTCCCCCGCTACTGTTTCTTCTCCCGAAGTGGCGGCACGATCATCCGTAGATGCACGATGGTTACGGGTACACCCGCTTAACAATAGAAAAATTAAAGCAATACCCAGTAAAATACGCAGCTGTTTCATAAATCTACCTCCTTGGTTCCAGTATAGCATAAAATGGTGTGCTTGAACAGTCTCATGCGTATGTTTCTGCCATTCAGGCATATGGTTGCAACAGGACGTACCCAGACATAGCTTTCTGTGTACCGGCTTTCATACGGTGTGCCGCAAATATTTGAATTTTGCAGCAGTTTGTCGCGCCTCCGGGAAACTTAAGAAAAATTTAAGAACCTTTTTCCTAAATGGTGTGACAACTCTGATGCAATCGGCGTCTATATTATAAAGGAAGAAATGAGTCAGTCCATCGGGACAAGTTTATCCGGGAGGCGAAGGCAATGACAGAAAGCGGAGAACTTTACATGATATGGATCAATTGGGAAGACCAGATTGTGTCCTTCCACGAAGAACCGGGCTTTGACCGTCTGCCCTTTGGATCAGAAGCAAACTGGCAGGCCAATATCCGGATTCTTTTAACGGAAGGCTTCCGGTTTCAGTGAGGAGGTGGTCTTGTGCGAAAGAGATATAAATGGATCACACTTTTGTTGCTTTGCAGTATGTTGCAGGGCTGTGCATGGCTGCCAGATGCAGCCGAGCCTGAGCGGGATGCCGGAAACATTGTGCTTCAAGTGTCCGTAGAATCCCTCCCGGCGAACGAAGCGCAAGCCCGCCTGTATACGGACACAAACAAAATTCAGGCCGTCCTGGACTACATTCAGTCTTTGCAGCTGGTAGAACCGGATTCCGATGAGCCGGAAATCAGCGCCGACGCTACCTGTCAAATTACTTTGCGTTATTCCACCGGCGAAGGAAAGGTGTATTATGTATCCGGAGAACAATACTTTCGAGAGGGTGACGCTCCCTGGATGCAGGTAGACGGAGCCTCGGGCGTTAGCCTACAGGAAATTTTGCAGGAAAACACAAGTGATGTTCCGACATCGCCGGCAGAATACCGCGAGGATGTGGAAGATCCTTCCATTCAGAACGACGCTTTGGCAGCAGAAAGCTGATTGTTCCAAAATATTTCGTCAGATATTGGGAGTTTGAAATTGACAGCGCGACGGTTCGGTGTTAAGATAAGAGCGTTCCCATATACGAATTGCAAAAAAGATACGGACAAAGAATGACGAAGGTTGCAGTGTTTTGGGGGGCGTTGCTTTTGGCTTTGGTGCAAACGGGCAAACGCGTTTTGGCTGCAAACAAACGGCTCCTCTCCGCAATATCATAGGCGGAGCTGTCTCAGATTTAGAAAGCCTGCGGTGAACAGCATTTCACCGCAGGCTTTTTCATAGACGCCAAAATTGCGGGCCCTACTCCATAGTGGGTGAGAGCATGTCTCCGTACGACACCAGTGTGGCCCGATGCGGCAAACCCATGACTATGACAGTGCTACAGAGTGCGGCTGCAACCGGAACCGGGTGTGTACCCGCTTGGCATAGGGGCATGAAACATGAACGAAAAAATTTTGACGGTATCCCTTCCGGGACGATCGTACCACATTGAGATGGAACGGGGCCTACTTTCCCGGACGGGAGAGCGGTGTCGGGCTATACTGCCCAGCGCTAAGCGGTTGTTTGTGGTGACAGACGTCTGTGTGGCTTCCCTATATGGGTCCCAAGTGGAAGACAGCCTGAAAGCGGCAGGATTCCAGGTCCGGACCAAAGTCATCCCTGCCGGGGAAGAATCCAAGAACGCTTGGCAGCTGGCGGAGCTGTGGGAAGAAATGATGGCTTTCGGCCTGACCCGTACCGATGCGGTGATTGCCCTGGGCGGCGGCGTGGTAGGAGATCTGGCCGGCTTTGCCGCCGCCACCATTCTCCGCGGGGTGGGTTTTGTACAGATTCCCACCACCCTTCTGGCCCAGGTAGACGCTTCTGTAGGAGGAAAGGTGGCCATTGACCTGCGGGCCGGCAAGAACCTGGCCGGGGCTTTCTGGCAGCCTCGAGGGGTGCTCATCGATCCGGAGTGTTTGCGTACCCTTTCCGATCGTGCCTTCTCCGACGGCATGGCGGAGGTGATTAAATACGGCTGCATCTGTGACGCAGGCTTTTTCCGTCTGCTGGATCAATATGGCGGCCGGACCGGTGTGATGGAACACATCGATCAGGTCATTTACACCTGCTGCGATATCAAGCGGAAATTGGTCCTTTCGGATGAACGGGACACCGGCCAGCGCATGATCTTAAACTTCGGCCATACCATTGGCCACGCCTTTGAGCTGGCCGGGCGTTTTGAAACCTGGACCCACGGCCAGAGTGTGGCTGCCGGCATGAACTGGGCCGCCCAGTTGGGTGTCAAATTGGGCGTGACGCCGCCGGATGTGGTAGCGTCCGTCCAGAAAGTCCTGAAGCGATACGGCCTGCCCCTGGATCTTCCCTGCCCCTGGGAGACTCTGGTAGAGGCAGTGGGCCTAGATAAGAAGAATAGCGGGGAAGATATCTATCTCATCGTTTTGGAGGAGCTAGGCCGGGCGGTGCGCCGGAAGCTGCCCCGGAACGAACTGCTGGGGCTCCTACAGATCCTGCTGCATGGGAGATGACGGCATGAAGATCGTAATTGCACCGGGCAAATTGGCGGGAGCCATTCCCCTGCCCTCCAGCAAGTCCCAGACCCACCGTGCTCTCCTTGCTGCCTCTTTGGGGCACGGTGTGAGTACACTCCGGGGGATCACCCTCTCTCAGGACATAGAAGCTACTTTGTCCTGCTTGCGCGCCCTAGGCGCCGGTGTGGTGGACCGGGGAAATACCTTGGAAATTTGCGGGATAGGTGGCCGCACCAGAGCCCTCCGGACCGGTATCCCCCAGCTAGATTGCGGAGAGTCGGGTTCCACATTGCGCTTTCTCATTCCCATCGCTCTGGCGTTGCTGGGTGGCGGGGAATTCACAGGCCGGGGGAGACTGATGAAGCGGCCCCTGAATCCTTATTTCCAGCTGTTTGAACGCAGAGGGATTGCCTACCGGCTGAAAGACGGGATCCTGCGTGTCCAAGGAACGCTTTCCCCAGGGCGGTATGAGCTTCCGGGCAACGTGTCCAGCCAGTTTATTACGGGGCTGCTCTTTGCCCTCCCTTTGCTGGCAGGAGACAGCGAGCTGGTCCTCACGAGTCCGCTGGAATCCCGAGACTACGTAAAGATGACTCTGGATATTCTGGAAAAATATGGGATTCAGTTGGAAAATCGGGCCGACACTGGCTTTGTAATTCCCGGTGGGCAACAATTTGAGGCCCGGGATTGGACCGTCGAGAGAGACTGGTCCCAAGGCGCCTTCTGGTATGCCGCTAATTTTTTGGGTGGACAAGTAGAACTTCCGGGCCTGAATTCGGCCTCCGTTCAAGGAGACAAGGAGATCGCCACAGACTATCGAAGGCTGTCACAGTCTGGAGATGTGGAGCTGAATGTCTCTCAATGCCCCGACTTGGTTCCCCCCCTGGCCGCCATGGCGGCTGTCCGGGCTGGAACCACCCGCCTCAACCACGCCGCCCGACTGCGCCTAAAGGAGAGCGACCGGCTTTCCTCTGTCACCCGGGCCCTCAATGTCATGGGAGCCCGGGTAAAGGAGGGCCCCGACTCCCTGATCATTCATGGCGTGAAACAGCTTCCCGGGGGCGGAACGGTGGATTGCTGCCGGGATCACCGCATTGCCATGATGGCCGCCGTATCTGCCGCCTTTGCCCAAAAACCCGTGACTTTGCTGGGGGCGGAATGCGTCCATAAGTCATATCCCCAATTCTGGTTGCATTTTCAGATGTTAGGAGGAAAGATCCATGGCCTCATACTTCGGTAAACACATCCATGTGTCTATTTTCGGCCAGTCCCATTCGGTAGCCATGGGGGTTTCCCTGGATGGTTTGCCTGCCGGAGAGAAGGTAGATCTGGAGGCGCTCCAGCAGTTTCTCCAGCGCCGGGCGCCTGGGCGGCAAGCCACGGCCACCTCTCGCCGGGAGGAAGATATTCCTCAATTCTTGTGTGGCTTGGTGAATGGGGTAACCTGCGGGGCTCCTCTGGCCGCTATCATAGAAAACGCCGATGTACGCCCTCAAGATTACGAAGAGCTACGGGATAAACCCCGCCCGGCCCATGCCGACTTTACCGCTCAGGTCAAATACCGGGGATACCAGGACGCACGAGGCGGCGGGCATTTTTCCGGCCGTCTCACGGCTCCTCTTTGTGTTGCAGGGGGCATTTGCATGCAGATCTTGGCTCGCCGGGGCATCCAAATTGGAGCCCATATCCGCTCCATTGGCCAGACAGAGGACCGGCCCTTTCATCCTCTTGGAGAGATGCCGGAGACTCTGGAGGCAGTCCGGCTGGCTCCTTTCCCGGTTTTAGACGAGACGGCAGGAGGGCAGATGCAGGCTGCCATTCTGGAGGCCCGGGCAGCTGGAGACTCCATAGGCGGCATAATCGAGTGCATGGCCATCGGTCTGCCCGCCGGCGTCGGGAATCCCATGTTTCAAGGGCTGGAGAGCCGGCTGGCTGCTGCCCTGTTTGCCGTTCCTGCCGTCAAGGGGGTGGAGTTCGGCTCCGGTTTTGCGTCGGCCGGAATGAAGGGCTCGGAGCACAACGATCCCTTTATCATGGAGGATGGAACCGTCCGTACCCAGACCAATCACGCCGGCGGCATCCTGGGGGGAATCTCCAACGGAATGCCCCTGGTGTTCCGGACGGCCTTCAAGCCCACCCCCTCCATCGCCCTGAATCAGCGTACCGTCCACCTGTCCACTGGGGCCGGGGAGGATCTGCAAATCTCCGGACGGCACGACCCCTGTATTGTCCCCCGGGCTGTCCCGGTGGTGGAAGCTGTAACAGCTTTGGTACTGCTGGACGCCCTGCTGGACCGGGAGACGGACCAGCTCTCTTCCAGCTGCTAAGCGGGCGTTTCAGCAAGAGCAGTTCCCTGGAAAAGGACCAGCTTCTGATTTACACGCAACGCTCCCGGCCAACGGCTGGAATTTCATGTCCATTGAAACAGGAGGAGGATTTATGAATCCCGAGTTAACCGCCCTGCGGGAACAGATTGATGAAGTTGACCGGCAGCTGGTCGCCTTGTTCCGGCAGCGCATGGCCATCTCTAAAATCGTAGCCGCAAACAAAAAGGCCCACGGTCTGCCCACTTTGGACCCAGACCGGGAACGCGCCCTACTGACCAAAGTGAGAGACCAAGCCGGCGAGAAACTGGCTGACTACGTCGAGGCCGTGTTTCGCAGTATCCTGTCAGCAAGCCGTTCCTATCAGAACGGGTGTAACAAAGCCGGGTCTCAGATGTATGAAGCCATCCTGGGAACTCTGGACACTACCCCAAAGCGCTTCCCCCAGGGGGCCACGGTGGCCTGCCGGGGCGTGGAAGGATCATATTCCCAGATTGCCTGCAACAGCATATGGAATTCTCCTACCATTCTTTATTTGGATACCTTTGAGGACGTTTTCCATGCGGTAGAGAGCGAAATGTGCCAATATGGGATCCTTCCCATTGGGTGCTGTGCTGCTGGTTCCGCAAACGACATCTACGACCTGCTGATTCGGCACAATGTTTTCATTGCCCGATCTGTCTGTCTGAATGGTTTGGCTCCCAGCGTCTCGAAGCAAGATAATCTCTATGCTCGCTTTCTCTGTATCTCCCCAAAATTGGAAATTTACCCCGACGCAGACCGTACCTCCCTGATGCTCACTCTGTCCCACAAGCCCGGTTCGTTGTACCATATTCTATCTGAGTTTTGTACCCTGGGCATCAACCTCCGAAAGCTGGAGAGCCGCCCCCTCTCAGATCGAAAATCTACATTCATGTTCTACGTGGATCTGGAATGCTCTATCTATGCCCCAGAAATGGAGCGTTTGTTCCGGGATTTGGAGGAGGATAGCGAGCAGTTTCGCTATCTGGGCACCTATCGCGAGGTCATCTGCTGATGGTTCCCATGAGTCTGACATATGGCTTGCTGGGGAGATACCTGGGGCACAGCTTCTCCCCGGCCATCCACCGCCAGTTGGGGGCATACGACTACCAGCTGATAGAGCTTCCCCCGGAGAAGGTGGGGCCCTTCCTTCAGTCCGGTCAATTTCAGGGGCTTAATGTCACGATTCCTTACAAAAAGACTGTAATGGCATTTTGTCATCACCTCTCCCCTGCAGCCCGGCGTATTGGTAGCGTTAACACCATAGTCAAACAGCCGGATGGAACTCTGTATGGGGACAATACGGACTACAAGGGGTTTCAGTACCTGCTCCAGTCGGCCGGCGCTCAAATCCGAGGAAAGAAAGTCCTGATTCTGGGAAGCGGCGGAGCCTCCCGAACCGTGCGGGCCGTGCTATCCGATTTGAAAGCGGGCTCTGTGGTAACCATTTCCCGCAGCGGGCCTGACCACTATGGCAATTTGGACCGCCACCAGGGCACAGAGCTCATCGTCAATGCCACACCGGTTGGGATGTACCCCAACACCGGGGTTTCTCCGGTGGATTTGCGTCTATTTCCCAATTGTGAAGGCGTGTTTGATCTGATCTATAACCCGGCCAAGACCCAATTGCTTTTGGAGGCGGAGCGGCGGGGACTCCTCTGGTCCAATGGGCTTGGGATGCTGGTTGCCCAGGCCCATGCAGCGGCAGAGCGTTTTTTGGCGCGCTCCATCCCGGTGGGGCGAATTGTGGAAATCACTGCCGATCTAAAAAAACAGACCTGCAATTTGCTCCTGATCGGGATGCCCGGTTGCGGCAAAACCACGGTAGGCGAGATCCTAGCCAAGCGGTTGAACCGCGTTCTGGAAGACTTAGACCGGGACATTGAGGGGACAGCCGGCTGCTCCATCCCCGATCTCTTTGCCCGGGAGGGTGAGGAGGGATTTCGGATTCGGGAACATCAAGCCCTGTGCCAAGTCTCTAAAGAGTCGGGGAAGGTTATCGCCTGTGGGGGCGGCATCGTCACCCGAAAAGAAAACTGGGATCCCATGAGGCAGAACTCCACCGTCATCTATCTACGCCGCCCCCTGTCGCTTCTTCCCACCAGCGGCCGCCCTCTTTCCCAAGCTGTCCCCCTGGAAAAGCTGTATCAAAGCCGGGCGCCGCTCTATGAAAAGCTGGCGGACCTCACTGTGGATAACTCCGGCTCTCCCGAGCAGACAGCGGAGGAAATCATTCGAAGATGGCACAGTAGCTTTTCTCGTTTGTAAACCTGCCGCTCCCTCTGTCCTCACACGGAGCATTCCTAACGTTATTTTTACATGCACAATCTGTTCCTTGGGGAAACCCAGGTGCTCCCCGATCTCATACTGGGTTTCTCCCGTTTTTTGCCTTGACATAACCGCCCACCTGTATCGAATTCTTTTCCAATTCAGGGGGCGGTTATCTATGGTCCGCTTTTCCTGGTCCTGTTCTCCGCGTCTTTGGGGATTTCTTATCTTTGCTTTGAAGGCGTCCGGCATGTCGTTTCAAAATTCTAATTTTTCGCGCCCCTTGCACAGCCGGGCGGCAGAAGCATAAAATGGTTTGAAAGCAAGACCTTGCTTTTGCCGGAAATGACCCGGCAATGATAGAACAGGAGGTTTTCGTATGTCTGAGCAATCAACCTGCCGGCCTGAGGACCTGCGGGAGGCCGTCAGCATTCATACCCGAAAAGTGACGGACAGCTGTAGAGACAAGGACTGCATTGAGGATCTGCGGGTCTACCTGACCCGGGAGTCCCAAGCATTGCTGGATGCCTCCGCCGGGGCAAAAGCCCGTTGCGCGGAATTGGTATATGCTTACATCGATGTGGAACCCGTTGCATTCAATCGAAATCACTATTGCATCGATATCACATTCTACTATCGCATTCTTGCCGATGCCATCGTCGGCGGTTCCAAGCCCGCCACCTTGTGCGGCCTGGCTGTTTTCTCGAAACGAGCCGTCCTCTGTGGAGAGGACAGCTGTGCCAAAATCTTCACCAGCGAAACTGTTTTGGGAGACCTAGACGGCCGGACGCAGCGTTCGTTCAATCATCCTACCGCTGTAGTAGAGGTTCTGGATCCCATGATCCTTTCTGCCAGAATCCGGGAGGTCTGCGACTGTCCCTGCGGCGAGCCTACCTTAAATCAGCTCCCGGCTGGAATCCGTAACCTGTTCGACGATGAACTGGTCCTCTCCGGAGAGAGCCGCCGGCTGTATGTCACACTGGGACAGTTCTCCATCATCCGCTTGGAGCGGGATGTGCAGCTGCTGGTTCCCACCTTTGACTACTCCATCCCCACCAAGGAATGCTGCGATAATCCCGGCTGTGCAGAGGATCCTTGTGAAATGTTTTCCCGCATCGCGTTTCCCGTGCAGCAGTTCTTCCCCCGGGGATGCGACGACTCCTCTTCTCCGGACATCCCTTGCCCCGGCGGCTGTTCCACCGGTTGCGCCTATAAAACCTGTCCTACCACCTGAGCATTCTACCAAGCACCCATCCGATATGGCAGAAAACAGATGGCAGGCGTCCTGCAAAGCAGGACGCCTGCCGGTTATTCAGAAGTCTGCAGCAGTCTCCAGGCCAAATCCCCGTTTTGGCCTGCCAGCTCCCGCAGGCGGACAATAGAGTCCTCCTTTGTTTCCCAGAACCGGTTGCTGGAAGCCTGGTCCATTAATCTACATAAATTCTCCTCGGTTGCCTCTTCCAGAGTTACATAATTCTTTTGATCTAGATAATCCATGAAGCCGCTCACCTTGGGATCATAAGAGATCCCAACCACCGGGACTCCCTGGCCGGCAGCGAAAATCAGCGCGTGAAGGCGCATAGAAACGACCATGCTTACATCTCGCATCAGCGCACAAGTGACACCGCCATCCCGCACAGGAGGCAAAATCAGCTTGGGGCAGCGAACCATGGAGGCCACGGTCTGCGTAATTTCCAAATCCTTGTTTGGCTCCAGGAGGAAGAAAGCCGGAATCATTCCGTAGGTCTTCCAACCGTATTCTGCAGCTGCAGCAAAAGCCGCCAAGCGGCGTTTCGCAGTCCCCCAGGGGCGCAAAGCAAATAGACAATATTTTTTTCCCCGCTCCAGGCCTGACTCCTTCCGGTACAGTTCATAGGCTGCCTCGCTGTCCTGCGGAACAGTCTGCAGCAAAGCCGGATCTGCAGTCACATGCAACTCCGGACGGTTTACGCCCAAGCTTTCCAACTCCCGGGCAGAGTCCGGGTCTCGCAACGCAATTAAGTCTACACAAGCGTTTAAAACCTTCGTGACCAGACGGCGGTTTAGCTTCTTTCTCACCGGACCGATGCCGCATCCGTACATCATCACCCGGCATTTTTGCCGGTGAGCTGCCCAAATGCTGTACAGGTAAAACCAAAGAGACCGGGTGCTGGTCGCGTCTTGAATTAAACTGCCGCCGCCGCTGATAAACAACTTGGCATGCTTCATACGGCGATTGGTCTTGCCGTGGGAGAAGGTATAAATGCTGGAGACGTTCATCTTCTTGGCTGTCTGCCCAGGGGTTTTGGACATGACGCATATGGGCATATCTGCATCCCGCGCGCGCAGCTGCTGAAGAATTGACTCTAAAATGGTCTCATCTCCCACGTTGCTGTTTCCATACGACCCGCAGATCAGCACGCCGTCTTTCTTTCTCGCCATACGGCGGGAGCGCCGGAGAATGGTCTGATAGATTTCCACCTGTGTTTGCACCGTAGCGTCAACGGAAAATTCCCGACGTACTTTTTCAAAAATGGACTGGGCCAGTTTCTCCCGCAGTTCTCGATTCCGCGCAAGACGAAGCATCCGGTCCGCTATGGCATCCACGTCGCCCGGCTGCACCAGGAAACCGGTCTCTTCATCTACTACAATTCGCGGAACGGCGCCAACCCGTGTGGCGATGGTCGCGCAGGACATTCTGGCGCCTTCCGGTATGGCATACGGGAGCCCCTCCGAAAGAGAAGTCAGCATGTTCACATCCAAAGCATGGTAGAAGCTTGCCGTGTCACTGATCCATCCCAGAAATACAAACGTCCCAGGCGGACAAAGCTTTTCCGCCAACTGCTCCAGTTCCTTACGCTGTTCTCCGTCTCCGGCAATGGCTAGTCGAATTCCCGGCTCCTGCGCTACGGCTTTGGAAAAAGCGCGGATCATCGAGCCGATGTCTTTTACCGGCGAAATCCTGGCCGCAACGCCAAACACCACGGAATCCGCAGTCAGAGCCAATCCATGGATCTTCCAAAATTCATCCCGCTCCACGGGGACATGAAGATTAGAAAAATCCACGCCGTTGTTAATCACAAAAGTTGCCTTGGGATCCGCTCCGCTCTCTAACAGCATATCGCGCAGCTGCCCTGATACGCAAATCCAGTCATCCAGATGCCGCAGAGCTGCCCGGTTGGCCGTACCGTAGGTGAGATTGCTCAGCGGCCTACCTAAATAGTCTAATTTGGGATCGCTGTGGATGGTGGTAATCACCGGTACCTGGATGCGCCGTTTTAACAGCACCCCCATGAGATTGGCTTTCGAACCGTGACAATGCACCAACTCAAATCGCTCCAGCCGGATCAACTCCTCCAGCCGTTTTTTCACCCTCACCAGGTTCCAACCGGCCAAGACTTGAACCGGGATCCCCATCTCTCGAGCTTCCTGAGCAAAGGGCCCCTCCATAAAACATACCAACAAAACCTGATGCGCTTCACCTAAGCCGCGCAGCAGGGACAACACGTGGGTCTTTGCACCGCCAACGTCTCCGCCGGATATTAAGTGTATAATTTTCATATATTTTCCCTGCTCCATTATGGGGATTTGGTGTAAATAGCACTATGCAACAAAATGAAGGAAAGGATCACCCCTGCAGCAATCGGTGCCTGGCCAGATTGATGGTTCCCTCCTGCATATGGTTCATCCAGGCCAAGCTTTTTCCGCAGCCATACGCCACACAGGAATCCGCGTCATCTGCTAAAATACACGGCAGTTCCGTTCGCTCCCGAATGAGCTGATCCATCCCCCAAATTTGGCTGCCGCCGCCGGTCAGGACGATTCCGTTTTGGGCCAAATCAGACACCAGCTCCGGCGGGGTTTTTTCCAAAACTGCAAATACCTCATCCACGATCTGTCGTGCAGGCCGCTTCAATGCCTCCAGCATTTCTTCTGCTTGCAACGCAAACTCCTTTGGCAGCCCGGTACGCAAATCCCGCCCTTTGACCAGCATACTGGCATTTTCCGGCCTGGGGTAGACGCAGCCAATGGAAATTTTGATTTCCTCGGCTGTGTTGAGACCGATCACTGCCGCATGCTTTCGGCGGATGTACCGGGCAATTGTGTCATCGAACGTGTCTCCGGCCACCTTGGTGGAAGAAGAAACCGCAACCGCGTTCATGGACAGTACCGCCACATCGGTTGTTCCTCCGCCGATGTCGACCACCATATGGCCGCCGGGTCCTGCAATGTCCAAATTGGCTCCCAGCGCAGCAGCCAACGGCTCTTCTATTAAATAGACCCTGCGGGCCCCGGCCTCCAGGGCGGCATGGATTACGGCCCGCTCCTCCACCTCCGTAATGCTGCTGGGTACACTGACAACGACCCGCGGCTTCAAAATAGCATGCCGGGCTGCCTTTTTAAAAAACAGCGACAGCATACGCTGGGTCATTTCATAATCGGAAATGACCCCGCCGAGCAGAGGTCGCATGGCCACTACGTTGCCCGGTGTCCGGCCCAGCATATTTCTCGCAGCAGCCCCAACCTGCAAAATCTTGCCGGTATTCTTGTCCACCGCAACGACGGAAGGCTCCCGGAGAACGACGCCTTTGCCATCGGCATAAACCAGCACGTTCGCCGTGCCCAAATCTACGCCCAAATCTCTGGAAAGTATTTTCATGGTGTATCACCTACTATATGATTGTCAAATTACCTCGGCTTCTCCCGGTGTGCGGCTACTGCAGCACAGACCACCTGGCTTGCCCCCGCAGTACGCAAAACTCTGGCACATTCCGACAGGGTAGCGCCTGTGGTTATAATATCATCTAACAATAAAACCCTCCTGCCAACCAAGCGCTCCGGCTTGCCGACCCGGTAGGCGCCCAGCACGTTGGCGTGCCGTTGCTCCGGGCCCTGGAGGGAAGACTGCGCGGCATTGTGCCGCACCTTCTGCAGCACCGGAACCGGGACAATTCCCAGCTCCCGCCCCACTGCCTTGGCCAGAAGAAGAACCTGGTCGTAGCCGCGCCGAAGCCGGCGGCGGGTACTGACCGGCACATAGGTCAAGAGATCAAACTCACCGTGTAATTCTTCTGAAATTCGAGCAGCCAGCAGGCGGCCATACGCTGCTGCATAATGCTGACGCCCGCCAAATTTGTAACGCAAAAGAGATTCCCGCACAGTTCCCTCATAATAATAGACGGCAGTCCAATCCATGACAAAGGAGATGGACTTCTTGCGTCCGGAACATGTCGGTGCCTCCAGGCGGCATGTTTTGCACAAATCGGTTTCCTGATGCTGCAGCAGTCGGCTGCATAAGATACATTTCGGCGGAAAAAGCAAATCCAGAAAAAACTCCAGAACTCTCATGCCTCTTCTCCCTGGGACAGGCGCAGCTTCAGACCGCTGTACCGGCGGCTCCGACGGTCGTTCTCCGTCATAGTCTGGATGATATCCTCCCGGCCCACCACAATCAACAGCTTTCTGGCTCTTGTGATAGCGGTATAAAGAACGCTTCTCGTCCTCAGATTCGGCGGACAGGACCAGGCGGCCAACACCACAGCCTGATACTCGCTGCCCTGGCTTTTATGCACCGTCATGGCGTAAGCCGGCTCCAGCTCCCGCAGCATATCAAAATCATACTCTACCTGACGGTCGTCAAAGACGACCGTCATGAGCTCTGCATGCAGGTCAATCTGGGTAATCACACCAATGTCGCCGTTGAAAACGCCTGTCCCCACCTGGGAGCCGTCGGTCTTCTTCCATAGTATATCATAGTTGTTCCGAATTTGCATCACCCGGTCGCCCTCTCGGAAGGAAAAATCTCCCCATTTTTTTTCTTTTTTTTCTGGTGCGGGAGGATTCAAGCGGGCTTGCAGCAGCCGGTTCAAATTGGCCGTGCCGGTAGGGCCCTTTCGGGTGGGAGATAAAACCTGAATTTCTTCGGGAGGGATTCCCATACGCTCCGGCAAGCGGGTCTGACACAGGTCCCCGATTGTGGAAGCCACCGTTTCCTCCGATCTCCGGCGGAGAAAGAAAAAGTCGCTTGTCGTCGTTTTTAAATCCGGTAAGATACCACGGTTTACCCGGTGCGCGTTCATGACAATGAGACTTTTTTGGGCCTGGCGAAAAATCTCCGTCAGGCGTACAGAGGGGATGGCCCCACTGCGTAACAGATCGGATAAGGGAAACCCAGGTCCCACCGGCGGCAGTTGATCCGGATCGCCCACCAGGATCAGACGCCCCCCGTCCGGCAATGCCCGCAGCAAACTCGCCATAAGAGAGACGTCTACCATAGAGGTCTCGTCCACAATTACGGCATGTGCCTGCAGGGGATGGTCTTCATCCCGGGTAAAAATCAGTTGACCGGTTGCCGGATCCAGCTGAGATTCTAAAAGACGATGGATTGTGGAGGCCTCCTGCCCCGTTACTTCCTGAAGCCGTTTGGCCGCCCGGCCGGTTGGCGCAGCCAAAAGCGCTGTAAGCTGCAACTGCGCGTAGAGGGCCAGAATCCCTCTCAGGATCGTCGTTTTTCCCGTGCCCGGGCCACCGGTGACAATCATCAGCCGGTTTCCAACCGCAGCCCGAACGGCCTGCTCCTGTTGCGGGGAGTACGCAATCCGTCCTGTTTTCTGGACGGCGTCCACCATGTCCCCTAAATTGGGAGGGACCGGTAAGCGGACGGCCGCCATGGTCTGGAGGCGACGAGCCACATAAATTTCAGCCTCATACAGCTCCGGCAAATAGGCGACATCGATGTTCGCCAAGTAATCCGGAACCGCCCGCTCCAGATCAAAAAGCCGCTGTAGGCCGTCTTGCACAGGTTCCGGAGGAATCGACAACAGCGTTGCCGTGGCTTGGGTCAGTTTCTCCACCGGCAAAAACACATGCCCCGCGCTTTGATTATAACGCAGTTCAAAAATCAAACCGGCCTCTATGCGCTTGGGATCTTCCGCTGCTGTACCTAGCTCAATGGCAAACCGGTCCACCGCTCCAAAGTCGGCCTCCATCCCGGGCTCCGTCAGACTGTAGGGATCGGAACACAAAATGTCCATTGCTTCTTCTCCCCACAGCCGGTACAAGCGAACAGCCAGCTCTGCCGGAAGATGATGCAGGCTCAAAAACTCGATGAGCCTGCGCATCCCGGTCTGTTGCCGGAAAGTCCGGCCGATCTGCTGGGCTTTTAGCAGGGTGATACCGGGTATCTCTGCCAACCGCTCCGGTTCCCGTTCCATGACGGACAACGATTCCGACCCGAACCGGTCTACGATCCTGGCTGCCAGTTTGGGCCCGATGCCTCTCACCGTCCGGGAAGAGAGATAGCTCAAAATTTCCGGCGTGGTCTCCGGCATCAAACGCTCTAGAAATTCAGCCTCGAATTGCCTGCCGTAGTTCGCGTTGTTGATCCATCTTCCGGTTACCATCAAACGCTCTCCCGGTACAGGCAGCGGAATGGTTCCAACTATGGTCATGGTCTGACCGCCGGTATTCAGACGCAGCACTGCGTATCCGTTATCCGGATTCTGATACACCACCGCCGCCACAGTCCCCTGCAGAAGTTCCAAATCCTCCAACTTTTTCTGCCTCCATTTTCAGATGCTCCGACAGGGCTGCTTCCGTACAGCAAATTACCCCTGCTCGATCCCGGGCCAGACGCTCCAGCCGCGCGCGCTCCGCCGGATCCAAGCCGCAATCTACCAAAAGTACCGGCATTTGCAAAATTCCGGTACCTCGAAGCCACAGGCAGCAGCGCAAAAACGGTTCGACGCCGCTGAGGCGACCCGGTAGACAGGCAAGCACCGCCATGCCGCCTTGATCCCGCCCTAAAACCAACCAACCGACCAGCACCCACAGCAAAAGCAATACACCGGCCGCCTGTAAGAAAATAGAAATGACTTGCCACATAATGCCACACCCCTGCAGTAGTCTATGCCGGGAGCTTGGCTTTTGTCCCTGCAAAAGA
This sequence comes from uncultured Eubacteriales bacterium, assembly GCA_900546915.1. Classification (GTDB taxonomy): domain Bacteria; phylum Bacillota; class Clostridia; order Oscillospirales; family Oscillospiraceae; genus Faecousia; species Faecousia gallistercoris. Next base: position 107,447 of record UREY01000001.1, read on the forward strand.
AAGGGCGGATGCGCCCCCGCCCTTTCCCGTAACAATTCCTTTTGGAAAGTATTGTAATATACACAGGACAGCTTTGTCAAGGATCGAAGTGTGTCTTCTATCGCAAACGCCCGATGCAGAAAACAGGATCCATTTGCTTGACTAAAACAGGCCCTTCTGTCTTCCAGGCATCAATTGATATCTGCCGGCAGCCTATCCCGCTTTATCGCGGAAAATCCGTGGCTTTTAGTGGACAAATGGGAAAAAATATGGTACTCTGTAGGATGATACCCGTCCTATGGGCGGAAAGAAAGAGCGGGTGTGCCTTTTGAAAATTGATGTGATGGGTGTCTTATTTGACAACGTAACCATGGACCAGGCGTTAGACCGGGCGGAAGACCTGATAAAAGCCAAAACGGGCGCTTACTGTGTCACGCCAAACGGAGAAATTGTCTGGGAGGCCATGCATAGCGGCGCTTTCCGGCAGATACTAAATGATGCAGATTTGGTCTTACCGGATGGGGCCAGTGTGGTAATCGGCTCGCGCATCCTGGAGCGTCCTCTTCTGGAAAAAGTTGCGGGCATTGAATTTGCGGAGAGGTTGGTTCAGCGGCTGGCAAGCCGGGGGGGCCGCCTATACCTTTTGGGCGGTAGGCCCGGCATTGCAGAGCGCGCTGCAGAAAACCTGACCGTAAAATATCCGGGGCTTCAAATTTGCGGTACGGCCGACGGCTACTTTCAGGATGAAGCGGCCGTTGTAACACGCATTGGCAGCGCTGCGCCAGACGTGGTGTTTGTGTGCTTGGGAGCTCCAAAGCAGGAGCGGTTTATGGCGGCACATCGAGAGCAGCTACATGCCGGCCTTTTGATTGGTCTGGGCGGAAGCTTAGACGGCTTTGCCGGAGCGGTAAAGCGGGCGCCCGGATGGATGATTCGTTGCAATCTGGAGTGGCTGTACCGGCTCTTGCGGGAGCCCTCCCGGCTCGGGCGTATGATGCGCCTTCCCAAATTCATGCGAGCATGTAAAAAACAACGCCGGCTGGAGGCAGGAAGAGGCAAGTGACATGGGTAAACTGATTGTATTAGAAGGAACTGACGGCTCCGGAAAGTCTACTCAGTTTCAGCTTGTCACACAACGGTTGGCGCAAGCAGGAGTGACCTTCCGGCAGCTGGTCTTTCCTCAATATGCAGAGCCGTCTTCGGCCCTGATTCGAATGTATTTAAATGGGGAATTTGGTCCGCACCCCGGTGACGTCAATGCCTATGCTGCTACCGCCTTTTACGCGGTGGACCGCTACGCTTCGTTTCAGAAAGTCTGGCGCCGGGAATATGAATCGGGAGGACTGGTACTTTCGGATCGGTATACCACATCCAATGCGGTACACCAAGGGTCGAAATTACCGCAAGCTGACCGAGAGGCCTTTTTTCGTTGGTTGGATGAATTTGAATTTGACCGGTTGGGTCTGCCTAGGCCGGATTTGGTCATCTATCTGGATGTACCAACTGAGTTGGCCGGCTTGATGCTGCGCAAACGAGAGCACACCGCCCATACCAAACGGGACATCCACGAGCTGGACCTGAATTACCTGCACATTTGCCGGGAAACCGGCTTGGAAGCGGCGTCATATTTCGGTTGGCGTGTTGTGGAATGTACCCGGGAGGGAACCATGCGTCCGGCAGAGGAGATTCATCAAGAAGTTTGGAACTTGATACAAGCATGTTTGGAGGAATGATCCATATGGTCTACATGATTCTAGGCACAGGTTTTGAAGAGACAGAGGCTGTGGTTCCCGTCGATCTTCTGCGTCGGGCCGGAGTTCAGACAGCCTGCGTAGGCATTGGCGGTTTAGAAATTACCGGCTCCCATGGCATGACGTTTTTGGCGGATCTCACTGTGGAACAGATGGACCTGACGGAGCTGGATATGATTGTCCTACCCGGCGGGCTGGACGGCGTAGCGTCCATTCGCAGTTGCAGGCCCGTCTTGGATGCCATTCAGTTTGCTTATGAGAATCACAAATATATTGGGGCAATTTGTGCTGCCCCCACTGTTTTGGCGGAGCTGCATATCACAGACGGAAAAAAGGCCGTTTGTTACCCGGGCGAACAGCTGATCCATCAAATGAATGCTTCCGATTTTCAGCCGGATGCGGCCGTCGTACGAGACGGGACCGTGATCACAGCCGCCTCAGCAGGTTGCGCCGTCGCCTTTGCTCTGGAGCTGATCGCTGCTCTCAAAGGCCGTGAGACCGCGCAGGCCGTAGCCGATCAACTGGTGATCCGGTAACCAAAACTGACTCAAATAGGAGGATGACCCATGCCGAAGCGAGATAAGTTTGATAAAGAGCAAGCAGACCGGCGGCAGCCGACGGAGTCCGATCCGTCATCCGCGCAGTCTGATGAGCTGGATCTGACCCAAGAGCTCGGCCCGGACCAGTCGGCGATCGACGCTTACAACATGACCGATCCAGCTTTGGGCGATGTGGACCGCATTTTGCGGGAAGTTCGGGAGGAATTGGGCGCCGCAGAGGAAAGCCCGGAAGAAGGAGCGGAGCCCAGCTGGACCGAAGCCGGATCTGGCGGAGAAGAATTTCGGGACCAAGAATATCGAGATGCGTTTGATGAGAGCTTTGAACGGGCCTTTCAGGAGGAGACGGAGCCGGAAACGGCAGAGGAATTTTCGCGGCCCAATCCTGCCCGCCGGCGCAAGCGCCGGAAGAAAAACGGCCGGGCTCCGATTAAGAAAAAGGGATCCGGTTTTCTCGGGATTCCTCACTTTCTCAGCACTTTAATTTTATGCGCCATTGTGTTGGCGGTAAGCATCACGCTGGCCCGTGTGGTATGGCTCTGGGCAGACGATGTATTGGCCTTGACAAAAGAAGAAAGGGAAGTCACTGTGACCATATCCGATACAGATACCATGGATCAAATCACGCAGAAGCTGGCTGATGCAGGACTGATCCGGTATCCCCGGTTGTTTAATTTCTATAGTGACTTGACAGGTGCGCGGGAAAAAATCAGCGCCGGTAAATTCACGCTAAATTGTATGTACGATTACCATGCGTTGGTCAACGCGATGGGACGTTCCTCATCCAACCGGACGATTGTTTCCGTAACCATTCCTGAGGGTTATGAATGCCGCCAGATCTTTGAATTGCTGGAAAAAAATGAGGTTTGTACGGTAGAGGAATTGGAGCTGGCATCGCAAGAATGTGATTTTGGTGAATTCTGGTTTTTGCAGGATTTGGAACAAACCGGTCCGTACTGCCTGGAGGGCTTCCTCTTCCCCGATACCTATGAATTCTACACTTCCGACGATCCGGAGCGCGTATTACGAAAGCTCCTCCGGGACTTCGAATATCGGTTTGACGAAACCATGGAAGAGGATCTTGTCAGTTTGAATGCCTGGTTGGCCGAGGAACTTTCCAGCTTTGGGTATTCCGAGGAGGAAATTCAGGCACAGCGCCTTTCGATTCGGGATTTGGTCACCATAGCTTCCATGATTGAGCGGGAGACTGCCGGCTCGGGAGAAAGCGCTACCATTGCTTCTGTCATTTATAACCGGCTTTGTGACCCCGATTTCCCCTATTTAAACATCGATGCTACCATTCAGTACGCCCTGGGAGAGAGAAAAGCCAATTTGACTTACGAGGATACGCAAATCGAAAGCCCATACAACACCTATACCAATCCCGGCCTTCCAGCCGGTCCGATCTCCAATCCAGGTTTGAACAGTCTCCGCGCCGCCCTGCATCCGGAGGACACCGTTTATTATTATTACGCTCTGGATACGGACGGAACCCATCACTTCTCTGAAACCCTGGAAGAACACAATCAGTTTTTAGAGAGCTTGGGGGATGATGAAACCAATGAAACAGACGAAGACAGCGACCAGGAGTCTTGAGCTCCTGGCGCCAGCCGGTGATATGGAGCGGCTTCACATGGCAGTCTTATACGGCGCAGACGCCGTGTACCTGGCCGGAACCAGCTTTGGTATGCGGTCTTTCGCCGGAAATTTCACTGGGGAAGAGCTGCCGAAAGCCGTAGATTTTGCCCACAAGCACGGCGTGCGAGTCCATGTCACAGTCAATACCATGCCCCGGGGGGACGAGGTTCCCCGCTTGCCGGCTTACCTGGAGGAATTGGACCAAGCAGGAGTCGACGCTTTGATTTTGGCGGACCTGGGGGTATTTACACTGGCAGGAAAATACGCGCCTCATTGCCAGCGCCATATCTCTACCCAACAGTCCATTGCAAACAGTGTCTGCGCCAAAGCTTGGTTTGACCTGGGCGCCAGCCGGGTTGTATTGGCGCGGGAATTGAGTCTGGATGAAATTCGCCGCATCCGTCAGGAGACGCCCCGGGAATTGGAGCTGGAAACCTTCGGTCACGGCGCGATGTGCGTTTCCTATTCAGGCCGGTGCCTTCTCTCCAATTATATGACAGGCCGGGATTCCAATCGGGGATCTTGTGCGCAGCCCTGCCGGTATCAGTACGCACTGATGGAAGAAAAACGTCCCGGCGAGTATTTTCCCGTTTTCGAGGATGAGACGGGGACTTACATCTTAAATTCCAGGGACATGTGTATGATCGACCATCTGCCAGACCTGATGGAGGCAGGCGTGGATTGTATCAAATTGGAAGGACGCGCAAAATCCGCCTATTATGCTGCGATCGTGACGGGGGCTTATCGCCATGGCATCGATGCCGCTGTACAGGGGGATCCGTTGGACCCCGTATGGCGGGATGAGGTAGAGCATATATCCCACCGGCTCTATTCCACAGGATTCTACTATGGGTTTCCCGGTCAATACACAGAAAATTCCCGTTATATACGCCAATGGCAGATCTGTGCCATTGTTCTGGACTGTCGCAAAGACGGCATGGCTACCCTGAGCCTGCGGAACAAATTTGCAGCCGGAGACCATGTGGAATTAGTCGGCCCGGACATGCGGCCGTTCTCCTTCGAAGCTCCTGTGATGCAAGATGAATATGGAGCCTGCCTGACCGAGCCGAAAACGCCGCAGATGCGCTTCTCCATGCAGCTGCCGCAGCCGGTTCCGCCCTACTCGATTCTCCGCCGTGCCGTAGACCTGTCAGCCCGGTAAACGGCAAGCAGCCCGCCGGGTGGCGGGCTGAGTGTTGAAAAATTCATTTGGGGAAACTTGGGGCAAAAGGATTTCAGGCCGTTGGCGCAAATTCCGTGGGGCTATAAACGCACAGAATCCACGCCGACAACCGGATATGATTGTTCCCTCACGCACATGTCATGCGTGAGGGAACAATCATGTTTCACTGGATTTTTGCCTGTGGTGTAACACTCTGCAAGGCCCTTTAACAGGCAGGGGCCATTCCAATGACAGGCTTGCTTGAGCGTTCGATCCTGTTCTTTCTATTGAATATGCGTGTGATTGTTGATATGGTCGCTGCAGTAGCAATAATAGCCCTTGCATTTTGAGCAATAGCGAAATTCCAACTCCGGATTGGTCACATCTGTGCGGCCGCAAACGGTACATTTATGGGTATAAGGCGGCTCCGGCCGGGCGGTCGAAGCCGCGTACGAACCGGCATGGGGAAACGACACGGTTTTGTTTCTGTTTCTCGGAGAGACCTTTCGCTTGAGACGACTCGCGTTTGCTTGCCAGGATATGGGGAAAATATTCAAGAAATCTTTTCCAAAGTACAGGAAATAGTTTGCCAAAGTAAACAGGGGGAGCAGATTGAACGGGAATGCACGGATCGTCAGCAGCTCCAGCAAATAAAGCGCCAGGTTTAACAAACCGAGCCATCTGGCTTTGATGGGAATGATAAAGAAAATAAAAAAGGTGGTTTCCGGGTACAAGGTCGCATAGGCCAAGAATAAAGAAATATTCAAAGAGCCGGATAGAACCGGGATATTGAACAAAAATCCAGCTGCGTCTAAGAAAACTATGCCGGTTAGATAATACAAATTAAAGCGAAACCTGCCCCAGGTATTTTCCAAAGCTTTGCCCAGCTGCATGTAAAAAATGGCGGCAACAATCGCCCAAAGAATCCCAGCGGAGGATTGCAAGTCCAAAGCTACGAAGGTAAACAGCCGCCATACCTGACCCCGAAGGACAGCACTCCGATCAAAACACAGGAGGCGATACAGAAGATTGCTGGGGTCAATTATGGCAAAAACATAGGTTACGACGTTGATCGCAACAATCCAAAACATAAGATTAGGCACGCCCTTGTTTTGGTTCCGGTAACAAAAACGTTCGAATTTGCCGCGCAGGTTTTTCAACGGTCCTCACTCCTTTGTGACTTCGTAGATTATTCTACTGGGTTTGTCTGGAAAAGTCTATAGACAATCTATGAATTTTCCGATAAAATCCTATCCACAACCCCATTTTTTTAGACAGCTTCTAAAAAACTTCCGGTTTTCGCCCAAAAACCGGAAAAAGCCCTTGACTTTTTGGCTTTCCTGCATATAATATGTAAGAAGAAATTGAATATGCCTTATCAAGAGCGGCGGAGGGAACGGCCCGATGAAGCCCGGCAACCTGTTTATTCAAGGTGCCAAATCCGGCGTGAGACGAAAGATGAGGGTTCGAGATGTAGAACGTTCCCATTCGCCGGAGCGTTCTTTTTTTGTGAAAAGCGCTCCGTATACCGGACTTCAAAAAAGAATGACATCATCTAGAAAGGAATCAATTGCATGGAAAAAAGACTGTTTACATCGGAGTGCGTCACCACAGGCCATCCGGATAAAGTGGCGGACCGAATCTCCGACAGCATTTTGGATGCATGCCTGGCGCAGGATCCGGATTCCCGGGTGGCCTGTGAAACGCTGGTGACGACCAATTTTTGCTGTGTCTGCGGTGAAATTACCACAAAAGCAAATGTTGATTATGAGGCCATTGCGCGGCAAGTGATCCGCGACATCGGCTATACCCGGCCGGAGGATGGTTTTTGCGCCGATACGGTAGAGTTTCAGTGCCGGATCCATACCCAATCACCGGACATCGCTTTGGGTACCAATGATCACGTCGGCGGCGCCGGTGACCAGGGGATGATGTTCGGCGGCGCCTGCAATCAAACGCCGGAGTACATGCCGTTAGCCGGTGCGGTGGCACGGGCATTAACCAACCGGCTCACGCAGATGGTTCAAGAAAACCCCTATTTGCGTCCTGATGGCAAAGCGCAGGTCACGGTAGAATTTGACGAAGCCGGTAGGCCAACCGGCGTGGAAACCGTCGTGGTCTCCATTATGCATAGCCCGGAATTTGCCATTGAAAATTTGCGTCAGTATGTCAAAGAAATGGTCATCGCTCCGGTATTGGCCGGCTATCATTTTGATATGCGGGATGTAGATCATATCTACATCAATCCCACCGGAAAATTTGTGGTGGGCGGACCGGCCGGAGACACCGGGCTGACCGGCCGGAAAATTATCGTGGATTCCTACGGCGGATATTTTTGTCACGGCGGCGGCGCTTTCTCAGGAAAGGATCCCACAAAGGTGGACCGCAGCGCCGCTTACATGGCACGGTATATGGCCAAAAATGTAGTTGCAGCCGGTTTGGCGGAAAAGATTCAAGTGGAGCTGGCTTATGCCATCGGCGTGGCCCACCCGGTTTCCATTCTTGTAGACACCTACGGCACGGGAAAAATGCCCGATGAAGCCCTGACCGAGCTGCTGCGCCGGACTTTCGATCTGACGCCCGGTGGAATCATCCATACCCTGGACTTGCGCCGCCCGATCTTCGCAGAAACTGCCGCCCGCGGTCACTTTGGAATCGAAGAACGGCGCTCCTGGGAAAAAACGGATCGCGTAAAGGACCTGCGCTGGTTGGCTGGTATTTAAGCAGCTTTCTACATAGCAACAATTTAAGTCGAAGTGTTTTCTTTCTGAACTGCCGGAGGGTTCCGTGTGCAATCAGCTGACCATATGGACATGTTAGGCAGTCTGGCTATTATGAGATCACATAGAAGAAAGGCTGTGGAAGCGCAAATGAAACAGGCAAGTACAGAGGAAAAATTTCAGCAAATGACCCAAACACCGGTCAGGCCTCTGATTTGTAAGCTGGCCGTCCCGACGATCATCAGCATGTTGATTACTACAATTTACAACATGGCGGACACTTTTTTCATTGGAAAGCTGAACTCCACCAGCGCGTCCGGAGCCGTCGGCATTGCATTTTCTCTCATGGCGATCATTCAAGCCTGCGGCTTCTTCTTCGGTCAGGGCGCCGGCAATCATATGTCGAGAGAATTGGGGCATCATGCAAACCAAAAAGCAGAGCAGCTGGCCGCCACCGGATTTTTCAGCGCTCTGCTTGTAGGCTGCGTCATTCTTGTTTTCGGTCTTGTTTTTCTCCGTCCACTTGCCATTCTCTTGGGCTCAACGGAAACCATTCTTCCCTACGCCATGGATTATATCCGCATTATTTTGCTGGGTGCACCGTATATGACTGCGTCTCTGGTGCTGAACAATCTCCTTCGATTCCAGGGAAATGCTTTTTACGGTATGATCGGCCTCATTAGCGGCGGACTCTTGAATATCATTTTAGATCCGATCTTCATCTTCTGGTTTCATCTGGGGATCAGCGGCGCTGCTTGGGCAACCATCCTCAGCCAGTTGGTCGGTTTCTTCATTTTATTATATCAGTGCAACCATGCGGGAATTGTCAAGATCCGGCTGCGAAATTTCCGCTTCTCCCTGCCCATCTTCCAAAACATTTTCAGCGGTGGGCTTCCCTCCCTCCTGCGGCAAAGTGTGGCAAGCGTCGCGACGATTTGTTTAAATGTAGCGGCAAAGCCCTATGGCGATGCGGCCATAGCCGCCATGGGCATTGTCTCCCGAATTGCCAATTTCACAAATTCGGTTGTCATCGGATTTGGGCAAGGCTTTCAGCCGGTTTGCGGCTATAACTACGGCGCAAGACTTTACAGCAGAGTTCGCCAGGGTTTCTGGTTCTGCATCCAATTTTCCACCGTCTTCCTTCTTTTGTCCGGCGCCATACAATTTGTGTTAACCCCTAACTTCGTAGAGCTCTTTCGGAAGGGCGATGCACAGGTAGTGGAAATCGGAACTACCGCTTTGCGCCTGCAGTGCCTGACGTTTCCTTTCTTCGGCTGGCTCATCATAAGCAATATGATGATGCAGACCATGGGAAAGGTCGTTCGGGCATCCATCCTGGGAATTGCCAGGCAGGGCATCTTTCTAATCCCGGTGGTTCTCATTTTGCCCCATATGATCGGCATCCTGGGCATCCAATTGGCGCAGCCCATTGCAGACATCATATCGTTTCTCCTGGCCCTTCCCCTGCAATTACGCCTGCTGTGGGAAATGAAGCGATAAGGTACAATAAGTTTCGCAAAAATAAAAGAGACATGGTTTGCAGTCCTCTGGTAGAATGAAGTTGCGACACACCATTCTGAAAGGAGACAGCAAACCATGTCCGAGAAGATTGTACAGCTAAACGAAGAAGTAATCAAGGGCCAACTTAAGGAACTGGTACGAGGCAGCGTGGAGGAAACGCTCAATGAACTGCTGGAAGCCGAGGCGGAGAAGCTGACCCAGGCTGCCCGGTACGAGCGCAATGAGCAGCGGCAGGGTTATCGCAGCGGCCACTATAGCCGGAACCTCACCACCACTTCCGGAGACGTTACTCTCAAGGTGCCCAAGCTCAAAGGGATCTCTTTTGAGACCGCCATTATTGAGCGGTACCGCCGCCGGGAAAGTAGTGTGGAAGAAGCTCTCATTGAGATGTACCTGGCAGGCGTATCCGTCCGGCGTGTGGAGGATATTACCGAGGCTCTGTGGGGCAGCAAGGTGTCTCCGGCCACCATCAGCGAGCTGAACAAGAAAGCGTATGTCCACATTGAGGATTGGCGCAACCGCCCCCTGCAAGGCGGACGCTATCCGTATGTCTATGTGGACGGGATCTACCTGCGTCGGAACTGGGGCGGAGAGTTTGAAAATGTGGCCATTCTGGTGGCGATCGCGGTGAATGAGGACGGATATCGTGAGGTTCTTGGCGCCGCCGAGGGCATGAAAGAGGACAAGGCCAGCTGGGTCAGCTTCTTCCAGTGGCTGCGCAGCCGTGGCCTGGACGGGGTCAAACTGGTGGTTGGCGACAAGTGCCTTGGCATGCTGGAGGCCGTGGGAGAAGTGTTCCCCGAAGCCAGGTACCAGCGCTGTACCGTCCACTTTTACCGCAATGTGTTCTCGGTCACGCCTCGCTCCAAGGTGAAGCTGGTGGCCAAAATGCTCAAGGCAATCCACGCCCAGGAAAGTAAGAAAGCTGCCCGGGAGAAAGCCAAAGCCGTGGTGGAGCAACTGCGCTCTATGAAACTGAAGGAGGCTGCCAAGAAGGTGGAGGATGGCATTGAGGAAACGCTGATTTACTGCGATTTTCCCAGCGAACACTGGACCCGTATCCGCACCAACAATGTCATTGAAAGACTAAACCGGGAGATCCGCCGCCGCACTCGGGTAGTGGGCAGTTTCCCGGATGGTAACTCCGCCCTCATGCTGGTCTGTGCCCGGCTGCGCCATGTGGCTGGCACCCAGTGGGGCAACAAGAAGTACATGAACATGAAGCACTTGGAGGCTGCTATTGAGGACGCTTCCATTGCTGGCTGACTTCACTCATACCAGGACCTGCAAACCATTTTGCGAAAAATTCTTGACACTACCAATGAAGCGGGAAGAGAAGTTACCGGCCAAAATATAAAAACTCCATTTGACCCAAATCGGCCATGCAGAACATAAACACCATGTTCTGCCTGGCCGATTCTTTACATTCATTTCCAACAGGCGAAACGATCTACTGCAGCATCTCTAAAAATTCGGACTCCGTCAAGACCGGGATTCCCAAATCGTGGGCTTTTTTTAGTTTGGAACCCGCGTTTTCACCTGCCACCACAAAGCTTGTCTTTTTCGAAACGGAGCCGGACACTTTTCCCCCGCAGAGCTCAATGCGCTCTGTGGCTTCTTCTCGGGTAAACAGGGAGAGCGCGCCTGTTAGAACAAAGGTCTTTCCTGTAAACCGCTCATCTCGCAGTTGCCGGGTGGACTGGAAATTCACTCCGGCCTCCCGGAGACGGCGAATCAGGTGCTGGGACTGGGGCTGGGCAAACCAATCCAGCAAGTTCAACGCGGTAATTGCTCCCACATCCGGAACCTCCGTCAATTCCTCCAAGCTGGCCGACATCAAAGCATCCAGGGAGCCAAACGCAGCAGCCAACGTTCGTCCCGCTTTGGCTCCCACCTGCCGAATGCCAAGAGCAAAAATTAGGCGGCTCAAGTCCTGGGATTTACTGGCCTCAATGGCAACCAGAAGTTTCCTGGCCGCGACCTCGCCGTTTTTCCAGAGACCCTTCAATTCCTCCAAGGTCAGGTAATAAATATCCGCCGGAGAAGAGATATAGCCTTTTTGAATCAAACCTTCTACAATTGCGCTTCCCAGTCCTTCAATATCCATGGCATCCCGGGATACAAAATGGGCAATATTGCGGGAGAGCTGAGCGGGGCATTCCGCTCCGGTACAGCGAAGAAAGGCACCGTCTTCATCCCGAACCACCGGCGCGCCACAGACCGGGCACACCTCCGGCAAATGATACGGAACGGCATCCTCCGGGCGCTTATCCCACTCTACCTCCAGGATCTCCGGAATGATCTCCCCTGCTTTGCGGATTTTCACGGTATCGCCGATGCGAATATCCTTTTCTGCAATAAAATCCTGATTGTGCAGCGTGGCATTGGTGACTGTGGTTCCTGCCAGACGAACCGGACGCACAACCGCCTTGGGTGTGAGAACACCTGTGCGTCCCACTTGAATCTGAATATCCTCCACCACGGTGGACCGAATCTCCGGCGGATACTTGTACGCTGCTGCCCACCGGGGAAATTTCGCCGTGCTGCCCAGGATTTCCCGTTGCGTCAAGCTGTTGAGCTTGACCACAGCGCCGTCGATTTCATACGGAAGCTCGTAGCGGTTTGTATCGATGTCCATGACGGCTTGGCGGACTTTTGTCGGCCTGTCACAAATTTCATAGGGAATGACGTGAAAATGCCGGTCGCGCAGATAATCCAACGTTTCGGCATGGGTAGAAAAGCTCACGCCATCCGCCAGTTGCAGATTAAAAACCAAAATATCCAGCTTCCGCCGGGCAGCAACTCTGGGATCCAGCTGGCGCAAGGAGCCGGCAGCGGCATTTCTGGGATTTGCAAACAGCGGTTGCCCCGCAGCCTCTCGCTGTTCGTTGAGAGCTTGAAAAACCTTCTTGGGCATAAATACCTCTCCCCGTACAATGAGCCGCGCCGGAGCATTTTGCAAGGTGAGCGGGATGGAACGAATGGTCTTCAGATTTTCTGTCACATCCTCCCCGACCCGACCGTCGCCCCGCGTCGCTCCCCGGACAAATTTACCATCTACGTATTCCAGCGCCACAGATAGGCCGTCCACCTTCGGTTCCACTGTGAACATGGCGTCCGGCGCAGATTCCCGGATTTTGGCGTCAAACTCTTCCAGCTCCTCCATGGAAAACACGTCCTGTAAGCTCTCCAAAGGAACCGGGTGTTCCACCTTTTCGAACTGATCCAGAGCCTGCCCTCCTACGCGCTTTGTCGGAGACAAGGGCGAAGCCAAATCAGGATGCTGCTCCTCCAACTCTTCCAGCTGCCGCATGAGCCGGTCATACTCAAAATCCTCCATGTTCGGATGATCTAAAACATAATAGCGATAATTTGCCTCTTCTAAAATTCGGGTCAGTTCCTGAATTTGTTCTGCAGCCTCCATGGTCTTGTTTCTCCTTTTAAGATATATTTCCGGCAGACAGGAAAGTATCCGGTACCGTACCTACGATAATCGTCTCTGCCACCACGACCTGGCTTGTTACGCGAAAGGTAACGGTATCGCTCAGAACCAGAATGGTCACATCTACGCCGACTTCCATTGTCAATTGCTGCAGCGTTTGGTTAATTCCGGCTTCTGAAAACTGACTGAGAAATTGTGCATCAGAATTGCTGATTGAAATGACACGGACCGGGATCACCGGCCCCTTGCCGGAGAGCAGTTCGGGGAACAAAATGCTTCCCAGGGGGATGCCGATGTCATGCGTATCCAGCGCTAAAATTTCATCGTTAATGATATTTAAAATGTCTGTCTTTAGCCGGTTTACCTCGCTCATGTTGGTTTTTAGCGCTGTAATCCTGCCGTTCAGGTCCTTTTCAAAATAAATAATCCGGTCGTATTGAATGTTATCTCTCGCAATCTGCTCTGCAATGGCGTCGTTAATTAAATCAGAAGTCTGATTCATCACCTGCGTAATGGCCAAATCCTCGGCTATGGGATTGAACCGGCTTCGCATCAGGAAAAACACGCCGACCAGTAAGATCAATACCAAAATTAAAACACGGCGCAACCGGTGTTTTCTCCGCCTTCGCATATGCTATCCCCTCCCGGACAACGTATGCCTGGCCGCCGAAGCTTATGCCTTTTTCATATGCGAAGATGCCGTTTTCGCCATCAGTCTTTTGGTTCCCACCTGGTCGAACGCAACTTCCAACAGGGCGTCTCCTCCCATCTTCATCACAGACAATACCATTCCTTTTCCAAAGGCCTTGTGCACCACAAGATCTCCGGGGTGATAATCCACGAGAACCTGGGAAGCCGGTGCAGTAAAGTCGGAGCGTTCTGCCTGTTTGATATGAGCCTTTCGTTTTTCAACCGACGGATTGACGCGTTGACTCCTTCCATGAGAAGGAGCTCCTGATGATTCTCCATAGGCGGCTCTCGGCGCAGTGGCTTCGGCATGATATCCCCCTCTGTACTCCACGCACGAATCAGGAATTTCCTTCAAGAAACGAGACGGTAAACAAGCGTTTGTCCGGCCGTAAAGCATACGCTGGTGGGCGTAGGAAATGGTCAGCCGCTCTCTTGCACGGGTAATCGCTACATAACACAGACGGCGCTCCTCCTCCATTTCCTCCGGCTCGCCAATGGCCCGTATACCGGGAAAGAGTCCCTCCTCCAGTCCTACTAAAAACACCTGAGGAAACTCCAGGCCTTTGGCGCTGTGCATCGTCATCATGACCACCGCGTCGGCAGAAGCGTCATATTGCTCTATGTCGGTATACAGGGCGATTTCTTCTAAAAAACCAGCCAGGGTCGGTTCCTCTGCATGTTCCACGTAGCTCACAATTGTGGATTTCAGCTCGCGGACATTCTCCAGTCGAGCTTGGTTTTCCTCTGTGTTTTTTTCCTGCAGCATGGCGGCGTAGCCTGTGCGGATCAGTAACTCTTCATAAAAATCCGGCAGGGACATGCCGTCTTCTAAAAGTCCGGCGCAGCCCTCCAGCATCTGCGTAAACTTTTGCAGTTTTTCAGCCGGACGTTCCAAGGCTGCATAGGCCTCCGGGTGGGAAATGATGTCGTATAGAGGCCTGCCCTCCGCTTGTGCCAGACGTTCCACCATCTCCATGGTTTTCCCACCCAAGCCACGTGGGGGATTGTTAATGACCCGGCGCAGCCGGAGATCGTCCGACCGGTTGTTCAGAACCCACAGATAGGCCAGCATATCCTTTACCTCAGCCCGGTCAAAATATCGCGTTCCGCCAATGATGCGGTATGGGATGCCATTTCTCTTGAAGGAATATTCCAGGGCGTTGGACTGCACGTTGGTCCGATACAAAACGGCAAAGTCCCGAAAACCATGCCCGTGCGATCTAGCCAGAATCTGGCCTGAGACAAAGTTGGCCTCTTCGCTTTCGTTGTACGCCTCATAAATCAGGATCGGCTCACCCGAACCGTTGTCCGTCCAAAGCGTTTTTCCCTTTCGCCCCTGATTGTTGGCGATCACGCCATTGGCCGCGTTTAGAATAGCTTGCGTGGAGCGGTAATTCTGCTCCAGGCGGATGGTTCTGGCGCCGGGATATTCTTGTTCAAAATTTAAAATATTTTCAATGGTCGCACCCCGAAACCGGTAAATACTTTGATCGTCGTCACCTACTACGCAGATATTTTCCCGTCCGCCTGCCAACAGCTTCGCCAAACGGTATTGCAGATGATTGGTATCCTGGTACTCGTCAATGAGTACGTAGCGAAACTTCTTCTGGTAGTATTCCCGGGCCTCGGGGAAATTTTCCAGAATTTCCACGGTCAAATATATGATATCGTCAAAATCGACTGCGTGGTTGGCCTTCAGCCGTTTTTGATAAGTTTCATAGGCTGTGGCAATTTTTTCCAGACGATAATCGCCACTGGCATGTGCGGTCTTGGAAAAATCCTCCGGAGACTGCATCTGATCCTTGGCCCGGCTGATCATGCTCAGAACCGATTTGGCAGGAAAGGCCTTGTCATCCAAATTCATGGACTTTATGACATCCTTCATGACACGCTCGGAATCCGACGTGTCATAAATGGTAAAACTACGGCTGTAACCCAGACGCTCAATTTCCCGCCGCAAAATCCGGCAGCAAGCCGAATGAAAGGTCATAGCCCATACATCGTATGCTCTGGGCCCCACAGCCGCCTCCAGGCGGCTCTTCAACTCATTGGCAGCCTTATTGGTAAAGGTAATTGCAATGATGCTCCAAGGCGCCGCCGGGCGCAGGGCACAGAGCCGGTCGGCGCGCTCTTTTTCTTCTTTTGTTACAGTTTGGCCCAAGCTCTCCAAGAATTGCAGATCCTCCTCCGCCACGCCCCAGGGCACTTCCGCGCTGTCGCTGCCGCAGCCATAAGAGATTAGGTTGGCAATTCGATGAATGAGCACCGTGGTTTTTCCGCTTCCAGCACCGGCCAGCAGAAGCAACGGTCCTTCTGTGGTCAGGACAGCCTGACGCTGCATAGGGTTTAACTGCCCAAATTGAGTTTCAATATACCGCCTTCGGGCCATTGCAAATTTGGTTTCAAAATTCTCTGCCATAGCATTTCCCATCCTTGTGTGATAGGTCTATTTTATTACATTTTTCGGAGAGCGTAAAGTGGCAAAAGCCACAAAATGCCAATCGTTTTTGCGTTCCTTCCGCATATCCAGAAAAAAGGAACTGCAGCCTTTTGGTTGCTGCAGCTCCATTTTTTCAGTTTTTACACATCCTCAATAATGGGAGAAGCCGCCCGTTCCTGGGGATTCACCAATTTCCGGAAACGGCTGCGGGACTCGCGAATTTCCCCAAGCGCCTCTGCAATGGCTTCCTCCGTGCGCTTCAGAGAATCGTCCACATAGTCATTGGTGACTTGCTTGAGCTCCTTGATCTTGCTCTGTGCGTTGCGAATCATTTCTTCCGCCTGTACCTGCGCCTCTTTATAGGTCGCCTCCTGGGAAACCAGCTGCTTTGCTTGGGATTGAGCCTGCCGCACCAGGCCTTCTGCCTCTCGTTTCGCCTTAGCAATCAATTCATTGCGGGAATCCACAATGGTCTTCGCCTGCTTCAGCTCTCCGGGCAGCTGATTGCTGATTTCATCCAGCATATCCAGCACTTTGTCCCGCTCCACAATGCACTTATCGGCACCAAGAGGAAGGGAACGTGCATCTTGCACCATATCATATAATTTTGTAATCAATTCTTCGATGCCGTTGTCATGCATGGGTTGATCCTCCTTGTATTTTCATAGATTGAATGCGTTTTTGAAAGTCCGGTATAATCTCCGCTGGCAAGAAATCCTGTAAATCCACATCGTAATACGCCAGTTCTTTTACCGTACTAGAACTCAAATACATGTACTGATGCTCCGAGGTCAGAAACATGGTGTCCAACTCCGGGTTAATCTTGTGGTTGATCAGGGCCATCTGAAACTCGTTTTCAAAGTCGGATGTCGCCCGCAGACCTTTTACCACAACACAGCTGCCCCGCCGCTTGGCGTAGGTGGCCAGGAGCTCGTCGGCATGATCGATCTCCACATTGGGCAAATCCCGTGTGACCCGGCGGAGCATCTCGGTCCGCTCTTCTCTGGTAAACAGCGGCTTTTTCCCCGCATTGACCATGACGCAAACAATGAGCTTGTCAAAAATGTTGGCGGCGCGCCGGATGATATTCAGGTGCCCATTGGTCACCGGATCAAAGCTACCGGGATAAATGGCAATTTTCATATTTCATCCTCAGACTGTTGTTTTCGGAAAATCGAAATCAAGGTTTTTCCGTATTGATAGTCCCGCGACCGCTCCAATCCGGGCAGGCTGCACGTAAGCTCCTTTCCCTCCGGCCGCTCCGTCACTATTATACCATGCTTGTCCAAAATGTCAATTTCTGATATCTTTTCCAGCGCATTTTCTAAGAAAGCTTCTGCATAGGGCGGGTCCAAAAAAATGATATGAAACGTATCTTTGCTGTGCTCCAAATAGCGGAGATAACCCCCTTGCACCACAGCGGCACGGTCGGACAATCCGGTCCGCCGCAGATTTTCCCGGACCAGCCGGCACGCGTCGAGCCGCATATCTACAAAGACGGCCCGCGCCGCTCCCCGGCTCAGCGCTTCAATTCCCAGCTGTCCGGTTCCGGCAAACAAATCCAACACCCGGGCGCCCGGTATGTCGAACTGAATGGCGCTGAACAGCGCCTCTTTCACCCGTTCCGCCGTAGGGCGGGTGAGGAACCCCGTCGGCGTTTTCAGTTGAATGCCCCGGGCCGTTCCAGTAATCACTCGCATGGTGGCTCCTCCTTGTGAAAGTGTGCGTACACCTCTGCCGCCGCATCCGCCGGCAAGACCGATTGCAGCTCCTGCAGGCTCGCCCGTCCGATTGCCGTCAGAGACTGGAATCGGCGTAAAAGCGCTTCTTTCCGCTTGGGTCCGATCCCGGGTATTTGATCCAGCTGGGAGTAGCGCAGGCGCTTACTACGAAGCTCCCGGTGATAGGTGATGGCAAATCGGTGTGTTTCCTCCTGTATGGTACCAATCAGGGCGAATACGGCCGGAGCTCCATCCAGAGCAATCTCCTCCCCCTCCGGGGTCACCAGAGCCCGCGTTCGGTGCTTGTGATCCTTTACCATGCCAAACACCGGGAATGAAAGCTCCAGGGCCTCCAGAGCGCGCCTGGCGGTCTCTGCGTGTACCGTTCCACCGTCAATCAGCAGAAGATCCGGCCCTTGATCAAAGCCGGCGTCCCCCTTCTGGTAGCGGACAAAACGGCGCGTCACCACTTGCTGCATGGAGGCATAATCGTTCTGATCCTCCAGCCCCTCCACCTTAAACCGCTTATAATCTTTTTTGGAGGGCTTTCCATCCAAAAACACCACCATGGAAGCGACGATATCCGTCCCGGCTATATTGGAAATGTCGAAGGACTCCATCCGCCGGGGAGGCTGCTTCAAAGACAGCATCTTCCCCAGAAGCTGCAGCGTACCAGAAATCCGTTCCTCTCTGCTGGTGACCCGTTCGGCCTCTTGTAACGCATTTTCTCGGGCCAATTGGACCATCTGGACATTGTCTCCCCGCTGCGGGACCCGGAAATGGGTGCGGCGTCCGGTGTTCTGGAGCATCAAATCTGAGAAAAGGCCGCTGTCCTCCATCTCCATCGGGAGTAAAACGATTTTCGGGGCGATGCCCCGCGCCAAATAGTACTGCTTGACCAAGCTGGACACCGCCGCCGCCGGATTGTCCTGGAACGGGTGGATTTCGTACTCTTTATCCAGGAGATTCCCCCCAGAGTAGTGCAGCACAACAAAGCAGCTCTTGGCCGCTGTTTGATCAAACCCGATTACGTCCGTATCCGCCAGGGAGCCGGCGGTCACCAGCTGTTTTTGCCCCAGGGCTTCTATCGCTTTCAGACGGTCCCGAAGCTCCGCCGCCCGCTCAAATTCCAGGTTTTCCGAGGCCTCCAGCATTTGATCGCGCAGCTCCTGCGCCAGCTTTTGGTAGTTGCCGCTCAGGAGAAGCTTGGCCTGCTCCATGGTATCCCGGTATTCCGCCGGACTCCGGCTCAGCTGACACCAGCCCCGGCATTGATTTAAATGATAGTTTAAGCAAGGTCTGTCCTTTCCCAGGTCTCTGGGAAATTGCCTGTTGCATCCCGGAAGCTTGAGGGCCAGGCGGATAGAGTCTAAAACATTCTGTGTCATTCCTCTGCTGCCGTAAGGGCCAAAGTAAGCGGCGCCGTCATGGGCCAATTTATTGACCAAAGTGATCTTGGGGTACTCCTCTGTCATATCCAACCTCAAATAGGGGTATCCCTTGTCGTCTTTCAGCAGGATATTATATTTGGGCATGTACCGTTTGATCAGGGAGCATTCCAGAACCAGGGCCTCAAACTCGGAGGCCGCCACAATCACGTCAAAGTGGTCGATTTTAGAAACCATGACCTTGGTTTTAGGCGTATGAGCTGCGGAATCCTGAAAATATTGACTCACTCGGTTTTTCAGCTTTTTCGCTTTTCCAACATAAATGACCCGATTGGCCGCGTCCCGCATCACATACACTCCGGGAGAAAGCGGCAGCGTCAAGGCCTTGTCTTTTAGTTCTTCAAACGTCATACGAATCAACACCCAGAACAGCAAAACTGCCTCAGCGGCCGAAAAGCGGCCAGGCCTGAGGCAGTTATAGCCGAAATTCTCACAGAATATCCCGCTGCAGCATACCGCACAGGGTGGCAACCGCCTCCTGCTCATCGGGGCCGTCGGCAGAAATTGTGACACTGGCACCTGTCCCAATGCACATCGACATAATGCCCAGGAGACTCTTGGCATTCATCTTCTTATTCCCTAATTCCACCCAGATGTTACACCGATACTCGTTTGCCTTCTGAACAAAATAGGTGACCTGCTCGTTGCTCAGGCCGGAAGGATTTTTTACCACCGTCTGCTGTTTATACATGTTCGATCTCACTCCTTGAATGCAGTCCCTTACAGCATTTACATGCTTCATCTAGTATCATACCAAATTTACGCCAAAAGTCAACTAAATTCTGCAATCGTCACCCCGTCTTCCCCCTCGCCGTACGTGCCGAGACGAAACTTTTTGACAAATTTATTCCGGCGCAAATCCTCCTGCACCGCAGAGCGCAGCGCTCCGGTTCCTTTTCCGTGAATAATCCGAACGGTGGATAAATTGGCGCGCATGGCCTCATCCAAAAACCGGTCCAACACACAGGTCGCTTCTATGGCGTCCATGCCGCGCAGATCGATCTCGCTGGACATGGCGGCAGTTCTCATTTCCCGGCCCGAGTGCGCAGGCCGCTCCTTTTTTACCTGGAATTGATTGGCATCTTCCAGAAGGTATACCTCCTCTGGTTTCACCGTCATTTTCAGAATCCCCGCCTGAAGCGTATACGTACCGTCTTTCTGAATGGCAATCACGCTGGCCTTAGTCCCCAGCTTCAGCAGTTCCACCGTATCGCCCAATTGAATGGCTCTGGTGGGCTTGGGCCGCTCCACCGGCTGATGGTGGGCAGCCAACCGCTCTTCCGCCTCATGGAGGTTCCGGCGCAGATCTGCCTGCCGCTGATTGATGCCCTGGGCGTCTGCCGCATCGCGCATCTGCTTTCGCAGCTGTTTCAGCTCCTCCGAAACCTGATTGGCCGTACGGCGAGCATCGTCCAGGATTCCCTGGGCCTCCCGGCGCGCTTTCTCAACAGCTTTGTCCCGCTCCTTTTGAATTTGAGCGTGAAAGACTTCGCTCTCATTGTGAATCTTTTGAGTCTCCTGGCGAAGACGCTCGGCCTCCTTTCGGGCCGCTTCCATCTGCTGCCGTTGGGCCTCCAGCTGGGACAGAACATCTTCAAAGTCTTTGTCGCTTTGACTGACCATGTCTCCGGCTTTTTTTATAATTTCCTCCGACAGGCCTAATTTTCTGGAAATCGCGAAGGCATTGGATTTGCCGGGTATTCCAATGAGCAGCCGGTAGGTCGGGCGAAGCGTCTCCACGTCAAATTCACAGGAGGCGTTGATCACACCCGGTGTGCGCATAGCATAGAGCTTCAGCTCGGCGTAATGGGTCGTTGCAACCACCCGGCTTCCCATGGTCCGGCAAAATTCAATAATGGCCATGGCCAACGCGGCGCCCTCGGCCGGATCGGTACCTGCACCCAACTCGTCGAATAAAATGAGAGACCGGTTATCACACTGGCCTGTCACATCTACGATCGTGCGCATATGCGATGAGAAGGTGGACAGGGACTGCTGGATGGATTGCTCATCGCCAATATCCGCCAAAACCCGGTCGAAGGTGGACAGGCGGCTGCCGTCTCCAGCCGGAATGTGCAGGCCGCACTCTGCCATCAGGGTCAAAAGGCCGATGGTTTTCAAGGTAACCGTTTTTCCGCCTGTGTTAGGTCCTGTGATGATCATGCAGTCGAAATCCGTGCCCAGGCGCAGGCTCACCGGTACCACAATCTTCGGGTCAATCAGCGGATGCCGCGCCTTTTTTAAGTCAATTTCACCCGCATCATTCATAATAGGCGCTCCGGCTCGCATTTGGTAGGACAGCCTGGATTTGGCAAAGATCACATCCAGCTGGGTTAACAGCCGGTAATTCTCGGAAATGTCCTCCCGATGCGCCGCCGCTTCGGCAGACAGCTCCGCCAGAATCCGCTCGATTTCCTTCTTCTCCTTCATTGCCAGCTCTCGCAGAGCGTTGTTGGCATTCACTGCCGACATTGGTTCAATAAAAAAGGTGGAACCGGTGGCGGAGACGTCATGGACCAAACCCGGCACCTCGTTTTTGCATTCGCTTTTCACCGGAACGACGTAACGGCCCTGACGGATGGTTACAATGGGCTCCCGCAGGTATTTGGAATAAGCCGGAGAAGAAATCACTTTCTGCAGGCTCTCCCGAATCCTTGCGCTCTGCTGACGCATATGGCGGCGAATATCCGATAGAGCGGGGCTCGCAGCATCGGCAATCTCCTCTTCCGACAAAATGGCGCCGGTGATGCGGTCCTCCAAATATTTATTGGGCGTCAGCGCCTGGAACAAGGGTGTGAGCACGTTGGGCTCCATATCCTCGCTCCAATAGTGCTTGACCGATCTGGCATTGCGCAGAACGCCTGCAATGTGAAGCAGCTCTGTGGTGGACAGACTGCCCCCTCGGTCCGCCCGTTCCAAAGCGGCATTCACATTTTTTGCATCAGAAAAACCAGGCGCGCCCTGTACGGCAGACATGGTACAGGCCGCAGAAGTTTGCGCCAAAAGCTCCTGCACCTCCTCCAGGTCTGTAGCGGGGCGCAGCTCCCGGCAGGCAATTTTGCCATCTTCCGAGCCGGCACACTGGGCCAACATCTCCAGGACCCGGTCCAGCTCCAATTTTTGAGTCGATTTTTCATACAATTCCGACATATCATTCTCCTATTGCTTTTCAACCGGAGCTTGACACAAAAAGCCGGTTAGATTGGTCATACTCCGAATCGTATATCTCCACAACTCTGCGGCGCAGAGATCCCGCCGCAGTTCTTCCCGCCATGAAGCAGTATATTTGACATCCTCGTTTTATGTACGGCTTAGTCCATGGCCTTCATCGCCAGTATCCATAGCTGGAAACAAAGAATGATAGAAATCCAATGTGGTAAAGCCGCGCTCCAACTGCGTGGAAAGATAGCGCTCTGCCAGGCCGCTGAAGGCCCGGAGAGAGGCATCCTGCAGTTGAAAGGAAAACAATTTAGACGAGGGACAATCCGTCACATAGCGCATCGCCGCCAAAATACCTGGAGTAACCGGCAAGCGCACTCCGTCTGTACTGTGGCAGCCTGCGCATTCCAAGCAGCCGCCGGTCAGGACGAACCGGTCGGGCTCTGGATTCCCACAAATGCGGCACTCTCCCAAATCCGGCGCGTAGCCCGCCAGACAGGCCGCCCGGAGCTCAAAGGCTCCTTTGACCAGCAACTGGGGCCGGTGAAGCTTGCCCAAGGCATACAGTCCATTCAAAGTCAGGGACAACAGCTCCGGATTGGGGTCATCCTCCTGGGAGAGCACCTCCGCCACCTGGGCAAAATAGGTGCCCAGAGACAGAAGCTCCAAATCCGCGCGGAGCTCCGGGAACAGCTCCACCGTCTGCGCTTCGTTTACGGTACTCATCCCACGGTATTCAAAAACCGTGAACTCCGAGCAGGCCAGCAGCTGACACGCCGCTTTCATGGGGCTTCTGGACCGGCGAACCCCCCGGGCCTTCAGCGTCATTTTCCCACAGTCCCGGGTTAAAACCGTAAGCAACTTGTCCGTGTCTCGATAGGCTACTTCTCGCAGAACCAGTCCCTGCGTCTTCCAATACATTGGTTACCTCCGCTTTTGCCGCCGCCTTGTACAACAGGTAATACTCCGGCGCACCGGTTTCTAAAAAACACCGCCACAGATTTTCTGCCTCCAATGCCGTACCCTCCCATTGAAAAACCGATCTGTCTTTAGGATTTGCCGGCGCCGACCGGGTATTCCAGGAAAATCATTCATTTTGATATCCAAAGTTCCGGATCAAAAAGTCACTGTCCCGCCAATTTTCCTTCACCTTGACCCAAGTTGTCAAAAACACCTTGGTACCCATAAACTTCTCACAGTCGACTCTCGCTAAGGTGGAAATCTTCTTCAGCATAGCTCCCTGTTTGCCGATGATAATGCCCTTGTGGCTGGCTTTTTCACAGTATATGGTAGCGTCCAAATCAATGATACCGTCGTCCCGCTCAGAAAATCGGGTGATCTCCACCGCCGTGCCATGGGGAATCTCCCGCTCCAGGCACCACAAAAGCTTTTCCCGGATGATCTCCGCCATCATCTGCCGCTCGGGCTGATCGGACGTGGCGTCTTCCGGAAATAAGTGGGGCCCCTCCTGGGCAAACCGGTTGCACTCGGTGAGTAGCTCCTCGATTCCATCTCCGCTTTTCGCACAGATGGGTACAACGGCGGCAAATTCCAGCTCTTTGTGGTATCGGGCGATGACGGACAGCAAGGTATCCTTTTCCACCGTATCAATTTTATTAATGGCCAGGATCACCGGCTCTCCGGCCTGGCGGAGCTGGTTCAGCAGCGCCTCTTCCTGCCGGCCCACATGAGCAATGGGCTCTACCATCAAGATCACCGCGTCCACATCGGACACCGACTGCCGGGTGACGTTGACCATATAATCTCCCAACTTGGTCCTGGGCCTGTGAAAGCCCGGCGTATCCACAAAAATAAACTGGGTATCCGCCCGATTGACGATGCCGCAGATCCGGTTGCGGGTAGTCTGAGGCTTGTGGGACACAATGGCGACCTTCTCGCCCACCAGGCGGTTGGTCAAAGTGGACTTTCCCACATTGGGACGTCCCACAATGGTGATCATCGCGGTTTTGCTTGCCATAGCTTTTCTCCTCTGGTCAAATCATAGTCATACCGGCACTGATCCTCAGACCGGTTCTCATGTACGTCGCTGCACCAGGTCAATACGCCACCCATGGCCTCATAAAAACGGCGGGCCGGCGCGTTGTGCTGATTGCAGTGGTTGTAAAATATGGAATACCCCTGGGCCCGACAAGCGGCAGCCGCCTGGGCCAGCATAGCGCGGCCCAGTCCCTTGCGCTGGTACGCCGGTAGGAGATAGGCAGAATACAGGCAGAATGCCCCCTCCCCGTCCGGTCCGTAGGAAAAATACCCCACGCATTTGTCCCCGTCCATCACCAAAAATGTGTGAAGACTGGGGTCTTCCAGTTTCTTCCGGTCCTTGGCCATGTGAAATTCCCAGTCATACTGATCGATCATAGAATCGGGGTAAATCCCCCGATAAGTCGATGCCCAGACTTTTTTCCGAGTCGCCGTCAGGCAAGCCGTGTCGGCCGGCACGGCCCTTTGAAACCGAATGCCGTCGTTCATATGACGTCTCCCTACCGGTGCAGGCCGACGGCCTGCAGGACGGTTTCTTCATGCGCCCGCATTCGGGCTTTCTGGGGACCCTCATCCAGATGATCGTACCCCAGCAGGTGGAGCATGGAGTGAATGGTGAGATAACCCACCTCCCGCCGGACGGAATGGCCGAACTCCTCCGCCTGGGCTCTGGCCCGCTCCAGGGAAATGGCCATATCTCCCAATGGGCACAGCCCCGTACCAGGGTCTAAATACGGTCTCCAATCTCGGGGCAGCTGCTCCGGCGTCAATTGGAACATGGGAAAGGAGAGCACATCTGTAGGCTTGTCCACTTGTCGGCTGGCCAGATTGAGCGCTTGAATGCCGGAATCGTCGGTGAGCAGGACGTTAATCTCACAGGAAACCGGAACACGCTCCGCTTTCAGCGTAGCCAGAACACACTGGCGAATGACACGGGTTACGGGGACCGCCAGGAGACTGCGGTGGTCAAAAGCAATGTTTAGTTTCGCATTCATTTTCGATTTCCTCTGGAGTTGTTTTTCCCTGCGGCCTTCCCCTCGCTCCGGCGCTGGTCTGCCTTTTCATATGCGTTGATAATCTTCTGCACCAGGGCATGGCGTACCACGTCGGCACTGGTGAGGGTGCAGATGGCAATATCCGCCACACCGTCCAAAATCCGGATGGCATCCTTCAACCCGCTTACCTTATCCTCCGGTAGGTCGATTTGCGTCACATCGCCGGTGATCACAATTTTGGAGCCAAACCCCAGGCGCGTCAGAAACATTTTCATCTGCTCCCGGGTGGTGTTCTGGGCTTCGTCCAAAATAATAAAGCTGTCGTCCAGTGTGCGCCCCCGCATATACGCCAGGGGCGCCACTTCTATGCTGCCTCGCTCCAGATACTTCTGATATGTCTCCGGCCCCAGCATATCGTACAAAGCGTCGTACAGGGGACGCAGGTAGGGATCTACCTTGTTCTGCAGATCGCCGGGCAAAAAGCCCAGACGTTCCCCCGCCTCCACCGCCGGGCGGGTCAAAATAATCCGGTTTACCGTTCTCTCCCGAAAAGCGGCCACGGCGGCCGCCACAGCCAGATACGTTTTTCCGGTACCGGCCGGACCCACGCCGATGGTGATGGTGTTTTTTTGAATGGCCTTCATATATTTCTGCTGGCCGATGGTCTTGGCCTTGATCGGTTTGCCCTTGGCCGTAATACATACCACATCCCGGGCCATTTGCGCTACCTGGTCGTCGTTGCCGGATTGGACC
Organism: uncultured Eubacteriales bacterium; assembly: GCA_900546915.1. Lineage (GTDB taxonomy): Bacteria > Bacillota > Clostridia > Oscillospirales > Oscillospiraceae > Faecousia > Faecousia gallistercoris. The sequence goes on from UREY01000001.1 coordinate 133,421, forward strand.
AAGGTGATGAGGTACCGGACTTTTTGCTCATCAATAATCTCGCCTTTGGAGGCCAGAGCCATTAACCCCTCCACCGTCCGCACAGCCTGGTCTGTCGCCTCTTCCTCACCGGAGATTTTCAAATCGGCGCCACGGTTTAAAATCTGGACGTCAAACTCCTGCTCAATGCGGCGAATGTTTTCATCCAGAGAGCCGAAGACGCTGATCAGGTCTTCTACGCGTTCCACATTTACAATTCGTTCAGTCATTTGTACTTTCACCTTCAAACAATTCTGCCGGACGTTGCCGGGCAATCATCTCCCGGCAGGCATAGGTCATGTCCATCCAATACAAACCGGATTCTTCCCGCAACGCAGGCGTCTGCCCCAGAATTTCTCCGGCAATCATCTCGGACAGCGCAGCCTGCCTGGCATAGCTGCAGAGAGCGTCCTCCGCCAAGGTCTGAGACACCTGCACCTCCACCGTCCGGTACGGCCGCAACGTCTCGATTTCCAGCTTCACCGGCAAGCTGTAGCCCCCTGGCAAGGACAAGGTTTTTGTCTCTGTCATTTTATCACAAGTGGCATCGGAAATTCCACTGTTTCCGGATAAATTTATTCTTTTTCTTCCTACAATCAGACTGTACCGGCGGATCACCTGGCCGGTATAGACCTTTTGCACTGCAGTTTGGGGATAAACCGCCTGTATCGTCCGCTGAGTCAGCGCATAAATCTCCGCATCGGCATGGGTGTACTGGGTATGCGTTGTTTGGTCGACGCAGCCTGTTACCAAAAGCTCCCCTGCCCGGACCGCCTGCCCAACCCGACACACCGATTGACCGCCTAAAACGCTCATGGAGACAATGACGCCGTCCCGGGCGGCGACCACATTGGTTACCGTGCTGCGATCCCGCACCGCCTCCTCCGGCAGCCGCTCCCGGACGGAGACAATCGCCACACCGCCGGAAAAATTGACCCCTGCCCATTGCAGCTCCGGCACCAAATTTAAAATCTTGTTTTTTACCTGCTCACTGCGAATCTCTCCGGCCTTTGCCCAAAACTTGACCCCGCATTCCTCCGCCGCTGCCAGAATCTGCCGGTCCGGGATCGATCCATTTCCCTCCACCTCCACAAACCAGACCCGGTTCGGCGCGTACAAGACGGCCAAAAATAGGAATGCCAAAGCAATCCAAAAAGGGAGCCGACGTTTGCCTTGCGCCAAGCTGACAGCCAGTCCCCGCCGGGACAGACACCGGCAGCGGTCTCCCCTGCTTTGGGCCAGCTGCTCCAACCGGCGCCAGGTCCGGTTGTCCATGGTCATGGTAAGGGTCAAAGGCGCCGTCAATTCCGGCTCCCGAAGTCTGAGGCCCTGGGCGCCGTAATAGGTAAGCGCTGCCGCCGGATCTGCGCTGATCAGCTCCGCCTGAACCGTTCCAAATACATAGGCCAAAATCCGGTTCAACTCCCATTCCCCCTCTCTAGGTCAAGTCCTGTCAAATTTCCAGAAATGACCAGCTGACATTTGCTCATCCGGGTGATTTTCAGGCGGCTTCCACGGATCACAACCGCGCCAAACCGAAGGCGTACCCGAATCCGGTCGGTTTCATATTCCGTCACACCGCCGTGGTTTTCAATCAGCACGCGTCCGGCTCCAGTGATTTCAATCAACGGCACGCCGGGCAGCAGCTCCTGGGGAGCATCCGCCGCCTCCGCCATCAGACGGAGCATGGATCGGCCTTTCTTCAAAACTGCATCACATCCTTGCCCTAATCCACCAGAGGGAATTCCTCCGCGTGTCCATAAAAATATATGCGCCGCTGCAAAAGACTTGACCTGGACGCATAGATTCTTTTGAGGTGATGGAAGTGAAACAACAATCCTCCCGATGGGCCTCCGTCATACCGGCCCTTTTCAGCTTTTTCGGTATTTTGGCTCTGATTCTGGACGCGAAAACTGCTGTTTCCTCTGCCGCGGAAGGATTGCAGCTGTGTCTGCAAACGGTCGTGCCTTCCTTGTTCCCCTTTTTAGTCGCAGCCCGTCTGTTCCTTCGCTCCGGAGCGGCCCAGTGGTGCACGCGTGCGGTAGGACCCATTATGGAGCCCATTTTCGGCCTGCCGCCCCAGGGCGCCTCGGCTCTGGTTCTGGGAATGCTCAGCGGGTATCCCGTCGGCGCGCAAACCGCCGCCTCCCTGTATGCAAGCGGGCAATTAACCAAAGAAGAGACCGAGCGGCTCTTGGGCTTTTGCAGCAACGCCGGTCCTGCGTTCATATTCGGCATGGTCGGCGGACTGTTCGGCAGCGGGAAAGTTGCCGCCGTTTTGTTCGGCGTTCACATCGTCTCCGCCCTGCTCACCGGTCTGGTTCTCCGGCCCAAAGGACCGGCTGTGACCACCCCGCGCCGAAAGGCCGCCCTGGAATCATCAACCGGGTTGGACCTTCCGTCCGCCATGACCGGGGCAATCAAAACCATGGGGCTGATTTGCGGTTATATCATTTTATTCCAGGTCATCGCGGCGTTTCTGGAGCAGGCTCTGGGCACTTGGCTGGCTCCTGCCGTAAAAATCGGCATGGCGGGACTTCTGGAGCTCTCCGGCGGGTGCAGCTTGCTCCCCCAATTGGAAGCCGCCGGACTCCGGTATTGCATGGCCTCCGGATTTTTGGCCTTTGGCGGCCTGTGTGTCTGGCTGCAAACCAAATCCGTCCTCGCCCCGTATGGATTAACCGGGCGATGCTATTTACCCGGCAAGATTCTCCAGGGGACCATTGCGGTCCTGCTTACCTGGGGCATTCAGGTCCTGTTTCCCAGTTGGCTTCCCCGCGTCTTAACCGCTGCCGCCTTCCCCAATCACGCCGGTCTTTTGCGGGCTACCGGTATTGTCACCGCCCTGTTTTTGAGCATTGTGGGTATTTGGTGCATACGGCTACGAAAAAAGGGTGGAAATGAAGAGGCTTTTGATATATAATAACAAAAAAGCAGATGGGAGGAAACGCTTATGCTGTTTCGAAAAAAGATGCCGCGCTCCTGCCGCTACTGTACGCACGGCGTCTGCGTAGACGGTTTGCAAATCGTATGCAGCAAAAAAGGCTTGCTTCAGGAAGACATCTCCTGTAGGCGCTTTCGCTATGATCCTCTGAAGCGCGTTCCTCCCCGCAGAAAAGCATTGGATTTTTCCAAGTATGACCAGGAGGATTTTTCCCTATAAGCGAACCCGGAATTCTGCCCCCAATCCGTAAAAATGAACGCATCTCAAGGCGTTTCTATGTACTAAAGGAGGATGGCAGCTGTTGTATGTTTCCAGATACGACAGCTGCCTTTTTAAATTATGTTGAAAACAGCAATTGGAAATATCCGGTATATTCAAAATGCGTGGCGGGAGAGCAGACTGTATACAAGTTGGATGATTCTGCTGAATATCTTGGTCAACGCCATGCCGGTGTGGAAAGTTCTTGCAGTCGGCAGATTGATAGATGACGTCATGCTTTTTCAGAAGCGGAGCATGCAGAGCGTGCTGTGGGATGTTTGCCAGATTTTCTCTGTTTATCTGCTGGAATATGGGCTAGGCGCCGTGCAGAGTTACCTCAATTATAAATTTACGATCCGCCTGAACAACGGCATGGAAGACCGGTTTTACTCCAAGCTCTCCCGCATCCAATATGCCGTGCTGGAAAACAACGAGAGCAACGATTTGATTTTTCAGGTAAAGGATGGCATCGGAAAGAAATTTGCAGAGGGATTTTCCAAAATTCTGGAATTGGCCGGACTACTCGTCAGGATTGGAAGTATGTTTCTGATTGTACTCACCAAGAATATTGGGACAGGGTTGGTTCTACTGGCAGTTTTCATCTGTTTGGCGCCTTTATATCGCAAAATTGGAGAAGACAACTATGCAGCATATGCCGAATCCAATCAGGAATTCCGCCGCGCCAGAAATTACCGTCAGATTCTTTCAGACAGAGAATACGCAAACGAGCGGGAGGCATTTGGCTATTGCGCCTTTTTCAACGAAAAATGGAAGGTCAGATACCAAAACGCAATAGAGAAGGAACGAAAAGCATCCAAGCGAAACCATCTCAAAATCCTTGCCGTCATGGCCGCCGTTGCAGCGCTGACCACATTGCTCAGCGGTATTTTAATTCCAGCCATGCGCAACGGCAGCCTCTCGCTGGGCGTGTACATTGTGATTGTGACTCAGCTGTACAACCTGGTCCATTTCATGTCATGGAATTTTTCCTACATCATAGATGATCTGTCTGAGAACCAATTGTATCTGGATGATTTTGATGCGTTTATGAAATTGGATACTGTTTTGGATGCGGAAAACGGAAAAACGGTTTCCAAAGACAAGATCCATATCCAGGTGAAAAGCCTGTCCTTCCGCTATCCCGGCTGCGACAACTACGTATTAAAAGACTTTTCTTTTGAATTCCAGGAAGGAAAGCACTATGCCGTCATCGGGAAAAACGGAGCCGGCAAGACCACCCTTGTGAAGTTGCTCCTGGGGCTGTACGAGGAATATGAGGGAGAGATTCTGATCAACGGAACCGACATCCGCGCGCTTTCGCGAGATGAGATCCGAACCATTTTTTCGGCGGTATTTCAGGACTATGCAAAATACGCGCTGACTGTAAAGGAGAATATCCTGCTAGAACGTGCCGACCACGCAGACAAAGAACGGCAAGCAGAGGAGATTTTAGACCGGCTTGGTATTTTAGAAGAGATCCGGCAGCTCAAGGACGGAATGCATACCCCCCTGGGAAAAATCGACGGGGACGGCGTGGACCTTTCCGGGGGGCAATGGCAGAAAATTGCCATCGCAAGAGGCGCGGTATCCGATGCCCGGGTATTCATACTGGACGAGCCCTCCAGTTCGCTGGACCCAATCAGCGAAAGGCGACTGTATGAGATATACAATCAAATATTCCGGGAACATACCACCATTCTAATCACGCACAGGCTGGGCAATACCAAGGAGCAGGATGAAATTCTGGTCCTGGATGAGGGCCGCCTTGTCGAACATGGATCTCATCAGGAGCTGATGGAGCACAGGTCCGCGTATTTTACTATGTTTGTCCGGCAAAGGAGTTGGTACCATGAAACGAAGATGTGAAAAAACGTACAGCATACCGGGCATCTTTTGGGAAATCATCCAGGTAAATCCACTCCGGTTTGTTCTGCAGTATGTGATGTCTATCACAAGCTCTGTGCTGCTCGGTCTTTTCGTCGCACAGCTGCAAAATGTTTTTAACCATGCGGCCGTCATGGTTGGAACACCATCGGCTGTAAATATGCGCACGCTGCTTGGGTCTCTGCTGGTTCTGTTTCTGTATAAATATGGCTCGGAAGGATTGGAAATCCTCAACGGTTACATCGGAAATCTATATTACAACAGGTGCGCCGCACATTTTATTTATCTGTACAACCAGAAGTTTGGCAAAGTGAGCGCGATCACGTTTGAGGATGAAGACAAGCTAAATCTTTACCGGAATGCGCTGGAGGGCGCGGTTGCAGGCAGAGGTATGCTGCATGTGATTATGGATATGTTCACCATGTACATCCCATATTTTGTGACCATTTCCATTTATCTGGCAAAACAGGACCCCGGGTTGCTTGCGATCTTTGCCTTCATTGCAGGGCCTGTCCTCATCACAAATCAGATGAAAAAACGAATCCATACGCAGCTGCACAATCGCGCAGTGGGGCCGCAGCGCAGAAAGGAAGAATATGCCAAGTATCTTTCCGATGCTTCCTACTTAAAAGAGGTCCGGGTAAACCGCTTGTTCCCGTATTTTTATGAAAAGTACCGGAAAGCGAGGCAGGAGTATAACCGGTTTTACATTTCGTCCAACCGAAAACAGCTTGTGCTGGATCTGATCACGAAGGTGATCACACTGGCAGGTTTTCTGGCAGTGATCGGCCTTCTGATGCAGCGGCTTACGACCGGTGTGATCGGCATTGGTGCATTTGGCGCTATTTTCTATTCCTTGGATGACGTATATAGCCTGATGGATGAAGCGCTTGTATCCAGAATTGCGGAGTACCATGAGAAGCTTCCCTTGCTGCATGCGTTCATCAATATGATGAACAGCCAATCGATTGAGGCAGAAGAAAGTACTGCAGAAGGAGCGTTGTCCACGGTGTCTTTACAGAATGTCTCCTTCACCTACCCAAACGCACAGCAAGCGGCGCTTCAAGATATCAGCTTTACCATTCACAAAAACGACAAAATTGCAATTGTGGGATACAACGGCAGTGGCAAAAGTACACTGGCGAAAATTCTGCTCGGCCTGTATCAGCCGACAGAGGGCTCCCTTGTTATGAATGGAAATCCTGTCAACAAATTAGATCACAAAATCGCCAGCGTGATGTTTCAAAACTTCAACAGGTACAAGGAAACCATTTTTAATAACGTTCGAATCAGCGAACAAGAAAGGCGTTCGGACATCTCCCAGGAAAAAGACCGGGCAGAAGAGATGCTGAAAAAGGTCTCTCTGGACCTTGCAGAACAGGGAGAACCGGACAGAATTCTGGATGTCCTGTGTGCACGGGAATTCGGTGGGACTGATTTGTCCGGCGGACAATGGCAGAAACTTGCCGCGGCCAGAATGCTATACCGGGATCGCGATTTTGTGATACTGGACGAACCGACTTCCCAAATCGATCCGGTTTCGGAATACCAGCTGTTTGATTTGTTTGAGAGAGAAATACGGGATAAAACAGCAATTATCATCACGCACACTATGGCCTCCATTGGCTTCTGCAACAGAATGATTGTCCTGCAGGACGGAAAAATCCAAGCCATGGGGGATCACGAAACGCTGATGAGAACTTCGCCGCTTTACTATCAGCTGTATCATTCCGTTGAAACGTGTTACGAATGAGGCGCAGGGTGCCATGGCAACGGCAGCTTCCAGGAGGAGGGATTCAGGCAAAAACAGGAGTGGCGTTTGCGTTGCGCCACTCCTTTCCGATTCCATATCTGATTTGTGTGAACCAGGTTGTGCTGCGATATGGTTTACACAGAGGTGCTCTTCGGATGTGTCTTATAGCAACCCCCTGGCCATCAATTTTCGCCGTACGGAAGGATAGCGCGACAAGTCCGTGTGAGGAATGGCGCCGGCTGCGGCCATGCGGTCGATGAAATCGGCCACTTCGCCGAACTGCACGTATTCCATGGTATTTAAGATCCGGTCCGCTTCCTCCAAGGAATGCCGATCACACAAAAGCCGGTGTGCTCCTTCCAAGGAGGTATTCCCGGCGCTGATGATTCGGTCCCGGGGCAAGTCCGGGTACAAACCGACCGTAACGGCAGACTCCGGATCCAGAAATGTACCGAACGCTCCGGCCACGTAAAATTTGTGCACCTGGTCCAGAGATACGCCCAACGCATCCAGCATGTATTCCACCATCGTGTTGGCTGCAGCTTTGGTCCGGAGGAATGCATCGATGTCGCTCTGATAGAAATAGAGTCCCGGCGCGTAGCAGACGGCCCACTCCCCTTCCCGCTGCTCTAAGCCGCCGGATTCCGGGATGAATTTTCCACGCAAGTCAATCTTGCCGTTTAAATACAGCTGGGCAATCAGATCCACAATTCCGCTGCCGCACACTCCTTTGGGAGCGCCGCCGCCAATGACCGTCAGGTAAAATTTTTCCCCTTCCATGCGCACATAGCTGACGGCGCCTTCCACGGCGCGCATGCCCGTCTTGACCACGCCGCCTTCCAAAGCGGGACCGGCCGCACCGGCTCCGGCCATTAAAAATTCCCGATTTCCAACTACCAATTCGCCGTTGGTGCCGATATCCAAAAAGACGCATATTTCCGATTCCCGGATCAGGCCGGTGGCGATTAAGCCGCTGATGATATCGCCGCCCAAATAGTTCGCCCGGCAGGGATAGCAGTACAAGTAACCGTCCAGCGGAATTCCCGCATCTCGGGCCGGATACGGATCAAAACGCATGGCGCACGGCGCATAGGGCGCGGCAAAGACGCCGAAGGCATCCAGCCCAAATAAAAAGTGCATCATGGTCGTATTCCCCGCCACCGTCATCGCGCCGCAGGATTTCACAGGATAGCCGGTTTGCTCCTCCAATTGCCCCAAGGCCTCTCGAAACGTGTCCAGCGTCGCCTGACGAAGCGCCTCTAAGGTCTGAGGAGAATCTTTGCTGGAAAAGACCCGGGTCAGGATATCCTCCCCGAAATCAATCTGCTTGTTGTATGCGCTGACCTGCCCCATGGTCCGGCCGCTGGAGAGGTCTACCAAACGCATGCATATGGTGGTACTGCCCAAGTCCACACAGATGCCGTAATTCTTCCCGGATGTGTCGCCGGGCTCTAAATTCACCGCTTCCCAGCCGGAACCGGTCCAAGACAAAGTCACAGTTATTTGCCAGCCGCCCTCCCGGCAGGCCGAATGCAGCTGCCGCATCACAGGCAACGCCATTCGGATCCGGCCGAAATCCTCGGGGAGCGCATCCAGAAGACGCTGCTTTTCATCCCGAGGATCTTCCTCGCTGGGAGCGGCAAGCTGCAGGAAACACTTTTGACATAGAGGCTCCATGATCATTCCTCCTGGGGTTCCGGTTCATCCTCCATCATCTGGGGGATAAATTGCTTGGCCAATTTTCCCTTTCCCTGGGACTTGACATAGAAGAAGCCGATAATGGAGAAAACCACTGCGCCAATGAAATTGACCAGCAGATCACTCATGGTATCAATCAGACCGATATCCAAATAACCGCCCACGCCCAACGCCGTCTGGGTCCCGTCGGAATGGACCAGGATGACGTCTGCAATATCCCGAATATGAACCGGAATATTTCTTCCTTCCGGATGCAAGGTCACAGAGTGGATGGCTTGCAGCACAGTGTCTTTCTGCATATCTTTTGCCATAAAGGTGTCGACGCCCCACTCGAAGAACTCCCACAGAACGCCGATGGTCATGGAAAAGCAAAAGGCCGTCACTGCCATATAAAACGGGGACAGCTCCAGCATGACTCGCTTGTTTCGGTTTAGGATATTGACCAGAGAAAATCCCACTGCTGCAAATAAAAAGCCGTTTAACGTATGAAGAATGTCGTCCCAAAAGGGGATGATCACATAATACTCCTGAATTTCCCCTAAAATCTCGGCAGCATAGATAAACAAAAGAATGATGATTTCCAGAGTATCCGGCAGATCGATATGCAGCCGCCGTTCAATCAGAGACGGAAGAGAAAATAAAAGCAACGCAAGGATACACGTGTACACATTTTCAAAATTGCCGTTGAACATCTGCGCTACCAGCATCACAATCACAGAGAGACGAAGCAAGACGTACACCGTTACCACAAGCTTCTTATTCTGTACGCGGCGGTATTCAATGTTAAACCAATCCTTTGATTTTCTCTGCCGTTTCACAAATACACCTCCTGAAAGCGGCTTGCAGGCGCCGCTTGGTTAAAAACCAAATTGGTTCAAAAGCCGAATCAAAAACGGAAGAACCAGGGTCACAACGGAAATGAGCCAGGGATAAAATACCTTCCTGGAAACCGCCATAAAAATCAGAGCAACTCCCGTCACCAGCAGCGGACCGTATACCGCCTGCTGCTTGCTGACCAACATGGAAAAGGTCCCCTCTTCCGATAAGAGGAGTCCCACTTGCTCCGGCAGCACCGCAGCGTTTTGCCTCGCTAATATAATGGCGATCACAATGACTGGAATGGCCAGAAAAACCTTCCGAAAACAAAACACAAACTGCCATGCAGAACGTAAAAAATCGCCCACCGAGCGCATCACCTTCATGGACAGCCCCTCCCAATCTACAGGATTTCACTAGGCTATGATACCACATTCCGACACAAAGTGCAACCGCCTTTCCCTTTTCAGACAGACAAATAGAACGTAACCGTTTCATGAGAGGACCATCCGCCTGCACGACAGTGCAGAGAGTCGTTGCTCCGGTCCTACAAAGGATTGATGTGGGGTACAGGCTTTTCAGCCGTCCCCAGAAAAGGAGTCCCCTATTTTCCGCTGTTTGCTTTGCAAAAGACCGGACCCTGCAAACCTTCTCCATTTGACGGGAAGAGAAAAATGTGATATGATTCATAAAAACGCAGCAATTAGAAAGGAGATTTTTATGAAATATCACAGTATTTCCTCTGCGCTGGAGGCTTTGCGGACATTGGAGCAGAAGCTGGCAGCCTATCAACACGCAGTGGGCGTTCTGTACCTGGATGCCACCACCGCTGCGCCCAAGGACACGGCCCGGGGCAGGGGGCGGACGATGGCCGTCCTGAGCGAGGTAATATATGGTCTGCAGGCCAACCCGGAAAACGCCGCGCTTCTATCGGATCTGGAAGAGCACATCCAGGATTTGGACCCCATTGCCCGCCGGGAGGTCGCGCTCTTCCGGAAATCCTACAGCCAAATATCCCGAATTCCCCCAGAGGAATATGTGGCGTACGACGTGTTGATCAACGACGCCCAGTCCGTCTGGGAAAAGGCAAAAAATGAAAACGATTTCCAGGCCTTTGCGCCTTATTTGGAAAAAATCGTCGCTTATAATCAAAAATTTGCCGGATATTACAATCCGGACCTGGCGCCCTATGATGCCCTGCTCAACGAATATGAGGAAGGACTCACCATGGAAACCCTGGACCGTTTTTTTGCACAGTTGCAAAAAACCCTGGTGCCCCTCATTGCCAAGGTGACTGCAGCAGAACCCATGGACTGTGCATTTTTGCATCGCAGTTATCCCGTGGAACAGCAGCGGCAATTGTCGGATTACATCATGGCCGTCCTGGGCATCGACCGGAGCCATTGCGGAATCGCAGAATCGGAGCACCCGTACACCACCAATTTCAACAACCAGGATGTCCGGATCACCACCCATTATTATGAGAGGAACGTCGCCTCTTCCCTGTTCTCTGTGATTCACGAGGGTGGTCATGCCATTTATGAGTTGGGCTGCGACGACCGGTACAACAACACGTTCCTGGCAGGCGGCGTATCCATGGCCATTCACGAGAGTCAGAGCCGCTTTTTTGAGAACATCATCGGCCGCTCTCTTCCGTTCCTCACTTACATTTTCCCAAAGTTGACCCAGCTATTCCCCCAGCAGCTGCAGGGAGTGGACGCTTCCATGTTCTGGCGCGGGGTCAATCAGGCGCGTCCATCGCTCATCCGGACGGAGGCGGATGAGTTGACCTACTGTATGCATATTATGGTCCGGTACGAGTTGGAGAAGCAGCTTATTGCCGGCAAGCTGGCGGTTCGGGATCTGCCGGAAGCCTGGAACCGGCTGTACAAGCAGTACTTAGGCATCGAGGTTCCCGACGACCGGCAGGGCTGCCTGCAAGACTCCCATTGGTCCGGCGGCAGCATCGGTTACTTCCCATCCTACGCCCTGGGCAGCGCATACGGTCCGCAAATGCTCGCCGCCATGGAGTCGGAAACCGGCGATATCTGGGCCGGCGTCGCCAAGGGAGACCTGACAAAGGTCAAAGCTTGGCTCCACGAGCACATTCACCGTCACGCAGGGCTCTACCAGCCCACCACCCTGTTTGAGATGGCCTGTGGAAAATTCAATCCCCAATACTATACGGACTACCTGACAGAAAAATACACAAATCTCTATCATCTGTAATCCGGAAAATTTCGACCGAGCTCTGTACGTTTCAAATGAACCCTTTATGAAATTTTTTCAAAGCGCCCTCAAACACCGGCTGTGCCGGATTTGAGGGCGCTTTTGCCATTTTAAAAGATGATGCAGATCATGCCTGTGGCCCCTTCGTTGATGACACGGGCCAAAGACCCTCGGAACTTCACCCGGACATCGTCCGGCATCCGGCGAAGCTTGGTGGTGAGGCCGTCGTTGACCATCTCATAAACCGACTTGCCGAAAATGTTGCTCTCCCACAGCTGGTCCGGCGCGCTTTGATACTGCTCGGACAGGCTGTTCACCAGGTCCTGGGACTGCTTCTCATCGCCTACCATGGGGCTGATCTCTGTGTCCAGGTCTACCCGCAGCATGTGGATGGAGGGAGCGCCCGCTTTCAGCTTCACGCCGTAAGCGCTGCCCTTGCGCACGATTTCCGGCGCCTCCAGCTTCATCTCTCCCCGGGTGGGCATCACGACGCCGTAGCCGGTGGCGTTGGCCTCCTCCAGGGCCGAGGCAATTTTGTCGTAGGAGCGCTTCACCTGGGACAGCTCCGTGAGCAGCTCCATAAGCTCCCCTTCGCCTGTAATGGCAAAGCCGGTCTTACCGCTGAGGATATCGTAATACAGGCTCTCCGGGAATTGGAGCTCGCAGGAGACCATCCCGCTGCCCAGGTCAATCTCCCGCAGACGGCATCCGGCCACGTTCTCCACCTGGGCGAGGGTTCCCAACACCGTCTCGGCCTGGCACATCTCCGAAATCTCTCCCGCTCGGGCGGCCAGGGCGTCATACAGGGCCGCTTTCACCGGATGGTCGTATTCCAGGGCGTCCATCCACCGGGGCAAATACACCCGCAGCTCCTGCATAGGGAAGGCGTACAGCAGGTCCCGCAGAAGCTCGGCAATCTCCTGGGCGCTCATGGTTTGGCAGTCGGCGCACAGCGCCTTGACCTGATACGCCTCCTGAATCCGGCTGCACAGCTCCCGGGCAGCCTCGCTCCGGGGTTCCCGGCTGTTGACCACCACCACAAAGGGCTTCCCGGTGGCCTTCATGTCGGTAATGGCCCGGGTTTCCGCCTCGACGTAATCTCCCCGGGGAATGTCGGTGACGGTCCCGTCTGTGGTGACTACCAGGCCAATGGAGCAGTGGTCCTCCATCACCTTCTTCGTGCCCAGCTCCGCCGCCTCGGTCATGGGAATCTCGTGGTCGTACCAGGGCGTCGTCACCATGCGGGGCGCGCCGTCCTCTGTGGCGCCCACCGCGCCGGCGACCATATAGCCCACAGAGTCGATCATCCGGACCCGAAGCTTCGACGTCCCGTCGGGGGAGATCTCCACCGCCTCCTCCGGGACGAATTTGGGCTCCGAGGTCATAATGGTCTTGCCGGAGCCGCTCTGGGGAAGCTCATCCCGGGCGCGCTCTTTGCGGTAGGGATCGGAAATGTTGGGAATCACCAGCTCCTCCATCACCCGTTTGATGAGGGTGGATTTTCCCGTGCGAACCGGCCCCACGACCCCCACATAAATGTCTCCGCCGGTCCTGGCTGCAATCTCCTGGTAAATGGATTTTTCCATCGCCATCCTGCCTCCTTCAGTCTCGGCAGGAGGACGCTCCTGCCATGGTGTACTACAGGGTATGTCCGGCAGAGGACGGATAGAACCGGACCCCAAGAGCCTCCTTCCGGCGGACCGCCCCGCCTGAAACCCAGGCGCAAAACCCGGCTGCGCATCGCGTCCGCCTTTTCTTGACAATTTATCTCCATTTGGTTACAATAAAAAGGAAATCGTCAGATCAAAGGGAGATGGGTTGTATGGGAAAACACGTCGCCGGTGAGCAAGAAGTCGCTGCGCTATTTCGCCTGCTGAACCGCATATCCGACGGCTATGAGCCAACCGGGCCGGAATGGGCGGCGCTGAATGAGGTGGAGGGAATTGCATTTTCCTTCAGGGAAACTAGAAAAAACTTCTCACTACGAGGCGTGGATAAGTTGGCAAACCTGCGGCGCCTCGCGTTGTTCGGTGCTGACATCAATAATTTCGTTGGCATTTCACTGCCCCAGTCCCTGCAAGCCTTGAACCTGAGCGGTACAAACATCAGCAGCTTGGAGGGCATCTCCCTGCCCCAGTCCCTCCAATCCTTGGACCTAAGTCACACAAAAATCAGCAGCTTGGAGGGCATCTCTCGGCTCCAGTCTCTCCAATCCTTGGGCCTGCGTTACACAAACATCAGCAGCTTGGAGGACATCTCTCTGCCCCAGTCCCTCCAATCTTTGGACCTGAGT
>UREY01000002.1 GCA_900546915.1 uncultured Eubacteriales bacterium
AATAGATTTCTACCAGACCGTAAAAATAATTTTGCGCATAACTCTTGACACTACCTTTCCAACAGCATTACTCCCACCAGCACTCCCGCTGTTGTAAGCAGTCTGCCGGAGAAGGCGCCTGATTGCAACTCCAAAAGAGCCTCATCAACAAATATGGCCAGAAGCAACATCTTCGCAGCAGGAAGAAGGGCGCTGAAAATCCGAAGCAAGATTAGGCATAGGGTGCTCCCACGGTCAGTCCGGAGAGGGAAAAAGACGTACTTTATTGTGTTAGATATTATACGATTGTGCCGAACTTTCATGCACAGCCTCCTGTGATCCATTTATTGGCAATATTTCTATCATAAATCATTATCCCACAAACACCTACGCAATGAAACAAGAATTTTTACACTTCTCCGCCAAGCTTTCCCTCGATCTTTCCAGACCTTTTCGCAAGCTCTCTGCCGAAATGCTTTAGGTCTTCTGAAAAGCTAAAGGCAAAATGGTTTCATTTCTGCAATAAAGGGCAACCAGCGGATCCCTCTGTTACAACATACATTTCCTTTGCTATGGTTGACAGGCGCTTGTCTAATGTGCTGCACTTGAAAAAATCTCCTTTTTCTAAAAGAGCGTTGCCTGGACATTTGCTGCAATACTCTTTTGTGTCACACGCTGCGCAAAGCGAAAAGTCTTTTTTCTTTAATGACAATGTGATTGAGCGAATGAACCAGGAAATCCGGCGCAGAACGAGGGTCGTGGGCGCTTTTCCCAATGGAAACTCTGCGCGGATGCTGGTCTGCGCCCGACTGCGGCATGTTGCCGGAACCCAGTGGGGTATGAAAAAATACATGAACATGAAGCACCTGGAAGCCATGGAGCACGACCAGATCGCCGGGTAAGTAGCAGTCAGTTCCCAAAGTGTCAAGGGCAAGGCAAGCGGTGAAAAAAACTGAAGTGACCGCTAAAAGGGAACCAAGGGGCGGCCAAGCCGCCCCCTGTAATAGATTTCTACCAGACCGTAAAAATAAATTTGCGCATAACTCTTGACACTACCAAAGAATCATTGAAATGCGCCGTGCATCTCCCACCGTCTAAAAAGGCGGAAATACATGGCCTTTCCATCTTGCTCCCTGTTAATCAAATATTGTGGGGCGCACATTGCAATATATCGAAAAATCATATCCAGAAGATCTAACCCATGAATACGCACGCAAGGACAGACCAATCATATTACTTGGAGCTGTGTAACTATACGAATCGTCTATTGGATATTCGTATGCACCAAGCCCATCTAAAAAAGCTCCTTTGAGGTCTACAACTCCATAAAGCACCTGTCGATCCCACAACGTTCTTCCGTTTGGTGTCCATCCGCCAGAGACACTTACAATTTGATTCTTAGGACCTGTCTTGTCAATCCACGTCATAGTAATCCAACAATCAACATTATCCTCTGTTGCTGTACCCGTCGTCTTCTTTGTTGTCGCTGTTACCGCATAAACCTGTCCCATTGCTTCATCTGCAGCATAAGCATTACTCAAGCTTTCAATCTCGTTCACATTTCTCAAAAATTTTACCGTATAAATCACATCTAAATCTTCATCCGTACAGCCAACTTCAATTCTGTTCAAAATTTCCGCACTTACATTTTCATCCACAATACCAAGCTGTGCATTCTCGATTTCTCTGGAAATATCAAGGTTTGTAGCCATGATTCCCCCTGCTTCTGTCGTATCATCTAAATAGCACGCCATATTGGCATTTGCGGAGGTAGCCAAGCAAATTATCATAAGCAAAACGCAAATCTTTTTCTACCAATATCACCCACAATTTCCTAAATTTTTAATACATGCTATGTAAGCCATAATCGTACACAAGAGCAATCCCGTCACAACGCCGGTCAGTGGCGTTCCGGCAAGGATCCAGGTGAACCCTGCACCGGCTGTCGCCAGGAATAGGCATATTCCCTCCCACAGCCCCTTCTTGCGTTGTTCCACTTTCCCTATAACAGAAAGGATGCTAAGCAGAAGAATCAAAATCGTCGCAATTCCGGAAATCAACGGCGCCAGAAAATAATGCATAGCAATGTCCACATTAAAAAACGAATACTTCTCTTCTATCATTTGTCTTTCGCCGTGTTCCAAGATTTCCGAACGCTGCACGGTGTGAAACGGCAAAGCCTGAAGGACTATCACAAGAAGCAACAGGACGATAACAAGCACCTGCCACTTTTTCGATTTTTTCACAGATATTCCTCCTCCCACTCACAAGATTTATTGTGATTTTAAATAAATCCTGCAATAAATTAGGTTTTTAGCAGAAGCCGCGTAAAAATTACTTTGCACATTGGACTCACCCTTTTTATCGAACTCCAAAATTTTATGATTTTTATCTAATTTCATTCTAATATAATCCCAAAATCTTATCAAGTTCTTTTCCCTTTTATAAATTACCCGTTTAAAACAAAATTCTACATTCAGGCCCCCGCAAAGGACTCGCCGTACTTCCTATCTACATACCATGCCAGCCGGCTCCACTGTCTTTGCCGGATAGGAACCTTCCTGTTTTCTATGCACCCTATTTTAAAATCAGTTCCCCCGTCAGGTAGATTTGGCCGTTGTCCTCCAAAAACCACTGGATTTTACCCGGCGGCACTTGCCGTTGCATGCCGGCCCCCCACTGGGACAGGGCCTCTCTGGAGATGGTCAGCGCCACCTCTCTGGTCTGCCCCGGCGTCAACGCAACCTTCTGGAAGTCACACAGGGCGCGGACGCGGGAGGTCGCCACGCCCTGCAGCCGGTGAAGGTACAGCTGTGGAACCGCGCTGGCGGGCCGAGAGCCGGTGTTTGTAATCGAGATGGAGAGGGTCAGGCAGTCTACTTTTTCGGTCTCTGCGTCCTTGGGCGACTCCAGAAGCCGGTAGGAAAAAGAGGTATACGTCAGGCCGCAGCCAAAGGAATACCGGGGCCGGTCCTTGGAGTCGTAATAGGTCATGCCGCGGTAAGAGTCCTTGTAATTGTAGTAGACCGGCAGCTGTCCGGCATGATCCGGCAGGGATACCGGTAAACGGCCCGCCGGGGCATGCCGACCAAACAGCAGCTCCGCCAAGGCCTCCCCGCCGGTGGGACCAGGGTAAAAGCAGCAAAAAATGGCGTCGGAATGGGCATCGATCGTCTCCATCCTATACGGCCGACCCTGAATCAGCACCGTCACCACAGGTTTGCCCGTCTCCTTCAGCCGGGTCAAAAGGGTCAACTGTTCTCCGGGCAGGTCCAGACAGCTGGCATCCACATTTTCTCCGCAATCCATGGTTGCCACATCCTGGACCTTGAGCGCGCCGTTGTCGTGGAATTCCCCACCGGCAAAGCGGCTGGACGTGCCGCCCAGCACGGCGACCACCACATCCGCCTCCCGGGCGGCCGTCACAGCTTCCTCGATCTGCTCCGGGTCAGAGGCAAAACCGGGGCAGCCCGGGCAATAGGCAACCTGCACCGGCGTCCCCGCCGCCCATTGCTCCAGCCCCCGGCGCACAGTGATCCCGGTACCGGGCCGCAGGGGCGGGGTATAGTCCCCCAGCTGATTGTAGATCTCATCGGCGTTGGGACCCGTCACCAAAACACGCAGGGGCCTGGTTCCATCCAGGGGCAGCAAATCCCCATCGTTCTTCAGCAGAACCATACTCTCTCTGGCCAGCTCCCGGACCTGTCCATACCGCTCCGGCGTATAGCCCTGCCAGAGCGAGTTCTCCTCCACAAAGGGCGCCTCAAACAGTCCCCGGCGGAACTTCATCTCTAAAATTCGGATCACGGCCTCATCCAGGCGGGCCAGAGACACCAGGCCCTGCTGTACCGCTTCTTCCAATTTTCCAAAGGCCGTATCCCACAGCCCCATATCCACGCCGGCCTCCAGGGCCACGGCGCCGGAGCGCGTCCGGTCTCCGGTGATGGCGTCCAACTGGTCAATGGCCACTCCGTCGGACATCACAAAGCCGTCAAAGCCGTACTCCCCGCGCAAAAGGTCCGTCAGCAGCCACCGGTTGGCATGGCAATAGATCCCATCAATCTCGTTATAGGCCGCCATAAAGCCGGCCACACCGGCTTGCACACAGGCCTGCACCGGCGGCAGATGGATCTCCCGCAATTCCCTGCAGCCAATCCGGGCGGCGCTGGCGTTGACCCCGCCGGTGGTCTCGCCCTGGGCGCACAAATGCTTGGCTACCACATCCACCCCTTGGCGCTGAATGCCCCGCACAACCGCCTGGGCCATCCGGCCGGCCAACACCGGGTCCTCGCCGAAGCACTCTTCACTCCGGCCCCAGCGAGGATCCCGAAGAACATCCAGGGCAGAGACTAAGGCCAAATCCACACCCATCTGCCGGAGCTGAGCGCCCGCCACACCGGCTGCCGCCTCCAGCAGCGCAGGGGAGAAGGCGGCGCCTGCCGCCAGATTCACCGGCAGCAGATAGCCGTCCAACGCCTGGTGTCCATGGGGACACTCTGTGCTCATCAGGACAGGAATTCTCAGCCGGGAGTGCTCCAACACATACTGCTGCACCTGATTGCGGGCCTTTGGCGCCAAATCCCCGTCCAATCCGGTCCGAAAATCCTTTCCCGACCACGGATCGGCGCGATACAGGCCGTACAACGTCCCCAAGCCGCTGTAGCGCTCTACCTCCTGCTTGAATTCATCCAGCAATACAACCTCACGCCCCCGGCGCTCATAAATCCCGAAGCCGTAAAGCCGCTGCGTCAACTGGCCCACCTTTTCCCGGAGCGTCATCCGGGAAAGCAGGTCCCGCGCCCGCTCTCTGGGGCTGAGCGTCTGATCTTCATATGGTAGCACCGTGTATTCCTCCCTGTCTTTCTCATGTACTCCATCCCATTGGTTCCAGTCGGATGGACTCCCACGGTTTTCTTTCATTATACAAAAAGCCGCAGAAGGGAGCAAGCCCCTTCTGCGGCTTTTGCAGAAAATTCCAAGCTTATTTCACTAAAATTGTCTGAATCTCAAAGGGTTTGGTCACAAAACAGACCTTTCCATCCACAATGGGCAGCTCCTCCTGGATTTCCTCCAGCAGGTTGGTCAGGTACGCCTCCTTTGCGCCTTCCGGCAGCCGCACCACCGTCTTGGTCCGGGCATTTTCGCACTCATACAGCCGCAGCACAACGCCTTCTCCGTTTTCCGCCTGCTTCACCGTTTCCAGGACGACGTTTTCAGGCTCCACAGCCGCATAGGAGAAAGACCTGCCGGCATGGCCGCCCTGTACCGCATAGGCGGGCAGGTTCAGCTGATAAGCCTCCCGAACCGTACCGGCCTCTTTCCATGTGCCGGCATGGGGGAACAGCGCATACGTGAAGGTATGCATCTCCACATCCGCATTGGGGTTGGGTTCTACACCGCATTTGATGAGCGTCAGACCAATGACGCCGTCGCGGACGGAGTGTCCGTACTTACAATCGTTGAGCAGGCTGACGCCGTAATGGCCCTCAGAGAAATCCATCCACTTCTGCCCACAGCTTTCAAACCGGGCCTTGTCCCAGGAGGTATTGGTGTGCACCTTCCGGGTCACGTTGCCGAACTGAATCTCAAAGGTCGCCTCGTCGGAATGGATATCCACAGGGAATTCCGCCTTCAGCAGGTGCTGATGCTCCTTCCAATCGGCCCGGGTCTCAAAGTCGATCCGGCGGGTATCGGCATAGAAATGAATCTTTTGCCAAATGGTACTCCGGTTGCACCGGTATTCCAGCTCCAGCGTCGTGCGCACCGGTCCGTCCTCGCTCCAGCGCAGGCTGACCAAGTCGTCCACAGGCCAGGACTTCTCCGTGTAGTATACGTCGATGTCCCAGTTATCGTAGTACATGGGCTTATCTTCGTACAGGCGGAGCTGATTGGCGGTCATACCCGGCCGGATCAGTTCCCGGTCGTTGGCCTTGTCATACACAGACACCATGTGGCCGTTCCGGTCCAAAACCACAGAATAATACGGGGTCTGCAGATGATAGTCATCCTGCCGGACAAAGGGACTGGCCGCTGCGGCATCCGCCACGGCAAAGGTCTTGTAGCCCTTGGACGGCAAATTCTCCAGATAGGCCAGGGCGCCGGCGGCGGTGTGCTGAATGGGATAGAGCTTCCCGCTCTCATCTTGCAAGGCAGTTGCCTGCACCGCTCCCAGATTCACCACGTCGCTGCGTTCAAAGCCCAGGGTGTTGAAAACCGTAACGCCCTCGCCGGCTCCTGCCAAGAGGGATAGTCTCTCTGTAATCAGCCGGCCGGCTCCGGCGGCCAGAGCGTCATACTCCTGCTTGGTGACCTCGTAAACCTCGGCAATGGAGCTGCCCGGGAGAATGTCGTGGAACTGATTGAGCAAGATGGTATCCCGCCAGAATTTCTGCAAATCTTCGGCCGGATAGGGAAGCTGCTGATCCGCCAGAACCCCCAACAGCTCCAGATCCATCATCATGAACTCGCTCTTCCGGTTGCCCCGCTTATTCCGGGCCATGGAGGTATAGGTGCCCCGGTGATATTCAAAATAGAATTCACCCTCCCAGGTCTCCAGCCGGGGATTGTCCTTCACCCGGGCCTCCAGCTCTTCAAAGTAGGTGCGGGCGCCGGCCTGACGGACCTTGGGAATGCCCCGAATGCCGTACTCCATCCGGCGAGAAACCTCCAGCATTTCCCGGGTGGGACCGCCGCCGCCGTCGCCGTAGCCGTAGCAAACCAGAATGTCGTTGTTGATTTCCTTATTTTGATAGCGCTCCCAGCCGCCCATGATCGCGTCGGGGTGGAGCAAGCCGTTGTAGGTGGTAAAGAAGTTCTCCTTGGGATCCTGGCCGATGCCCAGAGTGGTAATCAAGTGCGTCAGCACCTCAGAACCGTCGATGCCCCGCCAAATAAAGGTGTCGTTGGGGATTTTGTTATACTGATTCCAGGCCAGCTTGGTGGTCATGAAATAATCTATGCCGCTCTTCTTCATGATCTGGGGCAGAGCGCCGGAGTAGCCGAACACATCCGGCAGCCAAAGGATCCGGTTGTCCCGGCCAAACTCTTCCCGGAAGAACCGTTTGCCGTAAACGAACTGGCGAACCAGGGACTCCCCGGAGGTCAGGTTGCAGTCTGCCTCCAGCCACATGCCGCCCTCCGTCTCCCAGCGGCCCTCCTGGACGCGCTGCTGGATTTGCGCATACACCTCGGGATAGCGCTGCTTCAGGAAATCATACAGCACCGGTTGGCTGGACATAAACTGATACTCCGGATACTCCTCCATCAGCTTCAGAACGGTGGCAAAGGAACGGGCAACCTTCTCCCGGGTCTGGGCAACCGTCCACCACCAAGCTACGTCGATATGGGTGTGGCCAATGCAAGTGGCAATGATGTCCTCGTGGCCTCCCATTTTACCGTACAGGTTCTCCGCAAGGTAGGCCTGCGCCGTTTCCATGGAGGCGTAAAACTCCGGAGAATAGGGCGTCCGCAAATCCAGCAGGTTGATGGTTTGATTCAAAACCGTCTGGATATCCAGTCGGGTTTTGTCGTCGGGGTCCATCCGCCCGAACGCCCACAGCGGCACCTGCAAATCGTAGTACAGGCGGTTGATGGCCTCATCCAGCACATACAGATCCACCAGGAAATTGAACTCCCGGTGCAGAGTGCCGGTGTAGGCCTGAATGTCCACCGTCAAAGTCTCCCCTGCAGGGGCCTTGGCAAATAAACGGACATCCCGATGGTTCATGTCCGCGCCCTGCACCACTTTGCCATTGATAAAAATCAGGAACTGGGGATTTTTCCCGTCATCCCACTCCTCGATCTGGGTGCGAATCTTCATCCAGACAGACTTCCCGGCCATCTCTGCGGGAATGGTCACGTTGCCCCGGAACCAATAATGCTCCCCCCGGATGCCCTTAAAATCTCCCTGGTATCCTTCAAACTTTCCTTCAAAGTCGTCGCTGCCGTCATAGACGGAGTACCAGTGCATGTGCTTACAGTCAAAGGGCTGCCAGGGGCGGTCGCTGCGCTCCGCCTCTTCCGGGCGGAAAAACAGGCCGCGCTTGTACTGCCAATCGGGCAGCTCCCGGCTGTCCCGAACGCGCAGCGCCTTCAGCTGGTCGCAAATGACCTGAATTCGCTTATCAATAAAGTACATTGCAATCCTCCTTGGAGAAAATCTCTGCGCATAGGCCCACAGCCGGGCTTACAGGCTATTTTCCTTCACGTAATTCAGAAGCGTATCCACCGTAGTAAAGGCCAGGCCGGTAACCGTGTCGGCGCAGCCGTAATAAATGGCAATCCGGCCTGTGGCGGCGTCGGTGAGGGTCGCGCAGGGGAAGGTGACGTTGGGCACGTCGCCCACGCACTCGTACAGCTCATAGGGCGCCAGAATGTAATCCTTGGAACGGTACAGAACCTTCCAGGGCTCGTCCTTGTCCAAAAGCGCCGCGCCCATCCGGTACACAAAGCCGTTGCAGGTATTGATCACTCCATGATAGATCAGCAGCCATCCTTCATCGGTCTCAATGGGGATGGGACCGGCTCCAATCTTTGTAGACTGCCAGGCGGACTCATCGCCCTTGACTGTGCTCATGACGTGGCGATGACAGCCCCAGAATTTCAGATCCGGACTCTGGCTGATGAAAATATCGCCAAAGGGCGTATGGCCGGTGTCACTGGGCCGGCTGAGCATCAGATACATCCCGTTGACCTTTCTGGGGAACAGCACGCCGTTCCGGTTGTAGGGCAAAAAGGCATTTTCCAGCTGGTGGAAGGTTTTGAAATCCTCGGTCCAGCCGACGCCGATGGTGGGGCCGTGGTAACCGTTGCACCAGGTGACGTAGTACCGGCCGTCCATATAGCAGACGCGGGGATCGTAGCGGTATTCCCGGACGGTGACCACCGGGTCGCCTTCAAAATGGATCGGTTCATCCTGGATCTCCCAGTGAATGGCGTCCCGACTGAAGCCCACAAACAAATCCATGCTGACCGAGCGGCTGTCGCAGCGGAAAACGCCGGCAAAGCCGTCCCCAAAGGGAACCACCGCGCTGTTGAACACACTGTTCGAGCGCTTCGTTGCATGGCGGCCGATGATGGGATTCCCGCTGAAGCGCCATACGGGAAGGGGATAGCCGGCCGGTTTCTCCTCCCAAGGGATATTTTTCAGCTCATTACCAATAATTTTGCTCATAATTGCTCCTCGTATTCCAAAAAATAATGTACAGATTCATCCAGAAAGCCGCCGGTCCACACACCGGGATCCACCCGGCGAACAACATGTTCCGCGGCCGGACAACTATGCCGTTATTAGCATTTTCCCACATTCTTTCATCCTTGTCAACGGGGAAATGCAAAACTTTTGTACATTTTTCTCTTGTATCATGATGCACCGATATTCCGCCGGATTGCCGCCACCGGCAGGCGCGCGGCATCTCTTTCTCTCATGCGCTCCTGCCATTTCCGGCCGCCGCGCACCGTCCGGCAATCTTTTCTTTCCGTTTTCACCAATAAGAAACCGGGGCCTCGCGGCCCCGGCGCAGTAAGTAAATATTTTGCTGAAATTAGCCGGCCTGGGAAGCCAGGAAAGCGTCCAGCTGAGTCTGAGCTTCGGCGACAATCTCGTCAAAGCCGGAAGCGCGCATCTCTTCCATCATCTGGGGAACCGTGGTCTCCGGATCCATCGCGCCGGTCAGCAGAACAGGCTTGTACTTTGCGTAAATCGCAGTGCAAGCAGACAGCTGCTCGGCGACATTGGTGGTATCAAAGGAGAAGCCCAGAGCAGGAGATACGACGGCGTTCTCATTCTGAACCCGAACCTCTTCGTTCCAGTAGTTGTAGGTCTCGGTGTCCTCCAGGGTCACGTTGAAGTAGGTACCCTGTGCATAGGCGCCCATGGGCCAGTCGTTGTTGTTCTTGTGGACTCTCTGCTCGCCATTGACATCAACATAGTCGAAGTTGTCGCCTTCCAGGCCATAATACAGAGCATCCCGCACATAGGAATCGGTGTTCACCAGCTGCAGCAGCTCCATTGCCTTTTCCTTGTTGGCGCTGGAAGCGGAAATGCAGGCCATAGAGCCCTGCACGGTGTCGTTGGAGAGAACCGTATTGCTTCCCCACTGTACCGCCTCAGCCGTGACAGCCTCACCGGTGTAGGGGCTGGCGCCCAGACCGGGACCCCAAGTCTTCACTGCGGCGTAGGGCCAGCCCTGCGCCACGGACAGCGTCTTGTAAACCGGAGCATTGTCCAGGTTGGGGGCGTCGGAGTTGATGTAACCGGCTTCGTACCACTGATGCAGGACCTTGAGGTCGTTCATCACGTCTTCCTGCTCGAAGACGGCAACCACCTTGTTGTCTCCCTTGGTGTAGGAAACGCCCAGCGCGGGCAGGCCGGAACTCATGCTGTCGTACAGATTTTCAGAAACGGCCCAGCCGTCCTTATTCATGCCGATGGGCGCGTCGCCCGTTCCCTCATAGATGGCAGCCACACCATCGGTCAGGTCGGCCAGGGTGTGCAGATCCTTGTAGTTGGGAACATACTGCTCGGCAACTTGGGTATCCCACACAAAGAAGTTGGTCAGGGAAGAGTCCTTGTAAGCGGGAACGCCATAGATCTGGCCGTTAATGCGGACGGCATCCCAGTACTCTTCCGGCATAACCGCCTTCAGATCGGGGGTGGCTTCCAGCAGGTCGGTGATATCGGCGAAAGCGCCCAGCGCCACGTCGGACTTGTAGGTGCTGAAGTTGGTGAAGATGATGTCGTAGGGCTCGTTGGTAGAAACAACCACACTGCGGCGCTGATCCCAATCGCTATAGGAAATGATTTTAACATCCAGATGGACGCCGATCTTCTCTTCCAGATACTGATCGAGATTTGCTTTCCAGGCGTCGTAGTTGGCCGGCTGAGAGTTGCCGATCAAATACCAAACCAGCGTAGGATATTCGCCGTCGGTGCCGCCGGTGGTTTCGTCGGCGGGCGTGGTGTCCCCAGTCGTCTCGGACGGAGCCGAGCTCTCGTCGGTCGAGGGGGTCGTGGTGTTGGCATCGCTGTTCTGGCAGCCTGCGAACATCGCAGCAACCATCACCACGGCCAACAAAAGTGCAATGATTCTTTTCATTTTGTTACCTCCTGTTGTTGGGGTGAATTTTATTTCAGGGCTGGAAACCAGCCCTGGAATACAGAGTAAGATCTTAACCCTTGACGGCGCCCACTGTCAAGCCGGAAATGAAATATTTCTGGAAGAAGGGGTACACACAGGCGATGGGGACGGCAACCACAAACGCAATTGCCATGGTGACGCTCTCCTGGGGCATGGACGCCAGCAGGGCAGAAGAGGAAGTCAACGTTGCCGTGGGATTCTGCGTCAGGTATTTCAGGTCCGCCTGAATGGAATACAGCATCGCCTGCAGAGATTTCAGGCTGTTGCTGTCGATGTACAGCCTGGCCTGGAACCAATCGTTCCAATAACCAAAGGCCAGGAACAAGCCGACGGTCGCCAGAACCGGCTTGGAAATCGGCAGCACAATCCGGCCGAATACCGTCCACTGAGAAGCGCCGTCAATTTTGGCGGACTCAATGATGGAATCGGGAATCGTCGTCCGGAAGAAGGTTCTGGCAATGGTGACGTTAAAGGAGGACACGCACAGGGGCAGAATCAAAATCCACATGGTATCCCGCAGATGCAGCATCTGGGTATTGACCACATAGCTTGCCGCCATACCGCCGCTGAAGATCATGGGGATAAACACCACCATGGTCAAAAAGCCGTTCAGCTTGTACTCCCGGCGGGACAGAACATAGCCCATCAGCGTAGTCAGAGCCACACCCAGAGCCGTGCCGATGACCGTGACATACACGGACACCCACAGAGCGTTCAAGATGGTGGCGCGCTGGGTCCATAAGTACTCATAAGCGGAAAAGGACACCTGATCTCCCCAGACGAAGAACTGGTAACCCTGCTGCCGGATGACGCTGTTGTCTGTAATGGAGATGACAAAAATCAGAATGATGGGCACGAAGCACATCAAAGCCAAAATTACAAACAGAATATTAAATAATACGTTCGTACCCGGCTTAATGCGGTTTAATTTCATGGCATTTTCGTTAACAGATTTACTCATGGTGCCCACCTCCTAAATCAACGCGCTGGAGCGGTCCACTTTCCGGACAATTCCGTTGGCAACCAGAATTGTCACGCAGCCCACCGCCGACTGGAAAAGAGAAGCAGCCGTGGTCTGGCCCATTGAGGTAGCGGGGCTTTGCAGCATCTTGAAGATCTGCACATCAAAGGTTGTCACCACGCCGTCCAGGGGGAAGTTGGCGCCCTGGGTGACCTGATAGAACAGGCCGAAGTCTGTGGAGAAAATACGTCCCACGCTGAGAATGAACATCATAATGATAATGGGGCGCAAAGAGGGCAAGGTCACATACCGGGCCTGCTGGAACTTGGTCGCGCCGTCCAACACCGCCGCCTCATAAAGCGTCTGATCAATGCCCGTAATGGAGGCCAAATAAACCACCATATTGTAGCCAATCGTC
The DNA here is from genome assembly GCA_900546915.1 of uncultured Eubacteriales bacterium. Classification (GTDB taxonomy): domain Bacteria; phylum Bacillota; class Clostridia; order Oscillospirales; family Oscillospiraceae; genus Faecousia; species Faecousia gallistercoris. The sequence continues at coordinate 12,497 of UREY01000002.1, forward strand.
TTCCAGAAGTTCAGGAAGATCAGGATAAACGGCCAATATTTCGACTCCATGTACCAGTTGACCGTATCCGCGCCGAACCAAGACAGCACCTGGTTCAGAAGGCCGATCTTATTGTTCAGGAACGCCAGCACGAAGTAGCTGATCACAACCCAGGACATGAAGTGGGGCATGAACATCAGCGTCTGATAGCCTTTGGACAGCCGCTTGCTGTAAATATTGCTGATCAGAATGGCCAAGGTGACCGGCAGAACAACGCCCATCACGATGAAGACGAAGTTGTATCCCAAGGTGTTCCGCAGCAGCAGCGGGAATTCTTTCAAGCCAAAGAAATACTCAAAGTTCTTAAATCCAAGCCAGTCACTTTGAATGACGCTTTGCAGGAATCCCTGACCCTGGGCGATCCGGTAATCCTTAAACGCCAGGATGACGCCGAACATCGGCAGGAAGCAAAACAGAATATACCATACCGTGGTTGGCAGAGCCAAAATGGATAATTCCGTGTCGTCCCGGGTCCAGCGGCCGTGCTTTCGCCGTTTCTGTTTGGGTGGGGCAGATTGAGCAGTCGCTCGCAAATCTCGCATGTTCTTCATTCCTTCCTTTTTGAAATATCGCTTTTCGGCTTGTCGTTTTGCACAAAAAACGATTCCCTTTTCACGAAATATTATAGCTTCTTACAGTTCCGCAGGGAAGTATCAAAACGTTATTTTGTAATACACAAAGGCTACTTTTTTTCAAAAAACGGCCTCTTTCCGGTACCATTTTCTCTTGTATTTTTGGCGGCTTTTTCATGCCGACGGGAAATTTCGCCTGAAATTCGCCCCACCCCGTTTCCCCCAATAGCCAAAATCCCGGAAAATTCAGCAAAAATCTCCAGCAAATTTGACAAAACCCCCGGTTCATCCCAGCGGATTTTTGTCCAGTTCAGAAATACACCGCCCGCTCACGCAAGCAAGGGCGTGTCCATCAGCCGGACCGAGGGCTGATCGCAATGTTCCAATTCCAACACCACAATCTCATTGGGCGCATCCGTCTTCAGCAGCGCGCCGGGCAGGTACAACGTCCTTTGGGGGCCAATTCGCCAGAAACGGCCCAGGTGGAAACCGTTGACATAAACCATCCCTTTGGTAAAATGGGACAGCTCCACAAAGCACTCCGCCTGGGTAGGCGCCTGGAAATACCCCCGGAAAAACAGGGGATACCGGCAAGCGCCCGCCTCATAAACAACCCCCTCCGGGCGCTCCAAGGGCAACGTCGTCACGGTAAAGTCCATGAGGTTCTGCAGGCCCAAACGCAAGCCGGATATGCCCTTGCGGTCCTCCAAATGCGTCCCGTAATTGACCCGCCCCATGGCCTCCACCAGCACCTGCACCCTGGTACCGGCCGGGCTGGCAGGGAAAGGGATCTGATTCTTGGGCCGGAGCTGCTCCAAAAGCCCCCGGGGCTTCACCGGGTCCACAGTCCCTAAGAGCTGCCCATCCCGGTAAACGTAAGCCCGGTCCCGGAGATTTTCCAGGGTCAGTACGCCCGCCTCATAATCCCCCGGCAGGTCGGTCTGGTAATGAATTAATCCAAAATTTTGCCTGTAATACTCCATGCTCTCCGGCATGGGACTCCGATGGACCGTCCCCAGAGCCTGCAAATTTTTCAGCAGCTCCGCCTGCTCCGTCAGCTGCACCTGCCCCAGATTTTGCCGCTCCGGCCGGGGCGGCAACGGCGGCGGCGCCATACCCTGCCGGCGGCACAGCAGCTCCCGCACAGCAAAGTACTGCGGCGTATAGTCGCCGTACTCATTTAAGGGCGCGTCATAGTCATAGCTGGTTACTGTGGGGTTATACCGGATGTGTTGATTGGCCCCGGCGGTAAAGCCGAAGTTGGTCCCGCCGTGAAACATGTACATGCTGAAGCTGGCGTCCTGGTCCAAGAGAAGCGTCAGCTCCCGGAGCAGGGACGCCGGGTCTCGGGTGTGATGCTTCTCCCCCCAATGATCAAACCAGCCGCACCAGAACTCCGTGCACATCTTAGGCCCCCGCCCGGGCAACGACTCCAGCGCCTGAAAGGCCTTGTCCGCCCCGCTGCCGAAGTTTACCGTGGGCAGCACGTCCTCCACCGTTCCGCCGCTCAGCATCCCCGCCGTGGCGCCGTCCGAGGTGAACAGCAGCACGTCTATGCCGCAGCTTCGAATCAAATCCCGAATCTGCCGCAAATAGCTTTTGTCATTGCCGTAGCTGCCGTATTCGTTTTCCACCTGCACCGCCAGAAGGTTCCCGCCCCGGGTACACTGCAGCGGAAGCAGCTTCGGCAGGAGCACCCGGAAAAAGTCGGCCACGTGTGCCACAAACCGGGGATCGCTGCACCTAAGGCGCATATTCCGGTCCCGCAAAAGCCAGGCCGGTAATCCGCCAAAATCCCACTCGCCGCAGATGTACGGCCCCGGACGCACCAAAGCATAGAGCCCCACCCTTTGCGCCGTCTCCAAAAAGGAAACCAAATCCAGCCGCCCGGAAAAGTCGAACTCCCCCTTGCGGGGCTCGTGGAGGTTCCAGCAGACGTAGGTCTCCACCGTGTTAAAGCCCGCAGCCTTCAGCTTTCGGAGCCGGTCCTCCCAGTATTCCGGCAAAATCCGGAAATAGTGCATGGCGCCGGAGTAAATGTGAAATTCCTTTCCGTCCAAGAGAAAGGCATCTTCCCGATAAGTCAGCATGGCGTGCCCCCTTTCTATGTTTCAGGCCTGTCCGCCTGTTTCTTTCATTATAACACAGGAGAAGCTATATGTGGTACGAAAAATGGCGCCTGGCCGGATAAAATCCAAATCCGGCCCGGAATCGTCTCCGGATTTCCCTCACCGCTCCGGAATCGGAGAAATTTCCCCAGAAACGGACGCTCCAGCCCTTTAAATTTCCAAGTATCCCCGAATGACATCTAAAAAAGCTTCCCCGTATCGGGCCGCCTTCACCGCGCCCACACCGGAAACCTCCAGGAGCTCCTCCATGGTCGTGGGGAGCTTGGCCGCCATGTCCGTCAAGGCGGCATTGGTACATATGATATAGGCCGGGACATGCTCGGCCTGGGCCAGGCGGGTGCGCAGCGCCTTCAGCTCTCCCACCAGGGGACCCACCGGTTCCTTCGCCTGCTCCGTGGGAACCGGCGGCGCCTGCTGCGCCGGAGCCGGGAACGAGGCAAGAACTCGCTCCCCCTGGAACAAGACCTGCCTGGCCTTTTCCGTCAAATGCACCACAGGAAACTCCGTTTTCGTCACAAGCAGATACGCCTGCTCCACCAAGCAATCCACATAAGCCTGCACCTGTTCCCGGGGCACCTCCCGAAGGATTCCATAGGTGGGCAGCGTATCCAGGCGCAGATTCAAAACCCGCTGGCTTCGGCTGCCCCGCAGCATGTGAATCACCTGGGTGACCCCCAGCCCATAGGGGTACATCCGTTCCACCCGGGCCACACCGGACAGGATCTTCTGGGCCTCCAGGGTGATATCCCGCTGTATAAAATCCCCCCGGCAGCTGCTGCAATGACCGCAGGGCTCCGGCAAGCTCTCTCCAAAATAGTCCAACAGATACTTCCGGAGGCAGCCGGTGGTCTTACAGTAGCCGACCATCTGGTCCAGCCGCTCCAAATCCCGGCTCTGCAGGCGGGCCCGGTCCGCCTGGGGCAGCTCTTCATTTTCCGGCGCGTTTAATATCAGAAATTTCGCCGTCTGTACATCTTTCGGTCCGTAGAGCAGGATGCATTCCGCCGGTCCTCCGTCCCGCCCGGCGCGGCCGGCTTCCTGATAGTAGCTTTCCAGGTTTTTGGGCATGTTGTAGTGCACCACATAGCTCACATTCGATTTGTCAATTCCCATGCCGAAGGCATTGGTGGCCACCATCACACGAACCCGGTCATAGACAAAGTCCTCTTGGTTTTCCTGCCGCTCCTGATCCGGCAAGCCCGCATGGTACCGGGTGGCGGAAAACCCCTGAGACTGCAAACTCCGGCACACCGTCTCCACATTTTTCCGGGTGGCACAGTAGACAATTCCGCTTTTTTCCGCCTGTCCCCGGATAAATTCCAGCAGCCAAGCGTCTTTATCCCGGGGGCGTACCACGCCGAAGTATAAATTGGGCCGGTCAAAGCCGGTGGTAACCACCTTGGGGTCCCGAAGCCCCAGCATTTGGATGATGTCTTTCTTAACCTCGGCCGTTGCCGTAGCGGTAAACGCGCTCAATACCGGCCTGGCAGGCAGCTGCTCCAAAAATTCCGGGATTTTCAAATAACTGGGCCGGAAATCCTGCCCCCATTGAGAGACGCAGTGGGCCTCATCCACCGCCACCAGGGCGATGGGGGTATGGGACACGGCAGCCAGAAAGCCGGGAACCAGCAGCCGCTCCGGTGCTACATATACGAGCCGGTAGGTCCCCGCCCGAATCCCCTGGAGCACCTGCCGGTATGCCTCCAAATCCAGAGAGGAATTTAGGTAAGCTGCCGGAATCCCCGCCTGATTTAGGGCCGCCACCTGATCGGCCATGAGAGAGATCAGCGGCGAGATCACCAGGGTCATGCCGTTCATGGAAAGCGCCGGAATCTGGTAACACATGGATTTCCCGGCGCCGGTGGGCATCACGCCCAAAACATCCCGGCCAGAGAGTACGCTGTCGATCAGCGCCTCCTGCCCGGGCCGAAAAGCACTATGGCCAAAGTAACGTTTTAACAATTCCCTGGGGTTCAATCCCACCACTCCTCGCAGAAGCGCCGCATCCTGGCTGTCATTTTGTCGTATCATACCATATTTCGAGCCGCAACGCCAGAGCTTTTCCTTCCCCATGTCACCTCGTCGCCCAGAATTCTGAAAGCGGACAGCCCCGGCCGCCGCGCCCTTGACAAACCCACCGCACCGCTACTATACTTTCTGGTAGATCAGAAAAGGAGTTTGAAACTATGTGGTTTGACGAAGCAGTGGTATATCAGATCTACCCCTTGGGCCTGTGCGGCGCCCCCCGGGAAAATGACGGAACGCAGGCCCATCGCATTCTGAAAATTCTGGATTGGGCGGCGCATATCAAAGCCACCGGCGCCGACACCGTATTGTTCAATCCCCTGCTGGAAAGCGACCGGCATGGGTACGACACCCGGGATTACAACGCCATCGACTGCCGGCTGGGCACCTGGGAGGATTTTCGCCAGGTCTGCCGGGCCCTGCACGAGGTGGGCCTCCGGGTGATGCTGGACGGCGTGTTCCATCATGTGGGCCGCGGCTTCTGGGCTTTCCGGGACGTTCAGGAGAAGAAATGGGACAGCCCTTACAAGGACTGGTTTCATATCAACTTCGACGGCAACTCCGGCTACCAGGACGGCTTCTGGTACGAGGGTTGGGAAGGGCACTATGAGCTGGTAAAGCTGAACCTCTGGAATCCGGCGGTGGTACAACATCAATTCGACGCCATTTCCCGGTGGATTCAGGACTTTGACATAGACGGGCTGCGATTGGATGTGGCCTATTGCCTGCCGGAAGCCTACCTGAAGCAGCTCCGCAGCCTGACCGGCAGGCTGAAGCCGGATTTTGTGCTCCTGGGCGAAGTGCTTCACGGAGATTACAACCGGTGGATGAATCCGGAAATGTGCCACAGCGTCACCAATTATGAATGCTACAAGGGCCTGCATTCCAGCCTCAATTCCATGAATCTGTTTGAAATCGGCCACAGCCTGGCCCGCCAATTTGGTCCGGAGCCCTGGACCTTATACAAGGGGCAGCACCTGCTGAATTTCTTGGACAACCACGATGTGGAGCGCATTGCCAGCATACTCCGGGACCCCAGCCATCTACCGGTGGCATACGGCCTTCTATTCGCGATGCCCGGCGTCCCTGCGGTGTATTATGGAAGCGAATGGGGAATCTTGGGACGGAAGGCCGACGGAGACGACGCCCTCCGCCCGGCCCTGGACCATCCGGAGTCCAACCGCCTCACAACCTGGATCTCCCGCCTGGCCCAGGCCCGGCGAAACAGCCCCGCCCTGTGCCACGGCTCTTACCGGAACGTGCATCTCACCAACCGGCAGATCATCTTCGAGCGGGCCGTGCCGGGGGAACGCGTGTTGGTGGCAATCAACGCCGACAGCGCCCCCTACACCGCACACTTCGACGCCGGCTCCGGCCTGGCGGAAGATCTCATCACCGGCGCCACGCACGACTTCGGCGGCGGCAGTCTCCTGCCACCCTACAGCGTATCCTATTGGCGCACCGAGCGCTGACGCAGCAGATAAAAAGAGACGGCAGAACAGAGCAATGAACCGCGCTCTGTCCTGCCGTCTAGTTTCTTTTTTACCGCTTTGCCCGGCGCTGGAAGAACTTCACCAGTTCCACCAACGGCAGCATAATGATGGCCAGGCCCAACGCCACCGCGTACTCCGACAGGTTGATGGGCGTAAAGCCAAAGGCATTGGCCAGGAAGGGCACTTCAATGACCAGAGTCGTCAGCAGCAGCGACGCCAGGGCTGCCAGATTTAACGTTTTGTTCTGGCCGCCCAGGGTAAAGATGCTGTTTCTCTGACTCCGCATGTTCAGGCTGTGCACGATCTCCGCCATGGAAAGCGTCAGAAACGCCATGGTCATGCCGTCGGGAGAGTTGGCAATCTCCCAGACGCCGGATTCCATAAAATGACCTACAAAATAAGAGACCAAAGTCAGAATCGACACCACCAAGCCCTGGTAGGCCACATCAAATCCTAACCCGCCGGCAAAAATACCGGCCTTCGCATCCCGGGGCTTGCGGCGCATGATATCCGGCTCCGCCTTCTCCATGCCCAGGGCCAGGGCAGGGAAGCAGTCGGTAATCAGGTTGATCCACAGAAGATGCACCGGCTGCAGAATGGTAAAGCCCATCAACGTGGCGACAAAAATGCTGATTACCTCGCTCATATTGGAGCCCAGGAGGAACTGGATGGCCTTCCGAATGTTGTCATAGATCCGCCGGCCTTCCTCCACCGCGCCTACAATCGTGGCAAAGTTGTCGTCGGCCAATACCATATCCGCCACGTTCTTGGTTACGTCGGTTCCGGTGATGCCCATCCCCACGCCGATGTCTGCCGTTTTAATGGAAGGCGCGTCGTTGACCCCGTCGCCCGTCATGGCGGTGACACAGCCGGCATTTTGCCATGCCTTGACAATGCGGGTCTTGTGTTCCGGCTGCACCCGGGCGTAGACGGAGATATTCCGGAATTCCCGCTCAAACTCCCCTTCGCTCATGTCGTCCAGCTGAGAGCCTGTGATGGCGCGGTAGCCGCCGTCTAAAATCCCCAGTTCTTTGGCAATGGCCACTGCCGTGTCGATGTGATCGCCTGTGATCATGATGGGACGGATGCCGGCGCTCCGGCACTGAACAATGGCGTCTTGGACCTCAGGACGCACCGGATCGATCATACCGGCCAGTCCTAAGAACGTCAAATCCTGCTCCAAATTGTCGGGACTCGTATCGTCTGGGAGCTGGTCCCACACCCGGCACGCAGCACACAGCACCCGGAGCGCCCGGTCCGCCATGGCCTTATTGGCCGCCAAAATTTCCCGGCGGCGCTCCTCGGTGAGCTTCACCCGGCGTCCCTGCTCCTCCACCCAGGCACAGCGCTTGAGCACCTCGTCCGGGGCGCCCTTGGTGAACTGAAGGATCTTCTCACCGGCCTGGTGGAGCGTGGACATCATCTTCCGCCCGGAGTCGAAGGGCGCTTCGCCCACACGGGGCGCATCGTGTTCCATGCGGTTTTTATCCAGGCCCTCCTTGGACGCCCAAGCCACCAGCGCCGCCTCTGTGGGCTCGCCCTGAGCCTGGCCGTCCGGGCTCAGCTTGGCGTCGGAGCACAGCGCCATCGCCCGGGCCGTCTGCTCCAGATTTCCAAAATGGTCTACCACCGTCATCTTATTCTGCGTCAGCGTACCGGTCTTATCGGAGCAAATAATCTGGGCACAGCCCAGGGTTTCCACTGCAGTGAGCCGCCGGATGATGGCGTTGCGCTTGGACATGTTGGTCACGCCAATGGACAAGACCACCGTAACCACAGCAGCCAGCCCCTCCGGAATGGCCGCCACTGCCAGAGAAACCGCCACCATAAAGGAGTCCACCACCACATCGGCAGTAAAAGACCCGGCGCGAAGAAGCTGTACGCCAAAAATTACGGCGCAAATTCCCAGAACCAACCAGGTCAGGATTTTGGAAAGCTGACTCAGCTTCCGCTGCAGGGGCGTCTGTCCCTCCTGCGCCTCGGCCAGGGCTCCGGCGATCTTTCCCATTTCCGTATCCATGCCCGTGGCCGTGATGACGGCGGAGCCGCGTCCATAGACCACTGTGGAGCCCATATAGACCATGTTTTTCCGGTCGCCCAAGGGCACATCTTTTCCGCCCTCCCGGAGCTGGATGATGTCGATGAATTTATTGACCGGAACCGATTCTCCAGTGAGCGCCGCCTCTTCTATTTTTAAACTGGCGCTCTCCAGAATTCGTCCGTCGGCCGGCACGGCGTCGCCGGCCTCCAAAAGCACCACGTCGCCTACCACCAGGTCCTCGCTGCGGACTGTCATCATCTGACCATCCCGCAGAACCTTTGAGGTGGCAGCCGCCATTTCCTGCAACGCCTCGATGGCTTTCTCGGCCTTATTCTCCTGATAGACGCCCAGGATGGCGTTGACCACCACCACAAAGAGAATGATGATCACATCGGTGAAGCTCTCGTTCTCATAAACGGCCAACGCCCCGCTGATGGCGGCGGCAACCAGTAAAATGAGAATCATAGGGTCCACCATTTGCATGAAGAACCGTTTCAGCAAGCTGTCCTTTTTGGGCTGCGCCAGCTTGTTTTTTCCGTTCTTCTCCAATCTGGACCGGGCTTCCGCCTGAGTCAGGCCCTGACGCCCGGAGGAAACCGCCTGTAAAGCGGCCTCCATGGATTCGTCATAAAAACGCTGCATACTGTCTTCCTTTCCACTTGTTTTTCTATGAGTTAGTTTGAAACAAAAAACGAGACCCATGCACAGTTTTTGCTGCACATGAGTCTCGTTGATTCCTGCCAAGCCAGGCACATAACACGCCAGGTATGTTGACTTGACACGCTTGCAAGCAAGCGCAACTACTCCCTCATGGGACGCCCAAAACGGGCTATCTTCTCACCGGGCTTATGATATCAAATTTTTCCTCGGCACGCAAGAGAAATTCGCCTGGTTTGGGACACTTTTTTGTTTTTGTTACCGGACAAGCTGATTAGACTCCGTAGAAAAGCCAGATGTACAGGTAAGCGGGAATGATGGCCGCCAGCGTAAACGGAACGCCAATGCGCATGAAGTCCCGATTTTGAACTTCATAGCCCGCCTTGCGCAAAATACCGATTCCTGTGATGTTGGCCGAAGCGCCGATGGGCGTCAAATTCCCGCCCAAGGTCGCGCCGGACAGAAGACCGAAGTATAAAACCGTGGGGTCGATTCCCATGTCCAGGGCGATTTTCTGCACCACGGGCAACATGGTCGCCACATAGGGAATGTTGTCGATAAACGCGGAAAACAGGACGCTCGCCCAGACAATCACCGTGTAAATCACAAAAACATTGCTGCCGCCTACCTTGGCAATGAGAGAGGCCAGCTGATCGATGACCCCCTGCTCCGTAATGCCGCCGATGACCAAAAACAGGCCCAGGAGCAGCAAAATGGTATCCAAATCAATCTCCCGCAAGGGCTTGACCACCGCCTTCAGGCTCTTCTGCGTGGCGGCTGTGTAGAGCAAACCGACGGCCAGCAGGCTCATACAAATGATTCCATTGATGGTCTCCGGCATATTGGGGAGGAAAGAGGCCAGAATCAACAGAACAATGGTTCCCAGCAACAATATGGTCGGCACATAATTGGTCACCGGCGTCAGCTGCGGCTCCGGAATGGGCGCTTTTTCTTTCCGGAACATCAGCAAAAGAATCGCCGCAGACACCAGCGCGCCCAGCTCTACCGCAAAAAACATGCTCGGCTTTCCCAGATAAACGAAGAAATCCAGAAAATTCATCCCAGCGTAGCCGCCCAGCAAGATGGCCGTGGTGTCGCCCACCAGCGTCGCCGCTCCCTGCAAATTCGAGGAAACCGCAATGGCAATGATCATGGGAACCGGGTTGATTTTCAGGCGCTTGGAAATGGCCATCGCCACAGGCGCCACCATCAGCACCGTCGCCACATTATCCACAAAGGCGGAGATGAGTCCGGCAAACAGCGCCAGAGCCACCACAGCCCATTTTACATTCGGCACATGGGCCAGCAGGATATCCGCCATGCGCGCCGGCATTTGCGAGTCGATAAACAATGAGACAATGCCCATGGTTCCGGCAATCATCATCAAAACATTGAAGTTTATGTATGAAACAGCCCCCGTTACCGGCAGCATCCCGGTCAGCAGGAAAATTGCCGCCGAGCCCAAAGCGACATATCTGCGGTACTTGGGCAGGCATAGCATAAGAATATACGTCAGAGCAAACAAACCAATGGCTAGGGGCATGTTTTTCAAATCAATTCCTCCCATGTAACGGCCGGAAGCCGGAGATTACAGCACCCATCATTATATAGGCACGTCCCTCAATTTACAAGGGAAAATTGACTTTTTTCACACCGTTCCGGAAGCCCGCCTTCCCTTCGGTCTTTTGCCCGCCGGGGCAAAAAACATAGATGCCCGACAACGTTTCTGGGGAAGGCCGGAGGCCTTCCCCATTGTAAAGCCATCTGTCTATGAAACTATTATCCGGTTGTTTTCTGAGTCCAGCGACAGAGAAACGCCCTCATTGGTACAAGACAGCCGGTTCAAGTCACCGGACGTCAGACGATAGCCCTCTGCCCCCACTGCCACAACTGCGCCGGCCTCCGGCAGGGTTTGATAGGTCACCTTGACCGCGCCGGTGAGGGCATCTGCAATCTGCAGGCAAGCGGCATCCTCGACGCCGGCCCAACAGAAGGGCGCATCGGACAGATCCATACGCTCTCCGCCGGGCTTCAGAACAGGCGCCATCCCCCTCCCGGCTGACGTTCCGGCAGAGGAAAAACCGTTCTGCCCGGGATCGTAAGCACAGGTATTGCCGGAATAGACGCCGCCTGCAACTGTAAGGCCGGTCGCCTGGTTGGTATAAAACACCGTACCCACAGCCGTGGCCGACGTCCCCAGTAGGGCATTATCCCGGAAAGTTCCGCCGTAAATGGAAACCTCCACGCCTGCCACTGTGGTATAAATCACAGCGCCGCCGCCGCTGGCCAGGGTGTTGCCGGCAAACAGGCCGTCATAAATATTCAGCTTCGCGGCGCCTAATAAATAGAAGCACCGGGTTTCATTTCCGACAATTTCTCCTCCGTAGATGTTGACCGTCGGCGTGTGATCCACGCCGGTGGAAGCCGCATACATCCCGGTGGCATAGATAGCGCCATCCTGGTTGACCCCGGTAATCTGGGCGCCGTCATACATATTCAGCGTCCCGCCGTAGACGTATACCGCCTCGTCATTGCTGTCCTGCAATACCGTGTCGCTCTTCAGATTCAAAACCGAAGGACCCTCGCCGTCGCCCTCCTGGGGGTCGGGCGTTTGCACCCGGAACAAGCTGACTTTACCGCCCGTCGTATTATAGTAACGGTTTCCGTCGATTATAATATCTTCCAGCGTCAGCGTGGCGCCGGAGACGTACGCCAGATAGCCCTTAGACGCACCGTCTGCCTGTACGTATGCGTTGGGAATGCCCTTCAGGGACCAGGTCTCATCCCGCGTAACCCGCAGGACGGTCGGCGTCCCGGTGGCCGTCCCCGCCACCACCGTAATTACATTGTCCCCGATCTCCGATTGGTTGGCCGTCAGCAATTCTTTTGCCCGTGCAAATGTGGCCACCGCCGTGTCCCGGGTCAAGCCGTCGTTGGCATCGTCGCCTGTTCCGGACAGGTAGATGCGGGCGCCTACAACCTGGGTCGGACCAATGTAAATTTGGTTATGCTCTGTGTCCAGTGTCAGCTGATAATGAGAATCCATCTCCTCGGACAGCTGGATTTGGGCCAGGTCCGTCTCGGTCAATGCGTAGTCCGCGCCTTCCAGCAGCACATCCTCATATACGATGGCCTCACAGCGCAGCTGGAGCGGCTTTGTCAAGGCATACGACAGCTTGACCGGCAGCCGGTTCTTTCCATTCTGAAGCCAAATGCTCCCGTGCAGTACATCCTCCCGGCCCAAAATCAAGTCTGTATAGTTGCAAACGGCTATATCTCCACCATAGGAGCCGGTGATGGTATTGTTAGAAATCGTACCGCCCAGCAGCGCGACCCGGTTGACTTGGGAGGTCGCGCTCTCCGCCACGCCCTTGCTCATTATGGCGCCGGCACAGACGCCGGTGTTGTCGTAAATCTCGCCGCCGTTCATAATCAAGTTTGCGCGGTCATTCATATAAATCGCGCCGCTTCCCACGGTGGTGTCGGGATTTTCCACCCGATTGCCGTAAATCTTGCCGCCATTCATGGTCATCACGGTACTTCCGGTTTTGGAGTTGCCCATCAGCAGGAACGCGCCGGCAGGGGTACTGCTGCCGATGGCTGTGGCCTTTCCGGTCGCTGTATTATGATAGATTTCCCCGCCGTTCATCACAATCACCGAGCTGCCGGAGGAGGTGCATCCAAAGGCGCCCGCTTTCCCGCCCACATTGTCATGAATCCGGGCGCCCGCATTGATCGTCAAATGCGCTCCGTTCAAGTAGCCCACCGCGCTGGACGACGTACTCTTGGTAACGGTATGGCAAAGCTCCGCGCCCTCATTTAAGGTCAGGTACCCATCCGTACAGTTGAAAACCATATAACTGACAAAGTCCTCGCCTGCCTCATTCGCCCAATACCGGCAGCCGCCGTCGATCGTCACATTCTGCAAGGTCAGGTTCCCGGTTGCGCTGACCCAAAACAGGTAGCTGCTGGCATAGCTCTCATCCCGAAGGACCTTTGCATCGGGGTACTCGGAAAGATCCCACACCTGAGTATCGTGTACCGTGACCATCCCGGTGATCCGAATTTCCTTGTGGGCCGCCCCGGCCAGCAGCTCCTTCGCCCTGGCAAAGGTCGCTACCGCATCCGAGGGCGTCATCCCGCTGTTGTCGTCATGGCCGGCCTGGCCGTTGAGATATACATATTCCAGCTTGGCTTCGACCCAACCGGCATACAAGGTCGTATCCTGCCGAATCTGGGTGCTGGAACGTTGGAAGGGTTGGGTGCAAGCCTCATCGAGAAACCACCCGTTGAAAACATAGCCGTCTTTTTCCGGGTTCTTTGGATTGGTCACATAACGGTTGTATTCTACCTGCGTGCTGTAATACACCGCGCCGTCCACAATATACGTCACCGTATACGTGTTAATCTGCCACTGCCCGTAAAGGGTCAGGTGATCCCGGACCGGGGTGGCAAAATCATAGGCCGCCGTGTACTCCGGATCCAGGTACCAGGCATCCACATGGTAACCCGTCCGGCTCACCGCCGGCATCACCGCCGGCTGCCCCCAGGTAACCGCCTGAGGCGTATCCACATAGAGATTCTGGTAGTTGGGAGAGATCACAAAGTCCACGTATACGGTGCGGTAGCGGACTGTGTAGTTCACCGTCACATCTTCATCAAAATCCGACAAGAGAAACACGTTTCCCGCCCGGCTCAGTTTTCCGGAAGAGGTAGTCGCCGTATCCAGCTCAAAGCCGTCTTCCCACTGTCCATAAATGCCGAATTCCACATACGGCTCCGACGTGGAAACCTCAATTTCAGTCACCTTTTCCCCCCGGTACTTGACATAGCCGTTCTCTCCTACAAACGCAATCTTCACCCGCTTTCCCGGCTCCGTCGGTTCCGGTTCTGTGGGTTCCGGCTCTGTGGGTGGGGGAGCGGTAGGCTCCGGCTCCGTCGGCTCGGGAACTGTGGGATCCGGTCCCGTAGGCGCAGTCGGCTCCGGAGTGGCAAGCCCCGTTACATCCAGGAAAACGCTCAGCACCTTGGCCGCTTCCGCCCGGGTGATGGCGCGCAGCGGCCGGAAGCTGCCGTCGGGATACCCGGCCAAGATCCCCACCCGGCTGCAAAGCTCCACCGCTTCCTTGGCATAGGCGTGCATTGCATCCCGGTCGGTAAAGGCAATCGTCTCCTGCCGCATCTGCCATGTAACGCCCATGACTTCCCCATAGCGCACCAGGAACGTCGCCGCCTGTTCCCGGGTCACCGGGTCATCCGTTCCAAAGGTCCCGTCCGGATACCCCGTCACAATCTGCTTTTCCGCCGCCCAATTCACCGCACCGGTAAAATACCGGCCGGCGGGTACGTCGGGAAATACGGAAGGCTCCTCCGGATACAACGCCTGGCCGCTCATTCTGGCCAAAACCGTGACAAACATGGCCCGGGTCATGGTGCCGTTGGGGGAAAAACGATGGACATCGACGCCTTCCATCCATCCTTGCTCCGTCATGTCTTCGATGTAAGGATAGGCCCAATTGTCTTCCGGCACATCTGCATAGCTGCCTGCTGCAAGCGCACCGGGGCACAGTCCCAAAATGAGGCCAAGCACCAACGCCAAAGACAACAATCGTGTTCGCAGTTTCATTCCCGTTTTCATTCCTTTCTGACTGAATCTCCCGCAGGAAATTCCTCAATCAATGACTTCATGGCCCCTCGTTTTCCGGCAGGAAAGCAGAACGCATTCCGCCGCGCGGTCCGCTCACCCCATGTTTTGATAGTTCACCAGAACCTGCGCCACCTGGGCCCGGGTTGCGGTGTTGCCGGGAGACAGCGTTCCGGCCGCGACGCCTTGCATGATTTGGTTCTCCACCGCCCAGATCATGGCTTCCTCGGCCCATCCGGCAACCTGGTCACCATCCCGATAGCCGGACAAGCCTTCCGAATTTACAGGACCTGCTTCGTTTTGTAAAAGCCAGTAACGGTAAATCATGGTCGCCATCTCTTGGCGGGTCACGGCCTTTCCGGGGGCGAAAATCCCCTGGCCATACCCCTTCACCACGCCGGCCTGAACCGCCCAGGCCACCGCACGGGTGTACCAGAGATCCGCCGGTACATCGGTGAAAGGGCTCTTCTCCCGGACATCCGGAGAGCCGGCCATCCGGTACAGAACGGTCACCAGCGCAGCACGGTTCAGCGTCTTATGGGGCGCAAACATGTCGCCGCCCACGCCCTGCATCAGCCCCCGCTCATATACCTGGTAAATGGGGGTAAAGTACCATTTGCTTGCATCCTGTACGTCTACAAACCGATAGGGGATCTCCAGATTTACCTCCAGCTTCTCCCCGGTTTCCGGCAAGAAAAGCGTAATCAGATAGACGGCATCGCATTTGCCCTGAAATGTTACCTCCAGCAGCCGGACCGTACCCTGGGGCTCATAGCTGGCCCAGGCAAAGGAAAGTGTCCCGGGCTTGGAGGTGTCCAAATCCGTAATGCCTGCTTCCGCCGGGAGTTTCGCCTCTGCAGACGCCAGGGTGAGCGCGTCCGGATAGGAGAGAACCACCCTGCCGTTTTTCAGCGCGGCCTCCCCATCGGTATTCACTCCGATCGTTATGCCGTCTATTGCGGTTTCCAGAATTTCCACCTGTAGTCCCGAGCCGGCGCTCCCGGCCAAGGCCACCGTACAGCAGCTGAGCAGCAGAACCACTGCCAGTGCAGACGAAAGTAGTTTCTTCCACATATTGAGTCGCCTTCCTTTCTTCCTATTCGCCCAAGCTCATCGGTCCAGGGGGGAAATCCCTGTAATCTCCGCTTCGGCCTCTGCCGTTTGCTCCATAGGCAGCAGCAGCTTCCAATCCTCCACACCGTGCGGCGCAGTTTTTTCGGTCGCTTCATAAAGAGATACCGGAACTGCCGTCAAGGTCCCCAGTTCAAACAACCACACGCTGTGGGCCGTGAGGTCTATGTATGACAGCTTAGAGCCCTGCTCCGTCAGAGCGCTGATAAAAAGCTTGCCGTCCTTTGCGCAATAGAGACTGGAGCCGGCAATGCCGTTTGCCATACCGGGAACCTCCGCCAGGGCCGAGAAGGAAAAAATAACATACTTTTGTTCCGCGCTGTGATAGGCAAAGCCTGTCTGATAGATCGTACCGTCGCTGCACAGCACCATGAAAATGTCCACCTGTCCGTAGGTATCATGGGCCTGGGTTCCCACATAGGCCATCCCCACGACATACGCGTTGCCGGTATAGCTGCTGACGGTCCACGCGCCCATATGATTACCGGTGTTCGTATCCACCACCAGAATATAGGGGCCATACGCCGCCAGCATCGTACCGCCGTTGACCGACGGAGCCCAGGACATATCGCAGTACCCGCCCTCAGAGCTGCCGATCTTGGTCATCGCATAGCTCGTTTCGTCTACTGTGTATAAGGAGGAGACGAGATGTCCCTCCCCGTCGTCTTCGTTACTGGCCGCATATAAGACGCCGTCCGCCCCTCTGGCCACAGACAATAGATCAAAATCCACCGCTGCGGCATTCCGGGTGGTCATGGCGCTGAGATCGTCGGCATCCATGTCTACAAACCACAGGCCATCGCGGTCCGACAGAGCGGCCGTGAGTATGGCATCGGCTTCAGGTGTCTCCACAGAGCCGCCGACGTTCACCTCATATACCGTGACATTTGAGGCATAGTCATAAACGGCAACCAGGAAGTGATTGGTATAAACCTCGCTCAGGTCCAGGTGCACGGTGGACTCCACACCCGGCGACGTCTGATTGACCGCACTGCGCACCAGCGCCTGCCCCTCCAGAGACAGCACCATCACAGCGGCCGTATAGCGGTTATCTTTTACCTTCACCTCCAGGCTTCTGTCGCCTGTTATGACATCGGTGGTCACGGCAATCGAGGCAGCCTCGGGCGGGGTATTGTCAATGGTGAACGTTGTGGTCCAATAAGCGCCGTCGGCCAGCTCGCCTTTTACCCGTTCGTTTTCCCGATCCCAGTAGTACTCCGGTACTGCGCAGGCAGTCACGTTGACTCGGGTTCCCTCCGGGAGCTTCTTCCCCTCGGCGTCCGTAACATACCAGTTGAGGCCGTGGTTGGAGGACACCGCCCCCCAGGCCCCGCTGCTGGAGGAGTAATACGCGCCGGTGGATGCGCCTCTGTCTACGGTGCTGTAAATCTCGCCGGTGTCCGCATTGGAAATGACAAAGCGCACATGATCCGCATTCCGGATCAGGGAAATGTTGGCCTGATACAATGTACTGGTATTGGCAAAAGCGTTCCGGTCGGCCAGGTATGTATCGTCCTCTGCATAGAGGTTCGGCATGTAATAATACGCGTTGCTGGAACCCTTGAACTTTACCGTGAGGTAGTTTTCATAGCCGTCATAGACATAGCCGCAGGCCGTCTCGTCGTACACGTCCTCCAGCAAAATATACTTGTCGTACATACTGGGTTCCGTCCAATTGCCGTAATAGGCCAGCAGGGGGATGGACATCTGCTTTCCGGTACCATCTTCCGCGTTGACATACAGATACCCGTCCACATAACCGCCGTTGGGATAATGTGCGCCGAAGTAGGCGCGATCTGCGTCCGACAAGGAAATCGTCACATCCACTCCAATGCTCCCATCCGCCGGGACCTCATAGGCGCAGGCGTCCACATCCAGATACGTGGTATCCCCCCGGAGCGCGGCCAGGAACAGCTGCACATCGGTCGTGGTGATCACGCCGTCGGCATCCAAGTCGCAGAGATTGTCCGCATCGCCGGACAGCGGGCCGGCTGTATCGTTGGCCACCTGCAGCAAAACCTTGGCATCCAGCTCATCCACTTTCCCGTCCCCGTTTAAATCGTAAAGATACGTCACGGCAGCCTGGGTCTCAAAGGTCACCTGAGGAGATAGGGCGTAGGCGCTCTTGGACATATATTCGGCTCCATCGATGGTCTCCACAGCCATCGTGGAGATGACGCTGTCCAGGCTGTACCGCAGAGGCTGATCCGTCAGGTTATGGATCGAGAAATGGCCGCTGTAAACGCCGGTGCGGTCGGGGTCGTCGCCAAACTCCAGCTTTACCTTGCCGTCGTTGCCTTCTTTCTGCCCCACCAGGAGGTAAGCAGGAGTCGTCACCGCCTCATACACCCGGGAGAGCCCCGCGCCCTGCAATCTGGGGGAATAGGGCAGCTCCACCGTGTCGTCTATCAGCGGCTCCGCCGTGCCCATCAGCAGGGCAATGGCCAAAGTC
Source organism: uncultured Eubacteriales bacterium (assembly GCA_900546915.1). GTDB lineage: Bacteria > Bacillota > Clostridia > Oscillospirales > Oscillospiraceae > Faecousia > Faecousia gallistercoris. The sequence goes on from UREY01000002.1 coordinate 30,680, forward strand.
CGGACATGGAGACCGTTTTTTTCCGCCAGGCCGTTTTCCTGAATATACTGTGCCACAACCGCCGCAGATCCTGCAACCGAGGGCGCTGCCATGGAGGTGCCGCTGTTGTTGCCGTAAGTACCGCCGTCCAGGGTAGAATAAATGTTTCCGCCAGGGGCAAGAATTTCAGGCTTCAGGGCCAGGTTTTCCGTCACCCCCCAGGAAGAGAAGGTGCTGGGTTGATAGCCGTCTGCCGTGTTGGATACCGTCTGCTGTTTGTTGGTAATGATCACCTTGCCGCCCCAAGCGCCGGTGTCATCCTGCGTGGATACAGACAGCACCCCTTCTCCATCGGCCTTGGACAAAATGACGGCAGGCGCGGTGTACGCATAGCCGGTCAAATCCATATTCAACGTACCGTCTACATGGTTATACACAATGGTGGCCACTGCGCCGGCCGCCACTGCGCGGTTCGCCTTCTCAAAAAAGGACACATCTCCGCCCCGGGAAACCAGTACAATTTTTCCCGTATAGTCTCTGCCGGCAAAGTCTTCTTCCGTACCATAAATCCCGGTCTTCGCTACCGGGTCCCCCAGAAATACGTATTCGTACTCTGTCCCGCTTTGATCGGCTGAGGTATCCAGAGTCTCAAAATTAGATGCGCCATAGTTGCCGCCTGTATCCCCTGCAACCGCCTTGTAGCCGTTGTAGGAGCCCACAATTCCCGTAAGGCCCTGGTTGGTGACGGAGGCAACGGCAAAGGAGTTGGTATAGGAGCCCGGGCTGCCGCCGGTCTGCATCCGCACATCGGTGGTCAGATTTAAGCCCGTTCCGGTGAGGTTGTTGTCGGACCAGCCGCCGTTATTGCCGGCGGACATGGTAATGACCGTATCGGTATCCAGAATGGACGCAAAGAGCTCGGCATATGTCGTGGTATAGCTTCTGCCGGCGGAGCTGGAGCCCAAGGAGAGATTCACGGCATCGCAATTCAGCCAAATCGCATCCTCAATGGCCGCCATATAGTCAGACTCATACGCGCCCCACCCATCGCTGAACACCTTCATCGCCAAAACCTGCGCATTGGGCGCGACCCCTGTGACGCCATTTTTCTGTGCAGCGTAATACACATCGCCGTCGGCGTCCTCGTACGGGATGTAAGTATTTGCCGCAGCAATCCCGGCTACGTGACAGCCGTGATCGCCGGAGGCCGCATCGCAATCGTAGTCCGAGGTGCCCATAATGTAGTTAAAGCCGAAGGGGATCTTCTCACTCGTATACAGGTCCTGAGCCGTCACACCCGTCAGCCGCTCAGAGGCATGGAGCCGAGGCAAAACCTCCTCGATCTCCTCTATGGTGAGCAAATCGTAGTCCGACATCTCTTTGTCGAACTGTGCGGCACTGCGCGCAAGACCGTACTGGAACCCGCCTTCCGAGAAAGAAGGATGATCCCGATCGATTCCCGTATCGATAATGGCCACCCGGCTTCCGGCCCCGGTATATCCGTCGGCCCATGCGCTGTAGGAGCCGACCATCTCCCCGGCTGTGGCCGTATCCGGCTGCACCGTCTCATCCAGTTCATAGCGATTTTCTAAATAAACCTCTTGGACGCCCGCAACTCTTTCAATTTCATCAATCTTCCCATAAGGCACTGTGGTGGCAATTCCATTGACGCCGATGGTAAACTGGTACGCCACCTGCAGCGCTTGGCCGTCCAGCGCTTGGGTCTCAATGCGTTTGCGCACGTCGTCCTGCTTCCCAATCAATCCGTCGCTGTAAGCCAGGGCCGACGGATTGTCGGCCAGGCCCAGAGTGGAAAAGCCTCGGCCCACCACAGAGGCGTCCTCCAAAAGGATCACCACCCGGACGGCCTCATCATCCGCCGGAACATCGGTGGCCGGCGCTTCCTCCACCACAGCTCCTTCCTGTGGAAGGGGGCCCGGTAAAACGCTGGGGTCCACCTGCGTGTACGCCACAGCAGAAGAAGCGCCGGCAGCCGCGCCGGCGCCAGGCAGGAGCGGCACCGCCATGCACACCGCCAGCACACCTGCCAGGAAGCGAAGGTTACATCTGCCTTTTCTCATTGCTTTAACCTCTTTCCGATAAATTTGACGGCCCGTGGCCGCCTATATATTGCGGGACAGCCAAAACCCGACGCCCCGTCAATACCAGGACCCCCGACAGCAGCGAGGCAAATCTTTTTGCACATGGATTGGTTTGCAAAACGCGTATTTCGTCAAAATGCAACACATTACGTTGCCTCATTGCTGTACGTTTTTAATATTATAGCACATCTCTTGCTCGATGCATAGCTCTCCCTGTCTACAAATTTACTTTTTCTTTTCTGCTGGCTGCATCACACACGCAATCCGCTTTGGGCCTCTTGTCCCTTTCCTTTGCAAGCCTGCCGGTGAATCTGTCCTTATACGGCAGACATCCTTTCCACCGGCTTTGCCCCCGGCCTCCCCATCTGGCGTCACGGTTACGAAAATTGAAGCATCTGCACCGTCATTTTCGCAAATCCTACAATTTCTTTCGCCGTTTTTTTTGCAATATTTTTTTCTGCGACTATAGATTTTTGGGAACGCATCCGCTATAATGTTTTCATGATAGGGACTGCTTTGCAGACTGTCCTCCAGCCAAGCACAAAACTGCTTTATTTTACATAATTAGAGGAGTGATCGCATGCACACTGGAACCATGTGGGCCCTGGTCAAAGATAAGCCGGAGAAGGGCCTGACCATGAAGCGGGTGGAGATTCCCGCCGTGGGCCACAACGATGTGATGATTAAAATTCACAAAACCGCCATCTGTGGTACGGACGTGCACATCTGGGACTGGAACGAATGGGCTCAAAACACCATTCGATTGGGCACCACCGCCGGCCACGAATACGTCGGAGAAATTGTGGAGATGGGCGCCAACGTACAAGGCCACCATCTGGGCGAGCTGGTCTCCGGGGAAGGGCACATCGTCTGCGGCATGTGCCGCAACTGCCGCTCCGGCCGGGGGCATCTGTGCAGAGCCACCCGCGGCGTAGGCGTGGACCGGGACGGCGCTTTTGCCGAATATTTGGTGATTCCCGCCACCAACGTCATCTCTTGTTCCCCTAAAATTCCGGAGGAGTTGTACGCCATCTTCGATCCCTTCGGCAACGCAACCCACACCGCCCTGTCCTTCAACCTTCTGGGAGAAGACGTGCTGGTAACCGGCGCCGGCCCCATCGGCATTCTGGCCGCCGCCATTGCAAAATTCTCCGGAGCCCGGAACGTGGTCATTACAGACCTGAACGACTACCGCCTGGATCTGGCCCGTCAGTTCGGCATTACGGCAGTCAACACCAAGCAAACCGAGCTACAGGAGGTCATGGGCGAGCTGGGCATCCACGAGGGCTTCGACGTGGGCATGGAAATGTCCGGCAGCCCCGTGGCCCTGCGTCAGCTGATCGGCTCGATGTACAACGGCGGACGCATTGCCCTGCTGGGGCTTCCCAACCGGAATTCTGTGGAGCTTCCGCTGAACACCATCATTTGGAACGGCCTGATCCTGAAAGGAATTTACGGCCGGGAAATGTACGAAACCTGGTATAAAATGCAGGCCATGGTGGAAGGCGGCTTCCCCCTGGAAAAAATTATCACCCATCGTTTCTCCGTCCGGGATTACCAACAGGGCTTCGACGCCATGTGCTCCGGTCATTCCGGCAAGGTCATTCTAGATTGGTCCGATCTCCACGACTCACTCTAACAGAAAGGGCAGGGTATCCATTATGAATAAGCAAGAGGCATTCTCCTACTACGCTTCCCAGCTGGAGGACATCCGGAACTCCGGCGTCCTGAAAGCCGAACGAATCATCACCACACCTCAGAGCGCGCACATTTTTGCCGACGGCAAAGAGCTGCTCAACATGTGCGCCAACAACTATTTGGGCCTGGCCGACAACCGGGAGCTGGCCGAGGCCGCCAAGGCTGCCTATGATACATACGGCTACGGCATGGCTTCCGTCCGCTTTATCTGCGGCACGCAGTCCATTCACAAAAAGCTGGAGGCAGCCGTCGCCCGGTTCCTGGGGACCGAGGACACCATCCTCTACTCCTCCTGCTTTGATGCCAACGGCGGCTTGTTCGAGGTTTTGCTCACCGCAGAGGACGCAGTCATCAGCGACGAGTTGAATCACGCCTCCATCATCGACGGCATCCGTCTGTGCAAGGCCAAGCGGTACCGCTACAAGAACAACGACATGGCGGACCTGGAGGCGCAGCTCCAAGCCGCCGACGCTGCCGGGGCGCGGATCAAGCTCATTGCCACCGACGGCGTGTTCTCCATGGACGGCATCATTGCCAATCTGCAGGGCGTCTGTGACCTGGCGGATCGGTACGGCGCTATGGTCATGGTGGACGACAGCCACGCCACCGGTTTTGTAGGCAAGACGGGTCGGGGCGCCACGGAGCACTGCGGCGTCATGGGCCGGGTGGATATCATCACCGGCACCTTCGGCAAAGCCCTGGGCGGCGCTTCCGGCGGTTTTACCACCGGCAAGCGGGAGATCATCGATCTGCTGCGCCAGCGGAGCCGTCCTTACCTGTTCTCCAATACGCTGGCTCCCGCCGTAGCCGCCGGCACCTTAAAATGTCTGGAAATGCTGGAGCGGGATACCTCCCTGCGGGACCACCTGGAGGACATCACCGTAGGCTACCGCCAGGCTCTGAAGGACGCGGGCTTCGATATCATCGACGGAACCCATCCCTGCGTCCCCATCATGCTCTATGACGAGCACAAAGCCGCCCGTATGGCCGAGAAACTGTATGAACTGGGCATTTACGCCGTCAGCTTCACCTACCCCGTCGTGCCGAAGGGCCGGGCCCGGATCCGCACCCAGGTCTCTGCCGCTCATACCAAGGAAGATCTGGAATTTGCCGTCCGCTGCTTCATAGAAGCCCGCCGTCAAATGGAAGAAGAGGACGCGCAGGCTTAAGCATGACCTTTTAAACAAAATAGCAGGACCCGGGCCTCCCTTGGAAGCCCGGGTCCTGCTTTTGGTGTGTAAGCCGCCCCTGCCGCGCTCTGTCGTATCCGGAAATCCCCGTCTTTCCAAGCAGGCTTTGCCTGGAAAGACGGGGATTGGCTCTCTTCATCGGATAGACCGGGCGTATTCTGTGGGGGTGATCCCAAATTTTTCCTTGAACTGCCGGGAGAAGTGGTGCACTGTGGAGTATTGCAGCACTTGGGCAATCTCCGTAAAATTCATCTTCCCCTCGCGGATCATCAGCTTGCTCTCCTGGAGCTTGGCCCGCCGGATGTATTCTCCCGGGGAAATTTGCAGATTCTTGTGAAACAGCGCCGTTAAGTACGAAGGACTGACCCCCACCTCCCGGGCAACCATCGGCACGCTGAGCTTCTGCCGGACATTTTGGCCGATGAACCGCTGGGCATGGCCCACCACCTCGTTTTCGCTGTGAATGGCATTGGCCGTACGCAGCGGCGCATGCGCCGGCCCCTCCGCCTCCCGCAGCACGGTCAGCAGCAGCTGACCCAGAAGGCTGATCAGCATATCGCCGGTGTACACATCCTCCTGGTCCCGCTCCCGCAGCATCTGCTGCAGAAGCAGCACCGCCTTCTGGGGCGTGCGGAACTTCCGGTTCAAAAGCCGCTCCAGGCTGTCGCCCTCCAGATCAAAGGTGATGGTGATATAGCTGGGGGCGCAGTCCCGGTCGGCATATTGCATATGCCACTGATTGGGACCGTAAATGGCCATGTCCCCCTGCTCCAAAACCAAATCCTGACCGCCGGCCACACTGTGAATGCTGCCCTTGTCCACATAGGTCAATTCCAGCATGGAGTGCTCCTCACCCCGGAAGAAAAAGCCCCGCTCCTTCTCGTGGTAAAAAAAGGTATATACCCGCTCCACCTGAATCCGCCGGGACAGCGCCAGATCCCGCACCGAAACCGCCAGCGGCTCCGCCTTGGGCCAGCCGGAGCGACAAGCCGTCATGCGTACGGTACAGCTGGACTGATACGGCGCCACCGCAAAGCGCACGCCGGGATCAATACACACCGGCTTATCCAAGTAAAAATACTGGAACTCCTCCCGTCCCTTGGCAACCGCCAGAATGCTCATGCCGGTCTCATAGTCCAAATATACCGGCTCTGTGGGAAGGTATTGGTATGTCTCCTGGGTTGTCGCCGCCAGCAGGCGCTCTTCCCACTGCTCCCCCTGAGGCAAACCTGCGCTGTCCGACCGTTCCGCCAAAAGCTTGCCGTAGGGGGCGAAGGACAAGATATTTAAATTCTGAACCATAGTGCAGATCCTCTCCAGAATGGTCTCCTATTTTTCGTAGGTGAATTCCCAATTGTAAATGCTCACCGTATCTCCGTCCCGGATCCCCAGCCCCTCCAGCCGGTCAAACAAACCGCATTTCCGGAGCTGCCGGTCAAAATAATTTCGGGATTCAAAATCGTCAAAATTGATATCTCCCAGCAACCGCTCCATCCAGGCGCCGGAAATCACCCAGGTGTCTCCGTAATGCTCGATTTCCAGCTCGGTGGGGTCGCCGGCTTGGGCCAGCGGCCGGATATACTCCGGCTCATAAACCGTAATGGGCGGAAGCTGCTGCAGCTTGGCAGCCACCGCCTGCATCAGGTGGCGGGTTCCCATGGTCGTAGCCGCAGAAATTTCATAGAAGTCACAGCCCAGGGCCGCCACATGGTCCCGCAGCCGCTGCAGGTTGTCCGAATCCGGCTCCAGAAGATCGCATTTGTTCGCCGCCACCATCATAGGCCGGCCGGCCAGCTCCTCGGAGTACTCCCGGAGCTCTGCACAGATTTTGTCAAAATCCTCCACCGGATCCCGCCCTTCGCTGCCGGACACATCCACAACATGCACCAACAAACGGCACCGGTCCACATGCCGGAGAAAGTCATGGCCCAAACCGGCCCCCTCCGCCGCGCCTTCGATGATCCCCGGAATATCCGCCATGACAAAGGAAACGCCCTCGTCCACATAGATGACGCCTAAGTTGGGAAACAGCGTCGTAAAATGATAATTGGCAATTTTAGGCCGGGCATTGGAGGTTACCGAAAGCAGCGTGGATTTGCCCACATTGGGAAAGCCCACCAAGCCCACGTCGGCCAAAAGCCTCAGCTCCAAGATCACTTCCCGGCTCTCTCCAGGCAGCCCCGCCTTGGCGAAACGGGGCAGCTGGCGGGTGGGCGTGGCAAAATGCTTGTTGCCCCAGCCGCCGCGGCCTCCTCTGGCCAACACAAAGTCCCCATCGCCGGACATATCGGCCATAATCTGTTCCGTCTCGGCATCCCGCACCACCGTGCCCCGGGGGACCTGAATGATCAGGTTTTCCCCTCGCTTACCGGTGCACCGGCCTCCTTGGCCGTCGCCGCCGGAAGCGGCGGCGTATTTCCGCCGGTATCGGAAATCCATGAGGGTCGTCAAATGATCGTTCACCCGCAGGATTACATTGCCTCCGTGACCGCCGTCGCCGCCGTCCGGCCCTCCCGCCGCCACATATTTCTCCCGGTGGAACGCCACCGCACCGTCGCCGCCCTTCCCGGCCGAGACGGTAATTCGCACCTGATCCACAAACATAAACGCGCCTCCTTTTGGCTGCAAAACCACTTCGCTTCTCACGCTTCCACATCGCCGTCCTGTTTGCGCAGCGCACAGAGGCTGTGGACTCCCCAAACAAGACGCCGGTACAAAAAGGGCTGTTGCAGCTAGTATGCAACAGCCCTTTGTCCGTTATTACTGCTCCGCGTACACGCAGCACTGCTTCCGATCCTTGCCCTTCCGCTCAAAACGGACGGTGCCGTCAATCAGAGCAAACAGTGTGTCATCGCTGCCGATGCCCACGTTGGTGCCGGGATGGATGTGGGTACCTCTCTGCCGGACCAGGATGTTGCCCGCCAGCACAAACTGCCCGTCGGCGCGCTTCACACCCAGCCGCTTGGACTCGGAATCACGGCCGTTCTTGGTGGAACCGCCGCCTTTTTTATGGGCGAAGAACTGAATTCCAATTTTCAGCATACTTTACACCTCCAACACATCGAGATAATCTGGATATTCCTCCCGCAGGCCGATGAGATAGACCATCAGGCCGCTGAGGGCAGCCTGGACAGCCTCCTCTTCGTCACAGACTGCAGGGAGCGTCAGGGTAACGCCGGCCTTCGCCTCGTCCACCCGAACCTTAGCCCGAGCGCCGCACACATCGTTGACGGTACACTCGGTAAGACCGACTGCAGCGGAGACAGCGGCGCAGACAATGTCCGTTCCTGCCTCCCCATAGCCGGCGTGCCCGGAGCAGCTGAATCCTGTGATTCTGCCGTCCTGGGTGAAAAATTCCACTTTTGTCATGGCTTACAGGGCAATCTTGGTGATCTCCACCTTGGTGTAAGGCTGACGGTGGCCCCGAATGGACTTGGAATCCTTCTTGGGGCGGTATTTGAAGACGATGATCTTCTTGCCTTTGCCATTCTTGATCACCTTGCCTTCTACGGTAGCGCCGGACACCATGGGCGTGCCGAACTTGGAGTTCTCTCCATCCACCACCGCCAAAACCTGGTCGAAGGTCACGGTATTTTCCGCTTCCACCCCCAGCTTCTCGACGTAAATCACGTCTCCCTCGGCTACGGTGTACTGCTTCCCGCCAGTCACAATCACTGCTTTCATAAACTTGCACCTACTTTCTATGGTAGTCTCGCTCTGAGGGCGCGGGCCCGTTCGGGCGCAACGGCTTAAAACCCCTTTAATGCGGCTTGTTCATTTTACCATCTCAAATCGGGGTTGTCAAGGATATCTTCCCGGTTTTTCCTTCGTTTTTTCAAGCTTTTGCCCTTTCTTCACCGGGCTGCGCCTTTCCCCGGCTTTTGGACAGAACGAGAAAACTGTCCCTACATTCCCGGAACGCAGCGGGGTATCATAAAGAAAAGTACGCAACCCAAAAGGGGGAATTTCCTTGCGGAAACGGGACCTGACGCGCCTTCTCATAGAGAGCGCGGTGGACCGGGCCCTGCGGGATATGGAGCGGGATTCCCACCGCACCATCCGAAACCTGTTGGACCTGGCCCTTACCTTCTCGAAGGGCTCTTTTGAACGGCACTTTTTCACCTTGTGCCAACAGATGCTGGAAGATGAGTCCAGCCCCTACTACCAGCTGCTGGACCGGGCTCTGCGGACCTGCGACCGGCAGACGCTGAAAACCTTCGGCATTAACGTGGGGTACGAGGGCTGCAGCAAAGGAGCCCGGCGCATCCGGGAGGTGGAGGCTGCCGGTGGATTTAAAGTTCCCTGGGCCCTCACCATCCAGGCCGGGGCGCAGGGCCTTTCCCGCATCTACATCCAGCGCATGGTAACGGAGGGGACGGATCTGGGCATTCACGTTTACCTGCTGCAGGATAATCAATTGGAGCAGGAAGCCCTGGAACAGCTTCTGCAGGACAACCCGGCCTGCGCCTTTACCGTCCTGACCACCGGCGCCCGCGGCGCGGACTGGAATCTGTCCAGCCTGTCCCGGTTTCACAATCTGCTGTTTTCTGTCGACGCCCGGCAACCCTTGGCCCTGGAGCTGTGCCGCGCGTTGGAGGCGGCGCGGATGCCCTGCGCCGTCCATCTGGGCTATTCCGATCAAGCCGCCTCAGAACTGCCCGCTCAGCTGGAGCAGGTACGATCCCTGGGCAGCCTGGTGGTTTTGCTGTACGCCGACGGCGCCGGTCCGGAAACACGCCACGCCGTTTACCGGCGGGTCGTGGAAGCCCGAACGGCCCGCACCTATCCTTTTGGTCTGATGGAGCTCACTGAAGACCTTCTGGCCATCGACCGGATCATTTCCGACGATCCCTGCTCCCTCGCTTTCCTGGCCGACGGGCGGGCCATGACAGCTGCAGGTCCCGCTCCCGTCAACATCCGTACCGCCACCTTAACCCAAGTTCTCCAGGCCGTCCTGCCGAAACGCAGGCCATAAAAACCGGGCGTTGTCTCAAACACATGTTGAGACAACGCCCGGTGCGCTTAATCGACAATATCGACCGTAACCCGCTGGCCATTGTGCTGTGCGACGGTCTTCACAATGGTGCGGATTTCCTTGGCGATTCTGCCCTGCCGGCCAATCACCTTGCCCATATCCTCCGGGGCAACCCGGAGCTCCAGCAGCGTCCCGTCCTCGCTCTGCGTCTGGGTTACGCTGACCGCCTCGGGATGATCCACCAGGCTTTTTGCCATATACAGCAAAAGTTCTTTCATAGCGAACGCTCCTTCAGGCATCTTACAGCACGCCGGCCTTCTTCAGCAGGCCGCGCACCGTATCGGTGGGCTGAGCGCCGTTCTGAATCCAGGTCTTGGCCTTTTCGCTGTCCACCGTGATGGTGGCAGGCTCGGTCAGCGGATTGTACGCGCCGATTTCCTCAATGCAGCGGCCATCCCGGGGGGACCGGGAGTCGGCAACCACAATGCGGTAGTAGGGAGCCTTCTTCGCACCCATTCTTCTCAGTCTGATCTTTACCATGGGGTTTCACCTCCAAATATCATAATCGTCATTTATCGTAAAGCCCGAAAAGGGCCGGTTACGAACCATCAAATACCGGGAAAGCCGCCGGGCATCCCTTTCATGCGTCCCATACGCCGCATTTTTTTTCCCGCGCCCGGGCCGGAGAACTGACGTACCAGCTTTCGCATGGTCTCAAACTGGCTCAGCAAAGAGTTGACATCCTGGAGCCGCACACCGGCGCCCTTGGCAATCCGCTGCTTCCGGCTGGCGTTGAGGACGGCGGGGTTATCCCGCTCCTTCGGCGTCATGGACAGAATAATTGCCTCGGTTCGAGCCATGGCCTTTTCGTCCACCTTCAAATCCTTCATGTTGGCCCCGCCGGGAAGCTGGGCCACGATCTCCTGCATGGAGCCCATGGATTTCAGCTGTACCAGCTGGTCATAAAAATCGGCCAAGGTGAACTTGTTGGATTTCAGCTTCTCCTCCAGCTCAGCTGCCTTCTTGGCATCGTAAGCCTTTTCCGCCTTCTCAATCAGCGTCAGCACATCGCCCATGCCCAGAATCCGGGAGGCCATCCGGTCCGGGTGGAACGCTTCAATCTGGTCCAGCTTCTCGCCTGTGCCCACAAACTTAATGGGCCTTCCCGTCACGGCCCGGACCGAGAGGGCCGCGCCGCCTCTGGCGTCGCCGTCCAGCTTGGTGAGCATGACGCTGTCGATATCCAGCCGCTCGTGAAAGCTCTGCGCGGCATTGACTGCATCCTGGCCGGTCATGGCATCCACAACCAGCATGATCTCCTGGGGATGCACCGCCGCTTTCACCGCCTTGAGCTCCTCCATCAGTGCCTCGTCGATGTGCAGCCGGCCGGCCGTGTCCAAAAACACCATGTCGTTGCCATGGCGAACGGCATGCTGCACCGCCGCCTTGGCAATGTCCACCGGATTGGTCTGGCCCATTTGAAACACCGGCAAGCCCAATTTTTCGCCGCAGACCTCCAGCTGCCGGATGGCGGCCGGACGGTAAATGTCGCAGGCCACCAGCAGAGGATTTTTGCCCTGCTTTTTCATGAGACCGGCCAGCTTGGAGCCGTTGGTGGTTTTGCCCGCGCCCTGAAGGCCCACCAGCATCACCACAGTCGGCCCCTTGGGATTGATGGTAATGTGCTGCGTCTCGCTCCCCATCAGGCGGGTCAGCTCTTCATTGACAATCTTCACAATCATCTGCGCCGGGGTCAGAGACTCCAGCACATCGGTCCCGATGCAGCGCTCCGTCACGGATTTGGTGAAGTCTTTCACCACCTTATAGCTCACATCGGCCTCCAGAAGCGCCAGGCGAATCTCCCGCATGGCCTCCTTGACATCCGACTCCTTCAGACGGCCCTTGCCGCGGAGCTTTTTGAACGTGGCGGATAATTTTTCGGTTAAGCCTTCAAACGCCATAATTTACTCCTTCATGGTACCGGCGGCATCCAGAATCTCCCGAGCCAGCCGCGCCGTCTCCGGCTCCGGACTGCAGGCCAGGACCTCCGCCGCCGCCCGGATGCGGTCTGCCGCTCGCCGGCAGGTCAAATCTCGGGCCGCCGCGCCGATCTTGACCTCCATCAGGCGTAAGGACCCCTCCGCCCGAACCAATGCATCATGCACCGCCTGCCGGCTGATCCCCGCTTCTTGCGCAATCTCACCCAGCGAGAAATCCTGATTATAGTACAGCTCAAAGCAAGTCCGCTGCTTTTCTGTCAGCAGCTCTCCGTAATAGTCAAACAACAGGGACAATTCCAGCTCGTCCAGCTTCACAAGGTCCCCCTCCTATCAAGGTTTTCCCCTTAACAGCCTCCCCAGTATAGCGGATTTTACCCCATTTGTCAAGGGTTATTTCCCCTGTGTTTTCATGACGAAACCACACTCTCTGAAGCGTCGACAAGCAGTTTTTCATCTCTTTGAAAAAACCGGCAGCTGCCGGGCAAAAAAATCCCCGGAGCGATTGCCCCGGGGAAAGGCGCGGCCGCTGTCGCGCGGCTGCTGCGCCGGAGTGCGTCGCACTCCTTCAAGAGGAAGAAAATGAAAAAAATGGAACGAGCAGATTGGTTACTCCACAAACTCCGCCGGGTCCATCCCCTGGTCGTTGCAGGTGACGGAGAAGTGGACATGGGGCTCCAGGGCCTTTTCCGTCAAAGCGGTCTGGCCCACCGTGCCGATGGTGTCGCCGCAGGATACCGTATCCCCGGCGGCCACGGCGGTTTCCTCAGACAGACTGGAGTAGGTCGTGACATAGCCGCCGGAGTGGCGGATGACCACAGTCGTGCCCATCAGGTCGTCGTCGTACACGGTGTAAACCGTTCCGTCGGCAGCGGCCTGCACTTCGGTTCCGGCGGCGGCTGTGAGATCCACGCCGTTGTGGACCCGCCAGTCCCGGGTGGTCTCATTGTAGGCCAGCTTGTCCACCGCGTAGGCAGCCGCCGTCTCGCCTTCCACGGGCCACATGGTTTTTACCGGTTTGGTTCCGGTGGTCTCGCCTCCGGTTTCCGAGGGAGCCGTGGTTTCTCCCGGCTCCGTAGGCTTGGTGGGCGTCGTCCCAATGGCGGGAACCAAATCGTCCTCCTCGCCGTTGGCCCCTGCGGGCGTGGTAGCGGTCTGGCCGGTGACAGACGGCGCCGTTCCGGTTCCCGCCAGCGAGTCCGGTGTTTTCGACTGATTGGATCGGTAGTACACATAGCCGGAGATCCCAATGGCTGCAGCACACAGGATCAGGGCTATGTAGTAGCCCTTGTCCTTGAGGCTCTTCCAGAAGCCCCGGTTTTGCTTGTCGTTGTTCATTTCAAGCACCTCCGAGAACCAGTATAACCGTTTCTCAGAATGCTAAACCCAACGGAAGAAAAAATTTCCATCTTGCGGGATTATGGCTTTTGCGGTAAGATAAGAAACAAGAATACGATAGAATTGAGCTGAGGTTACCATGCTGTTCGACACCCACGCCCACCTGGACGACCGGCGGTTCGACGCCGACCGGGCCGCGCTTCTGGCCCGGCTGCCGGAGCAGGGGATTGGGCTTTTGATGAACCCCGGCTGTGATTTGCCCTCCTCCCGGGCCGCCTGCGCCCTGGCCCGGGCTCACAGCTGGATTTACGCCGCCGTAGGCTCCCACCCCGATGCGGCGGATCAAATCGGGGACTCCGTGCTGCAGGAGTACCGGAGCCTGGTCCGGGAGAATCCCAAGGTGAAGGCCATTGGGGAAATCGGTCTGGATTATCATTATGAGGACGTGCCCCGGGCGCAGCAGCTCCGCTGCTTCCGGGCGCAGATGGCCCTGGCCCGGGAGCTGGACCTGCCGGTGATCGTCCACGAGCGGGAGGCCCATGAGGACGCTTTGCAGGTTCTGTCGGAGTTTCCGGAGGTCAAAGGCGTCTTTCACTGCTACTCCAGCTCGGCAGAAATGGCCGGACTTTTGGTCTCCAAAGGCTGGTACATCGGCTTCACCGGCGTGATCACCTTTAAAAACGCCCGGAAGCTGGTGGAGACCGCCCTGGCGATTCCATTGGACCGGATGGTCATCGAAACCGACTGCCCCTATATGGCGCCGGAGCCCTTCCGGGGCCGCCGGAACGACCCGGGCTATCTCTACCGCATGGCCGAGCGGCTGGCGGAGCTGCGGGGCGTCACCCCGGAGGCGATGCAGGAGATCACCACGGCAAACGGCAAACGGCTGTACCGCCTATCAGAATAAGGAGAACGCTATGCTGATCAAAAACCAGATATACACAGCCGCCATAACCGACTACACCGTCCAGGGGCAGGGCATCGCCCACATCGAGGGCTGCGCCGTCTTTGTGCCCAACGCCATCGCCGGAGAGCTCTGCGAAATTCAGATCACCAAGGCGGCCAAAACCTGGGCGGCCGGACGGATTTATAAAATTCTAGAGGTCTCGCCGCACCGGGCCAACCGGGCCTGTCCTCAGAGCAAGCTCTGCGGCGGCTGCGCCTTTCAGCACATGGATTATCTGGAGGAGTGCCGCCTGAAGGCCGAGCGGGTCCGCCAGACGCTCAACCGGCTGGGCGGCGAGGCTCTGGAGTCTGTGGAGATTTTACCCGCCCCGGAGCTTTTTCATTACCGGAACAAAGCCCAGTACCCGGTGGCTCCGGAGAAGGGCCGGGCGGTGGCGGGCTTTTATCAGGCCGGGACGCATCAGGTGGTCGCCTGTCCCCAGTGCGGCATCCTTCCCCCGGAGCTGGACGCCGTCCGGGACGCAGTGGTGGACTACATGAATCAGTACCGAGTGAACGCCTATGACGAGCGAACGGGAAAGGGACTCATCCGGCACATTCATGTGCGAAAGGGCTGGGAATCCGGGCAAATTTTGGTGTGTCTGGTGGTCAATGGAGACCGGCTCCCCCGGCAAGAGGCCCTGCTGGCGCGGCTGCAGGACATTCCCGGCTTTGCCACTTTGGTTCTGTCCGTGAACCGGAAGCCGGGCAACGCCGTTTTGGGCGAGGTGTTTCACACGCTGTACGGCCCCGGCTGGATTGAAGACACCCTCTGCGGCCTGACCTTCCGCCTGTCTCCCCGGTCTTTCTATCAGGTGAACCACGATCAGGCGGAGCGGTTATATGAGATGACCATTCAGGGCGCGGAAATCCAGGCAACCGACACGGTCCTGGACCTGTATTGCGGCGTGGGGACCATCACCCTGGCCATGGCCCGGGCCGCCGGTAAGGTCATCGGCGTGGAGCTGGAGCCCCAAGCCGTAGCCGACGCCCGGGACAACGCCCGCCGAAACGGCATCACAAACGCCGAGTTCTTCTGCGGCGACGCCGGTCAGGCCGCCCTGGAGCTCCAGTCCCGGGGACTCACCGCCGATGTGGTCGTCGTCGACCCGCCCCGCAAGGGCCTGAGCCCGGACGTCATCCAAGCCCTGGCCCAAATGTCCCCCCGGAAAATCGCCTACGTCTCCTGCGACCCCGCCACCCTAGCCCGGGACGTCGCCCTCCTGAAAGAACAGGGCTTCCGACTGCAAAAGGCAAAGGCCGTGGATATGTTCCCAAGGTGTGCACATGTGGAGACGGTGGTTTTGCTTTCCAAGGGAGAAATCGACTCGAAGAGGGTACGGGCGGAGTTCTCCTTAGAAGATATGGATATGTCCGGGTTCCAGAAAGGCGCGACCTATGAGCAGATCAAGACGTATGTGCTGGAGCATACTGGATTGAAGGTATCTTCCTTATATATCTCCCAGGTCAAGCGGAAATGTGGGCTTGATGTGGGGCAGAATTATAATCTGTCAAAGAAGGAAGATGCCAAAGTGCCGCAATGCCCGCCGGAAAAGGAAGCGGCGATTACGGAGGCATTGAAGTTCTTCGGGATGATTTGATACGCATGGTGAGGTGGAGGTTAAATGAACGATACACAACAGAAAGTCGCGGCGAAACAATTTGCTGCATATTGGAAAAATAAAGGCTACGAAAAGGGAGAAAGTCAGGCATTTTGGCTTTCACTGCTTCGTGATGTCTATGGGGTGGAACATCCTGAACAATTCATTACATTTGAGGAACAGGTGCATCTCGATCATACCAGCTTTATAGACGGAACGATTCCGGCCACAAAAGTTCTCATCGAGCAAAAAGGCCTGGGAAAAGATTTGAAAAAGCCGATTCGGCAGTCGGATGGAACATTGCTGACACCGTTTCAGCAGGCTAAGCGGTATATTACTGAGCTACCCCTCTCTCAGCACCCTCGTTGGGTCATCACCTGTAATTTTTCAGAATTTTATGTGTATGACATGGAGCGCCCTGGTGGGGAGCCGGAAATTATTCTGCTGGAGAATCTGGAAAAGGAATATTACCGTCTACAATTCCTTGTGGACACCGGCAGCGAGCACTTGAAGCGGGAAATGGAGGTCTCCATCGCAGCCGGTGAGATTGTGGGCCTACTCTATGACGCGTTTGCCAAGCAGTACGCCGACCCAGAGAGCGAATATGCGATGAAAAGCCTCAACATTCTATGTGTTCGGCTGGTATTTTGCCTGTACGCTGAGGATGCTGGTATCTTTGGCCGTCATGGAATGTTCCATGATTATCTGTCCGAGTTTGACGCTCGGGGGATGCGCAGGGCTGTGGTCGATCTGTTCCGTATCTTGGATACGCCGCCCGAAAAGCGTGACCCTTACTTGAAAGATGATAACCCTACTCTGGCCGCTTTCCCCTATGTCAACGGTGGACTGTTTGCAAACGAGGATATTGAAATTCCTCCCTTTACCGACGAGATTCGGGAATTGCTTTTAAAAAAGGCTAGCGAGAATTTTAACTGGTCAGAGATTAGCCCCACTATTTTCGGCGCTGTATTTGAAAGCACGTTGAACCCGGAGACCCGACGTAAGGGCGGTATGCACTATACTTCGATTGAAAACATTCACAAGGTTATTGACCCGCTGTTTCTGGACGATCTGAAAGCGGAACTGGCGCAGATCAAAGAGATCACGGTGGCCCGAACCCAAGAAGGGAGGCTGCGTGAGTTCCAGAACAAATTGGCGTCGCTGACATTTTTGGACCCTGCGGCGGGCAGCGGAAATTTCCTGACGGAAACCTACCTGTCCCTCCGCCGTTTGGAAAATGAAATCCTGAGCATTCTATCAAAAGGGCAGATATCCTTTGGAGATGCGAATTACAGCCCGATTCAGGTTTCCATCAGCCAGTTTTACGGCATCGAGATCAACGACTTTGCCGTGACGGTGGCCCGGACGGCCCTGTGGATTGCAGAGAGCCAGATGATGAAGGAGACGGAGAGCATCGTGCTGATGCACCTGGAGTTCCTGCCGCTGAAAACCAACGCCAATATTGTGGAGGGCAACGCCTTGCGGATGGATTGGGAGAGCGTGGTGCCCGAGCATAAGCTGTCGTATATTATGGGTAATCCACCGTTTGTGGGTTTCTCCTTGATGACACAAGCACAAAAAGAAGATGTTTCTCTGATTTTCCCTGGCACAAAGAATGTGGATTATGTCGCTTGTTGGTATATGAAGGCAATCAAATTTATAGCAAATACAAAAATAGAATGCGCGTTTGTTTCAACGAATTCAATTTGTCAGGGTGAAGTTGTTCCAGTATTATGGACAAAACTATTAGCAGAAGGGATAATTATTAATTATGCCTACAGAACATTTATATGGGCAAGTGAGGCCAAAGAAAAAGCAGCCGTTCATTGTATTATCATAGGGTTTGCTATATTTCAACGGTCTCAAAAAGTGATTTTTGATTCAAAACAAAAACGTATTGTGCAAAATATAAACCCCTACCTACTTGATGGCGATAATATCATTGTTTATGCCCAGCGGAAACCATTTGCGGATGTACCAATTATGGTTTACGGAAATAAACCAGCAGACGGTGGAAATTTAATTATTAAAAAAGATGAATACGAAGATTTTGTAGCTAAAGAGCCAAGTGCAAAAAAGTTTATCCATCAATATGTTGGCGCAATGGAATTTTTACACAGTGAAAAGCGGTACTGCCTGTGGCTAAAAGGGGTTTCCCCAAAGGAACTTAAAGATATGCCGTTGGTCATGGATCGAATTGCAAAATGTAAAGAAACAAGAAATAATAGCCGTGCCGCAACAATACGAAAATTTGCTGATACTCCAACTTTGTTTGCTCAAATTACTCAGCCGGATGGGAAACCATATATCATTGTTCCTGCCCATAGTTCGGCATCACGAAGGTATATCCCTCTGGGATTTGTCAGTTCTGAAGTTATATCCAGCAATGCAGTTTTTATCATTCCTAATGCAAATCTTTTCCATTTCGGCGTTTTAATGTCCAACGTTCATAATGCGTGGATGCGTATAACTTGCGGTCGCCTCAAAAGTGATTACAGGTATTCTAAAGAAATTGTATATAACTGCTTCCCCTGGCCCACCCCCACGGACGCGCAGAAAACCAAAATCGAGCAGACCGCCCAGGCCATTCTGGACGCACGGGAGCTGTATCCGGACAGCAGCCTTGCCGACCTGTACGATGAGGTCGCCATGCCGCCAGAGCTGCGCCGCGCCCACCAGCAAAACGACCGGGCAGTGATGCAGGCGTATGGTTTCTCTGTCAAAGACATGACTGAGAGTTCTTGCGTAGCAGAACTGATGAAGATGTATCAGCATTTAACAGAAAAGAGGTACAAATGAAGCAATTTATCTATCTAGATACAGATATTGTGAATTCGATAATCGCTCAGAAAGAAAAAGGTCTTGTTCTGGAAACAGCAAGCGAACACGAAGACGCCGCAGGTAAGGAGAGTACAAAAACAGGGAACATTTCGCTTGACGGCTCTGTGGGCGGTGGTATCTGGAAATTCGCACAAGCACAGGCAGAACTTACCGGAACGGGTGGATTAGAGTTTAATAGCCATTCTCAAACTGTCCTAAAAGAAATCGCCACCAAAACCTTACATGATGCAGCGTTTGATATCGCCTATGAACAAATCAAAGCAAAGAGCGATACTGCCCTCACCAATGCAGATTTGGGGTCTTTCGTTGAATTGACACGGTCCTTTGATTTTGTTGACTTAGAGTATATCGAAAATCTTTTCTCTGATAAAAATAGCTTTTTGAGCTTTATGAAAAAAACCGAAAAGAAAAAAATTGAGGCACAAGCAGAGAGGGAAATTTCCGAGAATTTCAATCGTGATCAACAGCGGAAAAATGGGAATGCACTTAAAAATAAAGTAAAAGAACTTGTTGAGGCAAACAATAGGCAGTATGAGAATATTTCTGATATTGTAAAAGCGATGCGTCAGATTGTGCCATATAAGCGTATGTTAGTGTCCTCTGACGGCCATCTAATTCCTTTGGAGGACAAGTATTTTCGAGATAATCCGCAAACCATGGGATTTAAGCACGGTGGATATGTTACTTGTGTTGGCTATATTACCAATGTAATTGGAGAAACTAGCGCCCCAAATTCTGATAATATTTTTGCTCAATTACAATTTATGGTAAATCAAGCCCTAATTTCGATTTTACCAACAAAAGAGAAAGACTTGTTCGTTGTACACCCGATTGCAATATATTACGGTACACAAAAAGCTTAACTTAATGACATTAACCTTTGAGTGCGCCATTTTCATTCAATGCATCATTTTGATGCATTGCCGTCCTTGTCGCAGTGGCGTGGCAATGAAATTTTTGCGTCAGCAAACACAGAATTTTTCATTGGCGCATCACAGCCCGAGATTCTTGAGAAGCTCTTGAAAATGAATAGAATGTTCCGTGGCATTTTTCAAAAGTGTGCAGACACGGGAAAACGCAGTTTTTCAAGGTGGGTATCATTTGCGAAAAAATGATGGGGTATCCCAAGGGGAGCAATCCCCTTGGTTCTGGGTTTCCAATAGGGGCGAGCAGCATCCCTGTTGGCAAGGGGATTCAAAGGGGAACAGCATTCTCCTTTGTCTAGGGTGTTCAGAGGGGATAGAGTTCCCCTTTGACCGGAAGAATCCAAAGAAACCGGCGGTTTCGTGGCACACGACTTTCAAGGAAAGTCTAGTGTGTTATACCTTTGCTCCCGTCTGACGTCGGAAAGGGGCTGGCTGCGCCATCTGCTGTGCGGGCAGATAGCGGCAGTCAGACACTCTCCGGCGGCAGTAGGACAGACGGATTTTTTGACAGCGGTGCTGTCAAAAATGCAGGATTTTGAGAAAATCCGACTGGCCGGAGAAGGGAGTGAAGGTATATATAAGCCCCACGTCCCGCCGCAGCGTCACGCTCTAATACCACCACGGCAGTTCCAGCCAGAGATTATCCAGCGCCAACGCCTCGGTTGACCTTGCACGGCTTTCGCGGAGATGGAAAGGTGATATCAAAAATCGACTTAATATTGGAGTTGACTATTTTGTTATATTAGAACGGATATCCCCTTAGGGGGACGAAGATCCTTTTAAAAAATAGCGCAAGTAAGGAGTTTCAAAAATGTACCGATTGACACGGTAATTTTTAATTATATAATGTGTCATATTTTGTCAAAAAGAATTTTACTTATTGCTCTGGATCATCCAATAGAGGCAAGCAGCATCCCTGTCAGCACACGATTTTTCGTAGGAGAGTCTAGTGTGCTATGCCTTTGTGGGACGTAGGATAGCTGGAAAGGCAGAGCGCCGCCAGAACATGTAGCGGCATCTCAGCAGACAAACTCGCCCCTCGTGCGACAACAACAGGCTGGTGGACTATACGGACGGCACCGTCTGTCAGCTGCGTCGGCATTGGAACTAGGCATCTCATTTAGAAACACAGCGATAGGCACAAACTTTGATTTTTCAACCGCTGCTTGCAGCGAATTGGAACCTTTTCCGTACCCCCGGGGTGGACGGTCTCGGGTAAAAAATCCGCCCGGTGGGCGTTTGCCTGTGTTTTGTCATTGCGCTTCCGCGCATTCGGCGATATAATAAAGCGCAGTGGGGCTCCCTGGGAGATGGCACGAACCAGCGGATTGCACAGGAAAACCAGGTTGGCGGAGGTTATGTATGGAAGAAAAGATGGAACATCGCGCCCTGATCGCTATGAGCGGCGGGGTGGACAGCTCCGTGGCGGCTTATCTAATGAAACAGGCCGGCTTTGCGTGTGTGGGGGCTACCATGCGACTGTATGAGAACGAGGACATGGCCGCGCCCCAGGCGGGGACCTGCTGCTCCCTGGAGGATGTGGAGGACGCCCGGGCTGTGGCGGCCAAGCTGGGCATGCCCTATTACGTATTCAACTTCAAAGAGGACTTCGGGCGCCAGGTGATGGACCGGTTTGTCGCCGCCTATGAGACAGGCTGTACCCCCAACCCCTGTATCGACTGCAATCGCTTCCTGAAATTCGACCGGATGTACCGCCGGGCCCGGGAGCTGGGGATCGGCTACGTAGTCACCGGCCACTATGCCCGGATCCAGCAGAGCGAAACCGGCCGCTGGCTGCTCCTCAAGGGACCGGACCCCCAGAAGGACCAGAGCTACGTCCTCTACGCCATGACCCAGGAGCAATTGGCGCACACCCAGTTTCCCCTGGGCGCCCTTCGCAAAGAAGAGGTCCGGGCCATTGCCGCCGCGCAGGGCTTCATCAACGCCAAAAAACACGACAGTCAAGACATCTGCTTCGTCCCGGACGGCGACTATGCCGCCTTCATCCGCCGCCGGACCGGCCGGACCTATCCGGAGGGGGACTTCGTGGACACGACAGGGCGCATCCTGGGGCGGCACAGGGGCATCATTCACTACACCATCGGCCAGCGCCGGGGCTTGGGCGTTTCCGGCGGGCGGCCGCTATACGTCAAGGAAATCCGTCCGGCAGATAACACCGTGGTGCTGGCGGACGAGCACCAGCTCTATGCCCTCACAGCCATCGCCCGGGACTTTAACTGGATCGCTTGGGAGGCCCCCGCCGCCCCCATCCGGGTTCAGGCCCGGGCCCGTTATCACCAGCCGGAGCAAGACGCAACCGCTTTCGTCCTGCCCGACGGGCGGGTTCAGGTGACCTTCGACCGCCCCCAGCGCGCTCTAACCAAAGGACAGGCCATTGTGCTGTATCAGGCAGATGTGGTCATCGGAGGCGGGACCATCGAGGAGATACAGGAAACCTGACGCTTTCCGGTACCACGGGCAGGTCTTTTCCAGCCGAGCAAAGCACCTTTCGTTTTCAAATTATGGATTCGTTCACACCACAGAATCGCTCTGCAGCCTCGCTGAGAGCGACCTACAGGAGACTATACAGGACCCGGAGACAGCGCACCTGCTGCCCCCGGGTCATTTTTGTATTATTTAAAATACCGGACCGCAGATTCAAAGAGCTTCATATCGAACACGCCCGGCACATTCTTATACAGTCCGTCGCCTGTGCGCTCGCTGTGGCCCATTTTGCCCAGGACACGGCCGTCCGGGGAGGTGATGCCTTCAATTGCATAGATGGAGCCGTTGGGATTAAAGTGCACATCCGCCGTAGCCCGGCCTTCCAAATCCACATACTGGGTTGCAATTTGGCCCCGCTCCGCCAGCTGCTTCACCAGCGCCTCGTCCGCCAGGAACCGGCCCTCGCCATGGGAGATGGGGACGGTATACACCTCGCCAACCTGGGCGCCGGCCAGCCAGGGGCTCAGGTTGGAGGCCACCCGGGTCCGAACCAGCCGGGACTGATGTCGGCCAATGACATTGTAGGTCAGGGTGGGGAAGCCGGCATCGGCATCCAGAATCTTGCCGTAGGGCACCAGCCCCAGCTTGATCAACGCCTGGAAGCCGTTGCATATGCCCAGCATCAAACCGTCCCGGCGCTCCAGCAATGCCGTGACCTCTTCCCGAACGGCGGCATTCCGGAAAAACGCTGTAATGAATTTGCCGGAGCCGTCCGGTTCGTCGCCGCCGGAGAAGCCGCCGGGGATGAAAACAATCTGCGCCGCCTGCAGCGCTTGGGCAAAACGCTCCACGCTTTGTGCAATCTCTGCCGCCGTCCGGTTCCGGATGACGAAAATCTCCGCATCCGCACCGGCGTCGTCCATCGCCTTGGCAGAATCGTATTCGCAATTGGTGCCGGGGAATACCGGAATCAAGACCCTGGGCCGGGCCGTTTTCACCGCCGGACTGACCCGGGCCTGGGTCTGGAAGGAAACCGTCTCCACCGGAACCTGGGCATCGGGAATGTTGCAGGGATATACCGGCTCCAGCTTTTCCTCATAGACCCGCTGCAGCGCAGCGCCGTCCACCGATTCGCCCCGCCAGGTAAAACGTCCGCTGTCGTTGACCGTACCCAAAATCTGTCCCACCGGCTCGCAGCCTGCCAGCTCCAGGACAAAGCTGCCGTAGGCATAGCCAAACAGCTCCGGCAAAGACACATCCCCGCAGAAGTCAAAGCCCAAGCCGTTGCCGAAGGCCATCTTCATCACGGCCTCCGCCGGGCCGCCCATGCCGGGGGTATAGGCAGACACCACGGCGCCGGACCGCATAAGCTTGGTCACAAGCTGGAAATGGTCCAGCAGATCCTTCGCATCCGGCAAGCCGTTTTCCGTGTACCGCGGCTTCAGCAGGCACACCGTATGTCCGGCTGCCTTTAGTTCGTTCGACACGATGTTCTGCACCTTTTCCGTCGTGACGGCAAAGGACACCAAAGTCGGCGGCACATCCAGATCTTCAAAGGTACCGGACATGGAATCCTTTCCGCCAATGGCGGCGATCCCCAGGTCCTTTTGCGCCTCAAAGGCTCCCAGCAGGGCGGCCAGCGGCTGGCCCCACCGCTTGGGGTCATGGCCCACCCGCTGGAAATACTCCTGGAACGTCAGATACACATCCTCATAGGCCGCGCCGGTGGCAACCAGCTTGGCGGCGGATTCCACCACTGCCAAATATGCCCCATGGTACGGGCTCTTTTCGGTGATAAAGGGATTGTATCCCCAGGACATCAGCGAGCAGGTGTCCGTATGGCCCCGCTCCAGGCTGACCTTGTGCACCATGGCCTGAATGGGCGTCTGTTGATTTTTGCCGCCAAAGGGCATCAGCACCGTGCCCGCGCCGATGGTGGAATCAAATCGCTCCGACAAGCCCCGTTTGGAGCAGGTATTCAAATCCGCAGCAACCCGCAGCAAGTTCTCCGGAAAGCGTCCGGTGACGGCGCGGCCAAAATCTTTCGGCCCGTTTACTTCGACGGCGACATGCTTTTCCGCACCGTTGGAGTTCAAAAATTCCCGGCTCACATCCACAATGGTATTTCCATTCCAGTGCATCCGCAGCCGCGGCGTCTCTGTGACCGACGCGACCACCGTTGCCTCCAGATTTTCCTGTGCGGCCAGCTCCAGAAACCGGGGCACATCGTCGGCGCCCACCACCACGGCCATTCGCTCCTGGGATTCGGAGATGGCCAGCTCGGTGCCGTCCAGACCGTCATATTTCTTCGGCACCCGGTCCAGATCTATTTCCAGACCATCGGCCAGCTCGCCGATGGCGACGCTGACGCCGCCCGCGCCGAAGTCATTGCACCGCTTGATCATCCGGGCGGCTTCTCCGTTGCGAAACAGCCGCTGAAGCTTCCGCTCCTCCGGCGCGTTGCCCTTCTGAACCTCCGCGCCGCAGTCCTCCAGGGAGTGCAGGTTGTGGCTTTTCGAGGAACCCGTGGCGCCGCCGCAGCCGTCCCGGCCGGTGCGGCCGCCCAGAAGGATCACCTGGTCTCCAGGCGCGGGCCGCTCCCGCCGCACGTTTTCCTCGGGCACGGCGGCAATGACTGCTCCGATTTCCATCCGCTTGGCCGCGTAGCCGGGATGATAAATCTCATCCACCATGCCGGTGGCCAAGCCAATCTGGTTGCCATAGGAGGAATACCCGGCAGCAGCCGTGGTCACCAGCTTCCGCTGAGGCAGCTTTCCCGGCAAAGTATCGGAAACCGGCTTCAAGGGATCCGCCGCGCCTGTAACCCGCATAGCCCCGTACACATAGGCGCGGCTGGCCAGCGGGTCCCGGATGGCGCCGCCGATGCAGGTGGCCGCCCCGCCGAAGGGCTCGATCTCCGTGGGATGATTGTGGGTCTCGTTTTTAAAGAGGAGAAGCCAAGGCTCTTCTTTGCCGTCCACCTGGACCGTCATATGGACGGTGCAGGCGTTGATCTCCTCGCTCTCGTCCAGCTTGTCCAGCCGCCCCTGCTTGCGCAAATATTTGGCGGCCAATGTGCCGATGTCCATCAAATTCACCGGCTTGGTACGCCCCAGCTCCTGCCGGGTCTGCAAATAGTCCGCATACGCCGCCTGCAAGAGGGGATCGGCAAATTTCACCCGGTCGATGGTGGTGAGGAAGGTGGTATGACGGCAGTGATCGGACCAGTAGGTGTCAATCATCCGAATCTCCGTGATGGTGGGGCAGCGTCCTTCCCTGCGGAAATAGCTTTGGCAGAAGGTCATGTCGTCCAGGTCCATCGCCAGCCCCAGGGACTGGACCAATTCCGCCAGTCCGGCCCGATCCAGCTCCAAAAAGCCCTCCATCGTCTTGACGGTCCGGGGCAGGGGATACGCTGCCTGCAAGGTCTCCGGCTTGGCCAGCTCCGCCTCCCGGGCCTCCACCGGATTGATAACATATTTTTTAACGGCCGCCACATCCGACTCTCGAAGCGCGCCCTCCAGGACATAAACCTTGGCAGTCCGAACCACCGGGCGCTCCCCCTGGGAAATGATCTGGATGCACTGCGCCGCAGAATCGGCCCGCTGATCGAACTGTCCGGGGAGAAACTCCACAGCGAAAACCGCCCCCTGGGCCTCTATGGTCTCTGAGACAATATCCAGCTGCGGCTCGGAAAACACCGTTTGCACCGCATAATCGAACAGCGCCCGGTCCATGTTCTCCACATCGTACCGGTTGATCACCCGAACGCCGGTGAGATTTTCAATCTGCAAAAGCTCCCTGGCCTCGTGCAGCAGATCCGACGCCTCCTTGGCCAGTTCGGGCTTTTTCTCTACGTAAACACGGTAAACCATATTTCCCTCCTTATTTCCACGCAGCCAGGGCCCGTTTGCCAATGTCGCTCCTGCGGTAGGCATGGGCAAAGCGGACGCCGTCGGCCAGACGGTAAGCCTCTGCAATGGCCTCCGGCAGCGTATCGGCCACCGCTGTGGTACCGGCTACCCGGCCTCCGGATGTGACCAGCCGTCCGTCCGCCAGCGTGGCTCCGGCTATATCGGTGTGGGCGGCGGCTTCCGGGGTCATAGTAAGCGCAAAGCCCTTTTCATAGTGCAGCGGGTACCCTTCCGAAGCGGTAATCACACAGCAAGCAGCTTGGTTGGAAAACCGCACCTCCGTTTGGGCCAGAGTGCCGTTGGTGGTGGCCTGCATCACCGTCAACAGGTCGGATTCCAGCAAGGGCAGAACCACCTGCGTCTCCGGATCGCCGAAGCGGCAGTTGTACTCAATC
Organism: uncultured Eubacteriales bacterium; assembly: GCA_900546915.1. Lineage (GTDB taxonomy): Bacteria > Bacillota > Clostridia > Oscillospirales > Oscillospiraceae > Faecousia > Faecousia gallistercoris. The sequence goes on from UREY01000002.1 coordinate 57,026, forward strand.
ACCTTGGGGCCTTCTTGCGTCAGCATCAGGCCGAAGTACAGGCAGCCGGTAAAGGGACGTCCCTCAGCCGCCATGGCCCGGATGGTCGGCAGGAAAATCTCTTCCATGCACCGCCGGGCTGTCTCCGGTGTGTAATAGGGGTTGGGCGCCACAGTCCCCATGCCCCCGGTGTTCAGGCCCAGGTCCCCATCCTGGGCCCGCTTATGATCCATGGAGGAGACCATGGGCTTTACGGTTGTTCCGTCGGTAAACGCCAAAACCGACACCTCCGGGCCCTCCAAAAACTCCTCTATGACCACAGTCGCTCCGGATGCGCCAAATTTTCCATTGACCATCATGTCCGTGACCGCCTGCTCCGCCTCCCGGCGGGTCCGGCAAATAAGCACCCCTTTGCCCAAGGCCAGGCCGTCGGCCTTCACCACGAGGGGCGCCGGTTGCGTGTTGATATATTCCAGAGCGGCCGAAAGCTCCGTAAAGGTCTCATACCGGGCCGTCGGGATCCCATATCGTTTCATCAGGTCCTTGGCAAAAGCCTTGCTGCCTTCCAGAATGGCCGCATTGGCCCTGGGGCCGAAGCAGGGAATCCCCACTTCATTCAGCCGGTCCACACAGCCCAGGACGAGGGGATCGTCGGGCGTCACCACGGCGTAATCCACCTGATTTTCCCGGGCAAATCGCACAATTCCGTCCAGATCCGTGGCGCCAATGGGCACGCAGGTGGCGTCTGCGGCAATGCCGCCGTTGCCCGGCAATGCAAAAATCTCCGAAACCTCAGGATTCTTCCTCAGCTTTTTAATGACGGCATGCTCCCGGCCGCCGCCGCCCACTACCAGAATGTTCATAAATCCACTCCTTCCATCCAAGCATTGAGAACAAGGGCGGACCAGGGGTCCGCCCCGTTGGTTTGCTGTTATAAATTAGTGATGGAACAACCGCATTCCGGTGAAAGCCATCACCATCCCGTTTTTGTCGCACGCTTCGATCACCAAGTCGTCCCGAATGGAGCCGCCGGGCTGCGCCACATAGCAGACGCCGGACTTCAGCGCCCGCTTGATGTTGTCCGGGAAGGGGAAGAAAGCGTCGGAGCCCAGGGAAACGCCCTGTCGGGCCGCCAAGAATTCCCGCTTCTCCGCCTCCGTCAGCGGCTCCGGACGGACGGTAAAGTAATTCTGCCAAATGCCCTCGGCACAGACGTCTTCTTCGTTGCCGTTGATATAGCCGTCGATCACATTGTCCCGGTTGGGCCGGCCCAGATCCGGCCGGAAGGGCAGGGCCAGCGTTTTGGGATGCTGCCGCAGGAACCAGGTGTCCGCTTTGGAACCCGCCAGCCGGGTGCAGTGAATCCGGGACTGCTGGCCGGCTCCCACGCCGATGGCCTGGCCGTCGAAGGCAAAACAAACAGAATTGGACTGGGTATATTTCAGCGTAATCAGGGCGACGATGAGATCCCGCCGGGCCGCGTCCGGCAGGTCCTGATTCCGGGTCACGATGTGATCCAGCAGCGCCTTGTCGATTTTAAAATCATTTCTTCCCTGCCGGAAGGTGACGCCGTAGACCTGCTTTTCCTCCTGAGCCGCCGGAACATACTGGGGATCTATGGCGACCACATTGTAACCGCCCTTCCGCTTGGTCTTCAGGATGGCCAAAGCTTCCTCGGTATAGCCGGGCGCAATCACCCCGTCGGAGACCTCCCGGGCAATCAGAGAAGCCGTCAGGGCATCGCAGGGATCCGACAAGGCCACCCAGTCGCCGAACGAGCACATCCGATCCGTCCCCCGAGCGCGGGCATAGGCGCAGGCCAGAGGGTTTTCATCCAGACCGGCCACATCCTCCACAAAGCAGGCCTTCTTCAGCGCCTCCGGCAGAGGCAGCCCCACCGCCGCAGAGGTGGGGGAGACGTGCTTAAAGGAGGTGGCGCAGGGCAGGCCCGTGGCCTCCTTCAGCTCTTTGACCAGCTGGTAAGAGTTCAGCGCATCCAGGAAGTTGATGTAGCCGGGCCGGCCGTTTAAAATCGTCACAGGGAGGTCGGCGCCGTCCGCCATATAGATTTTAGCAGGCTTTTGGTTGGGGTTGCAGCCGTACTTCAGTTCAAATTCTTTCATCGTTTATACCCTCAATTCTGCAGTCAGATTTTCAGCTTGATATTGCTCCAGGAGCGGATGCACCACATCCTGAAGAAATTCCGTCACTTGGTTTGCTGCGCGGCCTGTGTAGGCTTTGGGGTTCAGCTGCTCCAGGATTTCCGTCCTGGTCAGGGGGAACATGGGGTCGGCTGCAATGCGGTCGATGAGATCGTTGGTTCCGCCTTCCAGCTTCACCCGGGCAGCCGCCGCATGAGAGTGCACCCGGAGCGCCTCATGAAGCTCCTGCCGGTTGCCCCCCCGTTTCACAGACTCCATCATAATGTTCTCCGTGGCCATAAAGGGCAGCTTTTCCATCACCCGGCGTTCCACCACCCGCTCGTTGACCACCAAACCGGCAGACACGTTCATGTAGATGTTCAAGATGGCATCCACAGCCAAAAAGGCCTCGGCCACTGCAATTCGCTTATTGGCAGAATCGTCCAGCGTACGCTCAAACCACTGGGTTCCCGCTGTGAAGCCCGGGTTCAGGCTGTCGCAAATTACATACCGGGCCAGGGCGCAAATGCGCTCGGACCGCATGGGATTTCGCTTATAGGGCATGGCGGAGGACCCGATCTGGTCCTTTTCAAAGGGCTCTTCCATTTCCTCAAAGGACTGCAGAATCCGCAGGTCATTGGCAAACTTCATGGCGCTCTGGGCTATGCCGGAGAGCGCCCCCAGGAAGTAGGCGTCCACCTTCCGGGAATAGGTCTGGCCGGACACGGGGACCACACCGGAAAAGCCCATGTCCCGGGCAATCAGCTGCTCCATCTGCTTGATCTTTTCCTCGTCGCCTTCCAGCAGCTCCATAAAGGAGGCCTGGGTGCCGGTGGTTCCCTTGGAGCCCAAAAGCTTCAGGTTGGACAGCTGGAACGCCAGATTTTCCATGTCTTGCATCAGCTCATACATCCACAGCGTGGTCCGCTTGCCCACCGTGGTGAGCTGCGCGGGCTGCAGATGGGTATAGCCCAAGCAGGGCAGTGCCCGATAGCGGTCGGCGAAGCCGGCCAGATTCCGAACCACCTGGGCGCATTTTCGAAGCGTCAGGCGGCTGGCCTCCCGGAGGATGATCACATCGGTGTTATCGCCCACATAGCAGGAGGTGGCGCCCAAATGGATGATCCCCGCCGCTTTTGGGCACTGCTTGCCGTATGCGTACACATGACTCATCACGTCGTGACGCACCTGGCGTTCCCGCTCCTCCGCCACGGGATAGTTGATGTCGTCCTTGTGCGCCTCCAGCTCGGCAATTTGCTCGTCTGTGATTTCCAGCCCCAGCTTTTGCTCCGCCCGGGCCAAGGCGATCCACAGCCGCCGCCAGGTGCGAAATTTGAAGTTTTCTGAAAAAATATGCTGCATTTCCGGACTTGCGTACCGGGTAGACAGGGGAGAAACATATCCGTCATGATTTCGTTCCATATCATTCACCTCATTTACAATGAACCGGTCCATCCGCTGCGTTACATGCGTACCGGTCCGCCGCTGCATGACGCATGCCGGTTTACAATCCGGTATGCCGTCTCTCCGGTTTCCAACGAGATGTAGCTGGTAAAGAGCGACACTTTATTCTCCTCATTCAGGCTCTCCCAGATCATCCGGGTAAATTGATCCAAATCTCCCGTGACGGCCACAGGCCGGGGCTCGCCGCAGAAAGAGGGCAGGGGATTGCCGTCCGATTCATAGGTGTGGATGAGATGGCCCAGGCCCGCTTGGGGCGCGTCATAGGTAAAGTAATTCCGGACACAGCAGCCGGGGTCGCCGTCCAGGGATTTGAGAATACTCAGAACATAAGATCCGCAGGGGAATAGGATGCCGGAAATCCGGGGGGTGTAATTGGGCCCGTCCGGCTCAAACTCCCGGGTGTTCAAGGCCTCTACATAGCTGCCGCCCTCCAGCATAAAATCCCGAAGCGTGTCCGTTTGATCGCCGTTGGTCACCAGGGTGGTAACGCCCTCCTCATCCGCCACCCGGCGGACCGGATGATAAATGATGAGGGAGGGGTCGGTCATCTTGGCCGGGTCATAGGCCTGGGTACGAATTCCGTCTTCCGTCTCCACAAAGATCCGGTTTCGACTGTTTTCGCTGCGTCCCATGATAAAATAGGCAATGACGGCGGACTTTCCATCCTCGCTCCGGCCCAGGAGAACGCCCCGGCCGGGATAGGCGTTGCCCCGCAACAGGGCAGACAGATCATACATGGTACAAACCTCCTGAATGATAATTTACAATCTCACGCGGCAGCTCTCTACTGCGGCGCAGCCATTTGCCGGCAGACCATTTCCGCCGCCTGAGGCAAAAGCACCCACTCTGCCTGCTCCATCACCCGGCGCTGCAGCACCTCGGGGGTATCTCCCGGCAGAACCTCCACCGCCTTCTGCAAGAGAATCGGACCGCCGTCCGGAATCTCGTTGACCAAATGAACGGTAGCCCCCGTCACCTTGACCCCCCGGGCCAAGGCGGCCTGATGAACCCGGAGGCCGTAAAAGCCCTCGCCGCAGAACGCGGGGATCAGGCTGGGGTGGACATTCAAAATCCGATTGGGCCACTTCCGGGTAAAGGATTCGGACAAGATGCTCATGAAGCCGGCCAAAATCAGCAGCTCCACACCGTCCAGCTCCAAAATTGCCTGAAGCTGCGCCTCAAAGGCCGCCTGAGAGCCGCACTCCTTTTTGCTCACCACGGCCGCAGGGACCCCTGCCTGTTTGGCCCGTTCCAGGGCGTACGCCTCGGGATTGTTGGACACAACCAAAACAATTTCCCCGTGGGGCAGCTGCCCGGCAGCCTCCGCCTGCAAAAGCGCCTGCAAATTGGTGCCGCCGCCGGAAACCAAAACTGCAATTCTCGTCTTCATACCAGCATCACCTTGTCCTGAGACGGCACAATCTCTCCCATGACATAAGCATCTTCGCCCTCTGCCTGCAAAATATGCAGGGCGGTCTCCGCATCCTCCTTGGCCACTACAACGCTCATCCCCACACCCATGTTGAAGGTGTTGAACATATCCCGCTCCGGGATGGCCCCCGTCTTGGCAATGAGCTCAAAAATCGGCAGCACCCGGACCGCGCTTTTTTGAATTCTGGCGCCCAAACCGTCGGGAATGGCCCGGGGAATATTTTCAAAGAACCCTCCGCCGGTGATGTGGCTGATGCCCTTCACCCGGATTCGATCCAAGAGCGCCAACATAGGCTTGACATAGATCTTGGTGGGAACCAGCAGCGTCTCACCGGCAGACTTGCCGCCCAGCTCCGGCCGGGGCGTCTTCCATTGCAGACTGTGTTCCATATCAAAGACCTTCCGCACCAGAGAGAACCCGTTGGAGTGCACACCGGAGGAGGGCAGCGCAATGACCACATCTCCCGGGATCATGGCGCTGTGATCGACGATCTTCTTTTTATCCACGATGCCCACAGAGAAACCCGCCAGATCGTATTCGTCCTCCGGGTAGAAGCCGGGCATTTCCGCCGTTTCTCCGCCGATCAGCGCACAGCCCGCCTGGACGCAGCCCTCCGCCACGCCGGACACCAGCTCTGCAATTCGTTCCGGCACATTTTTGCCGCAGGCAATGTAGTCCAGGAAAAACAGGGGCTTCGCTCCACAGCAGATCACATCGTTGACACACATAGCCACGCAGTCGATGCCTACCGTGTGATGCCGGTCCATCAAGAAGGCCAGGCGCAGCTTCGTCCCCACACCGTCGGTGCCGGAAACCAGCACCGGCTCCTCGTAGCCCTTCAAATTCAATCCAAACAGCCCGCCGAAGCCGCCGATGTCATCCAAGCAGCCCTCGTTTTTGGTGCGGGCAATGTGAGACTTCATCAGCTCCACCGCCCGGTATCCGGCGGTAATGTCCACACCGGCCGCCTTATAGCTCTCGGAATAGCTTTTCTCGTTCATATCTCAGGCTCCTTTTCTGAGAGTTTCCGCTCAAAGCGGTATTTTTTGGTATGCGCCGGGACCTGGGTCGGATAACTGCCGCTGAAGCAGGCGGTACAGAAGCCGCCGCCGTGCTCCGCCAGCTTTTGCACATTTTCTACGCTGAGGTATCCCAGGGAATCCGCTCCAATAATCCGGCAGACCTCTTCCACGGGGTGATGGGCTGCGATGAGCATGTCCCGGGAGTCAATGTCCGTGCCGTAATAGCAGGGATTGAGAAACGGCGGGGCGGAAATCCGCATATGTACCTCCGAGGCCCCGGCCTCCCGCAGCAGGCGGACAATCCGGGCCGATGTGGTACCCCGCACAATGGAATCGTCAATGAGGACGACCCGCTTGCCCTTCACCGTGGCGGCAATGGGATTTAATTTGATCCGCACCTTGTCCTCCCGGCTCCTCTGGCCCGGCGAGATGAAGGTCCTGCCGATGTATTTATTCTTAATCATGCCCACGCCGTAGGGAATCCCAGAGGCCTGGGCAAACCCGATGGCCGCGTCGATCCCGGAATCCGGCACTCCCACCACCACATCGGCCTCCACAGGATGCTCCAGGGCCAGGAACATCCCCGCCCGGCGGCGGGCATTGTGGACAGAGCTGCCGTCTATCACCGAGTCCGGCCGGGCAAAATAAATATACTCAAACACGCACATGGTCCGCTCGGCCCTTTGGCAGTGGGTCCGGATGGAACGGACTCCCTCGCCGTCAAAGACGAGGATCTCGCCGGGCTCCACATCCCGAATCAGAGACGCGCCCACGGCGTCCAGGGCGCAACTCTCTGAGGCCACCACATAGGCCCCGTCGGACGTCTGCCCATAGCACAGGGGCCGGAAGCCCCGGGGGTCCCGGACCGCCATGAGCTTTGTGGCCGACATGATCACCAGGGAGTACGCCCCCTGCAGCTTGTCCATCGCCCGGTCCACCGCCTCTTCAATGGAAGGCGCGGACAGGCGTTCTCTGGTGATGACATAGGAGATGACTTCCGTATCGGAGGTGGTGTGGAAAATAGAGCCGGCGAGCTCCAGCTCCTCTCGTAGTCCAAAGGAATTGACCAGATTGCCGTTATGCGCCAGGGCCAAAGAGCCTTTGCAGTGATTGACCACAATGGGCTGGGCGTTATTCCGGTCCGTGGCGCCGGTGGTGCCGTAGCGCACATGGCCCACAGCCATATGCCCCGGTCCCAGCCTGGTCAGCGCCTCCGGTGTGAATACGTCCTCTACCAACCCGAGGTCCTTGTGGGCGGCTATGACGCCGTCGTTGCATACCGCAATGCCGCAGCTCTCCTGGCCCCGGTGCTGCAGGGCAAACAGGCCGTAGTACGTCGTGGCGGCGACCTCCCGGCTTTCCCTCGCGTAAACGCCGAAAACGCCGCACTCCTCTCTCAGCTTTTGCATCAATCAGGAATCCTCCTTCCGGGACTTATTCCCGGCCGGTCCAGCAATAGGTGCAAACCTTTTCCGGGTCCATCCCAATGGCCTCCAACAGTCCCTCCAGGGACTGATAGCCCAATGAATCAAACCTCATTTCCTCACATATCGCCTTCAACAGGCATTGCCCCCGCTGCGTCCGGCCATCGGCATATTCGGTCAGGTGCTCCTGGCCCTCATCTCCCTCCAGCTTTTGAACCATGCGGCGGGCCAAAAGCTCCAGATCCGAGTTGCTGGAGGAAAAGTTCAGGTATTTGCAGCCGTACATGATGGGCGGGCAAGCTGAGCGCATGTGAACCTCCTTGGCGCCGCTGCTGTACAGAAACTCCACCGTTTCCCGCAGCTGAGTGCCGCGAACAATCGAGTCGTCCACGAACAGCAGCTTTTTGTCCTGGATCAGCTCCGGAACGGGAATCTGCTTCATTTTGGCCACCTGGTTCCGGACCGCCTGGTTGGAGGGCATAAAAGACCGGGGCCAGGTGGGGGTGTATTTGACAAAGGGCCGGGCGAAGGGCTTCTGACTCTGATTGGAATAGCCGATGGCGTGAGGAACGCCGGAGTCCGGCACGCCGGCCACATAGTCCACCTCCGGCAGAGCTCCCCGCTTCATCTCCTCCCGGGCCATGATCTGGCCGTTGCGGTACCGCATGACCTCTACGTTTTTCCCCTCGTAATTGGAATTGGGATAGCCGTAATACGTCCAGAGGAAGGCGCAAATCTTCATCTCCTGCCCGGGAGGGGACAACTGCTCCACGCCCTCCGGCGTAAGACGGACAATCTCTCCGGGGCCCAGCTCATAGTGATCGGCATAGCCCAGCTTGTGGTAGGCAAAGGACTCAAAGGACACGCAACAGCCGTCGTCGTTTTTTCCCACCAGAACCGGCAGGCGGCCGACCCGGTCCCGGGCAGCCAGAATTCCGTCCGGCAGCAGCAAAAGAATGGTCGCCGAGCCGTCAATGAGCTGCTGGGCATGGCGGATTCCCTCCACCAGAGAGTCCTTCTGACTGATCAAAGCCGCCACCAGCTCCGCCTGGTTGACCTTTCCGTTGCTCATCGCCATAAATTGGTGGCCATGCCCGGAAAAGCAGGTGTCCACCAGCTGCTCGGCATTGTTGATCATGCCCACAAACGCAATGGCGTACATCCCCAGGCAGGACCGGATCAGCAGCGGCTGCGGATCGGTATCGCTGATGCAGCCCATGCCGCTGCACCCCCGGAAGGACGCCACATCCTTTTCAAACTTGGTGCGAAACGGGGTGTTTTCTATATTGTGTATCTGACGCTGAAATCCCTTTTCCTTGTCATACAGCACCATGCCGCCCCGGCGCGTGCCCAGATGGGAATGGTAATCCGCGCCAAAGAAAATATCGAGAACGCAGTCCCGCCTGGAGACTGCTCCAAAAAATCCTCCCAAACTGCTCCTCCTTTATTCCCCCATCAGGCGGCGCATGACCTCCTGATAGGCCTCTTCCACGCCGCCCAAATCCCGGCGGAAGCGGTCCTTGTCCAGCTTCTCATGGGTTTTGCTGTCCCAAAGGCGGCAGGTATCGGGGGAGATCTCGTCGGCCAGGACGATGGAGCCATCGGACAGGCGGCCGAACTCCAGCTTAAAGTCCACCAACGTCATGCCCAGCCCCAGAAAATAGGCCTTGAGCACTTCATTCACCCGAAAGGCCAGAGTCTGGATGGTCTCCAGCTCCTCCCGGCTGGCCAGCTTCAGGGCCAGGGCGTGGTAACGGTTGATCAGCGGATCTCCCAAATCGTCATTTTTATAGGAAAATTCCAGAGTCGGCTCCTCAAAGACAATCCCCTCGGCCACACCGTAGCGCTTGGAGAAAGAGCCGGCGGAGATGTTGCGGATGATCACCTCCAGGGGAACAATGGAGACCTTCTTCACCACAGTTTCCCGCTCGTTCAGCTCCTGCACCAGGTGGGTCGGTACGCCGTGCTTTTCCAGCATGGCCATGAGAAAATTGCTCATGCGGTTATTGATGGCGCCTTTGCCCGCAATGGTGCCCTTCTTTTGGCCGTTGAAGGCGGTGGCGTCGTCCTTATACGAGACAATGAGCTGTTCCGGATCCTCGGTCGCGTATACCTTTTTGGCTTTTCCCTCATAAAGTTGCTCTTTCTTTTCCATCATGATCCTTCTCCTTTTTATACGTTAAATTCTGTTTCCACAGCCTGGTTCTTTTTCAGGACCTTCTCCCGGTCCGCTTCCCTGCGGGCCGCCAGCTTGTCTGCCAGAGCGGGCTCCTCCAGGGCCAGGATCTGAACGGCCAGAATTGCGGCGTTGGCCGCACCGTTGACCGCCACCGTAGCCACGGGAATCCCCGAAGGCATCTGGACTGTCGACAGTAAGGCATCCATCCCTCCCAGTCCACCGGAGGCCATGGGAATGCCGATCACCGGCAAAGTCGTCTGCGCAGCGGCAGCCCCCGCCAAATGGGCCGCCATGCCTGCCGCGCAAATGAGTACACCGAACCCCTGTTCCCGGGCAGTGGAGCAAAATTCCTGTGCCTGGGCCGGGGTCCGGTGTGCAGAATATACGTGTACCTCATAGGGTACGCCAAAATCGCGCAAAGTGTCCAGCGCTTTGCGAACGACGGGCAAATCGCTGTCGCTGCCCATTAGAACGCCAACTTTTTTCATGAAAGAACCTCCTTGCAAATGAAAAAGGGCACACTTACCGCCTGCAGTAAGTGCGCCCAGACGGCCGGCAAAACGTCCAAGCGCCCTGCTCCCCCGTGGTGCTCCACTTCTTCCGTCAGTCACAAGGCGCCGTCTATGGATGTACTCAGTGTATCATATCCCGCCCCTGCCGTCAAATGGAAAGTGTTCTGAATCTAGACAAATTATTCCGGCGGCTCCTGTCTATTCTGTAAAAAATGCATCAAAAATTTCACTTTTTAAGAAAGCGGCCGGCACCCCTTTGCCGCCGTGCCGCGTGATGTAAATTTTTCCAGGAATAGCAAAACCGCCGTTTCGCACAATACCACAGAGGTGGTTTGCGTGAAATGGCGGTTGCTTGCTTTTCTTTTAATCCTGGCGCTTCTGGCCGTCCCGGCTTCCGGTGCGGAGGATTACATCAAGTGGGTGGATTTTAACGTCTCCTATGAGGCCATGGACAAGGCCCTGGCGCTGGATATCCGGTCTCAGGAACAGGATATTCCGGTGAGTTGGATTGACCTGTTGGCGCTGGCCGCCTGCCGGACCGGCGGAAACGTCACGGCAAAGTCCGTCGAGCAGGCCCATGCGGATTTTCTGACAGGAAAAAGCCCGCAAGAGCTCTTGGGAGATTTATTCCAATATTACGCCTATTACCATGAGGCCTATGATGCGGCCTTAGGGGGTCTGGTGGGCAACTACGCCATTTTGGTCGAGAATGAGGCGGGAGAAAAGGTCTGGAAGGCCTCCTATGGGCTGAAAGCATTTTCTCCCATTGCGGCCGGCTACGGCTACAGCCACTGCGACGATTTCGGCGTCAGCCGGAGCTACGGCTTTGCCCGGCGGCACCTGGGCAACGATCTGATGGGCGCCTTAGGCACTCCCATTGTGGCCGTAGAGGCCGGCACCGTGGAGGCCATGGGCTGGAATCAATACGGCGGCTGGCGGGTGGGCATTCGCTCCCTGGACAGCCGGCGGTATTATTACTATGCGCACCTGAAAAAGGACACCCCCTTTGCGCCGGGCCTGCAGGAGGGAGACCTGGTTCAAGCGGGGCAGGTCATCGGCTTTATGGGTCGCACCGGCTACTCGACCCAGGAAAATGTGAACAACATCGAAACCGTGCACCTGCACTTCGGCCTGGAGCTGATTTTTGACGAAAGCCAAAAGGAATGCAACAGCGAGATCTGGATCGACGTGTACCACATTGTCCGGCTGCTCAATCGCCACCGCAGCAGTGTGCTCCAAGCCGAAGACGGTACCTGGCAGCGGGTCTACGCATACCGGGATCTGGACACGGAGGACTGGCCGGACACTCCGGGTTGATCCCCACCGGGAAAAGCAGAAGCCGGTCACACTGCCTGGATCCGGGAGGTTGTCCGGCTCCGGCCCCGGATACCAGCGTCAGAGCAGCGCAGCCGGTCTGCCCATTTCCCCGCCGCACAACGCCGCCTCTTCTTGCTCCCGACCTTTCCTAGGAACCATGATTTTACAAAAAGCCGATACCGCAAGTAAAACCATGCGCTTTGCCAACCCCGGCAAGGCGCATGGTTCTGTACGGCGGGCTGTTTCAGCAGAAATTAGCCGCAGTGGCACTGTCCCTCGTGACAGGCGGAGCAATGCTCCGCGAATTTCTCCTGGTCATAAGGAATCCCGTTGCGATCGTAATAGTCCTTCACCGCCGCCCGAACGGCTTCCTCGGCCAGGACAGAACAGTGGAGCTTATGGGCAGGCAATCCGTCCAACGCTTCTACCACAGCCTTGTTTGACAATTCCAGGGCTTCTGAAATGGGCTTGCCCTTGATCATCTCGGTTGCCATCGAGGAAGAAGCAATGGCCGAGCCGCAGCCGAAGGTGTTGAACTTGACATCTGTAATGATGTCGTTTTCCACCTTAATATAGATCTTCATGATATCGCCGCACTTGGCATTGCCCACTTCTCCCACGCCGTCGGCGTCGTCCATCTTCCCTAAATTTCTGGGATGGGTAAAATGGTCCATGACCTTTTCACTATACAGCATAATGAATCTCTCCTTTTTCAATTGCCTCCCACACCGGGGAAATCGAGCGCAAATAGGAAACCACCTGGGGAATCTCCCGGAGCATATATTCCACATCCTCCTGGGTATTGGCGTGGCTGAGCGTCAGCCGCAGGGAGCCGTGGGCCACCTCATGAGGCAGTCCCAGAGCCAGCAGCACATGGCTGGGGTCCAATGACCCGGAGGTGCAGGCAGAGCCGGAGGACGCCTCAATGCCCTTGGCATCCAAGAGCAGGAGCAGAGACTCTCCTTCAATTCCCTGGAAGCAGACGTTTACATTCCCGGGCAGGCGGCGCTCCGTGTCGCCGTTGACGATGGTCAGGGGAATCCGGCTCAGACCGGCAATCAGCTGATCCCGAAGCTCTGTCACCCGGGAGGCAGTCTCCGGCATGTTCCGGCAGGCCTCCGTAAGCGCGGCAGCCATGGCGGCAATGCCGGGTACATTTTCGGTTCCGGCCCGCTTTCCCCGCTCCTGCGCGCCGCCCTCCAGCAGGTTGGTGAGCCACACGCCGGTTCTGGCGTACAGGGCTCCCACACCTTTCGGGCCGCCAAATTTGTGGCCGGACAGGGAGAGCAGGTCAATGTGCATGGCCTGCACATCAATGGGCACATGTCCCACAGCCTGCACCGCGTCGGTGTGAAACAGGACGCCGTGCTTTTTGCAGACTGCGCCGATTTCCGCAATGGGCTGAATGGTCCCCACCTCGTTGTTGGCAAACATCACAGAGACCAGGCAGGTATCCGGCCGGATCGCCGCCTCCACCTGCTCCGCCGTCACAAGGCCCTTCCGCCCCACGTCCAGGAGCGTCACCTCAAACCCTTCCTTCTCCAGCCGCTTCAGGCTGTGGAGAACGGCGTGATGCTCAAATGCGGTAGAAATCAGATGCATTTTCCCCTTTTTCTTCCCCAGCATCGCGCCGGACAAAAGGGCCTGGTTATCCGCCTCGCTGCCGCCGGAAGTGAAGGTGATTTCCCGCTCCCGGGCCGCATTCAGGCATTTTGCCACATCCTGACGGGCCTTCAGCAAAATTTCTGCCGCCACCTGGCCGGTGGTATGCAAGGAGGAGGGATTCCCCCAGGCCCGGTCCATGGTCTCCAGCATCACCCGCCGGGCTGTTTCGGAAACCGGCGTGGTCGCGGCATTGTCTACATAAATACGCTTCATATTATCACCCTTTGTATCAAAAAGTCTCTGTTTTTAACCATGGAACAACTCGGTGGACAGATACCGCTCCCCGCCATCCGGGAGAATCACAGCCAGCACCTTGCCCCGGTTCTCCTCCCGGCTTGCCACCTTGGCTGCGGCGGCCAACGCCGCGCCGGAGGAAATCCCCACCAGAATCCCTTCCAGCCGGGCCAGGTCCCGGACCGCTTCATAGGCCTCCTCTTCCGTAATGGGTACCACCTCGTCATACAGCCGGGTATCCAACACCCGGGGGATGAAGTTGGCCCCCAGTCCCTGCAAGCCGTGGGGCCCGGGCGCTCCTCCCTCCAGCAGGGCAGATGCGGCAGGCTCCACCGCCACCAGCCGGATCTTATAATTTTGCTGCTTCAAATACCGGCCCGCGCCGGTGATTGTGCCGCCGGTGCCGACACCTGCCACCAAAATGTCCAAACGCCCGCCGGTATCCGCCCACAGCTCCGGTCCCGTCGTTCGGAAATGGGCCATGGGGTTGCTCGGATTTTCAAACTGTCCCGCAATCCAGGAGCCGGGGATTTCTTTTTGCAGCTGCCTGGCTTTTTCCACCGCGCCCGCCATGCCTGCAGACCCCGGCGTGAGCACCAATTCCGCGCCATAGGCCCGAATCAGCTTTTGCCGTTCCGCGCTCATCGTCTCCGGCATCACAATGATCACCCGATAGCCTCTGGCCGTACCAAACGCCGCAAGCCCAATGCCGGTGTTTCCGGAGGTCGGCTCCAGAATCACGCCGCCGGGGGAAATCACCCCCTGCTCCTCCGCCTGCCGCAGCATTTCCAACGCCACCCGATCCTTGACGCTGCCCGCCGGATTCCAGCCCTCCAGCTTGCCCAAAATCTGCGCCCGCAGACCGCGGTCGGCGGCAAACCGCCCCAACCGTACCAACGGCGTCCGGCCCACCAGCTCTTCTGCGGACTGATAAATTGCCATACTGTCTCCTCCTCTGTCAATCACTTACATTCCCACTGGGTGCATTCTAGCACATAATTCCTACTAAGTCAATAGGAATTACGCGCCGTCACCCGCCGCATTTCCAAACAGACGACATCTGCCCGCTGATCTCCGGCTGGGGGCAGGGGAGCTCCTGCGGCAGCCGCCCCTGTAACAAATCCGCCAGTGTCACACGGCGCAAATAGCCGTCGATCAGCTGATCCAGCTGTCTCCACATGGGGTAGGTCATACAGCTGCCCGCCTTATCGCAGGCGCCGCCCGGTTCCAGACAGTATACCGGCGCCATGCTGCCTTCCGTAAGCTGGAGGATTTCGCCTACGGAGCAGTCCTCCGGCCGCCGGGTCAGGCGATAGCCGCCGCCTTTGCCCCGGAGGCTCCGGACCAGCCCCGCCCGGTTCAGCATCGCTACAATGCTCTCCAAATATTTCATGGATATGTTTTGCCGCTGCGCCACCTCCCGCAGGGAAATATACACCTCCGGGTCCTGCTGCGCCAGATCCAGGCAGACCTGCAGGGCGTAACGGCCTTTTGTGGATACCATCATGGTGCGCACCTCCCTCCCTATAATACGATAGGTTTGGTAGGAATTCAAGAGCTGCTTGCACTTAATATGCCCGGCATGGTATACTGTATGCACAAAGGCAAAAGGAGGCATGCGCATGGCACAGGAAACCGCCCTGCGCCGGGGCTATCTCCGCGAGGATTTCCGGTTGTTCCATTTGAAAGACGCCGCCATGGAGCAGGTGGACTGGCATTACCACAGCTTTCACAAGGTTCTGGTGTTGCTTTCCGGCCACGCCTCCTATACCATTGAGGGACAAAACTATGCCCTGGAGCCGGGCGATGTGGTTTTTGTGCCCCGCGGCTCCATCCATCGGCCGGAGGTTTTCCCCGGGCTGGCCTATGAGCGGTATATCCTGTACGTCGCACCGGAATTTCTCCGCCGGTCCTCTTCTCCAGGCACCGACCTGGAAACCTGCTTTCAATTGGCCTGCCGGCGTTACAGCTACGTGCTCCGGCCAGGTCGGGAGCTTCACGCAGTTCGCTTGCTGGAGGCGCTGTACGGCGCCCAATTCACCTCAGGGTATGGGCAGGACCTGCTGGGCAACGCTCTTCTGCTTCAATTTCTCATTTCCGTCACCCGGGAGCTGGAAGCATATCCTCGGTTGCACGCAGCTTCCGCCTCCTGTGACGAGAAGATTGTCGCCATTTTAAAATACTTAAACCTGCATCTGACCGAGCCCCAGTCTGTGGATCGCCTTTCCCGGCAGTTTTACATCAGCAAGTACCATATGATGCGCCGGTTTAAGGCGGAAACCGGATACACCATTCACGGCTATCTGACGGAAAAGCGGCTTTTCCTGGCTAGGGAAAAAATTGCCGCAGGGGAGCCTTTGAGGCAGGTCAGCGAGGGATGCGGTTTTGGGGATTATTCCTCCTTTTCCAGAGCCTACAAAAAGAGATTCGGCGTCAGTCCCAACGTGCCGCTGCCTCCTGAGGCCGGGGGGATGCCTGCCGCTCCCTTGGACTAACGCCATGAAGCAACAAATACAAACCGGTCCTTCTCGGGAGGGCCTGCGTCTTTTCGCCGCCTGCATTATGCTTTTGGATCACACGGGCGTTGCGTTCTTTCCCCATGCTCTATGGCTCCGGTGCGCCGGCCGGTTGGCTTTCCCCATCTTTGCTTTCTTTTTGGCGGAGGGCTTCGGCCATACCGCCAGCCGGAGACGGTATTTGCTACGGTTGCTCCTCTTCGCTCTTCTGTCCGAGCTGCCTTTCGACCGGATGAATGGGGACACGTGGACCGACTGGTCTAGGCAAAACGTTCTGTGGACCCTGGCCCTCGGTCTGTGCGCCATGACCTGCGTCGGCCGGGCGCCACGAGAGACGGGATGGCAATCGCTGCTCTGGCTTTTCGGCGCGGCCGGTTGCTGTCTTACGGCAGAGCTTCTGCACACCGACTACGGAGCCTTCGGCGTACTGCTGTGCCTGTTGTTTTATTGCACCATCGGCCAGCGAGGCCGGTTTTGGCTCTGCGGGGGGATTTTTCTGCTTCTGTGCTTCGGATTGGAATTTGTCCCTCTTCCAGGCACATTTCTTCCCCTGGAAGCCTTTGGCGTATTGGCATTTCCCCTGTTATCCGCCTATCGGGGCCGGCGGTGGCGTCGCCGCCCCTTAGGAAAACACGGCTTTTATTGGTTCTATCCCTTGCATATGCTCATTTTGGGCCTGCTGTCCTAAAAGAGGGGCTTGTCTCAAAAAGGAATTTTCTAAAGAATCGCCTAATATTGATGGCGCAGAAAACGAGTATTTCCCGTTTTCTGCGCCATTTTTTAATTGACATTTGCAAAAATTACGTTTTGAGACGGCATCTGTTTTGGTTCCGGCAATGGTTATTGGTTGAAGCTCCGGTACAAAAAGGTGGCAACCTGTCCCCGGGTACAACTCCGGCCCGGCGCAAAATGCACCGCGTCCACCCCTGCGGTGATGTCCTCTGATGCCGCCCACAAAACCGCATCATAGTAAAACCGTCCTTTCTCCACGTCAACAAAGGGATTCCCTCCCGACGCCGTGGGACTCCCCTCGGCCCGCCACAGGAAGGTGACAAACTGTCCCCGGGTGACTGTGGCGTCCGGAGAAAAATGGGTCGCGTCCGTTCCCAGAGCAATCCCGGCCTCCGCCGCCCAGAGTACCGCCTGATGGTAATACCGCCGGTCCGATACATCCTGAAACGGGCAGCGGTCAGAGGAAGGTTCGGGACACCCATATGCCCGCCATAGAAACGTCACCACTTGGCCCCGGGTACAGGCCCGGTCCGGAGCAAAATGCGTGGGGTCAACCCCGTCGGTAATACCCGCGGAATAGGCCCACAGGACGGACGTATAGTAGAACCGGTCCGACTGAAGGTCCACAAACGGATGGCTCCAGGGTGCAATTTCTTCCGTCCGGTTTTCTCCACAGCGGGTGCAGAGGTAGGTCCGGATTCCCGGATGGGTCTCCGTAGGCGGGACCGTCACCCGGCCGTGATCCCAACTGTGTCCCAGCGGCTCTCGATTGCCGTCCCGGTACGTATCCCCACAGACTGCGCAGGTGTACATGGTATATCCTGCCTCGGTACACGTGGGCGGAACGGCCACGGCCCCATAGGAATGGGGCAGGGGAGCCAGGGTCTCCGTCCACCGGTCGCCGCAGCGGGCGCAAGTGTATGTCCTGAGTCCGGAAGCGGTACAGCTGGGCTCTTGGACGACCGTTCCTTCGTCATACGCATGCCCCACCGCCGCAACCTCTTGCGTTTGACTCTGCCCGCAGCGGGCGCAGGTCAAGCGGCACAACCCGGGCTCTGTACAGGTAGGCTCTTGTATCCAGACGACGGCATCATAGCAGTGGCCCAGCGCTTCGGTAAATTCTTCTGTATAGGAGCTGCCGCACAGGGTGCAGACGTATGTGGTGTACCCCTTTTCCACACAGGTCGGCGGCGTCACGGTTTTTTCGTATGTATGTGAGTGCGGCGCGGAAGTCCATTTGGCATACAGGGTATGATCCTGCCCCACCGTCACCCGGGTCTCCGCCGTCACCAACGTCTGAACTGCGCCCTGATCCAGATACCATCCTTGAAAAGCATAATCCAGCCGGACCGGCGTGGGAAGGAAGCCGTACGGCTCCCCGTAGGTTGCCGCGATTGCTTCGGGACTGACGCTGCCGCCTTGCGGATCTAATGTAACCGTCAAATTTCCATTGAGGCGTTCTACTCGATCGGGTGAGGCGGGGTCCAATTTATAAAAGATCGGCGCGCTGTCGGCCGTACAGTACCACCAAACGCAGTCATCCAGCACCACCGGCTTACAGTCGGACAACTGTGCATCGGCACGATACAT
The DNA here is from genome assembly GCA_900546915.1 of uncultured Eubacteriales bacterium. Lineage (GTDB taxonomy): Bacteria > Bacillota > Clostridia > Oscillospirales > Oscillospiraceae > Faecousia > Faecousia gallistercoris. Next base: position 75,233 of record UREY01000002.1, read on the forward strand.
CCGGCCCTGCATTTTGCCCGTCGCATCCAAGAAACAATATTGCAGCTGTTCCTGCGCCGTCCACATCAGCAGCAGCCGGTCATCGGCCAGCCGAACCAGCTGGGGGTTGGAAACCGGCGTCTCCGACGTCCCGTCTGTCATCCAGTGGATTTCCGTAGCTTCCTGGGTAAACGCATCCCATGGCGTACTGGTCACAAAGATGGCCCGGCCTCCGGTACGCGCTCCTTCCCCCTCCGGTTCCACAGCACAGCCCGCCACCAAGCAGGCCGCCGTGGTTGCTTCCAACCCGCCGATGCTCACGCCGGTCACGGGATCCCCCGGTGCTCCCGAAATGGGAAGCACTTCCACAGCCGTGGCGTAGCCGGAAAAGGAGCTCTCCCCAGCCGGTCTGGCACATTGAAACAAGACGACGGCCCGGGGGTAAGCGTCCCCCTGATCCGCCGCCACCAGGGTTTTTCCATGCAACGCCAAGAACTGATTGGTTGAGCGGCTGACATAGCCGAAGCCGTAATTTGTAACAGCAGAATGCTGGTCTGTAATCTCCATGGAAGGTATTTGGATGCTGAAGGTGAGATTCGCCTGGTGGGACAGCCCATCCTGCCGGGACTGATACATTTGATGGGCCGTGCGAATGTAAAGCATGTCTCCGCTTTGCACCATGCGCAAGCTCCCCTCATAAAAAGGCCGCACCGTATTGGCCCCCAGCAGGCGCGCATCATCCACTCGCTGCCAATCCTTGGTATACCGCACCACCCGGATGACCTCCCGGCTGTCGTCCTCCTGGGGATTCTCCTGGCCAAAGACGAAAAAATAATCCGTATCTCCGGCATAAAATCCGCCAAATAAATCAAGCTCCACCGGCAGATCCTTTTGCGTCAAAATTTGTCCCGCCCTATTGTACTCCTCCACGGTAATGCGATCCTCCACATACTCCACCCGTGTCATAAACCCCCCGCGTCCTGCGATGAGATAAGACCGCACCGGCCGGGCTGTGCCTCCGTCATAATTTTGGGCTCCCACATTGTCCGACACGACCGGAGAAACCCCTTTGATTCCGGCCATCCCGGAAATCAGGCACCAAATGACGCCGGTTAAGACCAGACATCCGAAAAGCCGCCGCTTCATCTTGCATCCGCTCCCCATTCTCCATTTTCTACATTATAAAATAATTTTTCACTTTTTTCAATCCTCTCAATATATAAATTTCGCGCCATAGCGGATCCCGGCACGAACCCGGCAGAAGAAAAGCCTGCCCGTTGAGATATGCTGCAGGCGGCCGGAAAGATTCCGAGGGGTAAAAAAGGAGCTGCCTCAAAACCCAACGTTTGCAAATGTTCTTTTAGTAGAAGTTGTGAAAATGGCACAGAAAACGAAGAACACTCGTTTTCTGTGCCATAAATAATTAGGCTATTAGGGGGGAATTCTATTTTGAGACAGCCTGTTCCCCGATACATGATCACTTTTCTATTACTTCCAAGCCGCCCAGGTACTTTCTCAAGACCTCCGGTACCACCACAGAGCCGTCGGCCCTTTGATTTTGCTCTACCATGGCCGGGAAGATCCGGGAGGTCGCCAGGCCGGAGCCGTTGAGGGTGTGGACAAATTCCGGTTTCCCCGTGGCTTCCCGGCGGAAGCGGATGTTGCCCCGGCGGGCTTGATAGTCCCGGGCATTGGAAACGGAGGAAACCTCTTTATAGCCGTTCATGGAGGGAATTTGAATTTCAATGTCATAGGTCCGGGCCATAGAAGAGGAACAGTCGCCGGCCGCCAGCTTTACCGTGCGGAAGTGGAAGCCCAATCCCTTGACCAGATTCTCTGCCTTGGCAACCAGCTCATCAAAGGCCGCGTCGGAATCCTCCGGCCGGGTATACTGGAACATCTCCACCTTGTTAAATTGGTGACCCCGCACCATTCCCCGCTCATCGGCCCGGTGGCTGCCTGCCTCCCGGCGGAAGCACGGCGTATAGGAAAAGAATTTTTTCGGCAGCTCTGCCTCGGAGAGAATCTCCCCCCGGTATACGCTGGCCAAGGCCGCTTCGGCTGTGGGCAGCATATAATGGACGCGGTCATCGGTGGGGTTGGCAATTTTGTAGACCTCGTCGGCAAACTTGGGGAATTGACCCGCCGTCTCGCCGCACTGGTACTCCAACATCAGCGGCGGCAAAACAAACTCGTACCCGTCGGCCACATGGGCATCCATAAAATAGTTCAGCAGAGCCCACTCCAGCCGGGCGCCCAGGCCCTTGTAAATCCAGAAGCCGGAGCCGGCCAGCTTGGTCCCCCGGTCGTAATCGATGAGGCCCAGCTCCAAACAGAGATCCACATGATGCTTCGGCGTAAAATCGAATTTGTGCGGTTCGCCATAGTAGCGCAGGGGCTGGTTCTGCTCCTTGCCGCCCGGCGCCAGATCCGGATCCGGCAGGTTGGGCAGGCTGAGCATGAGCGTACGGTATTCCGCCTCCACCGCATCCAGCTTCTCCGCCGCACCGGCAATCATGGCTTTTAGCTCCGCCATTTCCTGAAAAATCGGCGTCACGTCTTGCCCGGCTTTTTTTCGCTTGGGGATTTCCTTCGAGATGCGGTTTTGCTCCGCTTTTTTCGTCTCCGTCTCCATAATCAACGCCCGGCGCTGGGCGTCCAGCTCCAGTATCCGGTCGACAGCCGCATCACAGTCCACTTCCTTCGCCCGCAGCCCGTCCTTCACCGCCTGGGGATTTTCCTTAATTCTTTTAATATCCAGCATGTTCCTCACCTCATGGGTTGTTTGATTCGGTTTCTTCCTGGACCTCTGAGACAAACGGCAGCAGCTCATGGTACAGGGTCTGTCCCTGGGCATCCAACTGCGAGGAAAGGGGCTCCAGGTCCTTCATCGCTGCCTGGAAGCCTGCTGTGTCCTCCTGATCCAAGGCTCTCTGGGCTTTCAGCAACAGCTCATAAGCCTCCACCTGCCGGTCCTTTGCCCCGTTCTGTTCCTCCAGGCTCTGATAGCTTTCCTGCAAAGCGGCATACTTCTGCTCCAGCTCCTGGATTTTGTCCTCCGCCGTTTTGAAATCCGTCCGGCTCTGCTCCAGCTGGGCCTGGAGGGTCTGGCACTCCTCCGCCAGCTCCCGGTTATCATCCTGCAGCTGCTCGGCCCGGGACAAGGCGTTGTTTGCATTTTGGTTGAGCTCTGATATGGTCTGGCGGGAGTCTTTTTGCTGCATCAAAAAGGAAAACAGGACCAACACAAAGGCCACGCCAAATAAAATGGCAATATAGGTCATCAGCGCCTTGTTTCGATTGGGCGCCGGCGGCTCCTCCTTGTGGGGCGCCTCTTCCCCTCCGGCCGGCTGTTCCTCAATCAATTGTCCCACTTTTTCCAAGAGCTCGTGACTGGTCTTGCGGTTTTTTCTGTCTTGCCGCTTTCTCATGGCTCTCTCTGCGCCTCCTTTGGCAAGGTTTGTAAGGCTTCATACAGCCGTTGCAGATCCTCCGGGCCGTAAAACTCCAGTTCAAAACGGCCCTTTCGTTTGCCGGTAACAATCTTCACGCCGCGGCCCAACCGGCGAGACAGGGTCTTTTCACATTCGGCCACATAGTTCACCTGTAACGTCCCGGTAGGCGGTTCCGGCTTGGGTTCCCGGCCCAAACTTCTGCACAGCGCCTCGGCCTGCCGCACGGAAAGATCCAGAGATACAATTTTTTGGGCTGCCTCCTGCCGTTTTTTTCCGTCCTTCAGGCTTAAAATGGCCCTGGCGTGTCCGGGACTCAGCGCTCCGGAGCGAATCTGCTCCAATATATCCGCCTCCAGGTTCAGCAGCCGCAGGGCATTGGCCACCGCAGGGCGAGACTTTCCCACCCGCCTGGCGGCCTCCTCCTGGGTCAGGCCGTAGTCCTCCAACAGGCTGTGATAGCCCTGCGCCTCCTCCACTGGGTTGAGATCCTGGCGTTGGAGATTTTCAATGAGCGCCAGCTCCATGGCCTGCCGGTCATCGGCCTCTATTACCAAAGCCGGAACCTCCGTCAGTCCTGCCATTCGGGCCGCCCGCCAGCGCCGCTCTCCGGCGATGATTTGGTAATAGCCGGAATGGGGCATCTCCCGCACCGTCAGGGGCTGCAGAATGCCATGTTCCCCAATGGAGTCCGCCAAAGCCTGAAGCTCTTCTTCATTGAAATCCCGACGGGGTTGGTCCGGATTGGGCTCTACCTTTTGTAGGGGCAGCTGCCGAAGCGAGCCGTCCGCCTCCGGGCCCTGGTTGTAGTCGCCGAGCAGAGCCCCTAGGCCTCTGCCCAGTCCTTTTTGCTGGGCCATGGTCTCATCCTTTCTGCATCATTTCTTCCGCCAAAGCGTGATACGCCACTGCGCCGCGGCTGGTTCGGTCATAAGCTCCAACCGGCAGCCCATGACTGGGCGCTTCTGCCAGGCGGACATTCCGGGGAATGGCGGTGCGGAATACCTTGCCCGGAAAATGCCGCCGAACCTCTTGGGCCACTTGGGCCGAGAAATTGGTCCGGCCGTCGTACATGGTTAAGACAACGCCGTAAATCTCCAAGTTGGGATTGACGCGCCGCTTCACCGCCCGCAACGTCGCCATCAAATCGCTAAGGCCCTCCAGGGCATAATATTCGCACTGCACCGGAACCAAAATGCCATCGGCCGCACACAATCCGTTTAATGTCAACAGCTCCAGGGAAGGGGGGCAGTCTACGAATATGTAGTCAAATTTCTCCTTGAGCGGCTCTAAAACCCGGCGCAGCTGATGTTCCCGGTCCTGGGCGCCGATGAGCTCCACACCGGCGCCGGCCAACGCGCTGCCGGAGGGCAGCAGCCAGCCGAACTGCGTCTGCACCAAGACCTGCTCTGCATCCGTTCCGTTGATCAGCGCGTCGTATACCGTTTTTCCAATCCGGCGTTTGTCCGCCCCCAGCCCGGAGGTGGCGTTGGCCTGGGGGTCAAAATCGCAGAGTAAAACCCGCCTCCCCCATTCCGTCAGGGCGGCGGTTAAATTTACAGCCGTAGTCGTCTTGCCCACGCCGCCTTTTTGGTTTACAATGGAAATGATCCGGCCCATCCCATGCCTCCTCCCCGGCGCCGCCTTGTTTTTCCAAAGGCACTTGGGTTATTATACCACAGCGGCCCGGATTTGCAACGTTTTTGTTTCACGTGAAACAGTTTATTCATTGGGCTGCGTCAAATTGGTCACATAGTTCTGGCCAATGGTGGGCTTGGGCGTCAGATGCTGAGGAAGAAAAATCAGCAGGGCCGCCAAAAGGAGCGTGATGCAAGTCAGCGCCAGACAAATCCGCACCAGGACCCGTTGCCGCTTGCGCAAAATCAACAGCATTTCCTCCGCCTTTTGCGGCTTTGGCAATTTCTTCCCACGCCGCTCCAGATCTGCAGGCGGACGTTTGGGAAGGATCACCGGTGTTTCACGTGAAACAGGATAGGCCTCCATCTCTGCCAAGCACCGGTCACAAAAAACATGGGGGGATTCAATCTCCATCCCGCATCTTAAGCAGTGCATACCTACGCCTCCAATCGTTGCTATTGTACTACAAAATAAGGCCTGCGTAAACAGGCCGGCGAAAAAAAGCTGTATGCAATCGGAAAAACAACAAAATAGAGTGGAAAATCACCAGCTCCCGTAGTATAATGAAACGGAATTCCAAAACAGCATAGGAGCAACGCCATGACAAAGGAAGCGCAATTTGCCCAAGCCTGGGCGAACTGTTGGGCGGAAATGGATGCGCTTAAAATTCCAACCGTCCGGATGCGCCGGGAGGCCGACCGCTTCGGCGCCGTTGCCGCCGCGCACCGCATTCTGTCCGGCCGCCGCTGCAGCGACGGCTTTCAGCGCCTCATACAGCTGGGTCACTGGAACCTGAGTCTGGAGGCGCTCGTTCTGCAGCCGCAGTGGGGCAGTCTGTTTCGCGATGAAGAGGCCAACGAGGCACTCTCCCGCTTATTGGAAGCAGGCTGCCGCCTGTGGTGAGCGGTATGCCTACATTTTAATTAATTTGGTCACACCGTTCAGCCCGAAGGGGAGAAAGGAAATGATCGCCATGAAGCAATATACCGTAGCCATTTTAGGCGCCACCGGCGCCGTGGGCCAGGAGATGAAACGCGTCCTGGAGGAGAGAAATTTTCCTGTGGGAAAGCTCAAGCTGCTGGCCAGCACCAGAAGCGCCGGAAAAATGGAGACCTACTGCGGGGAGTCCCTTGCCGTTGAGGAGGCCAAGGAAAGCGCATTCCGGGGCGTGGACCTGGTCCTCGGCGCAGCAGAAAATGAGATCGCCCAGCGCTTTGCCCCGGCCATTCGCGCCGCCGGCGCCGTATTTGTCGACAACTCCAGCGCGTTTCGCCTGGACCCCGACGTCCCTCTGGTGGTTCCGGAGGTCAACCCCGAAGACGCAGCCCACCACAGCGGCATCATCGCCAACCCCAATTGTACCACCATCATCACCGTCACGGCCGTCGCCGCTCTGAACCGGATCTGTCCCATTCGTAGTATGGTCGTCAGCACCTATCAAGCCGTCTCCGGCGCCGGGGTCGCCGGCATCGAGGAGCTGCACGCCCAGGTGTCTGCCCTGGAGGCCGGACGCCCCGTTGCGGCGCAGGCCTTTCCCCATCAAATCGCCTACAATCTCATCCCCCAAATCGGCGGTACGCAATACCGGGGCTACACCTCAGAAGAGATGAAGATGCAGAATGAAGGCCGCAGAATTCTCCATTTGCCGGAACTCTTAGTATCCTGCACCTGCGTCCGGGTCCCGGTGATACGCAGCCACTCCATTTCCGCAACCCTTCGGTTTGCACGTCCCCTGTCTGTGGAAGAGGCGCGCGCCGCCATGGAAACCGCGCCGGGCTGCCGTCTCATGGACCAGGTGGATGAGGGGATCTACCCCATGCCTTTGGACACATCCTCCCAGGATTTGGTCTATGTGGGCCGGATTCGCCCGGATCTCACCGACCCTGCCGGGCTTTGCCTGTGGTGCTGCGGCGATCAGATTCGCAAGGGCGCCGCCACCAACGCCGTGCAAATTGCGGAGCTGCTGTTCCTGGGAAAGTAAGCTATTTGAGGTCCCGTTTGATTCCGGCCGCGATGGCCTCTGCCTCGGCCATGGTCGCAATGTGCGAAATCCGCTCTTTGTAATAGCCGCTGTACGCCACGCCCCGAAGATACCAGGCAAAGTGCTTCCGCGCCTCCAGGCAGGCAATATGTTCCCCCTTATCTTGCCGGGCCAAGTGAAGCTGCTCCAAAGCCGTATCCATCCTGGCTGCCAAGGGTGGCCTGGGGGGAATCGGCCGCCCCTCCAAAGCGGCGTTCACCTCCTGGAAGAGCCAGGGATCGCCAAACACGCCTCGCCCCAGCATGAGAAAATCCGCTGCAGACCGCTTTTGGCACTGCACTGCGGCCTCCCCGGAAAAAATGTCTCCATTGGCAATTACCGGAATGGCAACCGCCTGCTTGACCTGACGGATGGTATCCCAGTCCGCCACGCCGGAATACAGCATGGCCCGGGTCCGGCCATGAACCGCAATCGCCTGTGCGCCCGCGCCGGCCACGGCCTGAGCCAACTCCACAACACAGAGGTTGCCCCGGTCCCAGCCCAGACGGCACTTCACCGTAACCGGCACGGAAACGGCCTTTGCCACCGCCTCGACAATCCGCGCAGCCAACGGCACGTTTTGCATCAGCGCCGCGCCGTCTCCGTTGCGCACCACCTTGGTCATGGGGCATCCCATATTGATATCCAAGAAATCGCACCCTGAGATCTCCACCGCCAGCGCCGCCGCCTCCGCCATGATGGCGGGATCACTGCCGAAAATCTGCGCGCCCATGACAGAGCCTTCATTTCTCCGCAGCAGCGCCGCACTTTTCCTGTCCCGGTATACCAGCGCCCGGGAAGATACCATTTCCGTCACCGTGAGGCCGGCCCCCAGCCGTGCACAAACGGTGCGGAAGGCCCAATCCGTCACCCCCGCCATCGGCGCCAAGGCCAAACGGCCGGGAATTTCCAAATTTCCAATTCGCAGAAGAATCTACCCCCAACTCGGATTTGTCTTTATCATATCATAAACACGAAAAAATCACAACCAACATCGCCATACCATGCTCAAGGAGGTGTCTTTTATGCCAGGTCCCGGTAGAGGTCGAATGGGCGGTCCCGGAGGCCCTCGCGGAGGTCCCGGTGGCCCTGGTGGCCCTCATGGCGGCCCCGGTGGCCCTCACGGAGGTCCCCGCGGCGGTTTTAGAGGCCCAGGCTTTGGTCGGCCAGGGTTTGGGGGACCTCCCCCCAGGCCGCCCCGCCGGTGGGGGCCGCACGGTTACCACCGCCACGGTTGTCTCGGCTGCTTCACGCTTGTGTTGACGCCGGTTCTGCTCACCGTTCTGGCTGTCGTGCTCTTTGCCATTCTCGGATGAGCCGGTAGTCTGCAGCGCGGAAAGCTCCCCAAATCACTGCTTGATCGGACCGTTTTCCGCAGCCTGCTCAGGCAATTTTCACAGCACATAGACGCCGGGCTGCCTCCGGTTGCGGCATCCGTCCGTACCCGGAGGCCAAAACCGTGGCGCTCTTATGACAAAAGAAAAGGACGATTGACATGAAACGACAGGATTACATCACCTGGGACGAATATTTTATGGGTGTCGCTATGCTGGCTGCCCGGCGGAGCAAGGATCCCAATACGCAGGTCGGCGCTTGCATCGTGTCACCTGAGAATATCATCATCTCCACCGGCTACAACGGTCTGCCCAACGGCTGTTCGGACGACGAATATCCCTGGGGCCGGGATGGAAAAGAAACCAAATACCCCTATGTGGTCCACGCCGAACTGAATGCCATTTTAAACGCCAACGGCCGGGACTTAAGAGGCAGCCGCCTGTATGTCGCCCTATTTCCCTGTAATGAATGCGCCAAAGCCATCATTCAATCCGGAATTCGCGAAGTTTTATATCTGTCCGACAAATACGCCGAATCACCGGCCACCCAAGCCTCCAAGCGCATGCTGCAATCCGCCGGCGTCGTTTACCGGCAATTAAACCCCAAAACCCAGGAAATCACTTTGAATCTGTCTGGGGAATAATTGGAATATGGCGGGGGAAAATAGAGCAGAGCCGTTTTGCTTTCAGAAAGATCACTTCTACTGCTTTGCCGGCCTGTCCCCAGCCGAAGCCGTTCTACATCGTTGAGGAGAATTGTGAAAATCTCAAAATTTTCCTTTACAATTGAAATAGCTTATGATATAATGGAAAAGCTGGCTGTAGCCAGATTCCCATATTTCGCCCGCCGCTCAGTTTCGGGATACCGCCGACGGCACTCCACTGGCCCATTCTTAGCTGCCGGGCAAATTACGTGAAAGGTGGAACCAAACATGATTCAGAAAGAAAAGAAAACCCAAGTCATTGCCGAATACGCAACCCATGAGGGGGACACCGGTTCTCCCGAGGTGCAGATCGCCATTCTCACCGCCCGGATCAACGAGCTCACAGAGCATCTTCGGGTTCATAAGCACGACAACCACAGCCGCCGGGGCCTTCTGATGATGGTCGGTAAGCGCCGTAATTTGCTGGATTACCTGGCAAAGAAAGATATCAACCGGTACCGCGCCGTAATCGCCAAGCTGGGCATCCGGAAATAACGTAAAAAGAAAGGGCGGCTTTTGTCGCCCTTTTTTAGATTTCCTTTTCTGTGCGGGAGACATTTAGCAGTTGAAAGCGCCGCTGAAGCGTTCGGCGGTGGTTTCAAGTGCTAAACCTCCCAACCAGAGTCCAAATTATCACATGTAGGAGGTCGCTTTCCTTGATTACACACAAAACATTTCCCAATCACCGAGTATTTGAAACGCAAATCGGCAATCGCACCTTGACGGTGGAAACCGGAAAGGTCGCCGAGCTGGCCAATGCCGAGTGCATCTGCCGCTATGGCGATACCGTAGTTCTCACCACCGTTACCGCTTCCCCCGACCCCAAGCCCGGCATCGACTATTTCCCCCTTACCATTGAATTTGAGGAACGGCTGTACTCTGTCGGCCGGATTCCCGGCTCCTTTAACCGCCGGGAGGGAAAGCCCTCTGAGCGGGGCATTCTGAACTCTCGGCTCATTGACCGGCCGATGCGTCCGCTGTTCGATGAGGAATTGCGCAACGATGTGGTGGTAACCTGTACGGTTCTGGCCAATGACTACGACAACCCCGTGGAAATCGTGGCCTCTCTGGGCGCCTCCATTGCCATTGCCTCCTCCGACGTCCCCTGGAACGGTCCGGTGGCTACCACCAACGTGGCCTATCTAAACGGGGAATACCTGGTCAACCCCACGGCAGACGAGCGGGCAGCCGCCAGCTGCTTCGTCACCATTGCCTCCACCTTTGAAAAGGTGGTCATGATTGAAACAGAAGCCAACGAGGCGCCTGAGGCCATCGTTCTGGAGTGCATTCGCGTCGCCCACGAGACCAACATGGAAATCGTCAAGTTTATCAACGGGATCGTGGCGGAAATCGGGAAGCCCAAATTTACCTTTGAAAAGGCCGCAGTCAATCACGCCTTGCTGGACGAGCTGTGCGCCTACGGCATGGACCAGATTGAATACGCCCTGGATACGGACGACAAAAACATCCGGGAAGAGCGGCTCACCGCCGCCCGCCGGGACTTTACAGAAAAGTTTGCCGATAAATACGAGGATTTTGACGTCCACATTGAGGTCTGCCTGTACAAAATGCAGAAAAAAGTGGTCAAAAAGTGGCTCCTGGCAGGGAAACGGGTGGACGGACGCGGCATGGATGAAATTCGCCCCCTCGCCGCTGAAGTCGGCGTTCTGCCCCGGGTACACGGCTCCGGACTTTTCACCCGCGGCCAAACGCAGGTGCTGTCCATTTGTACCCTGAATACTCTGTCCGCTGCGCAAAAGCTGGATACGATTTATCCGGAGGAAACCAAGCGGTATATCCATCACTACAATTTCCCCGCTTTCTCCACCGGCGAGGCCAAGGCCGCCCGCTCCACCTCTCGCCGGGAAATCGGTCACGGTGCGCTGGCGGAAAAGGCGCTTCTGCCCGTCATTCCCTCTGTGGAAGAATTTCCCTATGCCATCCGCGTGGTGTCGGAGGTTCTGTCCTCCAACGGCTCCACCTCTCAGGGCTCCATCTGCGGTTCAACCCTGGCTCTGATGGACGCCGGCGTGCCCATCAAGCGGCCTGTGGCCGGCATTTCCTGCGGCCTGATCTCCGATCAGGAAACCGGGCAGTGGAGAACCTTCACGGACATTCAGGGCGTGGAGGACTTCCATGGTGAAATGGACTTTAAGGTAGCCGGCACCACCGAGGGAATCACGGCCATTCAAATGGACCTGAAGAACAAGGGCCTGACGATGGAAATCATCGCCGATGCCCTGGAGCGGACCCGGAAGGCCCGGCTGGAAATTCTCAGCGAGGTCATGCTCCCCTGTATTTCCGAGCCTCGGGCCGAGGTGTCCGAATACGCCCCCAAGATGATTTCCCTGAAGATCCCTGTGGACAAGATTCGGGAAGTGATCGGCTCCGGCGGAAAGACCATTCAGAAAATCTGCACCGATACCGGCGCTAAAATTGACATTGATGACGACGGCTCCGTCTTCATTTCCGCCGTGGATTCCGCCGCTGCATATGCCGCCAAAAAGATGGTGGATGATATCTGCTTTGTCCCCGAGGTGGGCAAGCTGTACTACGGCAAGGTGGTACGCATTCTGCCCATCGGCGCCTTTGTGGAAATCGCACCGGGTCACGACGGCATGGTGCATATCTCCAAGCTGGAAAACTATCGGGTGGATAAGGTGGAAGACGTCCTGAAGCTGGGCGATATGACCTGGGTGAAGTTCATGGGCTTTGACGAAAAAGGCCGGGCCAATTTCAGCCGGAAAGACGCTCTGAAGGAACTGGCACAGAACAAGTAATGCATACACCGACACATGGGAAAACCGGGTGGCTGTAGCCGCCCGGTTTTTGGCGTCCCTGTTTCCTCCGATCTGAGCCGACTCCCAGCCCATTTTCCACGACTCTCCCGCACTCTCCCGGCCCCAATGATTGGCCGGGAGAAAACCGCCGCCCACCGGCCCTTTGGGATGGTACAGCCACGCAACAGCCGGGTGCCCTTGCTTGACAAACATAGGGCAGGCCGGTATAATTGTCTAAAATGATTCGCCGGATGCGGGGGCAAAGCCATGCTGAAAAATGTACTGGAATATTTGGAACAAACTGTGGAGCAAGTCCCCGACCGGCTTGCATTTGCAGATGAGGCCCACACGCTGACGTTCTCTGAGCTGTATCAGGCCGGCCGTAGCATCGGTACGGCCCTAGCCCGCCGGACCGCCTGCCATAACCGTCCCATAGTCGTACTGGTTGAGCGATCGGCAATGACCGTGGCGGCTATGCTGGGCGTGCTGTACAGCGGCAACTTTTATGTCCCGCTGGACAGGCAAATGCCCCGCCAGCGTATGAAGCAGCTGTTGGAGCAGCTCCAGCCGGAAGCGTTGATTTTTTCTCAGGCGGCAGAGGAGCTGGCGGCAGAATTTTCCCCATTGTGTCCCCTGTTTTTGCTGGAGGAAGCAGTCCATACCGCGCCGGATTCTGCGCTACTGGCCCTGCGGCGGCAGCGGGTTTTGGATTTGGATCCTGCTTATATGATTTTTACCTCCGGCTCCACCGGGCTGCCGAAGGGGATCGTGATTTCCCATCACAGCATCATTGATTTTATGGAATGGTACACGCCCACCATGGGGATTACCGGGCATGACGTGCTGGGCAATCAGGCCCCATTTTGTTTTGATTTGTCTGTAAAGGACCTGTACACCACCTTAAAAACCGGGGCCACCACTTGGATCATCCCCAAAACGTGCTTTTCCTTTCCCCTGCTCCTGATCCGGTTTTTAAATCAGCATCACGTAACCACCCTCTCTTGGGCGACGTCCGCGTTTCACTTGGTGGCGAATTCCGGCGTCCTGGAAAAAGAAGTACCGGAGCGCTTACGTATGGTCATACTGGGCGGCGAGGTGCTGCAAGCCAAGCAGCTAAACCGCTGGCGTCGGGCGCTGCCTCAGGTGCAATATGTGAATTTATACGGCCCCACTGAGGTGACCGTCGATTGCACCTATTATTTCATCGACCGGGAGTTCGACGACACGGAGACGATCCCAATCGGAAAAGCGTGCGGGAATATGGACGTTTTTTTGTTGGATACCGACAAAAATCCCGTGCCGCAAGGTACCCCCGGCGAACTGTGCGTCCGGGGCAGCGGTTTGGCCCTCGGATATTACGGCGATTGGGAGCGAACTGCCGGCGCGTTCCTCCAAAATCCGAAAAATCCGTGGTACCTTGACCGGATCTACCGAACGGGCGATCTGGCAGTTGAGGATGCCGCCGGCAATTTCTGTTTCATCGGCCGGAAAGACCATCAGATCAAACACGGTGGATACCGGATTGAACTGGGGGAAATCGAAGCCGCTTTAAACGGCCTGCCGAAATTGGACGCCGCAGTATGCCTGTATGACCGGGAGCGGGATAAAATCATCTGCATCTACCAAGGTGCATGCTCCGGCGAAGAGATTGCCCGGACTCTGCTGGAAATGCTACCTAAATATATGTTGCCGAACCTTTACCACCAAATCCGGCAGATGCCGTATAACAGGAACGGTAAAATCGACCGGGCACAACTGAAAAGGGAATACGATGGAACAAATTCAGAATGAAGAAGCCCTGTCCGCCCTCCTCTGGAACCAGCTGAAGCCGGGGGTTGCAACCAACGCCCCCTGGAGGCCGGATGCCTATCTCCACGAAATTCAGGCAGGCCGCTTGTACGCCCATGTCTGGTCCGGGGGCTTGCTGCTCCTGCAGCAACGAAATGGATTTCAGCGGTTGCGCTTTTTTCTGCAACCCGGCGGCAGCCTGCCGGACTGGCGTCCAGAGCTGCCCACTGTCTTGGAGATTGCGTCCCGGCCCCAGGACGCCGCTTTGGCAGCCGCCCAACAGGCTTGGCAGCGCTATGGCTTTCCGCTTTTGTTTTCCCGCCTGCGGATGACCCGGCCGCCCGGTGGGACCGCTGTGTCCGGAAGTCCCGCTTTTCCCGTGCGGACCGCCGGGCCGGAGGATCTGCCTCAGGTACAGGCGCTTCTTCTGGCGTGCTTTGATGTGCGAACCGGTTGTCTGCCCACGGCTTGGGAGTTGAAAGAAGACCTGCCGGCAGGCCGCGTGCTCCTGGGGGGCAGCGGCCAAGCCGTCCTGCATCAGGCGCCTGCGGCCGGGGGGACCGAGCTGCGGCATCTGGCCGTTTCACCCCTGCTCCGGCGGCAAGGCGCCGCCCAAAGTCTAATCACCGCTTACCTCCGTCAGGAAGGCCATCGAATCAGCCGGGTGTGGGTCCGGCAGGACAATGAGGCTGCCCTCGCGCTTTACCATAAAAACGGATATCGTCCGGACAGCTGGACCTCCAGGGTCTACTGCCTGGACTGAAACAGAAAGGACGTTCTCTATGCATGATGAAACAAAACTGCTGCAGATTTTAACGGAAACCTGTCCCGGCGTGGATTTTACCAAGGAGACGGCTCTGGTGGACGACGGTTTTCTGGAGTCGCTGGACCTGGTAACCATTGTGTCGGAAATCATGGCCACGTTTGACATTGAATTGAACGTAGACGATCTGCTTCCGGAAAATTTCAATTCGGTGCCGGCCATGCTCCGTTTGATCCAGAGCCGAAAATAATCCCATGTCTTTTACGTCTGCAGAATTTATCGGCTTTCTCCTGCTGACCCTGGCAGCATACTACCTCCTGCCCCGGCGCTTTCAGTGGATCGTCCTGCTGGTCGCCAGTTATGGCTTTTATCTTTGCGGCGGCGTGGGCGCACTGGGATATTTGCTGTTTACCACGTTAACCACCTATGGAGCCGGTCTCTGGTTGGGGAAGCTCAACCTCCGGCGGCAGGCCTTGCCGCCGGAGGCGCGTCCTGCTGCCAACGCCCTGAAACGGCGTAAGCAGCTGATTGTCGCGCTGGTCACCGTGATCAACTTCGGACTGCTTTATGTGGTCAAATACTGGGACTTTACAGCAGACGCCGTGGCCAGCTTTTCCGGGAGCCGGCTCCAGCTTCCCAGATTGGACTTGCTGATGCCGCTGGGTCTGTCCTTTTATATGTTTCAGAGCATCGGCTATGTGATCGATTGCTATCGGGGAAAATACCCTCCCCAGCGAAATGTGGCAAAGTTTGCGCTGTTCACCTCCTTTTTCCCTCAGATGATCCAGGGACCCATCAGCCGCTACGGTCAGCTGGGCAACCAATTGACCGCCCAGCACCCCTTTGACGCGGACAATCTGAAATACGGGATTCAACTGGCCATGTGGGGATATTTGAAAAAGCTGGTCATTGCAGACCGGGCGGCCGTGGCAGTCAATACCGTTTTCGACAACCCGTCCGGTTACGGCGGCGCCATGACCGCCTTGGCCGTGGGCTTCTATTGCATTCAGCTCTACTGCGACTTTTCCGGCGGCATCGACATCACCCGGGGCGTCGCGCAGATGCTGGGCATTCACCTGGAGGAAAATTTCCGCCGTCCCATTTTTGCCGCCAGCCTGAGCGAGTATTGGCGGCGCTGGCACATGACTCTGGGCAGTTGGATGAAGGATTATCTGTTTTATCCCCTCTCCCTGTCCAAGCCCTTTGGACGGCTGGGAAAATTCACCCGGAAAAAAATCGGCGGCAAGCTGGGAAAGATCCTCCCCACTTCCCTGGCAACCTTTATCGTTTACTTTGTCATCGGAATCTGGCACGGCGCCAATTTTCGTTACATCGCCTTTGGCCTTTGGAACGGTGTCCTCATTACCGGGTCCTTGCTGCTGGCCAATTCATGGATCGCGCTGCGCAATGCGCTGCACATCTCCGACTCCAGCCGTGGCTTGCAGGTGTTCCGGGTCCTGCGGACCATGGCGCTGGTATTCATCGGACGCTATCTAACCCGAGCGCCCCGGCTTTTGACGGCACTGTCCATGCTGTGGACCACCTTAACCAAGCCCTGCCTGTACCAGGTCGCCGACGGCACCATTTTGCGCCTTGGGCTCCAGGTGAGTGATCTGGTGATCATTTTAGCCGGGACTGTGTCGGTACTGGCAGTCGAATGCTACCAGGAACGGGGCGGGCAAGTCCGGAAAGCCCTGGAGCGGCGTGGTTTTGGGATCCAGTGGCTCTGTATTCTCCTTCCGCTGGTCATCCTGCTTCTCTTTGGAATTTTGCGGGGTGGGTACATCGCCTCGGAATTCATTTACAAGCAATTTTGAACGGAGGGAATTCCATGTCATCCAAACGCCCCGTGTCATCTAAAAAATGGCTGGCAGCCTTTTTCGGTACCGTCCTTTTGCTGGCCGTTCTGGTCATGGGCTTCAACTTTTGGACGGATCCCTTCGGCGCATTTGGCGACCATTTTTTTCAGTGGTGGAGCTATGACGAGACGATGAATCCCAGGGTGGCGAAGATTTCGTATCTGGATCAACATCACGACCAGTATGACTCTTATATCATCGGCGCTTCCTCCTCCAGCTCCTTTCCCACCGAGCAGCTCAACACATATTTCGACGCCAACTTCTACAATCTGGTGATGTACGGCGCGGACATGCTGGACGTGGAGCAGACCTGTCAATATCTGGTGGACCATTACACCGTCAAAAACCTGGTTGTCAGCGTGTACATCCACAATGCTCAGGTCTATCACGTGGAGCAGGACCCTTTGACGTATAATCTCCATTGGAAAGTCGACGGCAGCTCCCCGCTTCTCTTCTACGCCAAATACCTGCTCTCCAATCCCCGCAACGGCTGGACCAAGCTGCAGCGGCTGCAAACGGATCCTTACCTGCAGCAGTCCTACCGGGTCTTTGATCAGCAGACCGGCGCCTATGACAAGAGCCGCCGGGATGTGGAGCCCATCGGCGACCTGGAGAGTTACCTGGCCAAAAGCAGCTACGCCGTCTTTTCCAACTACCCAGAGGGCAGCGCCGATCTTCCCTACCTGGAAGACTGTATGCAGAGCATCGCCAGAATTCGGGACCTGTGCCGGGAGCAAGGCGTAAATTTAACCGTAGTATGTCCGCCTATGTACTATGCCTACCTGGAATACTACTCCCCGGAAGACCAGGCCGCCTTCCGGGATGCGTTGGCCGAGGTGACCCCATATTGGGATTTTACTCTAAGCTCTGCCAGCTATGAGCCCCGGTATTTCTACGACGATACCCATTTTCGCAACTGCCTGGGTGAGATGGCTCTGGCCCGAATGTTTGGGGACAGCAGCGTTTATGTGCCGGAAGACTTCGGCGAGTACGTCAGCCAGGCTCCCGCCGGCGCGCAGGAGGCTTCCCCTGCCGCCGCCGAAGCCTACAGCGCCCAGGTTCCAATTTTGATGTACCATAACCTGGCCCAGGAGGGCTCCGGGAACGACACCATCTCCGTCCAGCGCTTCGAAGAACACCTGGCCGCCCTGCAGGACGCCGGGTACACAACCATAACCTTCCAGGATCTGCTGGCCTACGTGGAACAGGGCACAGAGCTGCCGGAAAAGCCGGTTTTGCTCACCTTCGACGACGGCTATGAAAGCAATTACACCCTGGCATATCCCCTGCTGCAGCAATACCAAATGAAGGCAACCATTTTTGTCATCGGCGTCTCTATGGGAAAAGACACCTATAAGGACACCGGGCAGGCCATGATCCCCCATTTCACACAGGAGCAAGCCGCGGAAATGGAGGCATCCGGGCTCGTCGCCATAGAAAGCCACGGCTACGACATGCACGAGGTCCAGGGCAGAGATCCGGAGCCCATCCGTGTGGGCATCCTACCTCGGGAGGACGAATCCGAATGGGACTACGCAGCTTTTTTGCAGGAGGATTGCCAAGCCATGACGGATTTACTGGGCAAAACGCCCGGCGTCTTGGCCTACCCCTACGGCTATGCATCTGAGCTGAGCGAGGTCGTCTTACATGAAATGGGCATATACGCAACGGTGACCATTGAGGAGAAAATCAACACGATTGTCAAAGGCTTGCCCCAGAGCCTGCGCCAAATGGGCAGGTTCTATATGACGGAGGCCATATCCGCTCCGGAATTGCTGTCTATGCTGTCCGGCGGAGCGGAATAGCTGTTGCGCAACTGCCGGAAACTGCCTCTTGACCTTCCGCGTTTTTTCCTGTATGATGGAAGCCGAATTACATAAAGGACAGTTCGTGACCATCCTGTCGATAAACAAAACTATGGAATGTCTCCGGTATGCCGGAAACCAGATGGGCGCCATGGCGCCCATTTTCCTTTGGGATGGGTCTGTTCTGCCCATCTCATTTTTGGGAGGAAGTTTATGATGTCCAAACACACAAAAAATCTGGTTTACGGCGGCGTTCTGGCGGCGCTGTACGTCGCGCTCACCTATGCACAAAACCTGCTCTGGCCCGGCTCCACCACCATGGCCATTCAGATGCGGCTGTCGGAGGCCCTGTGCATTTTTGCCTTCTTTACCCCGGCCGCCATTCCGGGCCTCACACTGGGATGTCTGTTATACAACGTCAGCTGGGCCCAGGCGCTGCCTCTGGACTGGCTGGTAGGAAGCCTGGCCACACTGCTGGCCACCGCCTGTATGTGGGCGCTCCGGAAGGTACGGATCAAAAAATGCCCCTTCCTGGGCCTTTTGATGCCCGCTGTCTGGAACGCGCCCCTGGTGGGCTGGGAATTGGCTGCCTACCTGGGAGAGGGCGGCTTCACCTGGCCGGTGTTCGGGCTAAATGCATTGTATGTCTTCTTGGGAGAAGCGATCGTCCTTCTGGTCCTGGGTACAATTTTGTATTATGCCCTCACGGCGCGAAAGCTGGATCAGCGCCTCTTTTCCCCATCATAATAGCAAAAACGCGGCAGCCGGTTCACAGAACCGCTGCCGCAAATTTTATGAGCAAGACACCCAGGTCCAGTATCAGTCGATACCGCTTCCGGCGGAGCTGGGCGGAGACAGAAGACGCGCCCAGCTAATACCGGCAGACCTGCTGCACCTGGCCCGGTGTCAGTGGACAATACAGGTGGGAAGCTCATTGACCCTCACGGAAGGGCCTCCAAAAAGCGCAGCAGCTCTGCAAAGCTGCCCCTGGGACAATGGGGCGGCGTTCCCCGGCTGATGAGGCAGTCCGTCACTAGGAACGTGTCCAGTCCGGCGGCAGACGCCGCTTCCACGTCTTCCTGCACATCATTGCCGATCATGAGGCAGCGTTCTGCATCCAGATGCAGACGGTTTAAAATCTCCCGGTAATATCCGGGATTGGGCTTACAGGTGCTGGAATTTTCATAGTCCGTCACCAGGTCAAAATCCTCCGGCGACAGCCCCACCCAGTTTAATCGGGTCCGTACCCCTGCCGGGGGAAACAGGGGATTGGTCGCCAGAACTACGGTACCGGCCTTGGCCCGGGCCAGGGCAACTGCCCGAGGCGCCTGGGGATTGGGCTCCGTGTAAATCTGGGCCCGGCGGAACTCCCCGGCGTAAAACGCGTCAAAAACCGGAATATGATCATAGACCTGCTTCCCAAACGCCTGAGCGAAGCGCTCCCAAAACACATCCCGGTTGGAGCGGACGCCTTGATTTTTTACCATGGCCCCTACCCCTTGCCACAGCGCGGAAACCAGGGCCTTTTCCTCATACCCATAGGGCGCCGCCGTCTGAGCCAGAAGGTGGAAATACCCCTGGGTAAACCGGTCGTTATCCATAGGCAGCAGCGTACCGTCTAAATCAAAGAAAATTGCCTGATACTTCATAAACGCCTCCAAAGAAAAACCGGTTAAGCTTTATATTTCTGGGACTCTGCCACGGCCATCTGGTCACATCGGTTGTTCTTAGGGTTCGTGCTGTGGCCCTTGACCCAGTGACAACGGACCCGGTGGCATTGGAGCAGCGGCAGAAGCTCCTCCCATAGGTCCACATTGAGCGCCGGTTTCTTATCGGACTTGATCCAGCCGCGTTTTTTCCAGCCCCAGACCCATCCCTTTTCCAGCGCGTCAACCACATACTTGGAATCGGAGTACAGCTCGACTGCACAGGGCTCCTTCAGCTGCCGCAACGCTTGTATCACCGCAGTGAGCTCCATTCGGTTGTTGGTCGTCTCCGGAGCGCCGCCGGAGAGTTCCCGCTCATGCCCCTGATATTCCAAAATCGCCCCCCAGCCGCCGGGGCCCGGGTTCCCGGAGCAAGCTCCATCGGTATAGACCGTGACCATTTTCAAGTGGATTCCCCCTCGGAGGCCGGCGGGTCCGTTTCCTCAAAGCCGCCCCCCAGCTTCCGGCGGCGGTGTATAGGCTTCTCTAAAGAGCATACCCCGGTGAACTGCCACAGAGCCATGGCGGCAAAGAACAGCCGATCCGTCCATCCTGCGTCTGCCAAGGAAACGCAGCTGAAATACACAGCCGCCATGGAGCAAAAAATAGACGCCCGGCGGCGCCCCCTGCCCAGGGGAAATCCTGCCAGCTGGTATGCCGCCAGCATCGCGAAGACACAGGCCAAAAGCTCAAAGCAGTAATCGCCCAGGAGCGGGTCCTTGCTCCAGTCCCGGAAGCGGCAGATGAGCAATGCCGCCAGGTACAGACATACCAGCATCCCCGCCGGCGCCGATGCCCGGCCGGAAACACGCAGATATCCCTGGAACGCCAAGGCAAAAGCGGCGCCCACACCCAAAACATAGACCACAATGGAAAACAGATCCGTGTGATTCAGCAAATTCACAATGGAGTAGACAAACAGCCCTGCCGCCGACAGGACCGCACACACGGCCGGAATCTTGGCGGCCTTAAAATTTTCCTCCAAGCCGGAGCGCTTTCCCATGCCCAGGCACAGAACGGCCAGTCCTATCAGCACCAGGCCGGACAAAACCCACAAAGAGACATAGGGCCAGCTGCCTGTAATCTGTACGCCCTGGCTATCGTATCCCACTGCCAGCATTTGCAAACGCAAAAAGAAGCCCGCCAGGCCTCCCACCAACACGAACACAGGGATGGGAAGCGGGCCAATTTTTTGATCCTTCATGTTATCATCCATCCTTTTCTCGCCATTCAGCAAGCACAATCTTTCTCACATACAAGAAACAGAGCTATTATAGCACACCATCGGCAGAAAGGGAACGGATGCCGGAAATTTTTTCTCCGCCTCTTGTATTTCTGTCTCCGGTGGTATATCCTGTGAAAAAAGGAGTTGATGCAATTGAAAACACCGCGTTTGGTCCTTTCCATTTTGCAATGGCTGGTTTACGGCATCTGTGTGGCAGACGGCATCTGCATCGTCCGGGACCTGACCTTTTTAGGAAAAATCGGCGGTAATCTCATGACCGGTCTGTTTTTTGTCATCTTGGCGTTGCGCCTATGGTGTGTCTGGAGGGAAAGAGACCGGCACGGCATGATCCGGCTGCGGAACTACGCGTTGGGCGTACTGTGTCTGTCCCTGCTTTTCCTCACGGTCTGGCTGCTGCTGTGGAGCAGCAACCGGCTGGTATACGAGGCTGCCCTGTATTTGCTGATCCTTGTATCGGCTCCGCTGCCCTCTTGTTCCGTTTTGTTCCTGCCTGTGCTGGGCTGGGCCCTTCTCCTGGTCAGCGCGTGGACCGTCAACCGGAAGTGGAAGAGGGAATCCCGTAAAAAGAGGCCCGAACCGCAATAAACCGTTGCCTTTTGCCGGAGCATTTTGTACAATAAGAACCAATTCGACGCCGTTTCAGACGGCAGACGGGAGCGAAAGAGATGGAAGCAATGACCTTTGTGGTACCATGCCTGTTCGGCCTGGAGGGGCTGGCAGCGGAGGAGCTGCGGCGGCTGGGACTGGAGCAAGTCCTGGCGGAAAACGGTAGAGTTTTGTTTCAGGGGGGAGCCGAGGCCATGGCCATGGCCAATCTCTGGCTGCGGACCGGCGAGCGGGTGCTGCTGCGCCTGGCCAGTGGTCCCGCCCGGACCTTTGAGGAGCTGTTTCAGACCGTCGCCTCGTCTCCTCTGGAACAGGTGATTCCAAAAGACGGCAAATTCCCGGTAAAGGGACATTGCCTGAACAGCCAACTGCATTCCGTACCGGATTGCCAGGCAATTGTGAAACGGGCAGCCGCTCAGCGGCTGGGTGAGCAATACGGCTTGACCTGGCTTCCTGAGACAGGCGCTTTGTATCAGCTCCAGTTTTCCCTGATGCACGACCGGTTCGAGCTGTTTTTGGATACCACCGGTCCCGGACTCCACAAGCGGGGCTACCGGGCCGTGGGCAACGACGCGCCCCTGCGGGAGACGCTGGCCGCCGGTATGATCCAGTTGACCAAATACCGGGGGCGGGATTTCTTCTGGGACCCCTTCTGCGGTTCCGGCACCATTCCCATTGAGGCCGCCCTCATTGCCAAAAACCGGGCGCCCGGGCTTAGCCGCCCATTTGCAGCCGAGCAGTTTGCCTGGATCGACCCCTCCCTCTTTCCCCGGCTTCGCCGGGAGGCCCCCGACCGGGAATACCGGGGAGACTACCGGATTCTCGGTTCCGACCTGGATTCCAAGTGCGTCAGCCTCTCCATGGCCAACGCCAAAAAGGCCGGCGTCGGCAAGCTGATCGCATTTCAGCAGGCCGATGCGACCAAGGCCCCCCTCCCGGCCCAGGAGGGCCTTCTGGTGTGCAACCCGCCCTATGGCCAGCGGATGCTGGAGCAGCGCCAGGCGCAGGCATTGATGCAGCAATTGGGCCGTCATCTGAAATTCGCCGACGGCTGGAAAACCTGCATCATCTCCTCCGAACCGGAATTTGAGCGCTACTTCGGCCGGCGGGCGGACAAGCGCCGGAAGCTATACAACGGGATGATCCGTTGCGAGTATTACATGTACCTGGGAGGCAGGCGGAGATGAGGCACCTGTTTCTCATAAATCCTGCCGCCGGAAAAAGGGACCGGACCCGGGAATACCAGGCCCGGATTGCAGCCGCCTGCAGCAACCTGGAATATGAAGTGCTGGTCTCTCAAAAGCCCGGCGATCTCACCGCCTGGTCCAGGCGGGCTGCAGCCTCCGGAGAGGAGCTTCGCCTCTATGCCTGCGGCGGGGACGGGACGCTCAACGAGGTGGTCAACGGCATCGCCGGGTTTTCCAATGCCGCAGTGACCCATTTTCCCGGCGGCTCTGGAAACGACTTCATTAAAATTTTCAACGATCCCGCCTTATTTTCAAATCTGCACGCTCTGCTGGACCCTAAGGAGACAGAATTTGATCTGATATCCTGCAATGCCGACTATGCCATCAACGTCTGTTCCCTGGGCCTGGACGCCCGCATCGGCACGGAAATCGCCCGGTACAAGCGGCTCCCCCTGGTCACGGGAACCGGCGCGTACGCGCTCTCCGCCCTGGTCAACGTCGTACGGGGTATCCACCGGCCCTACCGCGTCACCTGGGACGGGGAAAGCCTGGACGGGGAGCTCACCATGATTTTTGCGGGAAACGGACGCTGGTACGGAGGCGGCTTCCACCCGGTTCCGGAGGCCGACCCCTGCGACGGCCTGCTGGACGTGCTGCTGGTGCAGCCGGTCTCCCGTCTCCAGGTGGCCGCCATCATCGGGAAATACAAGCGGGGCCGGTATGCCGACTACCCGGAGCTCATTCGCCATATCCGCACCAAATCCCTGGAGATACAATGTCCCACACCGTCTGCAGTCAATTTGGACGGTGAGCTTCGCATGGCGCAGCAGATTCGGATTCAAGTGGCCAAAGAGCGTATCCGCTTTTTCTACCCCAAAGCCCTCACCTGGAATCTCCTGCCGGACGGCTGTGCGGCCGTCCCATCCGGAGAAGCAGGACTCTGACCGGCGGAGGCCTCCGCCGGTTTTGTCATGGGAGGATTTTCCGGCTGTGCACGTATTGTCCACACCCGGAGCGGGGATACTAGGAAGACCGTGCCATTGTTCATAAAATTTTAACGGAAAAACATGGAATTTCCTCTTGCATTTTGCTTACGGTTGCGCTATGATATGGGCGTTAGCACTCAAGAGAAAAGAGTGCTAACCCGACAAATTCTGTATACCGCCGCGGCGGGGTTCCGCCCTGCCGCAATTCAATACTTTTGGAGGTAATCAATTATGAAGCTCACTCCTATGGCAGACCGCGTGCTGCTCAAGCCTACGGAAGCGGAGGAAACCACGGCTTCCGGCATCATCCTCTCCACCGCCAACAAAGAGAAGCCCGTCATTTCTGAGGTCGTGGCAGTCGGCCCTGGGGATAAGGACACGGAGATGGTGGTCAAGGCCGGCGATAAGGTCGTGGTCGGCAAATATACCGGAACGGAAATCAAGCTGGACGGCATGGACTACACCATTGTCAAGCAGTCTGATATCCTGGCGATTGTAGAATAATTAGGAGGTTACGCGTTATGGCTAAAATGATTGTCTATGGCGAGGATGCTCGCAAGAATTTGCAAAGTGGCATTGACCAGCTGGCCAATACCGTGAAAGTCACCCTGGGTCCCAAGGGCCGGAACGTGGTCCTGGGGAAAAAGTACGGCGCTCCCCTCATCACCAACGACGGCGTGACCATCGCCAAGGATGTGGAGCTGGAAGACGCCTTTGAGAATATGGGCGCTCAGCTGGTCCGGGAAGTCGCCACCAAAACCAACGACGTAGCCGGCGACGGCACGACCACCGCTACCTTGCTTGCTCAGTCCATCGTCCGCGAGGGTTTGAAAAATGTTTCCGCCGGGGCCAATCCCATGGTCATGCGCAAGGGCATTGAAAAGGCCGTGCAGACCGCTGTGGAAGCCATCAAAGCCAACTCTCAAACCGTCAACGGCTCTGACGACATTGCCCGGGTCGGCACCGTATCCTCCGGTGACGAAGCCGTGGGTAAGCTGATTGCAGAGGCCATGGAGAAGGTCGGCACAGACGGCGTCATCACCATCGAAGAGTCCAAGACCGCCGAGACGGGTCTGGAAGTGGTGGAAGGCATGCAGTTTGACCGGGGCTACATCTCCCCCTACATGGTCACCGATACCGATAAAATGGAAGCGGTTCTGGACGATCCGTATATCCTGATCACGGACAAGAAGATCTCCTCCATCCAGGAAATCCTGCCTGTCCTGGAAAAGGTTGTGAAAACCGGCCGTAAGATGATCATCATTGCTGAGGATGTGGAAGGCGACGCGCTGGCTACTCTGCTGGTGAACCGGCTTCGCGGCAACTTCAACTGCGTCTGCGTGAAGGCCCCCGGCTTCGGCGACCGCCGGAAAGAAATGCTCCGGGATATCGCCATCCTCACCGGCGGCACCGTCATCTCCAGCGAGCTGAACATGGAGCTGACGGAGGCGGACATCGCCGACCTGGGTACTGCCCGTCAGGTAAAGGTCACCAAGGACACCACCACCATCGTGGACGGCAACGGCGATTCCAAGGCCATTCACGACCGCACCAATGAGATTCGCGCCGCCATCAACGTAACCACTTCCGACTATGACCGGGAGAAGCTGCAGGAGCGGCTGGCCAAGCTTTCCGGCGGCGTCGCCGTAATCCGGGTCGGCGCGCAGACCGAGGTCGCCATGAAGGAGCAGAAGCTCCGGGTGGAAGATGCTCTGAACGCCACCAGAGCCGCAGTAGAAGAGGGCATTGTGGCCGGCGGCGGCACCGCCTATGTGAACGCCATTCCGGCTGTGGAGAAGCTGGTTGATCAGCTGTGCGGCGACGAGAAAACCGGCGCGCAGATCATCGTCAAGGCCCTGCAGTCCCCGGTCCGTCAGATTGCAGAAAACGCCGGCGTGGACGGCTCTGTCGTCTTCGAGAAAATTAAGAATGCCGGTAAGATCGGCTACGGCTTCAACGCCTATACGGAAGAATATGCCGACATGATCCCCGCCGGCATCGTAGATCCCACCAAGGTGACCCGTTCGGCATTGGAGAACGCCGCCTCCATCGGCGCCTGCGTCCTCACCACCGAATCTCTGGTAGTGGATAAGCCCGATCCGGCTGCAGATGCTGCCGCAAACGCCGCAGCGGCTGC
Organism: uncultured Eubacteriales bacterium; assembly: GCA_900546915.1. Taxonomy (GTDB): domain Bacteria; phylum Bacillota; class Clostridia; order Oscillospirales; family Oscillospiraceae; genus Faecousia; species Faecousia gallistercoris. Next base: position 101,223 of record UREY01000002.1, read on the forward strand.
CCAGGGCGGTATGTATTAATCTCTCTTTTGCAGTGCTTTTTCCCCGCCGGAGCTTTCGCTCCGGCGGGCCTTTTTGAGCCTGCCGACAGACACCCAACTAAACTAAAATGTACCCCTGTGTGCTCGCACACAGGGGTACAGGATTTTATCGGGATTATATGGGATTTGCACTATTCCAAATCCATCAATTTATGAACACGGCGGGCGTGGCGGCCGCCTTCAAACTCCGTCGTAAGCCAGACATCCACCAGCTCCAGCGCCAGCTTTTCCCCCACCACGCCGGCGCCTAAGGCCATCATATTGGTGTCATTGTGCTGCCGAGTGAGGCGGGCGCTCATCAGATCGGACAACAGCGCGCAACGAATTCCCCGAACCTTATTGGCCGCAATGCATACGCCAATTCCCGTCGTGCAGATGACAATGCCCCGATCGCAAGCGCCCCGGGCCACCGCTTGCGCCGCAGGCGCTGCAAAATCGGGATAGTCGCAGCTCTCCTGGGAATCTGTACCGAAGTCCTCCACCTGATGTCCCAATGCCTCCAAATGCTCTCTCACCGCCCGTTTTAGGGTGAGGCCACCGTGATCACACGCCAGGGAAATTTTCATCTTCAAATCCTCCTGTATTTGTATTACGTGATAACAAATCCGCCGTTGACCGCCAGAATTTGTCCTGTGATAAAGTCCGCATCCGCCAAATAAATCATGGCGCCCACTACATCCTCCGGTTTCCCATTTCTCCCCAGAGGCGTCTCCTCCCGTAAAGATTCCAAAATCTCCGGCGCCACCTGGGCAGTCATATCCGTTAAAATGACGCCGGGAGCAATTGCGTTCACCCGAATCCCGGAGGGGCCCAGCTCCTTGGCCAAAGCCTTGGTCAGCGCCAAAAGCGCTCCCTTGGAAGCCGAGTACGCCACCTCACAGGAGGCCCCTACCTGTCCCCACATACTGGACACATTGATGATACAGCCCCGATGCTTTTGCAAAAAAAGATGGGTTGCCGCATTGGCGCATAGGTATGCTCCTTTGACATTCACGTCAAAAATCCGGTCCCAAACCTCCGGCGGCGTTTGGGCCAAGAGACCATAGTGGCAAATGCCCGCATTGTTGATCAGCACATCCAGCTCTTTCAGTCCGGCAAACGCTTGGGCCACAGCGGCAGCCTGGGAAACGTCCACGCAAACGGCAGTCGCTCCCGTCTCCTCTGCAATCCGCCGGGCCGACTCGTGATTTTTCTCATAAAAAAAGGTAACCCGGTCTCCCCGGGCAGCAAATGCGCGAACTGCAGCCGCGCCGATTCCCCGGGAGCCGCCGGTGATCAAAACAGATGCCATAGGCGTCTACTCCTTTTGTCAGGCTACGCCTCTTTCCAGACGCGATTTGAAAAAACAGGGGACCACGTGGGTCCCCTGTGCGGTTGTTCCTCATCACCGGCGCCGGTTTTTGGTGCGGTGATCCGTATACTGCCGCAGGGAGGAAATTTTACTGTCGGACTCAGACATGAACTGCTTCAGCCGCTCTTCAAAAATCTGATCCGAGGATTTGGCTACCGTAGCCTGTGTGGGCGTAGGCGTACCGGTGCGGGCATTTCCCTGCCGGGCCGCCCGGGGGCGGTCATTTCCACCTCGCTGCCGGCTGGAAACCGCCGGTTTGGGCTCCAACCGCTTCATGGATAGGTTGATTTTCCCCGCCGGGTCTAAGGCAATGATCATAACCTTAACTTCCTGCCCCTCCGTCAGATACTGACGGATATCGCTGACATAGGCATTGGCCACTTCAGAGATATGTACCATGCCTGTCTTATTCTCCGGCAAGGCGATAAACGCGCCGAAGTTGGTGATGCTTTTTACCTTACCTTCGATGATGGCTCCAACTGTCAAATCCATACTGTGAAATTAGTCCTCCTCAAAAATACAGACGCTGGCTTCCAGGCCCGCAATTTATTCTCCCACATCAGAAAAAATAATTTCCCCATTTCCCACCAGACCCAGCTTATCCCGGGCGATTTTCTTTACGCTTTCGTCGGAATCCAGTCCCTCGATGTCGGCCTGAAGGCTCTGATTTTCCTGCTGCAGCGCGGATGCCTGATTGACCAACTCCTGGTACTGCTCCTGATTGGTCCGGATTTGATTCCGCTGAGATACCAGGATAACAGTAGCGGATACCACCACCAACAGAACGACCACCTTGGTCAGCAGGGAAGATCTGCGGAATTTCACGGGTAATTTCATATTGTTTCCCTCCAGAGTGGGCGCCACGGCGACGTTCGCGGCGTCTATTACCGATTATTTTAACCCATTTGCGCCCAATTGAAAAGAGAAATTTTAAGAATTTTTTGATTTTTTTCAACAGAGCACCAAGCGGCCACCAGATTATCTTCCATATCCTTCCAATTAGACGCCAAAACCAGCGAAATGCCCGCCGCAAAGGACTCGATACCGTCACACCGTACACGCCTGCCCCAGCGCCCAGGCCCAAAAGCTGAAACAGCTGCAAACGGCCATGACACAGAGCCAGGCCCAAATACGCCAGCGTCCATACCGCGAAAGCCAAAAAAAGTAAATCTGCGGGAACGGTAGCCCGGGGACACAGCCGTCGCAGCTCCCGCAGAAAGTCATAAAGCAAAGCCAAGCCGGCGCCCAGGCCCAAGGCCCACACAAACCACAGCGCCTGCTCCGCAACCGCCGGGGCCATCAGCCAAACAGGCGGGAGAAAAATCCCCCTTCCCGCCGGGGCTCCTCATAAATCAGTGCTGTAATTGTGCCGTCCACCGCCACCTGCCCGCCGTCCAGGGACAGCGTCTTCAGGTGCAGATCCTGACCCCGTACCAATAAAGTTCCCCGGGCAGTACGGAGCACCACAGCGTTTTCCTCGAAACTCACAACCTCCACAACACCGGAAACTGCCAGCTTCTTCCGTTCCTCTAAACTCAGCTTATGGGGCTGCTGCAGCCCCTTGTCCTCCCCTTGTGCCATCTGCCACGCCTCCTGTCTGGTTTGTTTCCAGTGTATGCCGGGCAGAGGCGAGGTAGACGTGAAATTTAGCCGTCTGTTTCCTTCAGTCGATCCAACACCTTTTGGAAATACGGCGGCAAGGGCGCCGTCACGATCACCGGCAGCCCGGTTCTGGGGTGGCAAAAGCAGAGCGTGGTGGCGTGCAGGCATTGAGATTCCTGCCCCAGCTCCGGTTTCTTCCGGCCGTACACACCGTCTCCCAGGATTGGATGGCCGATATATGCCATGTGCACGCGAATTTGATGGGTCCTGCCTGTCTCCAGACGGCAGCGGACATGCGTGTATCCCCGGTACCGGGCAACCACCTCCCAGTGGGTTACCGCAGACCGGCCCTGGTCCGTCACTGCCATTCGCTTCCGGTCCGAAGGATGGCGGCCAATGGGCGCATCCACGGTTCCCCGGTCCTCCTTCAGATTTCCGCAAACGATAGCCTCATAGGTTCTGGCCAAGGTATGGTCCTTCAATTGGCTGGCCAAAACCGTATGGGCCAAGTCGTTTTTCGCCACCACAATAAGGCCCGAGGTGTCCTTATCAATACGATGGACAATGCCCGGCCGCAGAACGCCGTTGATGCCGGACAAAGACGCGCCCCGGGCATACAACAGTCCATTGACCAGGGTATCGCTCCAATGCCCCGCAGCAGGATGTACCACCAAGCCCTTGGGCTTGTTGATGACCAAAATATCCTCATCCTCGTAGGCGATCTCCAAATCCATCGGAGTCGGAGAAATCTGCAGCGGCTCCGGCTCCGGGCAGTCCACCTGGATCACATCCCCCACTCGGGTTCGATAATTCTTCTTCACCGGTTTCCCGTTGCAGGTGACACACCCGGTTGCAAGAAGATTTTGCGCTCCGCTCCGGCTCAAACCGGGCACCATCTGGGACAGGAACTGGTCGATTCTCAGTCCCTCCGCCTCACACATCAGAGTCATGACGTTTCTCCATCTTCTTATCGTCCCGCCAGAAGCTCCGGTTCCAAAATGCCAAATGCACCAGCAAGCCGATGGCGCCGCAGGTAATGAAGCAATCGGCCACGTTGAACACCGGAAACTGAATGAAATCCGTTGCGAACAGATCTACCACATAGCCCCGGAACACGCGGTCGATGATATTGCCCAAGCCGCCCCCCAGCGCCGCCGCCAGGCACCACAGCTCAAACCGGGAAAAAGGCAGGACCTTTTTATGCATGCCCCAAATCAGCAATGCCACAAATACGACAAATACAACAATAAACAGCCATCGCTGCCCCTCAAAAACGGAAAAGGCCGCGCCGTAATTTTGTACATAAGTCAAATGCAGGACCCCATCCCAAAGGGGAACAAAACCGCCGTATGGAATATGTTTGACCACAAAGTACTTGCTGATCTGATCTGCCACTGCAATGAGCAGGGCAAACAGCCCCAAGGGAATATAGCTCATACAAAGCCGCCCTTTCTGTCGTAAGATTAATTTATTCTCCACCAGACCGGCAGAATTAACGATATCTTACCACTCTTCCTTCCAAAAGTCAAAGAAAACTGCACAGTTTCTCCCTTTACACTCCACCTCAACCGGATATGGCATCCATTTCGCCCGACTGGGAAAACTGCACCACCAACCGGTGCGGCAAGCAAATGATCGGTCGCCCCCCATTTTGCCAACCGGCTTGCATGCATTCGCCATTGGGACAATCCGCCTGCGTCACGGCAATTTTGCCCTGTGACACCGTCACGGTATTGGTCCCGTACCGGCTTTCCACCAGGATGCTCTGATCTTCAGCCAGGGACACGCGGCATACCAATTCGCCGTCGGACCAGATTTCCGCAAAGCGGGCCTCAGCCGGTGGACGGAGCAGAAACAGCAGTCCTGCCAAAAGCAGGCCTCCCAGCAGGAGAATCCAGGTCCGGGTTTTGATCATGACCCAATCACCTCAAACGTGCAGCCGGACAGCTGCCCGGCAATCCCCTCTGTGGCGTAAACCGTCCCGTCCTCCGTCAAAAACACAGCTTCAAAATCTCCGCTGTCCCGCCAAAATGCAGCGGCCCGCTCCAGTCCCATGACATACAGCGCGGTGGACAATCCGTCGGCCAGTAGTCCGTCCTCCGCCACAACCGTGACGGAGGCCAGTCCCGTCTGGGCCGGCATCCCCGTATTCGGGTCGATGATATGGCAATACCGCACGCCGTCCTCCACAAAATACCGCTGATAGCCCCCGGAGGTAACCACGGCCCAATTGCCGGTGACCGACAGCATACCGGCCGTTCCGGCGCCCTCCGGGTCCTGGATGCCAATCTGCCAGGGCGTTCCGTCGGGTTTTTCACCGTAGGTCTGTACATTTCCACCAATGGACAAAATACCGCCTGTGATATCCTCCCGCTCCGCGAGAGATTCCACAGCCAGACGCGCGGCCCAGCCTTTTCCCACAGCCCCCAAATCGATCTGCGCGCCGTGGGCCAAACAAGCGCCGGATCCATGGAGCATCAGCTGTTCGGCGCCCGTATGCTGCAGCGCCTGCTCCAGCTCCTCTTGCTCCGGGACCCGATAGTGTCCTGTGGTAAATCCCCACAGCTTTGTCACCGGGTACAGACAGGGATCCAAGGCGCCCCCTGTTCGCCGGCTCAAGTGCAGCGTCTCCTGCAGCAGGGTTTGCATCGGCCCGGTCAACGCCACCGTCTGCCCCTCATTCAGGCGGCTGGTGAGAGAATCCGGCCGGGTGACAGACAGCTGCTCCTCCTGTTCCTGAAACAGCCGGGCCAGATCCTGCCCCGCCTCTTCTCCGCCGCTTCCCCAAAGCTTCACCGTCATCACCGTATCCATCGCGTAAATCTGAAATTCTGCCGGTTGCCGGCTGCAACCCGGCAGCAGCAGCGCTATAATCAGGAAAGAAATCCAAAATAATCCCTTTTTTGTCATATCAATTTCCGCTTCTACTCCACAAAAACAATGTGACCCGGCAAAGCCGGGCCACACCACAGCAGTTCCTTATACAGGCGCATTCTCCCGGACAATGACGAAACCGTCCACCAAATTGGCCTCCTGCAGCTGCCCTTCAACGGCTACCTGCCGGTCCATCAAGTCGGTCAAAATGACGCAACCGTCTCTGCACTCCACCTTCATGACATTTTGCATGATCACATCCTCAGGTGACTTTTTGTTCTTATATACGGTAGACAAACACATAATTACGCATTCCTTTCATGCTCCATAGCCGTCATCACGGTGGAAAGGCGCAAATTGCCCTTTTCAAAATCAGACACCGCCTGCAGCACCTGTTCGTAAGCTTCGTGCTCCCCGGCCTCATCCAGCTGCTTTGCCAAGCCGGCCAATTCCCGGGCATGGGCGGCGTTATGGCCCACCATGTACTTCATGAGCGCCATCAGCTCTTCCCGAGGTGTATGGGAGCAACCGTTACAAGTATCGCAGGCTGTTCCTGTACACGGTTCCTGGCCACCGTGGGTATGAGGGTGGTTACCATGCTCATGGGTGTGCCCATGGGACTCGTCATGATTGTGCCCGGAAGAAACGGAATCGGAATGTAAATGCATAAACAATCTCCTCTCCCTGGCATTAAGACCGCCAGAGTTTCATTTTACGTCCATTATACTGCACCTTGCCTCCTATGTCAAAGGATTCCGCATCGGGGAAAAAATATCCCCCCACCACCCTTGCGCTCTGAAAATGCGGCTGCTATAATAACAAAAATAACATGTTTCATTCAGAAAAAGGAGCTCCCTATGGCAAACGAACCGGTCCACTCGTCAAAAGAAGAAACGACCCACGACCACGCTTACCTGCACGCCCACGGCATCGCCCACAGTCATAACCACGTGCATGCCAATCAGAAAGCTGTGGTGAACCGCCTGGCCAGAGCCATCGGCCACTTGGAAAAGGTCAAGCGCATGGTAGAAGAGGGATATGATTGCGCGGAGGTTCTGGTGCAGCTGGCCGCCGTTCGTTCCGCTCTGGACAATGCCGGCAAGGTAATTTTACAGGACCATATGCGTCATTGTATGGTAGACGCCGTGGCGGCAGGAGATTTGGCCGCCATTGAGGATTTGTGTCAGGCCATCGAAAAATTTATGAAGTGAGGAGCCCGTTATGGATTTAAAAACCTGCCGTTTGATCACCAGAGTGCTTTACGCCGCCTGCTTTATTTTAATTCTGCTCTCTCTCACTCAGGAAAGGGAACCTATCCGGATGGGAATCCTGGGCGTGGCTTTGGCTTTGGCGATTATGATAACGGTATTCCGATACAAGTTTTGGCGCTGTCCCAAATGCGGAAAAATGCTCCCCAAAAGCGGAAAAATCCGGTGTGAATCCTGCGGCTGGGAAATACTATAGGCTATTATGTTGATCATCAATTTCCTTGTGACAGGCGCCTTTTCCCCATTCGCACGGTCCGGCGCGATGTCTCACATGCTTTTCCGGGAATGGTTTTATTTTTGCCCTATCATGACACCAAAAAAGAACTGGAACTACTGCTTTCGCAGCTTCCAGTTCTTCTTTTTTCAGGGCCATTTTTCTACAGCCCTCTCATCTTATGTACCGTCCATTTCCATCCGGACTTCCATGCCGGATTGCAGGTTCATTTCCACGCCGGTAATCGGATGGGGAAAATGCAGCTCTCGCGCACAAAGCTGCTGATGGGTCAGGCCCAGCTTGGCTGAAAGGGCCCGGCTTTCCGGCGTCCCGTATTGGGGATCTCCCAGCATGGGACAACCCAGAAAGGCGCAATGGACCCGCAGCTGATGCGTGCGGCCTGTCAGAGGCTGCAATTCTAAAAGGCTTCGGTCCGGCCAGCGTTTCAGAACCCGGTACCGGGTTCGGGCCGGTTTTCCCTCCATGTCGATTTGCCGCAAAAGACTGGGCTTCGGACAGCGGCCGATGGGCCTATCGACTACCCCCTCCGCTTCCGGAGGCGCGTGATACACCAGGCCGTGATATATCTTACCCAGCGCCCCTTTTTCGTGCAAATCATTGAGGAAACGATGTACATAGGCATTCTTCGCCAGGAGCACCAGGCCAAAGGTGTCCCGGTCCAGACGGGTGGCCGGGTGAAACGCGCAGGCCTGGCCGGTTCTGCGGTAATATCCCAAAACGCCATTGGCCAACGTCCCCGTCAACCTGCAACGGGAGGGATGAATCAGCATCTCGGCCGGTTTGTCCACAACCAAAAGGTGGCTGTCCTCATAACAAATAGACAGCGGCATATCCTCTGCCGGATATTCCGGCTCCGGATCATCCAAAATCACGGTAATCCGGTCTCCCGGCTCTACCTGCGCGTTGGTTCTGGCCGGTTTTCCATTGACTAAAATGGCATTGCTCCATTTCAGCCGGTTCATGAGGCCGGTCGATAAGCGCAGTTCGCCCTTCAAAAAGCCGGACAACCGGCCTGCCCGGCGGGCTACATGATTTAACTCCATTTCATTCTCCCAGACGTTTTTTTTATTATACCGGCTCATCGCCAAAAATTCAATCGGTTGTCCGCTCCGGCTGGGCCAGGGACCAGATCTCCAAGGCCGTTATGGTGAGAACCGGCGCTAAAATCATGCCTAAAATCCCCCAAAGCCGGTAACCCATGTATAAGGCCACCAAGGTCAACAGAGGATTCAGCCCCAGCTGGCGCCCTACCATTCTGGGCTCCAAAATGGAGCGGGTCAAAGAGGTGACGCCATATAATGCAATCAGTCCCAGCCCCAAAGCCGTCTGTCCCTGCAACATAACCAAAAGCCCCCAGGGAACCAAGACCGTACCCGTACCCAGCATGGGCAGCGCGTCAACCAAAGCAATCAGCGCCCCCAAAAGTAAGGGGAATTCCACCCGCAAAATGAAAAAGCCGATTGTCAACAGAAAGAAGGTTAAAACCATCAATTTACATTGCGCGCGAAACCATCCGCCCACATTTACCTTTAGATTATGCAGCACCGGCAAGATCTTCCGGGACCAGGCAGGCGGCAGTCTTCCCTGCAAAAAAGGTCGGAGGCGGGGCAACTGGGCTGAAATCATGAAGCTGGACAAAACGGCGGTTCCCAAAAAAACAAAGGTATCGGGCAGCGTCAGGATCACCCGGGAAGCCGCGCCCAAAACACGGGTTACCGCTCCCTCAGCCAAAGCCGAACCGTTGGAAAACAGCTGGGCAATGCTCTCTTCCAAACCGGGACGCAGCCGTTCCGGTGCGCGTTGAGCCAGACCATACAGCCAATTTTGCACCCGGCTCGCTGTTTCATCCAACCCTTCCATAACCTGAGGCAGGCCGGTGGCCAGGTGGTCCATTTCCTGCAGGGCCAGTCGTCCCAACAGATAGACCAGCGCCAATAAAATCAGATAAACGCCGCCAATCGCCGTTCCGGCTGCAAGCCCACGGGGAAACTTTCCCCGCCCGGCCAAAAAACGCGCCACCGGTTCGGCCATCCATGCCACCATCAGCCCAACCAAAAACGGCAGCGCCAACGGCAGCAAATACCGCAAAGCCAGTAGGGCTATGATCAAAATTCCACCTAAAATCAAAAGCCGATATCGATTTGCTGCTTTCATAGCTCCTCCTGTATCCATATTTTGGTTATCTCACATTTCTTGCGCATTCTCTATTACAGTCGACCTCATATCATCTCTTCGGCCCTTACTATGCTCCACGCGGACGCCATACGGAATTTCCTTGCATTTTCTACAAAATGTGCTACAATAGCTCTGGTATAAAAACCAAAAAACTAGTGAAAACGACAACAGGAGGGTGCCTCATGGCAAATAATCCAAAGTATTATATTATTGAATCCTCTGCTCTGCCAGAGGTCTTTTTAAAGGTGGCGGAAGCGAAGCGCCTGTTGGACACAGGGGAAGTTTCCACCGTCAACGACGCAACCCGCCGGGCCGGAATCAGCCGTAGCGCCTTCTATAAATATCGGGATTCCATTCTCCCCTTCCAGAACCTGATGTCGGGCCGGATCATAACCTTCCAGCTGGCCCTCCATGATGAAACCGGCATCCTGTCTTCCCTGTTAACCATTTTTGCCCAATGGGGCGCAAATATACTCACCATCAACCAAACCATCCCCACCAACGGCTGTGCCGCCGTGACGATTTCGGCGGAAACCAATCACCTTCAAATTTCCCTCGAGGAGCTTTTGCGCTACTTAAATTCCATGCAGGGCGTCGTCCGCGCGGATATTTTAGCCGGTTGACGGGTTCCGGGAACCGTTTCATTTCTTCTCCTTCACACCGCCTCCGGTCTTGGGCCGGAGGCGGATTTTTGTATGGGAAATTCTGTCGATTTTTTGACTGGAAAACGGTCACGGAAATCGGACGCCGCATAAGATACCATGAGGCGGCAGTGGCTGTCTCGTGGAGGTGATACTATGCTGATCGTACAAAAATTCGGGGGAACTTCCCTGGAGGGACGCGAGCGTATTTTCGCCGCAGCCCGCATCATCACCCAAGCGGCAAAACGGGGCAGCCGGGTGGTGGCTGTGGTGTCCGCCCAGGGCAAAACCACCGATGATATGATTGCCCAGGCAATTTCCATTCATCCCCGGGTCACCGCTCGGGAAATGGACGCTTATTTATCCACCGGCGAACAAATTTCCGCCGGACTTTTGGCCATGGCCATCCAGGCTATGGGATATCCGGTGATTTCTCTCACCGGTTGGCAGGCCGGTATTCACACAGACAATACCCACGGCAACGCCCGGATCTTAGGATTGGAACACGACCGGATTCTCCAAGAGCTGGACCAAGGTAAAATCGTCTTGGTTGCCGGTTTTCAGGGCATCAATCAAGCCGGCGACATTACAACCTTGGGCCGGGGTGGGTCCGACACCACAGCAGTAGCCCTGGCTGTTTTTCTCCATGCAGATTTGTGCCAAATATTCACCGATGTGGACGGTGTGTATGACAAGGATCCGAGACTGTATCCCGACGCCATAAAATTCGACTGGATTTCCTATGAAAAAATGCGCAGGCTCATTGCCGGCGGCGCGCAGGTACTTCACGACCGGTCTGTGGAGCTGGCGCAGCGGTTTGGCTTGGCCATTGAAGTGTTATCTTCGTTTACCGGCCAGCCCGGTACGATTGTTTGCGCGGAAGGAAGCGGCACATAATTCCGGACACCCATACCCAAGTATATCCTGTCCCGGGTCCCGGTATGATTCCGGGACCCGGTGAATAGGCTGATCCTGAGGAGGGATTTTATGAAACGGCTTTGCTGGATGGGCTGGATCGGCACAGTTCTCCTGGGGATCGGACTACACGCTTTATATACTTGGCGGCCCATACCTTTATTGGGGCTGTTTTCTCCCGTGAATGAGAGCGTATGGGAACATTTGAAACTTCTATACTGGCCGTTTTTGGCTGTCTGCGGCCTACTGTCTCCTCGGGTACCGTCGCTCCCCGCTTTTTGGGGCGCGGCTTGCAGCAGCTTACTGACGATGCCGCCTGTTTTGATGGGAATCTGGTACACAGCCCGCTGCGGCTTTGGGATTGTCTCTTCCATCTTGGACATGGGTCTGTACTGCCTCATTGTGGGCCTGGGCTTTTTCCTTTTATATCACCTTCAAAAGAAACCGTGGCGGGAACGGCAGGTGGGCATTGCCATCATGCTGGCCGGACTTTGGGGCGGCGTTCTATTGATCGGCTCTGCCGCTCCTTTTGACCTTCCTCTGTTTCAATCCGTTTAAAATTCGTTCGACCCAAAACGGCACAGGACGCCTCATTCTCCGAAAACTCAGTCTGAAATCGGGTTTTTTTCATAAAAATTGTGCGCAATTTTCTGAACCTTGTCATTTCCCGCGATTTTTTTCCCTGTTCTTTTGGAACCAAATGTGGTTCAATAAAGGCAGGGGGGGAGGATCGTGACCAGAAGTATTTTAATGTATGAACGGCCGTATCACGATGAGAAAGGCCAGCGGTATTTGCTCCAGTACTACCTTCTCATCGATGAGGTGAGCTTCGGCTGCAATTCCTTGGAAATTTACGGCGCCAAGGCCTTGCTTTTTCAAGGAGACACACTGTTGGACCAAAAGGCCATTCGCGGCCTGACTCCATTCGGTCCCAAAATTACCTCTATTTTAAACTGTCTGGCCGACGGTTTGATCCATCCAAAGGCGATGGAGCATATGGTTTTTGACATGCTCTGCGCCTAATATGCGGAAAATGCTGGACACGTGGAATATTCTTTGGTATAATGTACAAAAGCTTACGGAGAGGAGCAACTCCCATGAAATGTCCGTACTGTGGCGACCAAGAGAGTAAAGTGGTGGATTCCCGCCATTCCGACGATGGTCTCAGCATCCGCCGCCGGCGGGAATGCCTGTCCTGTCAAAAACGTTTTACTACATATGAAACCGTGGAGAGTCTTCCCATTATTGTCGTCAAAAAAGACGGCAGCCGCCAATCCTTCGACCGGAATAAAGTCTTAAACGGCATGGTCCGGGCTTGTGAGAAGCGGCCGGTTCCCCTGGCCTCCCTGGAACAATCCGTCTCGGAAATCGAGCAAATCCTGCAAAATTCTCTGGAGCGGGAAGTGAAATCGGAAACCATCGGGGAATTAGTGATGGAACGCCTGAGGCGGCTGGACGAAGTGTCTTACGTACGGTTTGCCTCCGTATACCGCCAATTCAAGGATGTCCACAGCTTCATGGATGAACTGAATAAATTCTTGGAAGAAAAGTAAGGGGAATGTCCCATGACCGTCTGGAAAATACTCAGCTTTCTCATTTTGCTCACTCCGGTTGTCACTTTCGTCTTGGGCCTGATTTGCTGGCGCTATCCGCCCAAAGGGCCCACATGGCTTTTGGGTTACCGGTCCCGCCGGGCGCGGGCCAGTGAAGCGTCCTGGCAGTTCGCGCAAAACATGGCCGGACAAATTTGGTTTTGTCTCGGCCTGGTACTAACCATCGCTTCGTCCGTTGTCTGTATTTGCATTCGTTCTCAGGACGTAGAGCCGATGTGCCAAACCGCCCTCATTTTTCTGATCGTGCAGGTCTTTCTTGTGTTTTTATCCATCATTCCCACTGAGGTTCAGCTCAACCGGCAGTTTGACCGGTTTGGCCGGTGGCGGAGCTCAAAACACCGGTCCTCTACGCACCTTGCAGCAGATGACAAATAACGCCTTTTGTAAAAGCAACCGACACCGGGGGACGGCTTTGATCAGCCGTTCCCCTTCTTTCCTGTGTCACGGAAGGGTTTTTTAGGATGTTCCGTCGAAACCCAAGGGGAACATTGACATTTTTCCTCCGGGAGAGTATAGTGAGTGCATAGAATTCCCAAGAAACCAAATTTTTCAAAGCTGAGGAGTGCTACCTATGAAAAAACGGATTGCAGCAGGTCTGGCCTGCCTGCTTCTCCTGGCAGGCTGTACAAAAACTCCCGGAGAGGTCGAAACGTCCGCTCCCTCCGAAACCCCATCGGCTACAACGGAATCAACCACCGGGCCGGAGACACAACCGGCCACGGAACCTGCCACAGAACCGGATTTTTCCAAACAAAATCCTCTGACCGGAGAACCCATGGCCGAGCCTTACGATGGGAGCCGGCCCTACGCCGTCATGATCAACAACATTCAGGTGGCCATGCCGCAATGTGGAACCAGTAAGGCCGATATCATATATGAGGTTCTGGCAGAAGGCGGAATTACCCGTATGATGGCCATATTTTCTCAATTGGAAGGCGATACGCCAATCGGCTCCATTCGCTCTCTGCGCCCCTATTACCTCAGCATTGCCCGCTCCTATGACGCCATTATGGTGCACGCCGGCGGCAGCGAGGGCGCTTATTCCGACCTATCCACCTCCGGCTGGGATCACATCGACGGAGTACAGGGCTCCAATTCCGGCAGCTATTACTACCGGGTCCCGGAGCGGATCAACAGCGCCGGTTATGAGCACAGTCTGTTTATCAACATGGATGACGCCGTATCCTACGCAGAAGAAATGGGCTGCCAATTTCAGCACACAGATGATCAAAATTATCTCTCCTTTACCGACCAGCCTTTGACCGGCGGGACTCCGGCGGAATCGGTCACCGTACACTTCCGCACCGGCGGCAAAACCACCTCCTTCACTTACGACGCCGCCGCCAAGCTCTACTCCGGCGCACAATACGGCAGCGATTGGACCGACGGCAACGACGGTACCCCGCTTACCTTCCGCAATATTCTGGTTCTATTTGCCGAGACGAAGACGATCGATGACTATGGCCGCCTGGCCGTGACCCTGACCGGCAAAGGGGAGGGCTATCTGATTCGAGATGGGGCGTGCGTTCCCATGACCTGGAATCGGGAAGGAGAAAACGATCCCTTCACCTATACCCTTTCCGACGGCTCTTCCGTTCAGCTGGCTACAGGAAAAACCTATGTGGCCATCGTGCCGCCGGAAAGCGCACTGGACTTAGAGCCGTAAAATCAAACCTGCCGCAAAGGCTGTTCAGTCAAATTCATGCTTCACTGTTACCGCATAGGAAACCACCGTGGGGTAACGTCCCGTGAAGATTGACTGCTCCGTCTTCGCGGTAGGTTTTTTTTGCTCTCGTCCTGGTTACCGGTCCGGGCATTTTTTCCTATATGACCCGCACCCTTGTTTTTATCTTTTCAATTTGGTATAATGAATTTCAGTATGCAAAGTCCAAACAGGACCAAACCCGACACAGGAGGGAGGAACCAACGTGAGCTACTGTGCCGGACTTTATGACGTGGCTGTCATTGGAGCAGGCCATGCCGGAATTGAAGCAGCCCTGGCGGCTGCCCGGCTGGGCATGAAAACCGTTCTCTTCGCCATCAACCTGGATTCCATCGGAAATATGCCCTGCAACCCTGCCATCGGAGGAACGGGGAAAGGACACTTGGTGCGGGAATTGGACGCATTAGGCGGAGAAATGGGCCGGGCTGCCGACGCTTGCTGCATTCAATACCGGATGCTGAACCGGGGAAAGGGTCCCGCTGTTCACTCTCTTCGCGCCCAAGCAGACCGCAGGCTGTATCAACAATATATGAAACACGCCTTGGAGCTGCAGGACGGCCTCGAGATCAAACAAGCCATGGTGACCAAGATTCTATGTGAAAACGGCGCCGTTTCCGGCCTGCAAACACAAACAGGCGCGGAATATCAAGTGAAAAGCATCATCATAGCAACCGGTACTTATCTGGACAGCACCACCATTACCGGCTCTTGTGTCGTATCTTCCGGCCCGGATGGGATGCATGCTTCCGTCGGTTTATCAGACTGCTTGAAAGAGCTGGGCCTTCCCATGCGGCGGTTTAAAACCGGTACGCCGCCTCGCATCAATCGAAGAAGCGTAGACTTTTCAAAAATGGAATTACAGCCGGGAGACTCCAAGCCAGAGCCTTTTTCCTTTTCCACAACGCATGTTTTGAATAATCAGGCCGTATGCTATTTGACTTATACCAACGAAGCAACCCATGCCGTCATTCGTGCAAACCTGGATCGAAGCCCCCTTTACGACGGAACCATACAAGCAGTCGGACCCAGATACTGTCCCAGCATTGAAACAAAAATTGTCCGCTTTCCGGACAAAACGCGGCACCAAATTTTTGTAGAGCCATGCGGCTTACACACAGAGGAGCTGTATCTGCAAGGCCTGTCTTCCAGTCTTCCGGAAGAGGTGCAGGTGCAGATGCTGCATACCATCCCGGGCTTAGAGCATGCGCAAATGATGCGGCCGGCCTATGCCATCGAATACGACTGTCTCGATCCCACCGCCCTCCTGCCCACCTTGGAATGCAAAGCCATATCCGGTCTATACGGCGCAGGACAGTTTAACGGCACCTCAGGCTATGAGGAAGCGGCTGTACAGGGTCTGGTGGCGGGCGTCAACGCCGCTTTAAAAATCCAGGGAAAACCCCCCATGATTCTGACACGGGACCAATGCTACATCGGCACGTTGATTGACGATTTGGTAACCAAAGGCACCAATGAGCCGTATCGCATTATGACCAGCCGTTCGGAATACCGGCTTTTACACCGGCAGGACAATGCAGATGACCGTTTGACGTCTGTCGGCTTCCAGGTAGGCCTCATACCGAAGCAGCGGCTTTTGGACGTGGAAGAAAAATACCGGCAGGTCCGGCAGGAAATTCGCCGTTTGGAATCCACCGGTGTTGCGGAATCGCCCGCGCTGCATGATTTTTTGGAACGCGCCGGCACCACCGCCGTCAAGGGCTCCGCTCGACTGTGCGATTTAATCCGCAGACCGCAGATTCACTACGACGACCTGGCTCCATTGGATCCAAACCGCCCGTCTCTGGCTCCTGCCATTCGGGAGCAGGTGGAAATTCAATTAAAATATGCCGGATATTTGGCCAGACAGGAACGTCAGGTGGAGGAATTTAGACGGGAAGAATCCCGGAGCCTTCCTTCTGATTTAGACTATCAGTCCATCAACGGCCTGCGCCTGGAAGCCCGGCAAAAATTGTCGGAAATCCGTCCCATTTCCATTGGACAGGCCGGACGGATTTCCGGCGTCAGTCCAGCGGACATCGCCGTCCTGTTGATCTACCTGGAACAGCATCAAAAAATGCAGTGAATGTCACATAAAGGAGTGCTTATGGTACGCAAGCAAGACCAAATTCACGGCTGCCTGTTGGGCGCCGCTGCAGGCGACGCCCTGGGTTTTTGTGTGGAGGAGCTCACCCTGGACGATATCCGGGAAAAATACGGTCCAAACGGGATTCAGGGGTACGACACCATCAACGGCTTCGCCACCATTTCCAGTCATACCCAATTATGTATGTTTACCGCCAACGGTCTGCTGTTCGGCGCAACCCGGGGCGCAATCCGGGGCGTTATGGCTCCTTATGTGAAATACTTAGAAGCCGCTTACCGGGACTGGTGCAAAACGCAACATTACGGCGTTCCCAAAGGACGGGAAAAGTCTTTCAGTTGGCTATCCTCCGTGGATGCAATGCACAGCCGCCGCTGTCCCGAACCGGCTGTCTTGTACGCCTTAGAACGGCCGCAAGCCGGAACGATGGAGGAGCCCATCAACCATTCCCGGGGACCAAACGGCTTGGCCCGCTGTGTGCCGATCGGTCTGTTTTTCCATCCATCTGAAACGCCTCTTCCGGAAATCAGCCTCCTAGGCGCGGAATCCGCCGCGCTTACCTATGGAGATCCGTTGGGTTTTCTCCCGGCCGCATATCTGACAAATCTTTTAAGCCGAATTCTCTATGGAGAACCGGACAGCTTCCGCTCCATTCTGCACAAAACCCGGGAAAATATGATTCGTCAGTTCAGCAGCCGCTTCTCCCAAATTCGGGCTATAGAAACGCTCCTGGATTGGGCGGAGCATACAGCCGAAGCCCCCACATCCCCTGCAGAGGCGTTGTCCCGGCAGCGGCCTACAGATGCTGCAGCCATTCTGGCAGGCGCATGCTATCTCTGCTTAAAATTCCCGGGAGATTACGACCGGGGCATTGTGGCGGCGGTCAATCACTCCGGCTTGAGCTCGGCGCTGGGCGCTGTAACAGGAGCCCTCCTGGGAGCGCAGGTCGGTACAGAAGGCATTCCGGATTTTTACCTAGAGCCGTTGGAACTGCGAAACCTAATCGAGGAATTGGCCAACGACTTATTTCAGGGTTGCCCCATGTCTCGGAACGCCAGACTTTTTGACGATCAATGGGATCAAAAATATATTCAGTGCACTTATTGAAAATGAAAAAAGAAGCCTGCTGCAGGAGCCGAGAGGCATCATGCAGCAGGCTTCTTTTTTCATTCTGCGTCGTCCCGGGCCTGCACCGAAGCTTCCACTTCTTCCAGAGCCCCCTTTAAAGACTCATATATTTCATCCGACACTCTTCCCACGTAGGAGGACTCATACAGAGCAACTTGATCCGCCGTATTCCATATCTCCATTTTTCCCGAAGCCGTCTCGTCTTCTCCGGCAAGGTACAGGGGATCATAGGAATAGTCCGTCAAGGTTACACCATCTGCAGTCTTGGTAAACTGCAGTTGCAACACAATTCCTTGGTTGGCGCCTGATTCTTCGCTGGTGGATAACAGATTTCCCAAGCTGTACGCCGTCAGCATCCGTCCATCCGGGGAATCCGTCATTTCCAGTGGTCCAACCAGGTGAGAATGCGTACCCAAAATCACATCCACGCCGCCTTCCAGCATCAGGTCCCGGATTTCCTCTTGACTTTCACTGACTGTGCTGTTGTATTCACTGCCCCAATGAAGCAAAGCAATTGTAATATCCGGTTTTTCTGATTGTACCTGTGAGAGAACCTCCCGAATCCCGTCGGTATTCACATCCTGATACGTCGTATTATAGTCATGGTAAAGCAGATTCATGCTGTACTCCGCGCCGTCCGGAATCCGTAAATTTCCGACTCCCTTGGTAAACGCTACAAACGCCACGCGAAATCCCTTGACCTCCACCAGGGTAAAGCCCTTGGCCTCCTTGGCCTCCTGCTCTGTGGCAAACGTACCGACCGGAATCAATCCGGCATTGCGTACCGCCGCCAATGTAGAATGCAGACCAGACATGCCGTTATAAATGCTGACCGTATTGGCAGTTTGAACCAAATCCACGCCGGATTCTGCAAGGGCGGAAAGCAAACCCTCCGGCGCATTATATTGAGCCGGATCGTAAGGCGCGCCCAAGCAATTGACTTCTAAATCTGCCACAGTCAAATCCGCTCCAGATAGAGAAGGCACCATTCCCAGCAGCATCTCAGAAAAATCATAAGCTCCGTCGCTCTGCTGAGCGCTGCGTAGAATTTCCTCTGTGATATTGATATCTCCCGCCGCTGCAATTGTCAAAGTATCTCCATCCTGAGCGGTTATAGAAGCCGGAA
Organism: uncultured Eubacteriales bacterium; assembly: GCA_900546915.1. Classification (GTDB taxonomy): domain Bacteria; phylum Bacillota; class Clostridia; order Oscillospirales; family Oscillospiraceae; genus Faecousia; species Faecousia gallistercoris. The sequence continues at coordinate 120,014 of UREY01000002.1, forward strand.
CCGATTCCGCCACAACGGGAGGATTGTTTAAATCCCGCCGGTACCGACCAATTGCAAACAACAATGCGCCCGTCAAAATTACGGCAAAAATCCCCAACCAAGGAAACGATCTTCTGCGGCGTTTTTTCCGCTTAGGAGGATTTTCCGGAGGCGGCTTTTGCAAACCGGGAGAAGTCGGCCGGTTCAACATCTCGTATATTTCATTCAAATAATCCTGTTCCTTTGAATCAGACACGGCAGTACCTCCAAACCATGAGTTTGAATCCCCCAGGGATAAGGTCTATTTTACAATATTTTCCCGGCATACACAAGAGAAAGGAACAGAAAAAATCAGAACCACAGCCCCAAAAATCCCCGTCGTATTCTTTGACACATGCCGCTCGCTGGATTTTCCCACGTAGTAAAATGCAAAACCATCTCCTCCGCCTCTGTGCGCCTACGAATTTTTCCGGAGGCATACAAAGGGCGGAAATTCCTTTATTTTAATGTATTCCGGATAAAACTCCTTGTTTTTTCCGCTGTTCTGTGGTAAAATTTAAGGTGAGAAGTTGTGCAAAACCTGATAAAATGGCTGCTTTTCCCCTTTGGGCGCCATCTTTCTAGAGAGAGGAGCTGTGAGAATGTACTCATCTGCCTATGTCTGGGCAAAGGTCTTGAATCACATGGAAAACCGGTTGACGCCGGCCGTGGTTTCCACCTGGTTCGACGATGCGGAAGTAGTGGAACTCAACGACGAGCAGCTGATTTTATACACTGCCTCGCCTTTTCGCAAAGAGATTATTCAACGGCGTTGTACGGAATATATCAAAGACGCCATGAAGGAAATTTTCAACACAGAAATCGACTTAGTTGTCTTTGGTCCAGAAGAATTGGCAGAGTACAAATCCAAAGGAAAAGCCAACACGGTTATGGATTTTAACCCCCAGTTCACCTTCGAAAATTTTGTTGTCGGCTCCTCAAACCGGTTTGCCCGCAGCGCCGCCATTGCCGTGGCCAACAATCCCGGTCAAGTATATAACCCTTTGTTTATCTACGGACCCGCCGGGATCGGAAAAACACATCTGCTCTACGCCATCGCCAACGAGCTCCGGCGCCAGCACCCGGATTTCAAAATCGTATATATCAAAGGCGATCAATTTACCAATGAGCTAATTGCTGCGTTGCAAAGCGGTAAAAACGTAGAATTTCGCAATAAGTACCGGGAAGCAGATCTGTTTTTAATTGACGATATTCAGTTTATTGCCGGAAAGGACAGCACGCAGGAGGAATTCTTTCATACCTTCAATAAGCTCTACGAGGAGCGCAAGCAAATTGTCATGACATCCGACCGAAAGCCCAGCGATATGCTGACATTGGAGGACCGGCTCAAAACCCGTTTTGAATGGGGTCTCCTGGCTGATATTCAACCGCCCGACTATGAAACTCGAATGGCAATTTTGAAAAACAAAGCCATTTCCCTGGGACTGGACCTGGGAGACGACGTCTGCAACTATATTGCCAACAATATCACCAATAACGTCCGTCAAATCGAAGGAACCGTAAAAAAAATTCTGGCTTACCGAGACCTCAACGACATGCCTTTGGACCTACCCAACGTCTCCCGCGCCATCAACGACATGTTTAAAGTGGAAGGAAATGCCGTTCCCACCCCGGCTCTTATCATCAATCAAGTCAGCCGGTTCTATTCCATCGACGAGTCCATTCTCCGAGGGACTCTCAAGAACAAAGGAACCGCAGAAGCCCGCCAAATTGCCATGTACTTAATCCGTCAGCTGACCAATCTCTCGCTCCCGGAAATCGGCCGGGAATTCGGAAGAGATCACTCCACGGTCATCCACTCCATTCGTAAGGTAGAAATGAGCCTGAAGGACCCCGCTTCCTCCTTACAGTCCGCCGTCCGGGATATTACCGCCAACATCAACTCCTCTCTATAAACGCCCTCGAGGGGTATTTTTTCGTCGCCTATTTTTTTCCACATTTCTACGTGGAAAACCAAAAATGCCCCTGTGGACAACGATGTATGCACATTTTCAAATTTTCTCATGTGGACAACGGTAAAATTATCCACAAGCCCCTGTGGACCTACAAACCCCGCAAGACGGGCCGTTCAGAGAGTTTTCCACATAAATTTCCCCTACTATTGCTACTACTACATTTTAACCTCTCTGTTTATAAAATAAGAAAGATCTTCTCAGGAAGGAGCACGACATATGAAGTTTACCTGTGAAAAAAGTACCTTTGTCTCCGCCATCTCCGTAGCCAGCCGCACAGTAGCGCAGAAAAGTACATTGCCGGCCATTGAAGGCATCTATTGCCGCGCCAGTCTGAATTTACAGCTGACGGGGTATAATTTAGAAACGGCTATTACAGTTTCCATGGAGGCAGACATTCAGGAGCAAGGCGCCTGCATCCTTCCGGCTCGCCTTCTCTTTGATATCATCCGCCGCCTGCCGGAGGGGCCGGTCAACATATCTGTGGACAATAACTTTAAAGTGGAGATCCGCGCCGGTTTCTCCAATTTCCACATTTCCGCTTCCAATGCAGAAGACTATCCGGAACTTCCCGACGTAGAAAATCGAAACGGCGTCTGCATTCCTCAAGGAGCCCTCCGGGATATGATTTCCGGTACTATTTTCGCTGTTTCTGAAAATCAAAGCCGCCCCATTCACACAGGATGTCTTTTTGAAGTGGAAAATGAAAGCATCTCCGTTGTGGCAGTAGACGGCTACCGGCTGGCCCGCCGCACCTATCACCTCCAGGACAACACCGGCAGAACCATGCACTTTGTTGTACCTGCCAGCGCGTTAAAAGAGGTGGAAAAGATATTAGGTGAAGAGGACCAGGTGACCTTTACCCTGGGACCGAAGCACATTCTCTTTGAAATGGGAAATGCGACTTTGATTTGCCGTCTGCTGGAGGGAGATTTTTTAGACTGGCGTCGGGTTGTCCCCACAGACTGTCCCATTAAACTCACAGCCAATGTCAACGATATGGCTGCTACCATCGACCGGGTGGGACTCATCGTAACGGAAAAATTAAAGAGTCCGGTCCGCTGCCTGTTTGGAGATCAGGTTGCTACCTTCCGCACGTCCACCACCATCGGTGCGGCGGAAGACCAATGCCCCATTGCCGGCAATGGAGAAGAATTGGAAATCGGATTCAACTGCCGGTATTTGGCGGACGCTCTGCGGGCAATTCCCAGCGAGGAGGTCTGTCTGGAACTGAAAAACGGCCTCAGCCCCATCGTTTTGACGCCGGTGCGGGAACAAGACGATTTTGCCTATATGGTGCTGCCGGTTCGGTTGCGGTCCAATTGAGGAGGAAACATTGTGCAAGTCATGGTAAGAAAAAAGGAACCGCAATCCCGAGAGATTGCGATTTCTACAGAATGGATTCGGTTAGAGGCCCTGTTGAAACTGGCTGATGCCGTACCTTCCGGCGGCATGGCAAAAAATTTGATTCAGGATGGGCAAGTCCTTGTAAATGGGGAAGTTTGCACCATGCGGGGGAAAAAGCTGCGGCCCGGAGATCGCGCCGCTTGTTTGGGTACCACATATCTCGTAACCGCCCATGAATCTTGAACAGCTGGATCTTCGGAATTTCCGAAATTATCAAAGCCTACAAAGCAGCTTCTCTCCCGGTGTGAATCTGATTGTAGGGGACAATGCCCAGGGGAAGACCAACCTTTTGGAAGCGGTTTATTATTTATCCACAGGACGGTCGTTTCGCACCAGGCGGGAAATAGAATTAATTCGCTTTGGCGCGGAATATGCGGATTTATCCGGAGCCGTCAGCGGAGAGGAACGAAAGCAGACCATTCGAACTGTTTTGTTCGCCGGACGCAAGCCGCGGCAGCAGTTTTTAAACGGTGTAAAAAAGAAAACCGCCGCGGAAATGCGCGGCGTTCTCACGACGGTTTTGTTCTGTCCGGAGGATTTATTGGTTCTGAAGGCCGGAGCGGCCGCCAGACGCCGTTTTTTAGATCATGCCTTGTGCCAGCTTCGACCAAGATATGAGGCGGCCCTGGCGGAGTACAGCCGGGTTGTGGAGCAAAAAAGCAAGATTTTGAGGGACCGGTTTGAAAACCCGTCCCTGTTGCAGGTGCTGCCGGAATATTCCAGCCGGTTATGCCAAGTGGGTGCTGTCATCATCTCCTACCGGGCCAGGTTCCTGAAGAGCTTGGGAGAGGAGGCGACCCGGTACCACCGGGAGTTCTCCGGCGGCAAGGAGATTTTAGAAATTCCCTACCGCACGGTTTCCACTGTGAAGGATCCGTTTGCGTCGTTGCAGGAGTTGGAAAAGGACCTGCTTCAGCATGCGGAGTCCCACCATGCGGCGGAATTGGAGTCCGCACAATGCCTCACAGGTCCGCACAAGGATGATTTTGATGCTTCCCTGGATGGAATGAGTCTGAAAAGCTATGGTTCTCAGGGACAGACGCGTACAGCCGCCATCAGCTTAAAGCTGGCGCAGAGAGAACTGACCAGGCGGGACACGGGAGAGGAGCCGGTTTTGCTGTTAGACGACGTCTTGTCCGAATTGGATCCGGGAAGGCAGGATTTTGTTTTAAATCAAATCCAAACCGGACAGGTTTTTATTACTTGTTGCGAAAAGGACCGGATAACGAAGATGGGAAAGATTTTGCAAATTCAGGCGGGAGCAGTGATTCGATGAGTTCATTTAAAATAGAAGGAGGTTCGCTCATGTCCGACGAGCTGAACAATACAAGAGTAGAGACGAAATACGACGCCGCGCAAATACAGGTTCTGGAAGGACTGGAAGCGGTTCGGAAGCGGCCGGGTATGTATATCGGCTCTACCTCCGCCTCCGGTTTGCATCACTTAGTTTATGAGATCGTAGACAACGCCATTGACGAAGCTCTGGCGGGATACTGCAAGCATATCTCTGTTACCATTCATCCGGGGGAGTCGATTACCGTAACAGACGACGGACGGGGAATTCCTGTGGATATTCAACCGCAGACGGGAAGGCCGGCCTTGGAAGTGGTTTATACGGTGCTGCACGCCGGCGGAAAATTCGGAGGCGGCGGATACAAGGTGTCCGGCGGCCTGCACGGCGTCGGGGCATCCGTGGTCAACGCACTGTCCGTCTGGCTGACCGTGCGGGTTCATAAGGATGGACAAATTTATGAAATGAAATTCTCCCGGGGAGATATTACCCAGGAGATGCGGATTGTCGGCCGGACAGACAAAACGGGAACCGAGGTGACCTTCCAGCCGGATCCGGAAATTTTTGATACGGTGATTTTTGATTACGATACGCTGCATACCCGGATGCGAGAGGAGGCATTTTTAAATGCCGGCCTGTCCATTACCATTCAGGACGCCAGAGAGAAAGAAGTCCGGCAGGATACCATGTGCTATGAAGGCGGAATCCGGGAGTTTGCCGTCTGGTGCAATCGAAATAAGACGGCGCTGCACAATGACGTCATTTACATGCGGGGCGTAAAAGGGGAAGCTTCGGCGGAGGTGGCAATTCAGTACAACGACGGCTTCTCTGAATTCATTTTATCCTTTGCCAATGATGTACACACGCCGGAAGGCGGAATGCACGAAACCGGATTTAAAGCAGCTTTGACCCGGGCATTGAATGCTTACGGAATCAAAATCGGAGCGATGAAAGGAGATGACCGGGTCCAGGGCGAGGATTGCCGGGAGGGCATTACCGCCATCATCTCTGTGAAGCTGACCGACGCTCAGTTTGAAGGCCAGACGAAAGCAAAGCTTGGAAACGCCTATATCCGGACCTTGGTAGACGCCGTTGTCACAGAGCAGCTGTCCACTTATTTGGAAGAGCATCCACAAACGGCCAGAGCCATTCTGGATAAGGCTTTGACAGCCAACCGGGCCAGAGCCGCTGCGCAAAAAGCAAGAGATTCCATCCGGAGAAAGACAGCCCTGGGCGGCGCGGCGATGCCGGACAAGCTGCGGGATTGCAATGAATCGGACCCGGCTTTGACGGAAATCTATATCGTCGAGGGTGATTCTGCAGGAGGCTCCGCCACACAGGGGCGAGATTCCCGTTTTCAGGCGATTCTACCGCTCTGGGGAAAAATGCTGAATGTGGAAAAAGCTCGCGAAGACAAGGTCATTGGGAATGATAAGCTCCAGCCCGTCATCACAGCCTTAGGCGCCGGTATCGGCGCAGAATTCGATCTGTCTAAGCTTCGATATCATAAAGTTGTAATCATGGCAGATGCCGATGTAGACGGGTCACACATTCGAACGCTTTTGCTTACGTTCTTTTTCCGCTTCATGCGCCCCTTGATTGAACACGGTTATGTCTATGCCGCTATGCCCCCCTTGTATAAGCTGGTCAGAGGAAAGACCACTCGGTACGCTTTTTCGGACGAGGAGAGAGACCGGATCTCGGCGGAAATTCGGAAGGACAACCCAAATGCTAAGGTGGACATCAGCCGGAATAAAGGTCTGGGTGAGATGGATCCCCATGAGCTTTGGGAGACGACTATGAATCCGGAAAAACGGACGCTGAAACGAATTGAATTGCAGGACGCCGTCCGGGCGGATGAGATCTTTACCCTACTGATGGGCGAAAAGGTGGAGCCCCGAAAGGAATACATCGAGCAAAACGCGCCGAACGTGGCAAATCTGGATTACTAAGGAGGTTGCAGCTTGGCACAGCATAAAAAGGACTATAAACCTGAAGATATTATGTTTCCCAATCAGTCTATCATTACCTCCGAACTGGTAGGAGAGATGAAGCAGAGCTACATGGAGTATGCGATGTCCGTCATTGTAGGACGGGCGCTGCCCGACGTGCGAGACGGCCTGAAGCCGGTGCACAGACGGATTTTATACGCCATGTATGAGGACAACTTGACCTCAGACCGTCCCTTCCGGAAATCCGCTACATGCGTCGGCGACGTGTTGGGCCGCTACCATCCCCATGGAGATCAGTCGGTTTACGATGCGCTGGTGCGCCTGGCCCAGGACTTCTCCATGCGGTATATGTTGGTAGACGGACACGGTAATTTTGGTTCCGTGGACGGAGATCCCCCGGCAGCGTATCGGTATACTGAAGCCCGCCTTTCCAGGATTTCCAATGAAATGCTGCGGGATATTGAGAAAGACACGGTCAATTGGGATCCCAATTTCGACGAAACCAGGAAAGAACCCCGCGTCCTTCCCAGCCGCTTTCCCAATTTGTTGGTGAATGGTTCCTCCGGCATTGCCGTCGGTATGGCAACCAACATCCCCCCGCATAATCTGAAGGAAGTCATCAATGCATGTATTTGCATTCTATGTGATCCGGAGTGTACATTATCAGACATCATGGAGCACATCACCGGGCCGGATTTCCCAACAAAAGCAATTATTTTAGGGAGAGCCGGCATTCGGGCGGCTTATGCTACGGGAAAGGGCCGCTTAACGCTTCGAGCTCGTACACACTTTGAGGAGTTTGGACAGAACCGGACCCGCATTATTGTGACGGAAATTCCTTATCAAGTCAATAAGCGGATGCTGATTAAAAATATGGCGGATCAGGTCAATGAGAAGAGATTGGATGGAATTTCCGACATCCGAGATGAATCCGACCGGACCGGTATGCGAATTGTGATAGAGCTGAAACGAGACGCCAATGCACAGGTTGTTTTAAACCGGCTTTTTGCCCAGACGCAGCTGCAGACCACCTTTGCCATTAATATGCTGGCCTTGGTCAAGGATCAATCCCAGCCTAAGATTCTCTCTTTGCGGGAGATTTTGGATGAATACCTGGCCTTCCAGGAAGAGATCATCATCCGGCGAACGCGGTATGATTTAAAGAAAGCGCAGGAGCGGGCGCATCTGTTAGAGGGCTTGCTCATTGCACAAGAAAATATTGATGAAGTAATTAAAATTATACGCAGTTCCTATGATGATGCAAAAGAAAATTTGATGAGCAGATTTGGCCTCTCCGACGTGCAGGCTCAGGCTATTTTGGATATGCAGCTGAAACGGCTGCAAGGTCTGGAGCGAGATAAGCTGATGTCGGAATATCAGGAGCTGGAGGCGAAAATTGCGGAATATCAGAGAATTCTGGGAGACATCAATCTGGTAAAGGACATTTTGAAAGAGGAACTCACAGCCATCCGGGATAAGTTTGGAGATGAGAGAAAGACAGAAATTCAGGATGTGGAAGACGAGATTGACGTGGAGGATCTGATTGAAGAAGAGGATTGCTGCTATACCTTATCCAGCCAGGGATACATCAAGCGGATGCCTGTGGATACGTACCGGAGTCAACGCAGAGGCGGTCGTGGAATCAATGGACAAAATTTAAAAGAGGAAGACTATGTAAAAAATATTTTTGTGGCTTCCACACATGACTACGTGTTGTTTTTTACCAACACCGGGCGCGTGCATAAGAAGAAAGGATACCTGATTCCCGAGGCCTCCCGCACAGCCAGAGGCACCGCAATTGTCAACGTGTTGCCTTTGGAGCCGGATGAAAAAGTGACGGCTATGCTTTTGACGCGAGAATTCCGTGAGGATGCGTATTTGGTCATGGCGACGAAAAACGGTACCGTGAAGCGTCTGGCATTGCAGGCCATTCATACCAATAGAAAAACCGGAATTCGCGCTTTGACACTGGAGGAAGGCGATCATCTGATTTCTGTGATGAAGACGAGCGGAGAAGACCGAATTATCCTGGCGACTGCTCAGGGCATGGCCATTTGCTTTAGTGAAACGGATGTAAGGCCCATGGGCCGGGATGCCGCAGGCGTGAAGGGCATCACGTTAGCGCCTGGGGACTATGTCGTTGGTGCGGAAAAAGCGGAGGAGGGAAAATGTCTGCTCACCGTTACGGCCAATGGATTTGGAAAGCGTACAGATCTGGGAGAGTATCTCCGTCTTTCTGAGGACGGAAAGCGGCAGCCGCAAAGCCGCGGGGGGAAAGGTCTGAAAAATTACAGCATTACGCCCAAAACCGGTCTTGTAACGGCCTGCCGTGTGGTTGATGAGGAGGACGACGTGATGCTCATTGAATCGGGCGGTGTGATCATCCGGATGCCAGCTTCCGATATCAATATTTACAAGAGAGACACACAGGGCGTTATTTTGATGCGTGTAGAGGATGGCAATCAGGTCATCGGCGTGGAAAAGGTGGACGGCCAGGAGGAGGAAAAATGACCGAGCGGGAGAAAATGCTTGCCGGTCTGTGGTACGACCCTTCCGATCCGGAATTGTGCCGTCAGCGGGATCATGCAAGGGATCGGGCGGAGGAATTCAACCGAACGACGGAATCGGAGAAGGAGAAGCGACAGAAAATTTTGAAGGCTCTTCTTGGTTCGATGGGGCAATATAGCGAAATTTATCCATATGTGAAGTTTGACTACGGCTGCAACACATATTTGGGAGACCGGTGTTATATAAACTTCAATGCCACATTTCTGGACTGTGGGGAAATCCGGCTTGGAAGCGATGTATTTGTCGGTCCCAATGTGTCCTTCCTCACACCCATACATCCGTTGCGGGCGGAGGAACGAAATGTCCGTTTTGCACCGGATGGTCATCCCTATACGTTGGAAGCTTGTAAGCCGATTCTTGTGGAAGACCGGGTTTGGATCGGCGGCAATGTCGTCATCCTTCCCGGCGTCACCATAGGACACGACTCGGTGATTGGAGCCGGCAGTGTGGTGACAAAAAATATACCGGCCGGTGTGATCGCCGTTGGCAATCCGTGCCGGGTTTTGAGAAAAGTGGAAGAAAGCGACCGAATCAAATGAGAAAAGCAATGGATCGTCTCCCAAGATTGGCAAGACGATCCATTGCTTTTACGTTCAGTCGGGTTTATCCGGTCCATATTTTGTTATCTGGCATGGACTCTGGTCATATCCCGTTGGGCAGGCTTGGGCTGAATTTCACCGGCTTTGGAAAGGGCATATTTGGTGAGAATGGGGCCGATTAATTCGTAGATTAAAACCGAAAACAAAATGATATCCCGAATGATGGCGCCCTCTGCGCCCATTTGCGCCGCCACGGTAACGGACATGCCCAAAGCGACCCCGGCTTGGGGGAGCAGCGTAAGACCCAGATATTGACAAACCTTTTGGTCACATTTCATCAGCTTGGATGAGACTGAGGCGCCGGCAATTTTCCCGGCGGAGCGTGAGATGATGTAGGCCGCGCCGATGCCGACCACTGCCAATTCAGCAAATACCCGAAGATCCAATTCCGCACCGCTGAGGACAAAAAACAAAACGTATAGAGGCGCCGTCCACCGATCGGTTTTAAACATAATTTCCTCGGAGAAGTCACATACATTGCAAAACACGGTGCCGACCATCATACAGACCAGCAGGGAGGAGAATTCTATGACCACGTTCCCCCCTAAGGGAATCTGTATTTTCGACAGCGCTGCAGCAAGAATCACAAAGGTGACGGCAACGCTGAGGCGTTTGGAGTTAGATTGAAACAGCTTTTCCACGAAGGAGAACAATGCGCCCAGGGCGGCGCCAAGGGCCAAGGAGCAGACGATTTCCAGCAGGGGATTGAGAACTACGGTCATCAGACTGAAAGAACCGCTGATCATGGTTTTGGCTACGCCGAAGGAGACAGCAAAGACAATCAGTCCAACTGCATCGTCTAAGGCGACAATGGGCAGAAGCAGTTTGGTCAAGGGTCCTTTTGCCTTATACTGGTTTACAACCATGATGGTGGCTGCCGGAGCGGTTGCCGTGGCCACCGCTCCCAAGACGATGCAGGTGGATACCGGCAATTTGTCCCCCAAGGCCAGGTGAAGCAGCAGTAAGGTCACATCCACAAAGATGGTAGCGGCAATGGCTTGCACCACGGCAATGACGGTAGCCTGTTTGCCGGTTTGTTTTAAGGAGGTCAGGCGAAATTCGTTTCCAATGGCAAATGCGATAAAACCAAGAGCCACGTCGCAGATTAGGCTTAAATCGGATACCTCTTCAAAAGAAGAAAATCCGATGCCCGGTATGTGCAAAAGTCCCAGGCAATTCGGTCCAATCAGGACGCCGGCAACCAAATAAGCCGTCACAGCGGGTAACTGCCAGCGTTTGATGATTCGGGTCATCATAAGTCCTGCCAGCAGGGCAAAGGAAATTGACAGTAGCGTTTCCATATCCATGCTCCCTTTTTGTTGTATGTCTTTGAGATTATTATAGCACTTACTGAAAAACTTGCAAGGCAAAGAAGACGGGATATTTTCCAGGCCGTTGAAATTGGAAAAAATTCCTCTTCAGCAGGTTCTTGCTGAAGAGGAATTGCGGTTACCGTACGTACTCAATGATAACCCGGCGATTGGGCTCCGTTCCGGTAGAATAAGTGGTGATGTTATCCACATCCTGCAAGGCGGCGTGAACCACATGGCGTTCATAAGCGTTCATGGGCTCCAGGATGGTACGCCGCCGCTGTTTTAGAACCTGCTGCGCTTTTTTCCGCGCGTAACGGCGAAGGGAATCTTCTCGTTTCACCCGATAGTTCTCCGCATCCACACTGATGCGAACCCGTCCTTCGCAGTTTCGATTGACGGCGTAATTGGTCAGATGCTGGATGGCATCCAGGGTTTCTCCACGCCGTCCGATGAGCATCCCCAGATCTTTTCCCACGAGTTCCACCTGATACGTCTCAGATTCGTTTTTCCAGGCGTGGGGCACGGCCGTAGAGCCCATGTGTTGTAACAGGCCTTTTAAGAACGTTTCGATTTGCTCTTCCACACTGCCGGGTGCGGCAGGAGCGAAGGTTTTCTCTTCTCGAGGTTCTCGGGGAAGCTTAGGCTCTTCTCTCAAGCGCGGAGGGCGGTGTGCAGGCTCCTGACGAAGAGGCCGGGGGGGTTCTGCCGGTCTTGGCCGGTCGGTGGGTGCGCCGGCCTTCTCTACAGGAGGCGTCGGGGGATGCGGCGGAACGGCATCCGGCTTGGGTGCTTTGGACTTGGTACGGGAAGTTGCCGACAAAGCCGGTGTGGGAGCCGGATCGGGAACTTCATAGGTGACTTCCACTTTACAGGGCCGTGCTCCAATGCCGAATACGCCGCTTTTGGCACGTTCCAGCAGTTGCACGGAGACATTCTCCAATTCCAGACCCAACTCTCGCAAAGCGGCCTGGACTGCAGAGTCGAAATCTTTCCCGGTTGCAATGAATTTTTTTTCCATAGCTTACTCCTCAGTATCGTTTGAAACGCTGCGATAACGATCGGGCTGATAAGCCCGGCCTTTGGCAAAGGGTCGTTCCGGATCGCCGGAAAGAGGCAAATCCTCTCCGGAGGCATTCGATTGAACCCGCTTCATAGCGGCTTGTTGCTGTTCCTTTTGGAATTGCTGCTGCTTTTGGAGCTTTTTCTTGCTGGTGTTTTCGGAAATACCATCTGGATTTTCTGCCCGGCGCTGAGCGCGCAGTCGCTCCCGTTCCGCCTCTTCCGCGGCCTTTTGTGCGGCAATTCTTCTCTTTACTTCATCTTCCGCGTCATAAATTTTCCGGTACCGGACTGTGAGGACGGCGTCCTGTACAATGCCGAACAGGCCCTGGGCCAGCCAGTACAGAGAAAGCGCGGCCGGATAAGAAAAGCCGATGAACAATGACATGAGGGGCATCACGATCATCATGGATTTGTTGGTGGCGTTGGAGGCCTTTGCAGCTTGTTCATCCCGGTTCCCGTTTTGGTCCGTGGTTACAGAGGCATTGAGCTTTTGGCTCACCCACATGGAGAGAATGTTGGACCCGGCGGAGAGAACCGGCAGGAGAAATAGGCCGATGGTAGCCCAGTTGACGGTTCCCCAGTTCCAAAATTGCCAATCGGGAATTTTGCCCAGATCCACACCTAAAAATTGAAAGTTCAGGCTGGGTAGCGACACGTTGGCCAGTTCCGGCAAAGCCTCCCGGATTTGCGAGACAAATTCGTTGAGATGGGGAGCGGCGGCCAGCTGGTCGTAATAGCTGTTGGAAGAAAAGACGGCCGGAAGGGCTTCTTTGATGATGGATACGATCTTAGTCGCCTGATCCGCCGTCAAATGAAGCATATAGATCAAGGGCTGCCGAATTACGGTATACAGAGGGAACAGCAAAAGCAGAGGCACAAAGCTCCAAAGGCAACCGCTCATCATGCCGATGCCTTCTTCTTTGTACAGCTTGCTGATTTCCAGTTGGGCTTTTTGAGGATCGTTTTCGTACTTTTTTTGGATGGCTTGGGTCAATGGGGCCACGCGGCTCATTTTCATCATGCTTTTTTTGCTTTTTGCACTGGCAGGCAGCAAAATCAGCTTGACAATCAGAGCAAATAGGATCAATGCCAAGCCATAGCTGGTTGTGAATTGATAGAGCAAATCCAACAGGTATCCAAACGGTACCCGAATGATGTCGGCGATGTTAAACGCAAGAATCATATCTTTCCTCCAAAATCAGGGAACAGGGTCATAAATATCCCCTTTGTAAAAGGGGTTACACCGAATCAAGCGGCGCAGAGCCAACAGACCGCCGCGCAGTGCGCCATATTTGGATATGGCCTCGACGGCATATTGGGAACAGGTCGGAATGAAACGGCATCGTGGGGGAAATGCGGGGGATATGCGTTTTTGATAGAAGCGGATCAGCGCCAGAAGAATTTGTTTCATTGTCCAGCCTCGTTGCGCAGGTTCAGCTTGTCCGCAAGGGACAAATAAGCTTTGGTCAGCTGCGAAAAAGATGCGTTGACCGCCTGGCTGCGGGCTACGACGACCAAATCGTAACCCGGCCGAAATTGCATTTCATGGAGGCGGTAAATCTCCCGCAAACGGCGGCGGACCCGATTTCGGGTCACAGCTTTTCCCAATTTTTTCCCTACGGTAATGCCAACCCGGTTTTCATGCAGGTGGTTTGCCTTGCAATAGAGAACCAGATAGCGGTTTGCAGCCTGGTTTCCGTTGTGGTACAATCGGCGGAAGATATGGTTTAGCTTTAAAGGCTTGGAAAATTCCATGGTACAGTCCTTCCGGTGTGGCGGGTGGCAATGGGAATGAAGATTTCAAACTACCGAAAAATCCCGGACTTTACCAAGAGAAAGGCCGGGTTTTCAAACATCATGAGAAAGGCCGGATGAAACGGAAGGGGCGAATAGAAGACTCTTCCATTCACCCCGCATCAACAGCTTGGACGGCGTTATTCCGCATTCTTGGGCGCACAAAATCAGGCGGACAAGACTTTGCGGCCTTTTGCACGGCGGCGAGAGAGAACCTTCCGGCCGTTTCTGGTGGCCATTCTCTGACGGAAACCATGCACCTTGGCTCTGTGGCGCTTTTTGGGCTGATAGGTACGCAGCATTGGGATAACACCTCCTGTCAAGATTGATGCTCAACAGCCGGAATCGGCCGTAGCGAGTCAAAAGAAAACAAGCCTAACGTAATTCAGGCCATGCTCAATACATTATAGCCGTTTTTTGGGCGCAGGTCAACACTTTTTTCTAAAATTGTTTCCAATCGTGGGCAAAAAATGGACGGTTACCGGGAAGAAACTTGCCTGCATGCAACGTCTTGCAAAAAACATGCCGACCGGTCGTCTTACCGATTGTGTTGTACAGCTCATCCATCATCGGATTTTTTACCCTCTTGGAACAGATTGAAATAGGTGGACTCCGTATAGACCGGAAGGCCCAGCGACAGAAGCGCCTCCGCCGTCATACCGTTTTCTGGAATAACCGTGTGGGTAAAGCTGCCGTCGTACCGAGCGCCGCAACCGCAGGAGGGACTGCGGGCTTTGAAAACGGCGGCTTCAGCCCCCAGAAGCCGGGCAAGGCGCACGGTCTCCAGGGCCCCCTTTTGATAAAATTCCGTCACATCCCGGCCGTCCTGGGTCAGGACACGGCCCCCTAGACACTCAGCCGGAGGGCGCGGCGTGGGAAGGCCCCCCAATTGCTCCGGGCAGACAGGCAGGACAATATGTTCCCGGGCCAGTTTCAAGAGGTCGGGACAGAGGTTATCGCCCCCGTTGTATTTGCACGAAACGCCCAACAGGCAAGCGCTGATTAAAATTTTCAAGAAAACGTCACCAAATCCTGTTCCAAAGATTGTACCAACTCCTCCGGCTCCGAAAACAGGCGGTACATCGGTAAAACGTCCCGTTCCAGGAAGTTTTGTTCCACAGCATGTTCCAGAAGCGCGTTTAACGAATCGTAGTAGCCTCGAGTATTGAGAACGGCAATGGGCTTTGCGTGGCGCCCCAGCTGCTTCAGGGTGAGAATCTCAAAAAATTCCTCCAGGGTGCCGATCCCGCCGGGCGCCATGACAAAGGCTTGGGAGAGATTTTCCATGATTTCCTTCCGCTGACGCATGGTTTCAGTAAAATAAAAGTGCGTGCACTGTTGAAATAGGATCCCGTCCTTTTTAAAAAATTCAGGAGCGACGCCGATGATTTGCCCGCCGTCCTGGGCCGCGCCCCGGGCGCAGGCGCCCATGACACCGGTATTTCCACCGCCAAAGACCAAACCGAAGCCGGATTTTGCCAGACAGCTGCCCAGCTTCTTCGCTTCTGACAGGTAGTCGGGATGAATAAGCGCACTGGCGGCGCCATAAACACAGATATTTTTCATATTGTCTCCTTTTCGTCCCAGGCGCAGGGAAAGGCGGAAGGGTGCTCCAAATCGGAAAGACGCTTTTCCAGCCAAATGACCCCATGCCAACGGCCGAATTTATAACCGCAGTCGGGAAAGACAGCCCGGCGGTGAAACCCCATGGCTTGGTGAAAAGCAAGGGAAGATTCGTTTTCTGTCGTGACCAACGCATAGAGCACGGCATAGCCCTGCCGGCGGAGAATCTCTTCCAAAGCCTGATACAGTGTTTTTCCGATGCCCCTGCCCTGCGCTTCAGGGGCCAGATAGATGGAGCTCTCTGCACACCAGCGATAGGCCTCCCGCTCCCAAGGAGCTCCGGCATAGGCATACCCGAAAACACGGCCTTTTTCTTCCCACACCAGCCAGGGAAATTGGGCAACATGGTTCCGAAAACGCTGAAGAAAGTTCTCCGGAGAGGGAACCTGGTATTCAAAGCTCACAGCGGTGTGTTCGACAAATGGACGGTAGATCTCCAACATTTGCGGTAAATCTTCCACCTTGGCTGGCCGAATAGACATGGCAGACCTCCCAGGTAAAGTTATGAGATCATTATACGGAATCTGCGGAATCCTGTCAACAAAAGGGGAGCCCGGCAGATGGAAATTTCAATGGAGGCAACATACGCACAAAAGTTTTCCTGAAAAGGATAAAAGTTGGATTCAAGGGGGGAATTTGAGGAAAAATGCGAAATAATTGTTAAATTTATCCGTATAACTTGACGGCAGTAGGGAGATACCATATAATATCTTTGCTAAACTGGGCAGTGTTTGGTTCTTGTATGTTTCAAAACCTGCCACAAACGGAATAAAGAAAGAAGGAGTATTATGTTAACTAAACCGATGGATTCTATCGGCTTCGTGGAGCGATACGATCCGGAGCTGGCAAACATGATGCAAAAGGAGCTTCACCGGCAGCAGGATGGACTGGAGCTGATTGCTTCAGAGAACTTTACATCTCCTGCCGTTATGGCTGCGATGGGATCAATTTTGACGAACAAATATGCAGAGGGTCTTCCGGGGAAGCGCTATTATGGCGGTTGTGAATTTGTGGATCAGGTAGAGGAACTGTGCATTCAGCGGGCAAAGGAACTGTTTGGTGCAGAGTTTGTCAATGTTCAGCCCCATTCGGGGGCCCAGGCCAATACCGCTGTTTTGACTGCATTGCTGCAGCCTGGAGATACATTCTTAGGCATGGATTTGGCAAATGGCGGGCATCTGACGCATGGGAGTCCGGCCAATATCTCCGGAAAATATTTTCACGTGATTTCCTATGGCCTGAATCCGGAGACCGGACGGATTGATTACGATCAGGTGCGGGACTTGGCCTTAAAATACCGGCCCAAGCTGATCATTGCCGGTGCTTCGGCCTATCCCAGAGCCATTGATTTTAAGCTGTTTTCTGAGATTGCCCATGAGGCGGGCAGTGTGCTGATGGTGGATATGGCGCACATTGCCGGACTGGTGGCCGGTGGTGCGCATCAGAATCCCGTTCCCTATGCGGATATCGTCACAACCACAACCCATAAGACCCTGCGCGGCCCCCGGGGCGGTTTGATTATGGGAAAAGAAGCCTTTGCGAAAAAGCTCAACTCCGCCGTGTTCCCCGGTACGCAGGGCGGCCCTCTCATGCACGTGATTGCAGCCAAAGCAATATGTCTGAAGGAGGCTTTGGCCCCGGAGTTCCGGGAATATGCCGCTCAGGTTGTGCGCAACGCCCAGGTTATGGCAGAATCTCTCCTAGAAGAAGGCTTCGACCTGGTCACCGGCGGTACGGACAACCATATGGTTTTGGCAGACCTGCGGCCGCTTCAGATCTCCGGCAAGGAACTGCAGGAGCGTTGTGATGAGAACCATATGACTTTAAACAAAAATGCCATTCCGATGGATCCGGCCAAGCCCTCTGTCACCAGCGGCATCCGCGTGGGAACGCCTGCCGTTACAACCCGGGGCCTGCGGGAAGAGGATGTAAAAACCGTAGCGCACTGCATTGCGTTGACCGCTCGGGATTTTGAAGGTACCCGCCGGGAAGTTCTGGATACGGTGGATGCCCTGTGTAAGAAGTACCCCATGTATCAGGATTAAATGATGGAACGGGTCTGTTGGATACGACAGACCCGTTTTTCGTTATGATATGTCCGGTGAAAATCGGAATTCCCCATGGAGATGCCAAAGACGGAAATCTCCCTTGGCAGAATGTAAGAAATGTGATATAATCAGAAAAATTACCGGTTTTTTGGTATTTTAAGGAGACAGCTATGGCAAAAAGTCAAAAAAACCAAAAGAATTTTAAAGCGCTGCTTCTGGGCTTTATGGGACTGGCTGGAGCCGGCGTTGTCATCTTATTATGCCTCAGCCGGTTGGGCTTTTCTTCAGAGCCCATGGTAGAGGAAACTCTGCCGCCGCCGCCGGAAAATCCTTATACGGAATCTGACTTTTATGTGCAGGACGGCTTTGTCTATTGCTCGGCAGTGGATGCAAAGACCGGAATTGATGTCTCCTCTCACCAAGAGGTGATCGACTGGGCGACGGTGGCGCAATCCGGGGTGGACTATGCCATGATTCGCGTGGGCTATCGTGGCTATGACCAGGGAGGCGTGCATATTGATTCCTATGCAGAAGCGAACCTGCAGGGCGCTCTGGATGCCGGACTTCCGGTGGGGGTGTACTTTTACTCCCAGGCGATCTCGGTCGAAGAGGCGCGGGAGGAAGCGGAAGTGGTTTTGGAATTCCTTGATGGTTGGGAAATCACATATCCCGTAGTATTCGACTGGGAATGGGTGAGCGCCGACGCCAGGACGGCGGAGGTTTCCAGCCGCATGGTCACAGACTGCACCCTGGAATTCTGCCGGATGGTGGAAGAGGCCGGTTATACGCCGGCCGTCTATTTCAATCAGGATTTGGCACAGAATACCTTTCGCTTGCGGGAGCTGCAGGCCTACGATTTTTGGCTGGCACAGTATGAGGATGCTATGACCTTTTCCTATGATGTGGATATGTGGCAGTATAGCTGTACGGGGTCCGTTCCGGGAATTACCGGAAATGTGGACCTGAACCTCTGCTTTAAGCAGTATCTGTGAGGCTGGGTATGATCGTGAAAAAAATTACACGGATGGCGCTTTTATCTGCGATTGCGCTGGCGATCTTTTGGGTGGAGGCCCAGATTCCCGTTCCGATCCCCATACCGGGGGTTAAGCTTGGCCTGGCCAATGTTGTCACGATTTTTGCCGTGTTCGCTCTGGGTCCCTGGGAAGCAGCCGGGATTTTATTGGTGCGGATCCTGTTGGGTTCCTTGTTGTTCGGTCAAATGATGGGACTGTGGTATGCTCTGGTAGGAGGAGCCTTGGCTTGGCTGGCGACATGGGGCTTGAGACGAATTTTAACAGAGAAGCAGATTTGGGTTGCCGGTTGCCTGGGTGCGGTGGCGCACAACTTAGGGCAAATTGGGGTGGCCGTTGCCGTAACGCAGACGCCTGCGCTCCTGTCTTATTTGCCGGTGCTTCTGATTTCCGGACTCATCACCGGCCTGTTTACCGGCCTGGCAGCGCAGGCATTGCTGCGTCAGTTCAAAAGAATTCAGAAACAGGGATGAAGCGACAGATTTTTCCGATTCCAGGACACGATCTTTAGCATTTGGGCTGGTTTAAACATTCCTGCAGCCGCTGAATTTCCCGACGGTGCAGCGCTAGGGGTTCTCCCTCCGTCATGTTCCAATCCTCGCGACAGATTTGGATGCATTGCTCCCGCATAGAGATGGCCCTTGGAATATCTCCCTGAATTTCCGCGATTTGCGCAATGGCCTCCGGCATATCGGTGTATCGGGGCTTGGGTTGCAGGGCGATGGCGGATTGGTAACAGGATACGGCCTCCTCGTAACGGCCGATTTTCGCAAGAGAGTCGGCACGGCCAAACCAGGAAAGCCAGAGCTCCGGTTCTTGGTCCGTCATATGCTTCCAACAAGCCAAAGCCCGGGACAGGTCTCCCTCCTCCTTTGCAATCAGGCCGTCGTATAGATCATAGTGATAGGTGCGCCCCAGGCGGCCCATGGCTTCCAAAGTCTGCCGGGCTTCTGTTGTACGACCGTCGGCCAGGAGTAAATCCATCAGCCACAGGTAGTTGGGCCGGGCATCTGGGTGCGTATGGAGGAAATCCTGGTAAAAAGCAATGAGTTGCCCGTGGTTTCCCACGTTCCAATCGGGCATCCGGCAGGACGCGGCTTCCAGATTGGCTTTGTGAGCTTCTGCCGCTTCCGGATTGAGCAGAAGCGCCTGCCGGGCTAAGGGAGCGGCTAGGTCCCGGTATTCTTTGGCCCGTTTGTTATAAAGGCGGGCCAGAAGCAGCGTGGCCTCTGCCTGCGTGTCGGGTGTCAATTGCTTGTCCTTCAGGTATCGTTCGGAATCTTCAAATTCGTGGGCCGGCAGAAATCTTGCGTTTTCCAGCATGTTGGCAATCCGGTCCATATGGGTCCGGTCGGTGATAGAAAACAGCGCGTCGATGGAGACTCCCAGCAAAGCCGAAAGCTCCGGCAGGAGCTGGATGTCCGGCATTGTGGTGTTGCTCTCCCACTTGGAGATTGCCTGACCGGTCAGCCCCAGGGACTGTCCCAGCTGCTCCTGGGTGATGCCCCGATGCAAGCGAAGCTGCTTGATTTTTTGTCCGATTTCAAGACGCATAAAAAAACTCCTTTCCTGTGATACGAGAAGTATAACACGAAAGGAGGCGGGTTCCTATAGAGCCTTAGTTGCGGGCGGTTGCCATTTTGTTACGATGCCGGAAATTGTAACTACAACCCAAACAGAGAGGAAGGAACACCAGCCGCAGGGCATGTCCCGTGCGGCTGGTGTTTGATGTTACAGGCCCAGTCCCTTGCTGAGGTTTACAACAAAGTCCTGCACATTGGTGACGATGCCCCGGGCGGATAAACTGCCCCGGTCCGCCAGCTTGTTGACCACAAACTCGGCAATATCCACACAATAGAAGTAAATTTGCCGGACGGTACCATCCGGCATCACCCGGAAGGACGGCGTCATATTGCCCGTCGCGATGGTATGCAGCATAGTGGCCATACAGATGACCGTGGTGGCGTCCCGAACCTGGTTGCGCATGGCGTCCTGCGCCTCGTAGACATTGGCAAAAACAGGAGGCAGGGGACCGTCGTCCCGGATGGAGCCGCCCAGTACGTAGGGGATGTGATTTTTCTCCAGATTGTAGATGATGCCGTTGTCGATCTGCTCTTCCTCGATAAATTTGGAGACGGAGCCGTGATACCGGACCCGGTTTAAAAGATCCAGATGATTATAGTGTCCGTTCGGTTGATTTTGCGTGGTATAAATATTCTGACCCAAAGCGGTATTCAAATAAGCGCCTTCCAGGTCATGGGTGGCCAGAGCATTTCCGGCCAAGACCGCATGAACATAGCCGCCGTTGACCAATTTGGCAAAGGCGTTGCGGGCGTCATAGTCGAAGGCGAAGGCGGGGCCCATAACCCAGACGATTTTCCCGTGCTCCCGGTCATGCCGCAAAAGATCATAGATCTCGTCGTAATCTTTGGAGAAAGCCGTCTCCCGGGAGCGGTTTTGACGAAATGCAAATACGTCCTGCTGTACGGTGGATTCCCGGAAGCCGTCGGGATACACATAAATACCGTTTTCGCAGTTTTCCGTCCGGCCGGTGAAGACCAGGTCGCCGGCCTTCAGAAGGCGAAATTCCCGAACGAAGATGACGCCGTTTTCATATACAGGCACACAGTCCATCCGGCTTTCTTTTGCCATGATCCACTGGCCGTCAACTTTGAAATACTCCGGGAAAATGCTCATGGCGTGATACGCCTCCGGCGCTACGCCGTCCTTGGGACAGGGAACGAGGGTTGCGTTGGGGGCGTTCCGGAATTTCTCCTGGGTAAAATCCGGTGGCGTGAAGGGACGCAGGGAAAAACTCATGATAACCGCTCCTTTACATATTATAATGCCTCCCATGAGAGTGCATATTTTTCCTGTATTTTATCATATACAGCGGCCTTTGTAAACACCGATCTGGAAAGAAGCAAGACCAAAAAATTTTTCGAAAAAAGGGGAAAAAAGGTATTGACAAGGGAGGGTGGATCTGGTAGTATAACCGGGCGCCGTGAAGAGCGGCGGGACGCGGAACGAGTGAAGGAAAAAAGAGAAAAGAATCTAAAAAAAGTACTTGACAAAACGGTCCGCATGTGATAATCTAGAAAAGCTCCGCTCGAGGCGAAAGCGATCGAAGGAGCGCGTGTACCTTGCGAATTGAATAACGTGAACCAAGAAACACCTGAAAAAACGAGGAAAGTTGTTTAGTAGCGAAGAGCGAAGGACAGCCAACGAAAAATTCTTGAGTTAGAAGCTAGAAGCGAATGACTTAAGTAAGGAAGATTTTAAGCGAAGTTTGGAGACAGGCTTTGATTAAGATACGAATTATTTGAGAGTTTGATCCTGGCTCAGGACGAACGCTGGCGGCGTGCCTAACACATGCAAG
>UREY01000003.1 GCA_900546915.1 uncultured Eubacteriales bacterium
TGGAGGGCTACGGCGACGGGACGGTCGGTCCCCAAAAGTCCGTAACCCGGGCGCAGATGGCCAAGTTCCTGACGATTCTTTCCCGAGATTTCTGATTGCTTCCTCAGGTTTCTCCTTTCTGTGATGCGGAAAATCCCCTGTGGGTACCCCAGGGGATTTTCCACGTAAAGGAGCGAATTATCGAGGTAATTTATAAATACGCAAAACAAATCGCGGCTCTCAGAGGGGAGGACTTGGAAATCCCGCCCGCCCCGGCAATCCGCCGGTTCTATACCCATATCCACACCGGTGGGCGCGGAGCCTTCGGCCGGAACTTCCATAGGTAGAATCAGAGAGTTGCATTTGAAGGAAAAGGGCAAAAACCATACAAAGTTCAAACATGGGGCTCTGCCCCGTTTGAACCCCCAAATGACGATTGGGGGAAATAAAAAAGGAGGATCCTATATGAAAAAAAGGCGAAACCTACCATCCCGGCTGTGCGCGCTTTTGCTGGCGGCAGTGCTGTTGTGCTCTCTTGGAGTGCCTCAGGCTGCGGCTGCAGACCCTGCAGTCACCTGGTCTCAGGTGGACGGCAGCGCCGTCACAGCCCAGCTTCCGCTGCAGAAGGCGGAGGAGGAAGCCGCCCCGGCGTACCGGGACACAGAAACCGTGCGCGTCTCCATTTTCCTGGAGGATGCGCCCACAATTTCCAAATTTGATGTGCAAAACATTGCCGAAAATCAGGCGGCCCTGGCTTACCGGTCCGGTCTGGAGACCCGGCAGGAGACTCTGGCCCAGGCCATCTCCACCCAGGCCCTGGGCGGAAAGCAGCTGGATGTGGTCTGGAATCTGACCCTGGCGGCCAACATCATCTCGGCCAATGTGGAATACGGCGAGATTGCGGCCATTGAGCAGGTTCCCGGTGTGCAGCAGGTGCTCCTTGAGACCCAGTATGCGCCTGCGGTGGTGGATACCGATCTGCCGAACGACCCCAACATGTCCACCTCTTCCGCTATGATCGGCTCCAGCGCGGCCTGGGCAGCCGGTTATACCGGAGCCGGCAGCCGGATTGCCGTCATTGACACCGGCACGGATACGGACCATCAGTCTTTCAGCGCGGCCGGTTTTGACTACTCCCTGGCCAAGCAGGCGGAGCAGGCCGGCAAAACCGTGGCGGACTATAATCTTCTGGACGTCGAAGAAATCACCGGTGTGCTGGATCAGCTCCATGTGGGCAAAGGCGTCACGGCGCTGCAGCTGTATCGCAACACCAAGCTTCCCTTTGGCTATAACTACATTGACAAGGACCTGGACATCACCCATGACCAGGACCGGCAGGGAGAGCACGGCTCTCACGTGGCCGGTATTGCCACAGCCAACGCCTACATCCCCAATGCCGACGGGACATTTGCCGGCGCGCTGGATTCCGTGAAGGTCCAGGGTGTGGCTCCCGACGCACAGCTCATTACCATGAAGGTGTTCGGCAAGGCGGGCGGCGCTTATGACTCTGATTATCTGGCTGCCATCGAGGACGCCATTGTCCTGAAGTGCGATGTGGTCAACCTGTCTCTGGGCTCCTCGAACCCCGGCGAGGCGAGGCACGCCAAGGCGGAGTATCAGGCCATTCTGGACCGTCTGGCGGAGACCGGCATGGTGGTGTCCATTTCCGCCGGCAACGCCGGGTCCTGGGTGGAGTCGGCCCAAAACGCCGGATATCTCTACTCCGACGATGTGAACATGGATATGGTGGGCTCTCCCGGCTCCTATACCAATTCCCTGTGTGTCGCATCCATCGACAATGCCGGCGCCACAGGCGAGTATTTCCTGGTGGGGGACACCACTGTGGTCTACACCCAAAGCACCGGATTCCGGAACCAGCCCTTGGCCTCCATTGCCGGAGAACACGAGTATGTCCTCATCGACGGCTTCGGCACGGAAGAGGACTTTGCAGCCGTTGCCGATGTTCTGGAGGGCAAGGTTGCCGTCTGCTCCCGGGGAGACACCTCCTTCTTCCAGAAGGCGGAGGCCGCTGTGGCCAACGGCGCCATTGCCACGATTGTTTATAACAATCAGCCCGGTATCATCAGCATGGACCTGACGGACTACACCAAGACAGCTCCCTGCGTCTCCGTGCTCCAGTCCGACGGCGCCATGATGAAGGCGGCAGCCACCCCGGTCACAGGGGAGGACGGGAAGGTTCTCTACTATCTGGGCCGGTTGGACGTAAAAGAAGGAATCGGCTCCGCAATTTACACACCGGAGTACAACACCATGAGCAGCTTCTCCAGCTGGGGCATTCCCGGTTCCCTGGAGCTGAAGCCGGAAATTACGGCGCCCGGCGGCAACATTTACTCGGTCAACGGTTTGGTTGCCGGGGGCACGGCTTATGAGAACATGTCCGGCACCTCCATGGCCGCACCGCAGGTGGCCGGTATGGCGGCGCTGGTGGCGCAGTACATCCGGGAGGAGGGCCTGGCCCGGAAAACCGGTCTCACCCCCCGTCAGCTGGCCCAGAGCCTGCTCATGTCCACCGCCGTTCCGCAGATGGAGGATTACGGGGAGGACGGCCACGGTTATTATCCCGTCCTGCGGCAGGGCGCGGGCCTGGCCAATGTGGGCAAAGCCCTTGCAGCCGATTCCTACATCCTCATGGGCGAAGATGCCGGTGGGTCTTATGCAGATGGAAAAGTGAAGGTCGAGCTGGGCGACGACCCGGAGAGAAACGGTACATATACCTTCTCCTTCTCCATCCACAACCTGACGAATGAAGAAAAGACCTATGCCCTGTCTGCGGATTTCTTTACCCAGGATCTCTTTACCCATGCGGTGAACAACGATGGAGATCAGGGCGATTACATGGACACCTGGACCACCGCGCTGGATGCGGAGGTGACCTTCGACGTGGGACAGGCGGTGACGGTTCCTGCAAACGGCTCTAAAGATGTGCAGGTAACGGTCCGGCTGACGGACGGCCAGAAGGCAGCTCTCAAGCAGTACCCCGCCGGCGCTTATATCCAGGGCTATGTGTACGCCAAGAGCGGGAGCACGGAAGAGGGCGTGGAAGGAACCGAGCACTCCATTCCGGTGCTGGGCTTCTACGGCAGCTGGAGCGAAGCTTCGATGTTTGAGGTGGGCTCCCGCGTAGAGTACGATGCGGGCGCTGAGGTCCGCCTGCCCTATCTGGGCAACACCAAGGTCAACACGGCGGTGATTACCTATGCCGATGACCCCGGAACCAAGTACTACTTCGGCGGCAACCCCCTGGTGGCGGACGCCGGCTATATGCCGGAGCGCAACGCCATCAACAGCGAAAATGGAGATCAGATCAGCCAGATCTCTGTTGCAGTCATTCGCAACGCCGCAGCCAGCCGCGTTCTGGCGGTCAACGAGACCAATCCGGGGGAACCCATGCTGGAAAGCTACCCCGGCGCGATCAACTCTGCTTACTATCACACCAATGCCGGCTCTTGGCAGGATACCGTCACCACCCTCAACACCAATTTCGTACCCACAGGCGCCCAGGAGGGCGACCGGCTGGAGCTGTCCTTGACTCTGGCGCCGGAATACTACGTAGACGCCCAGGGTAATGTTCGGTGGGACGATTTGAAAGCAGGCGCGTCCATGCGCATCCCCATGACGGTGGATAACACGGCTCCGGAGCTGCTGGATGTGAACCTCAGCCTGATGGGCAGCACCATGACCGTCAAGGCCCGGGACAACCGGTATGTGGCCGGTGTGGTTCTGTACAATGCATCCGGCACCAAGAGCCTGGCCATGACCGGCGCCATGCAGGACATTCAGCCCGGGGAAGCAGCGGACTACACCCTGGACCTGGCCGGGGCGAACGGCAAGACGTTCCTGGTGAAGGTGTTCGACTATGCATTGAACGCCACCACCTACCAGGTGAAGCTGCAGACCGGCGGGGACGAGACTCTGCCGGACATGATGGCATTCCAGACCGGCAGCCGTGTGTGGATCGGCTTTGGCCCAGAGGAAAGCACGCCCACGGAGCTGACTTCCTCCGAGCAGGTCTATACCGCAGCCACTCATGTAGACGGCCTGGTCTTTGCCGCCACCAATCGCGGGGATCTGTACGTCCTGAGCGAGGAGGACCTGGGCATGGAGACCTGTGTTGCCAACATGGGTGTGGTGCTCACAGATATGGCCTACGACCAGTCCACCTCCACCCTCTACGGCGTAACCGGGAACCATCTGGTCTCTGTGGACAAGCTCACCGGTGCAGTGACCGACCTGGCGGAAATCCCCTTCCCCACCAACACCCTGGCCTGCGACGGCAACGGCACGTTCTACAGCGCAGTCCATGGCGACAGCAGCGAGGTCGGCAACCGGGGCTTTGTGTACGCCTATACCCTGGACACCCTGCAGGGCGGCGGAAACCTGGAATATGATTTTGACGGAGACGGCAAGGTCAACGACAAGGACGGCCAGGCCATTCTGGATTATGTCACCGGTGTCCGGGACTCCATTCAAAACGCGGCCCATGCCGACCTGGACGGCAACGGCGAGCTGACCTCCCGGGATGCCTACCTGTTTCTCAGCCAGTTCAGATCCGGAGCGTTCGGCGCGGCGCCCCAGCAGATTACCTCTAAAACGCGGAACAACGTGAAGACTCTGGCGTGGAATCCCAACGACGGCCAGCTGTATGCCGTGACCTTCTCCACGTTGCGGAACAGTTCTCACGCGTATTTTTACAGCATGAATCCGGAGACGGGTGCGGAGACGATGTACAAGGATTTCCGGACCGAAATCACTTCTCTCATCATTCCCCAGAAGACCACCGGCGGCAGCTGGACCACTCCAACGGATGAGATCAGCGGCGTTCAGGTCGCTCCCCAGTCCATGACGCTGCTGAAGGGCTCCAGAAAAACCCTGTCGGCCAGAGTGCAGCCCTGGACGGCCACAGACCGGACTGTGACCTGGACCTCTGCAAATCCCGAGATTGCCACGGTGGACGCCGACGGCGTGGTCACCGGTGTGAGCGCCGGTGAGACGGTAATCACAGTTGCCTCCAAGCTGGATCCCCAGGTCACCGCCACCTGCAGCGTCACGGTGGACGCTTTGGATGTGACGCTGAAGGGCGCTCTGCAGGACGGAAATGGGAGCCCCATGCTTTTCAGCTGGAACATGGAGACGGACGACAATTGGGTGGCCGGTTTGCCGCTCAGCAGCTCCTTGGCTGCAGTGGCCTATGACAAGGTGACGGACCGGCTGTATCTGCAGGATTCTGTGGACGGCTCCTGGTTCATGCATCAGGTGGATCTGACCACCGGCCAGGATACGGCCAAATCCAGCGCTGCCTGCGGCTTTGGTTTCGCCATGTCGGACCTGGTGGCACTGGAGAACTTCAATACCAAAGAAGAACCCGGTATGATGGCGGTTTCGCAGACCTATTTGATGAGCGCCTGCGACCCCCTGGGCAATACCTTCAACCAGGGCTGGGACCTGACCCAATATCTTACAGAGTATACCGGAGGCGCCAAGTTTGTGGCAGTCGCTTCCATGGGAACGGAAACCAATGAAGAGGGCGTCCTCTGCGATTTGATCTATGCTCTGGACGATGCCGGCTATTTGTGGAGCTTCCAATATGATGGAAGCAGCTCCATCTCCTTCAACTTCATTCCTACGGATCTGACGAGTCTGAAGCTGCGCTTCCCCACCTACCAGAATTACCAGTATTGCTCTTTGGTTTGCGGCGATGATGGGAATCTGTACCTGTCTTACTTCACCGGGGAGACCAATGAGTTCTACCGGCTGTCCTGGAACGCGGAGGAGGAGCTGTACGCCGCAGAACGGATTGGTGATGTAGGCATCGACGTGTGGCCCGCAGCCCTGTACGCGGTGGAGACAAACGCTGCCGCTGCAGAGCAGGTAGCCGTGACCGGCATGCTGGAGAAGCCTTTGACGCTGGAGGCCCAGCCCATGCGCGCCGCCGCACCCATGTCTCAGGTCACCCCCCAGGAGGACGGGAAGACCGTGACCTTGACCATCACCGCCAAGGACGGCCAGGGTGTCGAGGTGGATTCCAACAACGGTTTGATCACTGTCTCCTATGACAAGGCGGCTCTGGAGCTCCAAGAGGCGGCTGTGACCGGCGATTACACCGCCCAGGTGACCGTCGCCGGGACTGTGACCTTGGGCTATGTGAGCGAGGAGGCCATTGCCGCCGGCAGCCCGGTCGCAACCCTGACCTTCACCTTGAAGAGCGGAGCCGATTCCGTCCTCACGGTGCAGCATCGGGAAATCAACGACGGCAAGCCCGCCTATACCGAGAAGCTGACTGTAGATCTGGAGTGCCCCTCCGAGGCATTTGTGGATCTGGATCCCAATCGCTGGTACCATGCATATACCGATTATGTCATTGCAAACGGTCTGATGAACGGGGTGGAGGAGACCCGCTTTGCGCCCAACGCCTCCATCACCCGCGGCCAGCTGGTGACCACCCTGTACCGCCTGGCAGGCGAACCCGAGGTGGAAGGGACGTCTTCCTTCACGGACGTGGACAGCCATCGCTTCTACGCCGAACCCATAGCCTGGGCGGAAGAGCAAGGGATTGTTCACGGCGTAACGCCCACCACCTTCCGCCCGGAGGCCAGTGTCACCCGGGAGCAGGCAGCCACCTTCCTGTACCGGTATGTCACCGAGTACCTGAAGCTGGAGGCCGCAGAGGGCGCCGACCTGAAGGACTATGCAGACGGCGACAAGGTGATGAATTATGCCAAGACGGCCTTTGCCTGGGCTGTGGCAGAAGGGCTCTTTGAGGGCTACGAGGACGGCATGCTCCGTCCCGCCGCCACTCTGACCCGGGCCCAGATGGCAAAGCTTCTGACCATCCTGGATCAGAATTTCTAAGATCATCAAACGGGTGCTGTCTCAAGTGGATTCGAAAGAACCACAAGAGGCAGCACCTCTTCATTTCTCCGGAAAACCCCGGAGCGCAGAACCGGCAACGGCCTGCGGTCTCATGGTGGGGAATCCAAAATATGCTGCCCCATCCGGTCCGAAGGAACCGGTCTGGGGCAGCATCTGCATGCTCCGGGTTATGTCATCCTGCAATCAGAGTCGTAGCCTCTGCCACGTGGTGCAGCATCAACCCGGCGCCGCAAAGTACCGTGCAGGTCAGCAGAGCCAGAAGCAGCATCACCACATAAGCCTGTCTTTTGGTCAAAGTATCCACCCCCTACCCCTCTGCAGCCTTTAAGGTCCACACGTTCTGCACCTCAATGT
Organism: uncultured Eubacteriales bacterium; assembly: GCA_900546915.1. Lineage (GTDB taxonomy): Bacteria > Bacillota > Clostridia > Oscillospirales > Oscillospiraceae > Faecousia > Faecousia gallistercoris. The sequence goes on from UREY01000003.1 coordinate 7,225, forward strand.
CGCTCATCACGCCGGTATCAAAGTTCTCCGGCGCAACGGTCCCTTCATACCAGCTGCAGCTGTTGAAATACGCCTGAATGTCCGGATCATGAAACAGGCGGCCATGGCGGGCAAAAATCTCGTTCCGGGCCAGGACCAGCTCCCAGAGAGACAGATGGCCGTAGTCCTCCCAGGTCAGATACTCTGTGCTGCTGTTGGGCAGAATATACCCCGTCACCGCACCGTCCGGCTCTGAGGAAGCAGGCTCCGTGGCGGGAGGCTCGGTGGCTTCCTCCTCCACAGCAGGCTCTGCGACCAAACCCGGCTCGCTCACCGGCTGGGTTACCGGCTCTGTAGGCGGCTGTGTCGCCGGCTGCGTGGCAGGCTCCGTCGTCGGTTCTGTAGCAGGTTCTGTAGCAGGTTCCGTCACCGGTTCCGTGGCAGGTTTCGTCACCTCCGGCTCCTCGTCCGGCTCCACCGGCGCTGAAGCCGGCGGAGCGGCCGGACTGGAAAACGGCCGGACCCACGTTCCATAGGACAGGCCGATTCCCACCAAAATGCCCAGGGAAAAAACCAACGCCAACGTCAGACCCATGATCGCCGTCCGCTGCCCCCGACCGGCCATTGGCGGCCGACCCTTGGCGCGGCCGGATACCATTGCTTGCTGCTCGTCCATGAAATTTCACTCGCTTTCTTTGGTTAACCATAATTGGAATCCCATTATATAAACTTTTTGTTGCGACAGCAATAGATTTTTTGGCAGAATTTCCCTCCGGCAAAAATTTTTATCCGGCCATAAACAACAAGAACCGCCCCTACGGGTATCAGGCGGCAAGCAATCTCCACACATTCTGCAATTTTGTGAAAAAGGTCGGTCTAAAGTTGACAAATTTTCAGAACATGGTACAATAACTCTGCAAATTGCTCTCGCGGTCTTTTTGCAGAGAAAAACAAAAAGAGAAAGGAAATCGCTATGGAAAATAACAACGCAAAAAGCTACTCCATCGCTGCCCTGGTCTGCGGCATTCTCGGAATCGTCGGCAGTTTCATTCCAGTGGTGTGCTACTTCACCTTTGTCCTGGCCATTTTGGGCATTGTGTTCGGCGTCAAGGGCCGGAAGCTGGCGCAGCCGGATCAAAAAGGATTGGCCACGGCCGGCTTTGTTTTGGGCATCATCGGCACTGTGATCGGCGCGCTCGGCATCATCTGCGTCGTCTGTGCCGTCGGTATTTTCAGCGCTGCCGGAACGGCCGGTATGCTGAGCTAACCCGGTGCGACAGCGAAAAGGGGTTCTGCAAAGCTCTGTTTTGCAGCGCCCCTTTTTTACAACCTGCTCAGGAGGCTTTCTATGATTCCTGCATTTTCCCTGTTGGGTAAAACCCTTGCCATCTACCCCATCCTGGCCCTGGCCGGTATTTTTGCAGCCGGGATTTATGCCTGCCGGGCGGCCAAGCGGGCCGGGCAAAGCGAAGACGACATGATCGTCCTGTTGCTCTTTTCCGCAATCGGCGTATTTCTGGGGATGCATCTGCTTTACGGCCTGGTCAGCCTCTCCCAATGGCCGCAGCTGCTCTCTCAAATTCACTCCTTGGCGTCTTTCTTCCAGGTGATGTTCGCCATTTGGGGCGGCTCTGTATTTTACGGCGGTCTGCTGGGCGGCATTCTGGCCGGCGCTCTGTATCTGCGGGTCAAGGGCAGATCTCTTGCGCTCTGGTCCAATCTGACCGCCCCCGCCATTGCCCTGTTCCACACCTTCGGCCGGATCGGCTGTTTTTTGGGAGGCTGCTGCTATGGAATTCCCTCTGCCTGGGGCGTGACCTACCGGCATAGTCCGGTGGTGGAAGCCAACGGGATCTCCCGGTTTCCCGTTCAGCTGGTGGAAGCCGCCTGGAATCTGATTCTCTTCCTCCTTCTGTCCCGGCTTTTGCGGCAGGGCAAAGGCCGGCTGTTGCCGCTGTACCTGGCCCTGTATGCACCGGCTAGGTTTTTGCTGGAGTTCCTCCGGGGCGACAGCTACCGGGGAATCTTCTTCGGCCTGTCCACCTCCCAATGGATCAGCCTGCTTCTGTTCCCTACCGCCTTGTTTTTTCTCCTACGCCGCCGGAATTAACAAAGATTTCACACCCGGCTCTTTCACTCCCCAGGAAATTGTGGTATACTGAACAAAAATTACAAAATCCGCAGGAGGAATTATCTTTGCTGACCTACGAGGAAGTCACCCAGAGCCAGGCGATTCGCACCTATATCACCCGAGCCGACGAATCTCTGGCTGCCCTGGGTTACACGGAACACAGCTTCGCCCATGTGATGCACGTGGCGGATACGGCAAAATATATTTTGGAAACCCTGAATTTTCCATCGCGTACCGTGGAACTGGCCCGGATTGCCGGGTACTTACACGACATCGGCAACCTGGTCAACCGGGTGGATCACTCTCAGTCCGGCGCCGTGATGGCCTGGAGCATTCTCAACGACATGGGGTGCGATCCGTCGGAAATCGCCACCATCGTCACCGCCATCGGCAACCACGACGAGGGAAACGGCGTACCGGTGAACGAGGTGGCCGCCGCCCTGATTTTGGCGGACAAGGCCGACGTGCGCCGGAGCCGGGTACGAAACTCAGACGCCACCACCTTTGACATTCACGACCGGGTGAATTACTCCGTCAAAAAATCTCAGCTGAAAATCAACGAGGATCGGACGCTGGTCAAGCTGAAGCTCACGGTAGACACCAAGTACGGCTCCGTCATGGACTACTTTGAGATCTTCATGCAGCGGATGATTCTCTGCCGCAAGGCCGCCGAACGGCTCGGCCTGCAGTTTAAGCTGATGATCAACGAACAACAACTGATTTGAGTCCGCCATGAAAACTTGTCATATTTTTTGCGCCGGTGAATTCCACGGCCTGCTGGAGCAGCCGGAACCCGGCGATTTCATTCTGGCCGCAGACGGCGGTCTGCGGCATCTGCAGGCTGCGGGGCTGGAGCCCTCCGGCATTCTGGGGGATTTTGATTCCCTGGGCTATACGCCTCAGGGGCCCTTGGTAGACCGCTTCCCCATTGAGAAAGACGACACGGACTCCATGCTGGCCGTCAAGGCCGGGCTGGGAGCAGGATGCCGCCGCTTTCTGCTCTACGGCGCTCTGGACGGCCCCCGTCTGGACCACACCGTGGCCAACTTTCAGCTCCTGCACTACCTGACCGAGCACGACGCCTTTGGCTATCTGATTGGGCAAACGTACCTGGCTACCGTCCTGGCGCCGGGCTGCCTCGGCTTTTCCCGGGAAGCCTCCGGGATTCTCTCGGTGTTTTGCTCCGGCCCGGATGCCGCCGGAGTCAGCCTCCGGGGGCTACAATATCCCCTGGAGCAGGCTGTGCTCACCGCCGGGTTCCCCCTGGGCGTCAGCAACCATTTCCTGGGTTGTCCGGCGGAAATTTCCCTGGAAAGCGGCCGCCTGCTCCTTCTCTGGGACCGCAGAAACGGCCTGCCGGAGAGCCGCCGTGTCCGGGATGCCCGAATGAACGAAGACGCGGGTCATAGGTGCCCCCACTCCACCTAAATTTATACGCAAGGAGCACAGGCCTCTGAGCCGGTTGCTATGGCAAAACAAAAAGGAATCCGCCGAAAAAAACAAACCCCAGACCTCCCGCCCCGCCGTCCGCTTCCCGTCCTGGAGGCAGATCCCCAGCTGGGCCTGACCCGGGACCAGGTAGAGGCCCGGCTCTCTGCCGGTTGGTCCAATGACCCCGGCGAGTCCCCCTCCAAATCCGAAAGGCAGATCATCCAGGAAAATTGCCTCACCTTTTTCAACCTGATTTTTCTCATATTGGCTGTCCTGCTGGTCATCGCCGGGTCCTATAAAAACATGATGTTTCTGGTGATCGCCATTGCCAACACCGCCATCGGCACGTTCCAGGAAATCCGCTCCAAGCGGGCGGTGGACCGGCTGACTCTGGTGGCCGAGCAGCCGGTCAAGGCCATTCGAGACGGCGTGCGGACCGAGGTTCGCCCCTCGCGCCTGGTCCGGGACGACATCATCGAATTGTCCGCCGGAGATCAAATCTGCGCGGACGCCGTGGTTCGTTCCGGCGAGATGCAGGTCAATGAATCTCTCATCACCGGCGAGGCCGACGCCATCGTCAAAGGGCCCGGCGACACGCTGAAGTCCGGCTCCTTCGTGGTGGCCGGTCGGGCCCGGGCCCAGTTGACCCAGGTCGGCCCCGACGCTTACGCCGCCAAGCTCTCCGCCGGCGCCAAGAAAAACGTACATGCCACGGAATCGGAAATGATGCGCTCTCTGGACCGCCTGATCCGGGTCGTCGGCTTCGCCCTGATTCCCGTGGGATGCGTGCTGTTTTACCGCCAGTTTCAGATGCTGGGCATGGACTTTCAAACCTCAACGGAATCCACAGTCGCCGCGCTCATCGGCATGATTCCGGAGGGACTGTACCTGCTGACCAGCGTGGCCATGGCTGTATCCGCCATGAAGCTGGCACAGCAAAAGGTACTGGTCCAGGACATGAACTGCATTGAGACCCTGGCCCGGGTGGACGTGCTGTGTGTGGACAAAACCGGCACCATTACCGAGCCCAAAATGGAAGTGCAGGACGTGATCCCCCTGGACCCGCAGAAGGACTCCCCGGAGCAGCTGGAGGCCGTCCTGGCCGCTCTGTACAGCGGCGTTGAGCCGGAAAACGACACGGGAAGGGCCATGGCTGAGGTCTTTGCCCGCAAAACAGATTGGCAATGCCTGTCTCGGATCCCCTTCAACTCCCAGACAAAATGGTCCGCCGCCGTGTTTGCCGGTCAGGGCGCTTTTGTCGTGGGCGCGCCGGAGTTTATTCTGGGCCCGCGCTACGAGAGCATCCGGCAAACGGTGGAGCCCTGGTCCTCTCTGGGCTGCCGGGTCCTGCTTGTCGCCCAATATGACGGCGCACCGGGGCAAAACACGCCCCTGGACCCGGACCGGGTCCGCCCCATGGCCCTGGCCCTGCTTTCCAACCGCATCCGCACCACCGCTCCGGCGACCTTCCGGTTCTTCGCCCAGGAAGGCGTCTCCATCCGGGTCATCTCCGGAGATAACCCGGTGACCGTTTCCGAAGTGGCCCGCCGGGCCGGAATTGAGGGAGCGGACCGGTATGTAGACGCCTCAACTTTGAAATCCGACGCGGACTTTACCCGCGCCGCAAGAGACTGTATCGTCTTCGGCCGGGTGACCCCGGACAACAAGAAAAAACTGATCCAAGCGCTGAAAAAAGCGGGCCACACCGTGGCCATGACCGGCGACGGCGTCAACGACGTGCTGGCCCTCCGGGAGGCCGACTGCGGCATAGCCATGGCCTCCGGCAGCCAGGCAGCCAGTCAGGTGGCTCAGCTGGTGCTGCTGAAATCCGATTTCGCCGCCATGCAGGGCGTGGTGGGAGAAGGCCGGCGCGTCATCAACAACATTCAGAGAGCCGCCGCTCTGTTCCTGGTGAAAAACATCTTTTCCCTTCTGCTGGCGCTCATCTCCATGTTCGCCACCTTCCCCTATCCCATCATGCCCTTGCACCTGAGCATGATCAGCGGTCTCACCATCGGCGCCCCCTCCTTTTTCCTGGCCCTGGAAAGCAACCACGAGCGAATTAAGGGGCGGTTCATGGCCGGCGTTCTGCGCAAAGCATTCCCGGGCGGCTTGACCAATCTCATCGTGGTCCTCATGGCTGTGGGCTTCGTCTTGGTATTCGACTTGCCCACAGAGCAGCTGTACACCGTTTCCGCCGCCCTGATGAGTCTGACCGGCCTTCTGGTCTTGTACCAGGTATGCAAGCCCTTCACGGTCCAGCGGCGCATCCTCTGGGGCCTGATGGCCGCCGCCTGCGCCTTCTGCTTCCTGTTTTTGGGCTCCATGTTTGAATTTGTGAAGCTGGACCTGGAGATGATCATCGTCCTGGCCGCTGTTTTCCTGATGACCCCCACGGTCTTCTTCGCTTTGCAGCGCATTTTCGATTGGGGGGACATCCTGTACGACAAGCTCCACAGCCGCCTTACCCTCAGAAAAAAACCAAGCCCGTCAAGCAAAGAGCTGCCGCCTGATTAAACGGCCGGAAAGAGCCTGTCCGCCCCATCCCGGCTGACCCACCGCCTTTCTGCCCGGCAGCGGCGGAGACGGTCGAACCCCCTTGGGGCTTTTCGGGAACGGTTTGGAAGCTCTTGCGCACAAAATCGGCACAGACCCACCCGACCGCCAGGTTCCCTCACGCATACGCCGTGGGGGAACCTTTTTTCATTGGATTTTGCACCTGCAGGCGGCCCCTTGGACCGTCCCGGCAGCCGCCCGGCTACCGTTTGTCTGCGCCTATGCAGGCCCTCACGGCAGCACCAGGACCTGCTGCTTCTCCTCCGGTCCCTCCACCTCCCGGGCAAACAGACCGTAAAAGCTCCGGCACCGCTTCTCCACAAGTGCATAGGCGCCCTTCCTGGTTTGCCCGGCATGCGCCAGAGGAAGCCCCCCATCGGCATGGCGGAGCAGCTCCCTGCCCCGGTCCCGGAACCCCAGAATTCGGACATACGGCGCTTCCGCTGACAGCTCCGCCGCCGACAGCCCCAGGCAGGCGCACAAAACCATTCGATCCAGTCGGCTTCGGGTGTACCGCTTGGACTTGACCGCCGTCAAAATCTCCTCCAGGGTATTTTGCCGGCGGCACTCCCGGCACAACTTTCGCCACAGTCCCTCCGCAGCGCCGGGAAGCACGGCAAAGTCCTCCGGCTCCAAGGTCCGCAGCCGCGCCAAAACCGCCCGCTCCCCCAAGGCCAAGCTGTGGGGCGCCGCCCCCGCATAGGCCGGACGGACAGCCTCCGGCACATAGGACAGCCACGGCTGTCCCGTCAGAATCCGAAGCCGCAGGGCCGTAGCCGAGGGGTTGTCCCGGTCTGCCTCCCGGGCGTGGTAATCCCCGGGCCGGGCAATGGGCAGGGGCGTCAGTTTGCTCCCCTGCGCCAAAATGGCCTTGCAGTACTCCACCGCCAAAATATCGTTGGGCCGCTCCAGCACCGTCGCATCCGCTCCCAGGTCCGCCGCCGCCCGGCTCCTGGCTGCGGGAAAGGACAGGCCCCGGTCCAGATACGGCCGCAAAGCCTCGGACAGCCTGCTGTCCAGCAGAACCCGGGCCGTGTCCAGAAGCTGCTCCCGGCCGGCGGTTTCCGCCCCGAAGCACAGGCCCTCCACCCCCAGGCGGCTGAGCAGCTCCACCGCACCGGCGGCAAAGCCCTCGGCGGAGCGAAGGCTCACCGTCACCGGAAGCTCCAGGACCAAATCCGCCCCGGCCAAAAGGGCGGCTTTGGTCCGAACCGTCCGGTCAAAGACCGCCGGCTGGCCCCGCTGCACATAAAATCCGCTCATGAGACACACCACCGCCGCCTCGGGAGCCATCCGCCGGACTGCCTCCAGCTGCCGGGCATGGCCCAGGTGAAACGGGTTATACTCACAGACGATTCCCACAGACCGCATCATGAGACCTCCCATTTTTTGAAAAAAATTCCCCGCAAGGGCTTGTAGGTTTCGGGAAAATATTATAGAATACCCGTAGGTGTGTCTATCCTATCACAAGATCGGAAAAAATGAAATCACAGTTTACAGGAGGATCATACAAATGAACATTTTGGTTATCAACGCCGGCAGCTCCAGCCTGAAGTATCAGCTGATGGACCCGGAGACCGGCGCTGTCACCGCCAAAGGTCTCTGCGAGCGCATCGGGCTCGACGGCCGTCTGACGCACAAGGTTCCGTCCCAGGACAAGAAGGTGGAGCGGGAGATTCCCATGCCCACCCATGCCGAGGCCATTGCCGCAGTTCTGGAAATTCTGGTGGACCCGGAAAACGGCGTAATCGCCGCCACAGACGAAATCGATGCCGTCGGCCATCGGGTGCTCCATGGCGGAGACAAGTTTATTGCTTCCTGCATCATCAACGAAGCCTGTAAGCAGGCCATCCGGGATTGCATCCCTCTGGGCCCCCTGCACAATCCCGCCAATCTCATGGGCATTGAGGCCTGTGAGAAGGTCATGCCGGGCAAGCCCCAGGTGGCCGTATTCGATACCGCCTTCCACATGACCATGCCGCCCCAGGCCTATCGCTATGCCATTCCCACCGAGTACTACGAAACCGACCACCTGCGCCGGTACGGCTTCCACGGCACCTCCCACCGGTACGTCACCCGCCGGGCCATCGCCCTCATGGGCCGGGAGGACATCAAGCTGATCAACTGCCACCTGGGCAACGGCTCGTCTCTGTCCGCCGTCAAGGACGGCAAGTGCCAGGATACCTCCATGGGCCTGTCCCCTCTGGCCGGCGTACCCATGGGCACCCGGTCCGGCGACATTGACGCCTGCGTCGTCCAGTTTATTATGAACAAGTACGGCATGACCGCCGACGAGTGTCTCACCATGCTCAATAAAAAGTCGGGCGTTCTGGCCCTGTCCAACGGCGTTTCCTCCGACTTCCGGGATCTGGAAGCCGGCGCCGCCAAGGGCGACGAGGCCTGCCGGCTGGCCTTGGACAAGTTCTGCTACGAGGTGCGCAAGTATATCGGCGCCTACGCCGCCGCCCTGGGCGGCCTGGACTGTCTGGTCTTCACCGCCGGCGTGGGAGAAAACGGTCCGGCCAACCGGGCTGCCATCTGCGCCGGGTTGGAGTTCTTGGGAGTCAAGCTGGATCCGGAGCGGAACAACGTCCGGGGCCAGGAGGTCCGGATCTCCACCGACGACTCGAAAGTCCAGGTCTGGGTCATCCCCACCAACGAGGAGCTGATGATTGCCCAGGATACCGCCGAACTGGTCAAGGCCGCCCAATAACCGCAAAAACGGGAGCCTTTGGGCTCCCGTTTCGCGTTGTATGATACGCCCCATAGGGGCAACTGTCAGGAGGAATACAAGATGACTGCTGCGGAACGACTTCTGCGCTATGTACAATTCGACACCCAATCCAATGAATTTTCCGAGACCTGCCCCTCCACAGACAAGCAGAAAATCTTTGCCCGGTCTCTGGTGGAGGAGATGCAGGCCATGGGCATCACCGACGCCTACATGGACGGCGACGGCTATGTCTACGGCACCGTTCCCGGCGATCCCGGCAAGCCTGTCATCGGCCTGATCGCCCACATGGACACGGCGCCCGACGCCTCCGGCGCAAATATTCAGGCCCGCACCGTTTTTTACGACGGCGGCGACATTTTGCTCCACGAGGGCCAACACATTGTCATGCGGGAATCCGATTTTCCCAGCCTGACCCGCAACCGGGGCAAGCATTTGATTGTCACCGACGGCACCACCCTTCTGGGCGCAGACGACAAAGCCGGCATCGCCGAGATTCTCACAGCCGCTGAAATTCTCATAGCTTCTTCCCGGCCCCACGCCACACTGCGCATCGGCTTCACCCCCGATGAAGAAATCGGCCGGGGAGCGGACCGGTTTCATGTGCAGGATTTCGGGGCGGACTTCGCTTATACCGCCGACGGCGGGACCCTGGGCGAGCTGGAATATGAAAACTTCAACGCCGCCTCGGCGCAGGTGACGTTCCATGGCCGGAACATCCATCCCGGCTCAGCCAAAAACCAGATGATAAACGCGCAGCTCATCGCCATGGAGTTTCAAAGCCTGCTCCCCGTCCACGAGCGGCCTGAGGCCACGGAGGGATACGAGGGCTTCGCCCTGCTCACGGACATGGAGGGCACCGTGGAACAGAGTCGGCTGCGGTATATCATCCGGGATCACGATATGGCCAAGTTCACCCGCCGGAAGGAATTATTCCAGGAAATTGCCCGGTTCCTCAACCGGAAATACGGCAGCGGCACGGTGGAACTGACCCTCAAAGACAGCTACTATAACATGAAGGAAAAAATCCTGCCTGTGATGCACATCGTCGACCGGGCCAAGGCCGCTATGGAGCGCGCCGGTATCTCTCCCGTCACCGTCCCGGTCCGGGGCGGCACCGACGGCGCCCGCCTGTCCTACGAGGGCCTCCCCTGCCCAAACCTGTGCACCGGCGGCGAGAATTATCACGGACGGTTCGAGTACATTCCCGTGGAGGACATGGAGCGTTGTACGCAAATGCTGGTCGAGCTGCTCTGCCTGTAGGGCAAGCCGAAGGAGGCTGTCTCAAAGCTCAATTTTTGCAAATGTTCTTTTAGAAAAAGTTGTCAAAATGGCACAGAAAACGAAAAAACTCGTTTTCTGTGCCATAAATTTTAGGCTGTTTCTTAAAAAATCTATTCTGATGCAGCCCCTTTTTCCAACGTGAAAACATCAATAGGAAATTGCTGCGCCGGGATTATTCTTCATCCGACTTCTCCGGATTTTCCAGTTCCATTGTTTTTAAAGTGGCCGCTCCTTCTGTCAGGACTGCCAGGCCGTCGTCCAAAGCCCTTTGCAGCCGATCCAACGCCTGCCCCAGGGCTTCTGCAGCCTGGTCCATGCCTGCTTTGCTCTCCTCCATCCGAGCCGCCAAATCGGCGATCAAGCCGTTCACACGGTGGTACATCTGTGCAGCCCGGTTCCGCGCCTGCCGCTCCACCAGCTCGGCACGGCGGTAGGCAGCCAGCTCTTCCCCCTCCCAATCGGTTTTTTCTCCGGCAGACGGGGGAGCAGCGGGCTCCGTCAGCTGGGTTTCCAGCTCTTCAATCTGCGCTTTCAGACTGGCGTTCTCCGCCTGGAGCGCCTCCCATTCCTCCCGGTCCGGCTGGGTCTGCCGGTCCCGGGGAGAAGCCAGCTCCTCCTCCAGCCGCTTCACGTCGTCACGCAGCTGGTTCACCTCGGCAGCGTGACGCGCTGCCGTCGCTTCCAGGAAGCGGACCACATCCTCCCGGTTAAATCCGTGAAATGCAGCCCGAAAATTTTGAACAGATTCCGTCATGACAATCTCCTCTCTGAACCCAGCATCCGCCGCTTCGGCTCCGTTTCCGGCGCTTGGCGCAAAATACAACGGCGAAAAAATAAAACAGTCATTTTGTGGTATTATACCACACCCCTTTTTGAAAAACAACAAATTTTCCCGGCAGCGGCACATTTTCCGGCAAATCTGCCTTCCGAAAACGCCCCGCCGGCTGCCGGCGGCACAATCCCCCGCAAATCCCCCTTTGCAAACAGGATTCTGTGTGGTAGAATAGACAAAAAGCAGGAAGGAGACCGGCATATGGAATTTTGGACCCATAGCCCGGAGCAGACCGAGCAAGTGGGCGCGGACCTGGCCGCCCGGCTCCGGCCCGGACAAATCGTCGCCTTTCGGGGACCGCTGGGCGCGGGAAAAACCACCTTCACGCGGGGCCTCGCCCGGGGGCTGGGCATTCCCGGACCGGTGACCAGCCCGACCTATACCCTCGTCAACGAATACACCTGCGGGGCAGTCCCCCTGTTCCACTTTGATATGTACCGGCTAAACAATGCCGGGGAGCTGTTTGACATCGGCTGGGAGGACTACCTGGACCGGGGCGGTATTTGTGTGGTGGAGTGGAGCGAACGAGTGGCCGACGCCCTGGAAAACTGCGTCACCGTCACCATAGAACCGGTTTCGGGCGCCGCCTGCCGGCGTAAAATCACCATAGAGGGGGTGGAACAAGATGCGGATTCTGGCCTTTGAAACCTCGGCCAAAGCCGCTTCCGTAGCCCTGGCCGACGACCGGACGCTGGTGGCCGAAGTCTACCAGAATACCGGCCTCACCCACAGCCGGACCCTTCTGGCTATGGCGGAGCATTTGCTGCAAAGCTGTGAATGGACCCCCCGAGACGTGGACGCCGTAGCCGTGGCCAAGGGGCCGGGAAGCTTTACCGGCATACGCATCGGCGTCGCGGCGGCCAAGGGCTTTGCCTGGGGCCGGGAGCTGCCCCTGTACGGAGTATCCACCCTGGAGGCCATGGCTTTGGGATTGGGAGAGCTGGAAGGGTTGGTCTGTCCCGTGATGGACGCCCGGAGGGAGCAGGTATACAACGCGCTGTTTCGCGCCTCCGGCGGAACGCTGACCCGGCTCCGGGAGGACCGGGCCATTGCTCTGGCAGACCTGAAAGAAGATCTGCAGCATTGGGCAGAGCCCGTGGTCCTGGTGGGAGACGGAGCGCTCCTGTGCAGCCGGACCATCGGCGCAGAGCGGCTCCGCCTGGCTCCGGAGCACCGGCGGCACCAGCGGGCCGCCGGCGTCGCATTGGCTGCCTGGGCTTCCATTTGCCGGGGAGAAGCCGGAGACGGCGCAACCCTGCAGCCCCATTACCTCCGCCTATCCCAGGCAGAGCGGGAACGGCTGGCACGCCTGCAACATACAGACAGAAAGGACAACGAATAATGGGTAGTGTACACGTTTTAAATCATCCGCTGATTCAGCATAAGCTGTCCATCCTGCGGAATAAAAATACCAGCGTCAAGGAATTTCGGGAGCTGGTCAGTGAGATCTCCGCTCTCATGTGCTATGAGGCCACCCGGAATCTTCCCATGGAGGAGACGGAAGTGGAAACCCCCATCGGCTTAGCCAAGGTTCAGGTCCTGGCCGGTAAGAAGCTGGCCATCGTACCGGTCCTTCGGGCGGGGCTGGGTATGGTGGACGCCATGATTGATTTGATTCCCTCCGCCAAAATCGGCCACATCGGCCTGTTTCGGGACCCTGAAACCCACGAGCCGGTTAAGTATTACTGCAAAATGCCCAACGACATTGCCGACCGTCAGGTGTTCATCGTCGACCCCATGCTGGCCACCGGCGGCAGCGCCGTCGCCGCCATTTCCTTTGTAAAGGAGTACGGCTGCAAATCCATCACCTTGATGGATATCATTGCCGCGCCGGAGGGCGTGGAAGCCGTCCGCAAGGCCCATCCGGACGTAGACATTTTCTTAGCGGCCATAGACGAAAAGCTCAACGAGAACGCCTACATCGTCCCCGGCCTGGGAGACGCCGGCGACCGGATTTTTGGAACCAAATAGCAGTAATGGAGGCTGTAGCAAAATAAAAATTACTGCAGCCTCCATTCTTTAATATAAAACTGATTAATTTTGTGAGTAAAATGCGATTATTTTGGTGAAACATATTTTGGAGAAGCCTTATGCAAAAAACTTTTTAAGCGTATTACTAACAAACAAGGTAACCTGCCACAGTTGAAACGCTTACTCCAGTTGGAGGGAGCATTGAGGGTTATTGTACTCATTGCAAATACACTCGGTCTCCCCGCCGACTTCATAACTCGCTTATTTGAGCCGTCAATTTCCCTCGGTTTGGTGGATGTATTTATCCACAGTAGCATCATAAGTCATGTTTCCTTGTTGCCATGTTATTTTTGCTGGTTTTTACCTCAATTTTAGATTAGCCTATAAGCAAATACTGGCTACAAAATCGCAAAATTCGAACATGACCTAACGCATACCATCTATACAACACCATGTGTAATAGATACCCGCCGGAAGGTTCATTATTAATAATAATTATAATAATCTATCCGATCTATATAGCACTCTCTTCCAGAAAAAAGGACCTCTATATAGTATTATATTTTTTCTTTGTTGGAATCCTCAATCTCTGCTACCTGAGTGAGTTTCTGATCAATTTCACTGTCTGTCCTCAGCGCTGGCATAATCAAGGTAGCTCTCTTCCTTTGCCTGGAGTTCCTGTTCCACTTGCATATAAGTCCTTACAAAAAATTGTCGAAATTGCGCGTTTTTTTAATGTTTTTTAATAAGTGTGGTATATTGGAAGTAGATAATTTTTAAAAGAGGGGGGCTCTTCATGCGAAGAATCTTAAGTGAACTAAGGTACATATTTAGACCAGATAACCGGAAGACTTGGATTCCCTACCTTATTAGTTTTTTGGGAATCTATTTATCCAATTTTTTGGGTAATTTGATTGAAGAAAACAAGCTTGCTGCATGGATTTTATTTTTATTTTCTATACTATCAGGATTCTTCTTTCTTATCTTTTGTTTTAGGTATGCAAAAAAATATTATAGTTTAATTGAAGTACTCAGAAGAGATGATTCACTTCTTTTAACGTGTAGGCTTATTGCTTTTTTAGAAAAGACGGAAAGAAAAAATAGGTATATTAAAATAAATAATATTTTTGCGAAGTATGAAATAAAAAACCCGCAATATATAGGATCATCGAAGAGATTATATAAATTTTCCATAAATTATATTATAGTTGGAACTGTCATCAGAGAGACAGGACATATTTATTTCAACCTTGTGTCAAAGCCACGCGGAAACTGTGGGCCCAGCGTAAGCTGCACAATAAATCACCCCGAAGGGAACGAAGAAGCCCTTGCTGATAAAAAAGAATTCGGTAATATAACATCCTATGATTTTATAGTTCGTAACGGAATGATTTCAAAAGGAAAATTGATTAAATATAGCATACGCGTGGATTTTAATTATATATCATCCGGAATTTCATCATGCGGAAAGCAAAGATTGTTATTTTGTCCACAAAACTTCTCTGCTTATAACAGCGATAATATTGCAACTTCTTTTGAGATTAATGCTCCACTCATTTTTCGCTCAGACTTTGACGAGCCTACTACTCAGGAATATGTTGATGGTCTACATAGAGTTCCAGATTCTAATTCCGCCTTTTTAATCAACGAAACAAACGAGTCCGTGATATGGGCAAAGAATAATATGAATCTAAAAAGAAATAGCGTTTTGGTAATAACGTTGAATCCAAAATCATGATTGAAATTATGCAGGCAACATGACGCTATTGGTCCTTCTCCTGTTCCTTTCCGGCTGCCAAATTCAGAAACCGGCGCCGGAAATCGCCGGTCCTTCTACGCCCGGACCGGAGCGGGACTCCGTCCTGGAAGCCCAGCGGATTGCTTTTTCTCCGGAGCTGGAGGAAACCTGGGAGTGGATTGTCCTGGACGCCAAAGAAGAGCAAATCCTGTACGCCATACAGGAAAAACGCATCAATCAGGAACAGATGTACAGCTACCGGCTGACGCGGGAAATCGGGATTTACGACGCCGACCGGTCCCAGGTAACCGCCCAATGGCAGCCTGAGACACCGGGCTGGTATCAGGCCGGCGCCATCACCGGCGCGGGAAGCGCCTGCTGTGCCGGAGCCGTGGACTATACCCATGTTTATCCGTCGGAGTATGTCCTGGTCTGTCTGGATCAGAAGCAAACGGAATTGCAAACGCTCCATGGAACTCTCCAGCAGCTGGAAGCTCTGACCGACGGCACGGTTGTGTTCAGCTTTGTGGCAGACACCGGGCGTTTTGGCGTCGGCTCCGTTGCCGCCGGACAAGTGCAGGAAATTTTGAGTCGGCAGACTCAGGGACAGACGGAGCCTCTGGCTGGGGAGCTGTCTGTTTCCGGAACAGAATTCAGCTACGTCTACGCGGAAGACGGCCGGTGTACCCTGATACGCGCCGACCGGTCCGGAGAGCTGCAGCGCTGGAGTCTGGAGCCGGAAAAGGAAAAGCTGGACTGCTGCTGTCTGACGCCAAACGGCCTGCTCGCCTGTCTCTCCCTGGAAGAGGACACGGACGCCTTTCGCAGAGAACTCACCTTCTTCCCCCTCCAGGGAGATAAAACCGTCCTACGCCGGTCCGGTGCGGACGGCGCGCTGTACCGCATACGGTTCGGGGAAACCTGGGGCCTTGCGGTGAACTCCAGCTTTCACCTGCAGGTGCTTCAGGCAGACGCCTCCGCCGTCGCCTGTACCGCCGCCCGGCTTCCGGAGGTTTTGGAGGCGCAGGACGGCACAGCTGTCCATTTATACGCGGCGGACGGCGCTTCCTTCTATCTGTTCTACCCCCGCAGCCAGGAGCTATACCGAGTATCCTTCCCGGAAGCAGCATGACGTCATACCGCCTCGCAAAAAGGAAGGGACGCATCCGGCCGTAAAATATTGATCCGGTTCTGGAATTTTTCGACAAAAAGGTGTTGAAATTTCCCGCTGCCTCTGCTATAATAGCTCCAGCATGCGGGTATAGTTCATCGGTAGAATGCGACCTTCCCAAGGTTGATAGGTGGGTTCGACTCCCATTACCCGCTCCATAACTGGACACCAGTTTTGGTACAATGAGTATTGAAGCGGGTGCCCAGTTTCTTTTTGCAAAAGTCCCTATTTGTAAGGGTTTTCCTATACTTTTTAACGATAACAGGCTTTACGGTGATTTTGAAATGATCACCGTGGAGCCTTTTGAGATAATAGGATTTGACCTCTATGCTTATACAAACGATGACCGGCAGCAAAATGAAATCAGAGTAGAAATGGGAATGAAATTGCTATGACCTTTATAGAAACGGATCGTCTGATCCTTCGCAATGTTGCGGTGAAGGATATTGACACTATGTACGACTACCGCAACAACGAGATCTGCGCCAGGTATCAGCGCGGCCAGACGAAAGACTATGAGGGAATCGTTGCCCTGGTAGAGCAGCGCAAGGGCGATGTGATGGGCGTGAATGCCCCATTCATGGTTGCGGTTGCTTTGAAGGATACCGATGATATGGTGGGGGAGATCGTGGTCATGCCCAAGGATGGAACCATCTCTATGGGCTATACCTTCCACTATGCTCACCACCGCAGAGGCTACGCCTTTGAAGCCCTCTCTGCTCTTATCAACTTGCTTCACGAAACTTACCCCGAATGGGATTTCATCTGCTTCACAGAGCCGGAAAACGAACCGAGCAAGGCCCTGCTGATGAAATTGGGTTACAAGGATATGGGCTACATCCCGTCTATGGAATCCCGAGCATTCGGCAAATGGACAAGTCCGGACACAGACGCAGAGATTGCGCAAGCAATCGGATAAGCTATCAGAAAGGAACCTCCAGATGAGCTTCAACAGCGACACCTATTACGGGTACATCCTCAAAGGCGATTTACATGGTACCATTCGTTATATAAAGCAGTTCCCGGAACAGCGTGGCCTTTATGGTCGCTTTCTGGATGTATTTGAACACAAACAGTACATCACCTATGATGTTGATTAAGAACCGAACAGTATTTTGATAGCTTATCAGCAGTATTACCGAGATGTGTTTTACCTTTGTGTTGCAAAAGAACGCTCTGCGGAGAAGTTGAGAGATAAGCTGGCAGGACTGTTAGGTGTCACCGACGATGACGCCCGGCTATGCGATTTGGAACAGACATATCTTGTGGAACTGTTTCAAAGCCGGGGGATGCATTTTCTGGGCGGCAAGACCAGCGACTACTATGGCCCGTATATCTGACGCGCCACAGAAACGGTTTTCTATGATGTGGAACTGCCCGACGGTATTCAGACTTATGCAGTGAAGCTGTTGGATGGCTTCATCACACGAGGCTGGATCGATTATCTTTCCTTTGGAGAGATCGGCCCCGGTGGATGGGTAGATGGTGACGGTTATATCAACTGTGTGAAATCCGCATGGGATCTTGAAAGCGAGGGCTTCCGTGTTTCCTTGCTGAAGCACGAAGCCCAACACGCACGAGATTTGGAAACAAACAAGGATATGTCCTCGGAAGATTTGGAGTACAGGACAAAGCTGGTGGAACTGATCTATTCCGGCGAGCGAAATCTGCTGCAAACATTTGCTCAGGAAGCCAGTCCCTCGGACAAGAGTAACAGTCACGCAATAGCAGCATACAGAATTGTCAAAGGCTTTGCAGACAGACTGGGTGTGGTACATCTTAATTCATCCGTGATCCCAATCGGAAGAATATAGACTGTTGCAAAATTGCTATTTGAGAATAGTAGTCATGTTCGATAAAAACAGGGGGCGATAAATATGCCGATAGACATTGGTGCATTAGAAAGAACTTTAGCAGAACACAAGGTGTATGATGCATGGAGTTATGATTTTTATTAAGAACGATACAGCTGCTGCTGAGCAGACGGGAAATAGCACAGGTCAATAAGCAGAGTGTTGCATTATTTAACAAAAGGCACACTTTTTAACGATTTGTCCGAGGGGTGTGCATAAGGAATAGAATTTAACGATGTATACTTGGTCAGTGATCATGAAAAATATGGTTTTTGCATTGTTGACCGAGCTATTTCTCCATGTAGTTCAATAGAAAAAATTTATTATAAGTCTATTTAATCGTTCTGTGGCATGTGCACTTTTAAATTATTTCTCGCACCTTATAGCAAAAGGTCAAAAGAGTGTGCATTTCGTATTAAAATAGGTCTTTAGTTTCATGATAAAACAGTCTAGAATTTCGTTCCAGGCTGTTTTCTTTTGGATTTTTGTAAAAATTCAAAAGATGCCGTTTCGGCACGTCTACCCGAACGCAGTGTGGGCTCTCAACAATAACGGCCGAGAAACACCAAGGCGGCATCCGGCTCCTGGAATCCATTTTGCCGGAAACAGCGCCCCGGGACTCGAAGGTCCCCCGCTTCCAATCAACCAAATTGGGGCCAGGGCGGAAGGAGGCGGCACTCGAGTTCCGAATGTCTGCCCGACTTTTTTTGACTGTGCATACGCAGGAAGAGGTGAAAAAGATGATAGAGGTTAAAAAAATCAGCAAGACTTTCCGGGTGGCGAAGCGAAACGCCGGATTTTCTGAAGCGGTCAAGGCCTTGTTTCATAAGGAATACAGCTTCATACACGCACTGCAGGACGTTTCGTTTACCATACAAGACGGCGAAATGGTCGGCTACATCGGTCCCAACGGCGCCGGTAAAAGCAGCACGATTAAAATCATGAGCGGCATCCTGACGCCGGATTGTGGGGAATGCATCATCAACGGCCGCACACCCTGGAAGGATCGAATCGCCCATGTGCAGGACATCGGCGTTGTCTTCGGCCAGAGGTCTCAGCTGTGGTGGGACGTGCCTGTCATCGACAGCTTCGCGTTGATTCGGGACATCTATCAAGTCGAAAGCGCTTCGTACAACAGGACGTTATCGAGGCTGGTAGAACTGCTGGACATCGGTGAAATCATCAAAACTCCCGCGAGGCAACTCTCTCTTGGGCAGAGAATGCGATGTGAAATTGCAGCGTCCCTGCTGCACAGTCCGAAGATTCTCTTTTTGGACGAGCCGACCATCGGTCTGGATGCCGTCTCCAAGATTGCCGTCCGGGAGTTTATCCATGCCGTCAACCGGGAGAACCAAACAACGGTGATCCTCACCACCCACGATATGCAAGACATAGAGGCGCTGACCGAGAGAATTCTCCTGATCGGCAAAGGCAGAATCCTGCTGGACGGCTCTTTGACTGAACTGAAAGCACAAAACACAACGCACAAAACCTTGACGGTGGATTATTCCGGCAATCAGCTGCCCATTTGCGAGCACATGACGGTCGTCAAAGATTTTCGCGGTCACGGGGAAATCATCATCGATACGGCATGCCTGACGGTCTCTCAGGCAATCTCCTACATCTCCTCCCAGGTGGAGGTTCAGGATATATCCGTCACCGGAGAAACAATTGACGAAATCGTCGTTTCTCTTTACAAAAAGTTTGAAATATGAAAAAGTACCTTTCTTTTTTTCGAATCCGGTTCATCGCCGGGCTTCAATACCGCACTGCCGCCTGGGCCGGCATGGCAACCCAGTTTGCCTGGGGCGGTATGACCATCCTGATGTTTTGGGCCTTTTATCAAAACGGCGAAAATCGTTTCCCCATGGCATTCCCGGAGCTGTCCAGCTACATATGGATGCAGCAAGCCTTCCTCGCCATGTTCATGGCGTGGTTCTTCGATCCGGAAATCCTGGAGAGCATTCAATCCGGCAACATTGCCTACGAGCTGTGCCGCCCTTGCGATCTGTACACCATGTGGTTCGTCAAGAATATGGCGATCCGGCTGGCAAGGACGTTGCTTCGATGCCTTCCCATTTTATTGGTTGCAGCTTTTCTTCCGGCGCCGTTTCACATCACCCTTCCTCCGGATTGGACTGCGGGCCTTCTGTTCCTGATCTCCGTGACACTGGGATTTCTGGTCCTGATCTCATGCTCCATGCTGGTCTACATCTCTACCTTTTACACCATCTCGCCTATGGGAATCCGGATTATCGCCACATCCGTAGCCGAATTTTTTTCAGGCGCCCTCATTCCAATCCCATTTTTTCCGGATGCCCTGCAACGGCTGATGTACGCCCTGCCCTTTGCATCCACGCAGAGCACGCCGTTTTTGATTTACGCAGGACACATCCGTGGAACCGCCGCACTGCAGAGCATCGCCCTGCAGCTGGTCTGGCTCACGGCATTGGCCCTAGCCGGCCGTATTTTGATGAAACGGGCGCTGAAAAAAGTGATCGTGCAAGGAGGGTAACGGATGAAGCTGTATTTCAAATACGCCGGCATGCTGCTGAAATCCCAAATGCAGTATAAAGCGTCGTTCATCATGACCACGGTTGGGCAGTTCCTGGTTTCCTTTACAGCGTTCCTGGGTATCTATTTTATGTTTACCAGATTTCACTCCGTCAACGGGTTTACTTTCTCCGAAATACTGCTGTGCTTTTCTATTGTATTAATGGCATTTTCCATCACAGAATGCTTGGTCCGGGGATTTGATGTATTTCCCCAGCTGATTCAAAGCGGAAAACTGGACAGGATTTTGG
Organism: uncultured Eubacteriales bacterium; assembly: GCA_900546915.1. Taxonomy (GTDB): domain Bacteria; phylum Bacillota; class Clostridia; order Oscillospirales; family Oscillospiraceae; genus Faecousia; species Faecousia gallistercoris. Next base: position 27,706 of record UREY01000003.1, read on the forward strand.
TTCGGCCGCGCAACGAGATATTCCAAGTTCTCACCTCGAACATGGAATTTTCCCGCGTCGGCAGATTGCTTCAATCTATCCTAATGCTTGCATACGCCATTCCGAAAAGCGGAATTCTATGGACCGCCGACAAGGTGGCCACCCTCGTTTTCATGGTGATCGGCGGCATCGCAGTATTTTCATCGCTGTTCGTCCTGTACGCAGGAATCAGTTTTTTCACCATAGAAGGCCTGGAGTTCATGAATATTTTTACAGACGGCAGCCGCGAGTTCGGAAAATATCCGCTGTCCATCTACGGCAACGAAGTCCTGAAATTTTTTACCTACGTCATTCCAATCGCCCTATTTCAATACTATCCCCTTCTTTATTTGATTGGGAGATCAGACCGGATTTTCCTCCTATTTTTGCCTCTGCTCGGGTTTGTTTTCATGATTCCGTGCTACTGTTTTTTTCAATTCGGGCTCAGAAAATACCAATCTACCGGCTCATAAAATAAAAGGAGCCGCGCCGGAGCAGGGCGCGGTCCGGATGGCCTTCCCGCAATCCCATGCAAAAATCCCCGGACCTGGACCTGGGATTTGTTCACAATTTATTCTGTCTTTTTCCCGTGGTCTATGATATAATGCAATTTGAGTTGACATCTTCACCCTGCATCCCCGCCGGGGAAGATGCGGGAAAAACTTTTCTACGCCGGAGATCGGTGGATATGTAAATTCGTTTCGGAAGAAAGGGCAAACGATCATGGGTATCATGCGTAAAATTTTCGGAACCCGCTCTCAGCGGGAGGTTAAGCGGCTGCAGCCGCTGGTGGATCAAATTGAGGCGCTGGAGCCTACCTGCCGAAAGCTCTCGGACGGAGAGCTGGCCGCCAAAACGAAGGAGTTTCAGGAGCGCTATCAAAAGGGCGAAACTCTGGACGCGCTTTTGCCGGAAGCCTTTGCCGTCTGCCGGGAGGCGGCGGATCGGGTTTTGGGCATGCGGCCCTACCCTGTGCAGCTGATTGGCGGCATCGTCCTCCACCAGGGCCGGATCGCCGAAATGAAAACCGGCGAAGGAAAAACCCTGGTAGCCATTCTGCCGGCTTATTTGAACGCCCTGGCCGGAAAAGGCGTCCACATTGTCACAGTCAACGAGTATCTGGCAAAGCGCGACTCCGAATGGATGGGAAAGGTATACCGGTTCCTGGGCTTAACCGTGGGGCTGGTGATTCCCGGTATGACGCCGCCGGAGCGGAAAGCCGCCTACGCCGCCGATATTACCTACTGCACCAACAATGAACTGGGCTTTGATTACCTGCGGGACAACATGGCCATTTATAAAGAAGAGCTGGTCCAGCGGGGACACAGCTTCGCCATTGTGGACGAGGTGGACTCCATCCTCATCGACGAGGCCCGGACGCCGTTGATCATCTCCGGCAAAGGCGAGGCATCCACCAAGCTCTATGAAATGTCGGACTTTTTTGTCTCCGGCCTGCGGAAGCTGGTCTTTGCCAAGACCGATGAAAAAGAGGTGCAGGACGACTACGACTGCGACTATATTGTAGATGAAAAAAGCCGTTCCGTCTCCCTCACCGCATCCGGCATCGCCAAAGCGGAAAAATTCTTCGGCGTGGAAAACCTGGCCGACCCGGACAATGCCACGCTGAATCACCACATCAATCAAGCCATGAAAGCCCGGGGCCTGATGAAAAAGGATATCGACTACGTGGTCAAAGACGGGCAGATCATCATTGTCGATGAGTTCACCGGCCGGTTGATGTACGGCCGCCGGTACAACGAAGGCCTGCACCAGGCCATTGAAGCCAAAGAAGGGGTCACCGTGGCCAACGAATCCAAGACCCTGGCCACCATCACCTTCCAAAACTTCTTCCGCCTGTATGATAAGCTCTCCGGTATGACCGGCACCGCCCTGACCGAAGAGGAGGAATTCTCCGCCATCTACCAGCTGGATGTGGTGGAAATCCCCACCAACCGGCCGGTGGTCCGGGTGGATCACCCGGATGTGGTGTATAAAAATGAGGCCGGCAAGCTCCGGGCCATTGTCCGCCAGGTCCAGGCCTGCCACAAAAAAGGGCAGCCTGTATTGGTGGGCACCATCTCCATTGAAAAAAGCGAATTGGTCTCTCGGATGCTGAAACGGGAAAATATTCCCCACACGGTTCTAAACGCCAAATACCACGAGAAAGAAGCCCAGATTGTAGCCCAGGCCGGTAAGTTGGGCGCCGTAACCATCGCCACCAACATGGCAGGCCGCGGTACGGACATCATGCTGGGCGGCAACGCCGACTACCTGGCTCTGAACGATTTGCGGAAGCAGGATATCCCGGAAGAACTCCTGGCCGAGGCCAACTCCTACGCTGAGACGGATCAGCCGGAGATTCTGGATATCCGCCGCCGGTATGAGGAGCTGATGGCCACTTACAAGAAGGAAACCTCCGCCGAGGCGGACCAGGTCCGGGCGGCAGGCGGCTTGTTCATCATCGGAACCGAGCGCCACGAGTCCCGGCGGATCGACAATCAGCTGCGGGGCCGCTCCGGCCGTCAGGGAGATCCCGGCGAAAGCCGGTTCTACCTGAGCCTGGAAGACGACGTCATGCGGCTGTTCGGCTCCGAGCGGATTATGGGGATGATGGAAACCCTGGGCATTGACGAGGACACCCCCATTGATCAGAAAATCCTCTCCAACGCCGTGGAATCTGCCCAGCGAAACGTGGAGGGGCGGAATTTCCGAGCCAGAAAGAACGTGTTGGAATACGACGACGTAATGAACACCCAGCGGGAAGTCATTTACGCCCAACGGCGGAAGGTGCTGGACGGCGAAAGCCTGCGGGACAACGTGCTGTCCATGCTCCGCCAGGTGGTAGAGGGCCAAATTGCCACGGAAATGGCACAGACCGGAGGACTCCACACCGCAGAGCAGATGGCGGCGCTGCTGGGACACTTTGAAAATGTGTACTTCCCCAAAGGAGCGCTTCAAATTCCCGAGGCAGAGCTTCCGCAGCTGTCCAAAGAAGAGCTGACCGACCGGTTGTATCAGCTGGCGCTGGAGACCTATACCAAAAAGGAGCAATTCTACGGAGAAAAACTCATGCGGGAATTGGAGCGCGTGGTGATGCTCCGGGTAGTGGACGAATACTGGATGGACCAAATCGACGCCATGGACGACCTGAAGCAAGGCATCACTCTGCGGGCCTACGCCCAGGAGGATCCCGTGGTCGCCTACAAACGGGAAGGCTATGAGATGTTTGAGGCGATGATTCAGGCAATTCGGGAAGAAACCGTGCGCCGGATTTTCATCGCCCGGATCAAAACCGACGAGGAATTGAAACGGGAAAAAGTCGCAAAGGAGGCTGCCGCCGTCAGCACCGGAGACAAAACGGTCAAGCAGCAGCCCGTGCGCAAGGGGAAAAAAGTCGGACCGAACGATCCCTGTCCCTGCGGCAGCGGAAAGAAATACAAAAAATGCTGCCGGGATAAGGACATTGCCCAAGGGCGGGTATAAGGGAATTCCCGCCGCCGGAAAGGAGTTTCTTTGGAGTTTGAAATTGTCAAACAGGGGACCCTGGAATATGTCGCCAGTCGCCTTTTGTCGCCGGCGCCTCACTGCTTCTCCACCCGGTTGGGCGGCGTAAGCACAGGAAGCCTGTCCAGCCTGAATCTGGGCATCCACCGGGGAGACGATCCCCAGCATGTATGGGAAAACTATGGAATTCTGGGACGCGCCATGGGCTTCTCCCCGGAGCAAACCGTATTGAGCCGGCAAACCCATTCCGACCTGGTGGCACGCGTCGGCCGGGCCAACCGGGGCGAAGGCCTAATCCGGCCGGTGGAATTGGAGCGAGACGGTCTGATCACCGACGAGCGGGGCGTAACGCTCACCATCTTTACCGCCGATTGCACCCCGATTTTATTCTACGACCCGATTCGCCAAGCCGTGGGAGCTGCCCATGCCGGTTGGCGCGGAACAGCCGCCGGGATAGCCGCCCGGACGGTGACGGCTATGGTGCAGGAGTTTGGCTGCCATCCGGACCACATCCGCGCAGCCATCGGCCCCTGCATCGGCCCATGCTGCTTTGAGACAGACGAAGACGTCCCCGCCGCCATGGTGGCGGCACTGGGAAGCGAGGCGGAACATGCCATTTCCGGCCACGGCCCCAAATATCATGTGGATCTAAAGGAGCTGAACCGAATCTGGCTCCGGCGGGCAGGCGTCCGGCAGATTGCGGTCTGCCCCGACTGCACCGCCTGCCGGCCGGATCGATACTGGTCCCACCGGGTCACCCGGGGCGACCGGGGCTCTCTGGCTGCTTTGATCCAGCTGCCATAGGAGGACAATATGCCGAAGTTCACTCGATTGACTGCGCTGGCATTGTGCCTGGGCCTTCTGGCAGGTTGTTCCACCGCGCCGGGCGCCCAGCAGAATATAAGCTCCCCGGAAACCACAGAAGCCGCAACGGCACAAACCCAGCAGGACACCAGAGCCCAGAGCTTTGGCTTGTCTTACCAACCTGACGCCGGATGGAATCCCTATATCTGCACCCGCCTGGCCAACCGGCCGCTGATCTCCCTGTTATATCAGGGGCTGTTTTCCGTTTCGTCGCAATACCGTGCAGAGCCGGTTTTGTGCCAGCGCTACAGCGTCGCGTCGGATCTGAAGGCCTATCGGTTTTATCTGGCGGAAGCCACCTTTTCCGACGGCTCTGCCTTGACAGCCCAGGATGTCGTGGCCAGCCTGGAGGCGGCAAAAGGCAGCGCCGTGTACGGCAACCGGTTGAGCCATGTAACCGGCATTCGCGCCGAGGGTACAGATTGCGTCGCCATCTCGCTGGACACCGCCTATGAAAATCTGCCCCTGCTTTTGGATATCCCCATCGTACGGGCGTCGGACGTGGCAAGCGCCCAGCCCTTGGGGACCGGCGCCTACGCCGTGGCGGCAGACGGCGCCGCATTGATCCGCCGTCAGGACTGGTGGAGCGACTACCCGCCGGCCGTAGATGTGCAAACCATTGCCCTGTCCCAAACCACAACTCCGGCAGAAATTCGGGATCAATTTGAATTTGGGCAGACCGACCTGGTCTTAGCGGACCCCGGCTCTGCGGCCTACGTGGAGTACCGTTGCGACTATGAGCTATGGGATTGCGCCACCGGTATCCTCCTGTATTTGGGCTGTAACCGGAGCGGCAGCAGCCCGTTTTCCAACGAATCCGTTCGGGCGGCGCTGACCCATGGAGTCGACCGGACGGCATTGGCGGAAACCTACCGGGGCTTTGCGGAGGAGGCTTATCTCCCGGCTTCTCCGGAGGCGGATTGCTATGACAGCACTCTGGCCGCATCTTATGGCTACGATCCATCGGCCTTTTCCTCTGCGCTGGCGCAGGCCGGTCTTCAAAATACCTCCGCCACCCTCCTGGTGTGCAGCGACCACGCCGTTCGTGTGACGGCAGCCCAGGCAATTGCAGACAGCCTGTCGGCTTGCGGCCTTCAGGTGACGGTAAACGCACTGAGCGGAGAACAGTACCAAGAGGCTTTGGAGATAGGAAACTTCGATTTTTATTTAGGCGAGGTGCGTTTATCTCCTAATTTTGATCTGTCTGCCTTCTTTCAGGAAGGAGGCGCCCTCTCCTACGGCGGCATAAGCGACGCCTCCACCTACGCCCTGTGTTTGTCCGCATTGGAAAACAGCGGAAATTACTACGATCTGCACCAAGCCGTCATGGACAGTGGACAGCTGTGTCCCCTTTTATTCCGGACCTATGCCGTCTTTGCCACACGGGGCACGGTTTCCCAGCTGCTGCCGGGATTGAACCACGTCTTTCACACAGCCAACAGCCGTCAACTGGCCGACGCCCGCACCGACTGGGACGGACCAGATGTTACAGCAGTCCCCACGGAACAAACCGAGCCGGAAAATGCGGAAGCATCTTCCAGTGAACCCTAAAATATTTTGCAATTTCCAGAATTAGGCCAGCTTTTGAAAACCCGTTCGTTTTCAAAAGCTGGCCATTAAAAATGTCTCTGCCGGTAAAAATACCGGCAGAGACGCAAAACCGGGCAGTCGCTAAGAAAAGGAGTCGAAAATAGGAGTATCAAATAAAATAGAAGATATCAACATCGCATCAGAAAAAACTGGCTATCCATAAAAAGCAGTTTCATAACCGCTCAGAATCACAAATTGCACCAAGCTGCGCTGATGCGTATGAGAAAAGCAGCGGCGACGGCAAGTTTTCGTCCCTATCATATCCCCCTTCTGCCTTTCTCGGCGGTGAAAGCGCGACTCTTTCGCCGCAGTTATTTTTAGGAAAGGTGCATACAACAATTTCGAAGAACTTCCGTACATCCGGGGAAACCCCTATTTTAGTAGAAAGGAATTGTCTGTTTATACTAATGCTCTCAACATCTGCGTAGTCAACATTCTGATGAAAATGGTTTGGAACTCATTACACAAGCCACTAATCGGAGATGGGCTGCTGCACATCAGAACATGGGACTCACCGCCTTTCTGGATCTGTGTCTATATCCTACCACAGAATTCCAATTTAGTCAAGCACTTTTTCACCTGATTTTTGATTTTTTGTCGCATTTGTTTTTGGTGCTAAGCAGGCATCCCGTCACTTGCCGCCTCGCAGCTGAATGATCTGGTCGCGTAGGACGGCGGCATATTCGAACTCCATCATTCTGGCAGCCTGACGCATCTCTTTTTCCAACCTTGCAATCTCCCGTTCCCGCTCTGCCTTCGTCATCTTGACTCCATCTTTGCGGCGAATCTCCGCCGTGGATTTCGAAATTTCAATTAAGTCCCGTACGGATTTGATAATCGTTTTGGGAACAATACCATGGGCCTGGTTATACGCATCCTGAATGCTCCGGCGCCGTTCGGTTTCCCGAAGCGCCGCGTCCATGGCGGCCGTGACGGAGTCTGCATAAAGAATCACCTTCCCCTGGGCATTGCGGGCAGCGCGGCCGATGGTTTGGATCAAGCTGGTCTCGGAACGCAGAAAGCCCTCTTTGTCCGCATCCAGGATGGCAACCAGGCTGACTTCCGGCAAATCAAGCCCCTCCCGCAGCAGATTGATGCCCACCAACACGTCGAACTTCGCCATGCGCAGGTCCCGGATGATTTCCATCCGCTCCATGGCAGCCACATCGGAGTGCATATAGCGTACTTTTATACCGGCTTTCTGCAAATATCCCGTCAAATCCTCCGCCATTTTTTTGGTGAGCGTCGTCACCAATACGCGCTCCTGCCGCGCCACCACCCGGTTGATTTCGCCAATCAAATCGTCAATTTGTCCTTCAATGGGTCGGACCTCTGTGACCGGGTCCAAAAGACCTGTGGGCCGGATTACCTGCTCCACAATCTGCCCCGAACGGGTCCGCTCAAACTCCGCCGGCGTAGCGGAAATATAAACCACCTGATTCAGCTTTTCCTGAAACTCTGCAAAATTTAAAGGACGGTTGTCGAAAGCGGAGGGCAGACGAAATCCATATTGCACCAGGCTCTCTTTCCGGGAGTGGTCCCCGGCGTACATGGCGCGAACCTGAGGAATGGTCACGTGGCTCTCGTCAATAAACAGGAGGAAATCCTTGGGAAAATAGTCCAGCAGCGTAGTAGGCGGCGTACCGGGCGCCCGGCCTGCAATCACCCGGGAGTAGTTCTCAATGCCGGAGCAAAAGCCGATTTCCCCCATCATCTCCAGGTCGTAATTGGTCCGCTGGGCAATTCGTTGCGCCTCCAGCAGTTGATTCCGACTGCGGAAGTAGGCCACCTGCTGGTCACATTCCCTGCGAATCTCCTCCATTGCCCGGGCCATTTTTTCCTTAGAAGCCACGTAATGGCTGGCGGGGTAGATGGCCACATGCTCCACAAAGCGCTCCGGAATGCCGGTTACGGCGTTAATTTCCGAGATCCGATCAATTTCGTCCCCAAAAAACTCCACTCGAATGGCGCGGCCGTTCCAATAAGCGGGGTATATCTCCAAAGTATCTCCCCGAAGGCGGAACTTATTTCGGGAGAAGTCCAAATCATTGCGCTCATAACGGATTTCCGTCAGCTTCCTCAGCAGGCTGTCCAAGGGACGCTCCTGCCCCACCCGAAGGGAAATCACCATATTCTGATAGTCGATGGGGTCGCCTAAGCCATAGATACAGGAGACGGACGCCACCACAATCACATCTCGCCGCTCAAACAAAGATGCGGTGGCGCTGTGCCGCAGGCGTTCTATCTCGTCGTTAATGGCGGAGTCCTTTTCGATATAGGTATCCGTTTGAGCAATATAAGCTTCCGGCTGATAGTAGTCATAGTAGGAAATAAAATACTCTACCGCGTTGCGGGGAAAAAACTCGCGGAACTCGCTGCACAGCTGAGCGGCCAGCGTTTTATTGTGCGCCAGGACCAGCGTAGGGCGGTTCAACTGGGCAATGACGTTGGCCATGGTAAAGGTTTTACCCGACCCGGTCACACCGAGAAGCGTCTGTTCCTCCAGCCCCAACTTCAATCCCTGCACCAGCTTTTCAATGGCCTGCGGCTGGTCGCCTGTGGGTTTGTAGGGCGCGTGCAATTCAAAATCCATGGTACATCCCTCCATATTTGGCAAAACAGCGATAGTATGTTCGATTTTTTTCATTATACCACAGACAGCAGCTCAGTACAATGGGGACAGAAAAAGTTTTTTGGAGCAATTTCCCCTGTGGAGAGAACGGTTCCCCCTCCTCCACGCCGGAGCCGCTCATCAGCCCCCAGAGATTTTCCGCCAAGTCCCTGTCGCCTCCTCTCCTAAGAGGAGTGTTGTTCCCAAATCCACCCTTCTACCCAACGGACTGCATCGGGTACAGCAAGAGACTGCTGCAAGCAGAGCTTGACAGCAGTCTCTTGCTGCGCAGCGGCGTTGTCCGCCGTCCAGAAAATCGCTTGGTTATCGTTTATCCGTAGCCGGCACCGCCGAGACGGCAGGCGCATCATTGCGAAGGCCGGATATCACATATTTCTCCCCATCCGAGAACTGGATATCCACCAGGAACCAGGGCGCCAGAATCCGGGCCAATTCCGCCGTGTCGGGCAGAGACGGCGGACGCTGTTCCTGCGTCCTGCCGAAGCACTGCGCCAGGGTCAGCCTGCCGCCGGGCTTCACACAGATGGCCAGCCGTCGCAAAAGCTGGGCCGGATCGGGAAAATAAGACAACGCATGGTACACCATACACCGGTCAAAGGGGGAATCAAACCGGCAGGCCAGAATATCCGCCCGAATCAGATGAATTTGAGATTGTTGAAATTTTTTCTTGGCCTGGGAGATCATATCGGCAGATAAATCCACGCCGGTGATACTCGCCACGTTACGGCTCAAGTAGTATGGAAACAATACGCCGGTTCCACAGGCCACATCCAAAACGTGAACGCCGGAGCGAATATCCGCCAAATCCAGAATTTGATGAATGGTCGTATCGTGAAGGGTGTCGGTCTCATTCCAATCTGACGCCATATGGTCAGAAAAAGCAGCCGCAGATTGCTGATCCGCACACATAAAAAACACCTCTATTCCAAAGATTTCAGATTTGATATATTATAGATAATTCCCCTGGAAAAAGCAAGGGCTTTTTTGTGCAAAACGAGTAAAATGCACGCCGGATTCCAGTAAAACCGGAGAGGCTTTGAGGCACAAAAGGCCTCCTGCCACAGATACCTTAGGCAGGAGGCCTCCATCGTTATTGTTTCTTTAAGCTGTTTTGGGCCCTGTTGTAAAAGGCAGCGGACCGGCAAGCACGCCACAGCGCATCAAAAATCAGGCACAAGCCGATGCCAATGATGAGAAACCGAACCGGACTCAAGGATTCTGCATACCGGTCAAAAGAATACGTCATGGCATAGATATAAATATTGCACCAATAAAAGGCTGCCAAAAACAGCATCTCAGGCCGGCGTTTTTTCAGGGCAAGAGACAGCAAAACCGAGACCGTACATAAAAGCAAGTCCACTTTTCGAAGAGCCAGGAGGATCGATTTGGGAAAAAAGAGCACTTGCTTCCAATAAAAGACGCTTTGAACCATTTCCAGAGGCTTCAGCACCAAATACGATTTCATAAACGACTTGGGATCTCGCGCAAGCCACTGGGAAATTCTGTAGTCGGCTTTAATCCCGTCCTTTTCCAGGCTCAGATACCGAAGATACTGCGGCTTCTTAACTTCCCCATTTTCGTCATAGTATTTTGCAAACCGCTCCGCTGCAACCTGCTCCACGTTCGTCTCATAATCCAGCGTTTCATCTGCCGGGTAGCCTTCTCCCTGATAGGTCCCCAGCAGCTTGGGGTTGCCCGACCCATAGGTCAAGGGGATAAACGCCTGGAACTGAATATAATTTCGGATGCTCCACGGGATCATAAAGCACAACAGCGCGCAGGCCAGAATCAGGCCTTGCTTCAGCAATACCTTAAAATCATACTTCACAACAAGCAAGTAAATTGCGGCAAACAGCGGATAAATGCCAATATTGGCCTTTAGCATCAAAGCAAGCATATACGCCGCCAGACAGTACCAGAAATACTTTTTCTGCCGGCTACGCCCCATCATAAAAGTAAAATACAGCAGCGCCGTCAATAACAGCAAAAAAGGCGTCTCTGTTAAAATGACGTTATCCATCCACGCAAAATTAGGCGCGAACAGAAAACAGGCCCCCACGAGGCCGCACCACTTCGGCGCAAAGAGCAGGATGGTGCGATAGAGGAAAAAGGCAGTCCACACGCCCATGCAAATCCAAACCAGCTTCAGCACCACCCAAAGCAGGGTCCCCTCTCCAAACAGCAGAGAGAAGAAACCAATCCACACCGGCATACCCGGCATAATTTGTGCACTGATGGGGCCATGCATGGTAATGGCTCCACTGTTGGCAAATTCAATTCCACTTTTTACATAGGATAGGTCGTCGCTCTCCAAAGTGTATGTGATGCCAAGCTGGGCCAGAACCAGAAGGCGTTCCAACAGTAAGAGCAGCATAATCCAAAAAATCGCGCGATGAGACCGAAAGAACTGTCCCACACAATTTTCCGGCCGGTTCCATTTTTTCAGTTTCATGTTCTGTCCTGTTCCTCCATCAAATAAGTTTCAATGGAAAGCATCTGGGTGAGCCGTTTGATTTCGTCTGCCTGTTTGGACACATGGACAGTCAAAAAGAAAGCAACCACAAGCAGGGCCATAATCCCAAGTAAGTACAGGAAATTAGACGGCACCTCTACGCCGGCCCAGCCGGACAGCGTGATGACAATCTGGGGGAAGATGGCCACAACCATCATGGCGAAGGAAATCATCAGCCAGACCAGGGAAAACCGCATCTGCAGCCGCTGCTTGTTCACCGTTCGAAATACCAGAACAATAAACACCAGGGCCAAAACGATCATTTCAATCCGAAGAAGTACAGACATCATGACACCCTCCGTTTCCGCTGAAAACCTGTGCAAAGAATGGCCAGCGAGACTTTAAACATATAGTACACCGACTTCCACGGGCTGATGGAGGATGTGCCTCCGCTCCGTTCAAACATATTGACCGGCGCCTCTTGAATGCGAAACATGCACTTCGACAGGGAAATGATAGATTCCGGCTCCGGATAATCCACAGGATACCGGTTGGACAAAAAAGCAATGGCTCGCCGGTTGGCCGCCCGGAAGCCGGAGGTTGGATCCGTCAACCGGCAGCCGGAGCAAAGCCGAATCATCCCCGTCAGAAATCGAATGCCGACACGGCGCATCTGCGTGGAACGGAACTCCCCCGTGCCCAAAAAGCGGGAGCCAATGACAAAATCACATTCGTCCCGCATAATCGGCTCCAGCAACGCGGAAAGGGAGTGGATATCATGCTGCCCGTCTCCGTCAAACTGCACAGCCGCATCATATCCCTTCCTGTTTGCCAGGAGATACCCGGTTTGCACCGCGCCGCCGATCCCCAGGTTCTGGACGAGATGAATGGTGTGAAATCCCCGCTCCCGGCAGATTGCCGCCGTGTTGTCGGTCGAGCCGTCGTTAATGATGATATAGTCCAATTGATATGCCGTCTCCTGAGCCGCATAATCTACGATTGTCTGAACGACTCTCTCGATGTTGGCCTCCTCATTATACGCCGGTACAATCAGCAAAACTCGCATTGCCACTTCCCACTTTCTCTACTTTTTCTCTTTGGTTTGAAAAACCAGGAACTTACTGATGACATAATTGAGGATCACGACGAGAAACGACAAGACGACCTTGGCAACCAAGATGCCGTTGATGCCGAACAGCGCCCACCGCCCTACCTTCCACACATGGGTACAGAGCAACAGGCCCAGCTCTTCCAGCCCAAAGGACAGAAGCCTGGCGCCCACAAAAGTCGCCACTTCTTTTTTCAGGACGTTCCACGTCCAGCTTTTGCTCTGAAACACAAAAATCTTATTGGTGACATAAGCAAATATCACCGAAGCGACAAAAGCCAGTGCATTGGCAACCAGGACCAGCTCCTCGCCGCCCAGGCGCAAGGTGAGCCAAAATACAACATAATTGACGACCGTGGTCAATACGCCGAATAAAAGATAGGTCAGGACCTCCCGGGTAAACATTCGGTCCCATAGCTTTTTTATCATTTATAATCGATCCTTTCCGGAGTGGATCATGCTCCGCTTCCAGCGGGAAGCTCCCCTCCGAGCCGATGCTAGTATATCAGTTTCTCTGCAAAAAAACAAGTGGTAGAGACAAAATACGAAATACTTCAGAGTTTTTTGCCGGAAAAACGGGGGAAGAAAAAGGCGAACTCAGCGCCGCCGGGAGAGGTTTTCATGTACCGTTGGAACACAAAACAAGGGGGCTTTCAAGCAAAGCTTGGAAAAGCCCCTTGTTTTTTTCACTGCCTCAAGCAGCTACTGAATGGTCCTTTTTTCCTTCCGGTTCTGCAGTCACCATCCGGGTCTTATTGGGAAAAGGGGCCGGACGGGCCGTCATTTCCCCGGCTTGTAACTGTCCTTCAGGCTGACTGCTCGATTGAAAACCAGGTGGCCGGGACGGGAATCCCGACTGTCCGCGCAGAAGTAGCCTTGGCGCATAAACTGAAACCGGTCTGCAGGCTGGGCCGCCGCCAGAGAGGCCTCTACCTTGCAGCCCCGACGAATCTCCAAGGAATGGGGATTCAGGCAGGCCAGAAAATCCTTTCCCGATGCGTCCGGGTCCGGATCATCAAACAGGTTGTCATACAGCCGGACCTCCGCATCTTGACAATTCCGGGCGTCCACCCAGTGAATGGTGCTCTTTACCTTCCGTCCGTCAGCCGGATCTCCGCCCCGGGAATCCGGATCATAGGTGCACAGAACCTCTGTAATCCGGCCGGATTCATCTCGAACGCAGCCGGTGCATTTTACCACGTAAGCCCCCTTGAGCCGGACTTCGTTGCCGGGATATAGGCGGAAAAATTTCCCCACCTTCTCCTCCATGAAGTCCTCCCGTTCTATCCAGAGCTCCCGGGAGAACGTAACCGGGCGGGTGTCGGACTGCTCATCCACCGGGTTGTTTTCCACCTGGAAGGTCTCCGTCTTTTCCTCCGGGTAATTGGTGACGGTCAGCTTCACCGGATCCAAAACGGCCATCACTCGGGTCGCCGTAGCGTTCAGGTCCTCCCGGAGGCAGTGCTCCAGGAATGCATATTCCACCGTGCTGGGCGCCTTCGCCACACCCACGCGTTCGATGAAGTTGCGGATGGAGACCGGGGTGTAGCCCCTGCGGCGCAGGCCGCACAGGGTCGGCATTCTGGGATCATCCCAGCCGGACACCCGTCCTTCCTCCACCAGCTGGCGGAGCTTCCGCTTGGACAGCACCGTGTGATCAATGCCCAACCGGGCAAACTCAATCTGCCTGGGATGACAGGGAACCGACACATGCTCCACAACCCAATTATAAAGAGGCCGGTGGTTTTCGAACTCCAGGGAACACAGACTGTGGGTGATGCCCTCCAAGGCGTCCTGAATGGGATGCGCAAAATCATACATGGGATAGATGCACCACTTGTTGCCCTGGCGATGGTGCTCTGTGTGGCGGATGCGGTACAGCACCGGGTCGCGCATATTGAAATTTCCGGAGGCCAGGTCAATTTTGGCCCGAAGGGTATAGCGATTATCCGGGAATTCCCCGGCCCGCATCCGGCGGAACAGCGCCAGAGATTCCTCTATGGGACGGTCCCGGTAGGGAGAGACGGCGGGATGGGTCAGGTCGCCCCGGTACTGCCGGAACTCCTCCGGCGTCAGCTCGCACACGTAGGCCAGGCCCTTCTGAATCAGCTCCTCGGCAAATTCATAGGTCTTTTCAAAATAATCCGAGCCGTAAAAAAACCGGTCGTCCCAATCGAAGCCAAGCCAGTGAATGTCCTGCTGAATTGCCTCTACGTACTCTGTATCCTCTTTGGCGGGGTTGGTATCGTCCATCCGCAGGTTGCAAATTCCGCCGTATTTTTCAGCCGTGCCAAAATCGATGATCAGCGCTTTACAGTGGCCGATATGAAGATACCCGTTCGGCTCCGGTGGAAACCGGGTGTGGACCTTCCGTCCGGCAAACTGTCCGCCTTCGGCCAAATCTTCCTCTATAAAGGCGTGGATAAAATTTTTATTTTCCGTGCTCTCTGCCATATGCAACATCCTCTCTCGGAAAATCTCGGTACTCAATAGGAGCATTATAAGGCATTCTGCCCGATTTATCAACTCCTCATGCCGCTGGAAATCGGGAGTTTTCCGGGGCTTTGTGTGTGATTTTTGACGAAACGGCGGAAACCGGCCGGAACAAGCGGGAAACCGGCGGGCATGAAAATGTGAAAAAACGGAAAACATTTGGGGAAAGGGAAAAATTTCGGTTGTCAACGGGGCCGTCTTATTATAAAATAAGGGGAGAAATCATACCATGGCAAAGTGTGAAGACATGCTGTAGAAAGGAGTGGATTCCAATGTCCCAAATCCGGTACAGGAGAATCCTGTTAAAACTCAGCGGAGAAGCCTTGGCCGGCGGCCAGCACCGCGGCCTGGATTTCGACACCATCGGCCGGGTCTGCGATGCCGTGGGCCAGTGCGTAGCACAGGGAGTTCAGGTGGGCATTGTCGTCGGCGGGGGAAATTTCTGGCGAGGGCTCAAAGACGGCTCCGGCCGCATGGAGCGGACCCGGGCCGATCATATGGGCATGCTGGCTACCACCATCAACGCCCTGGCGGTGGCGGATTGCCTGGAGCAGCGGGGAATTGCCGTCCGGGTTCAGACCGCCATTGAGATGAAGAGCATTGCCGAGCCTTACATCCGGGGAAAAGCCATTGCCCATCTGGAGCGAGGCCGGGTTGTCATTTTCGGCTGCGGCACCGGCAACCCCTATTTTTCCACCGATACAGGAGCTGTGCTGCGGGGGGTGGAGATCGGGGCGGACGCCATTTTGTTGGCCAAAAATGTGGACGGCGTCTATTCTGCCGATCCGGCGCAGGATCCCGCCGCCATTCGGTACGAAAGCCTGACCTACGATCAGGTTTTGGCGCAGCATCTCCAAGCCACGGATACCACGGCCATGACCCTGGCCATGGACAATCACATGCCTATCGTTGTCTTTGAGCTGAAGGACCCGCGCAACATCCTGCGGGTCATTCAGGGAGAGAAAATCGGTACGATTATTAAGGAGGACTAAGTAATGAGCGTTGATTTCAAGGATTATTCCCGCAAGATGGACAAAACTCTGGACGTGCTTCAGGACAACTTCGGCGCAGTCCGGGCAGGCCGGGCCAACGCCAAGGTTCTGGACCGGATCACGGTGGAATATTATGGAGTGGACACCCCCTTGGCTCAAGTGGGCACCATCTCTTCCCCGGACGCCCGGACTCTGGTCATTCAGCCCTGGGACACCAAATTACTCAAGGACATTCAAAAAGCCATTCAGATCTCGGATCTGGGAATTAACCCGCAAAACGACGGCCGTGTGATCCGGCTGGTCTTCCCTCAGCTCACTGAGGAGCGCCGGAAAGACCTGACCAAGCAGGTTCGCAAGTACGCGGAAGAAGCAAAAGTGGCCCTGCGGAACATTCGCCGGGACGCCATGGACTACGTAAAAGCCGCTAAGAAAAAAAGCGAAATTACGGAAGACGACCAGAAGAAAGCAGAGAAGGACCTGCAGGACCTCACCGATCAGTACATCAAGAAAGTAGACGAGGCCTGCGCTGCCAAGGAAAAAGAACTCATGGCGATCTGACGCGCCGTGTTTGCCGTCCCGGGTTCCTCCTGGGGCGGCAAACCACCCGTTGACAAAAAATATACCGGAAAACGGAGAAACTATGGGACTGTTTCAAAAGAAAGAGGAAAAGGAGGCGGCACAGCTGCCCCCGCCCCGGCACATCGCCATCATCATGGACGGCAACGGCCGCTGGGCAAAAAAGCGGGGACTGCCCCGCACGGCCGGTCACGCCGCCGGCGCAGAAAGCTTCCGCCGCATCGCCAATTACTGCCGGACCCTAGGCGTCCGGTATCTCACGGTATACGCTTTCTCTACGGAGAACTGGAAACGCTCTCAGGAGGAAATCGGCGGCATTATGAGCCTCTTGCGGCGATATCTGGAGGAAGCGCTCCGGGATATGGAAAAAAACCAGGTGCATTTTGTATTCTTCGGAGACTTGTCCAAGCTGTCGCCGGAGCTCCGGACCCTGTGCCGGAATGCCGAAGCCCGCTCGGCGGCATATCACGAGGTTCAGGTGAACTTCTGCCTGAACTACGGCGGACGGGATGAAATCGTACAGGCCGCCCGGCGCTTTGCCGAGGCGGTTTCCCAAGGAGAAAAGCGGCCGGAGGAGTTGGATGAAGCGCTGTTTTCTCAATATCTATATTCTGCAAACCTGCCGGACCCGGAGCTGATCATCCGCCCCTCCGGGGAAGAGAGAATCAGCAACTTTCTGCTGTGGCAATCGGCCTATTCCGAGCTTGTGTTCCAGGATGTACTCTGGCCGGATTACAGCCCCAACGATCTGGACGCTGCCATTGCCGAATTCCACCGGCGCAGCCGCCGGTTTGGAGGTGTCTGACCCTATGAAAACCCGTATTCTTTCTGCGGCCGCTCTGCTGCCGCTGCTTTTGGTGATTGTTCTGGTCCTGCCCGCCTGGGCCACAGCCGCTCTGTTCGGCGCGGCGGCGGCCATCGCCGCTTATGAGCTGCTCTATCGAACCGGCCTGGTAAAAAACCTGCGTCTGGTGTGTTATGCCATGGTCATGGCGGTGTTGGTGGCCTTTTGGAGCCTGCGCCAGGACGCCAATCTGGCGTCCATCGGGATTCTGGTCTATCTGGCCGTATTGTTAGGAGAAACGCTCCTGGCTCACGGACGTCTTCGCTTTGAGAAGGTCTGTCTGTGCCTGGTTGCGGGGCTCCTGCTTCCTTATCTGCTGACTGCATTGGTCCGCATTCGGGCCATGTATGCCGGCGCGGACCCTGGGCAAAATGATCTGGGGAAATATTACATTCTGGTCGCCTTTGTCGTGGCGTTCACCGCCGATTCCGGCGCGTACTTTGTAGGCCGGGCCCTGGGCAAGCACAAGCTGGCCCCGGTGATCAGCCCCAATAAAACCGTGGAAGGCGCCGCCGGAGGCGTGCTGTGCGCCATGTTGTTCATGGGCCTCTACGGTTTGGTTCTGAAGCAGGCCTTTCAGTTTGACGTCATCACCTGGTACGCCGTGCTATACGGCGCGCTGGGAGCCGGGGCGTCCATTTTGGGAGACCTGGGCTTCTCCGCGGTGAAGCGGCAGATGAATCTCAAAGACTACGGCAATTTGATCCCCGGCCACGGTGGGATTCTGGACCGGTTCGACAGCATGATGCTGGTTGCACCCCTCATGGAGATTTTGCTGCGGATGCTGCCCTTTGCCGTGCCCACAATAGGAGCCGGTTGATATGGGGCGGTGTATTTCGGTTTTGGGATCCACCGGCTCCATCGGAAGACAGACGCTGGATGTGGCAAACCGGCTGGGCCTATCGGTCTGCGCCCTCACAGCCGGCTCCCATGTGGACCGGATGGCGGAGCAATGCCGGGCGTTCCGGCCCAAATTGGCGGTGATGGCCACGCAGGAGCTGGCGGAGCAGCTGGCTCAGCGGCTGGCAGATCTGCCCATAGAAATTCGGTTCGGCGCGGACGGTCTTCTGGCAGCGGCCTCTATGCCGGAGGCGGATACGGTCATCACCGCTGTGGTGGGCATGGTCGGTCTGGAACCCACCCTGGCCGCCATTCAAGCGGGGAAACGCATCGGTCTGGCCAATAAAGAAACTCTGGTTTGCGCCGGGGAGCTGGTGATGCACGCGGCAGAGCAGTACGGCGCGGAAATCATCCCGGTGGACTCGGAGCATTCCGCCATTTTTCAGTGCCTGGCCGGATGTCGGGACCGGAGTCAGATTCGCAGGCTGATCCTCACCTGTTCCGGCGGCCCATTTTACGGCAAACGGCGGGAAGCCCTTGCCTACGTAACCCGGGCCGACGCTCTGCGCCATCCCAACTGGCGTATGGGTCCCAAAATTACTGTGGATTGCGCCACCCTGATGAACAAGGGCCTGGAGCTTATGGAAGCCATGCACCTGTACCGGCTGCCGGCAGAGCAAGTCGACATTGTGATCCACCGGCAAAGCGTGGTGCACTCTCTGGTCGAGTACCGGGACGGCGCCATTCTGGCCCAGCTGGGCTCACCGGACATGCGGTTGCCCATTCAGCTGGCCCTCACCTGGCCGGACCGGGTCCCCTGCCCGGCTCCGGAGCTGGACCTGTTGACCTGCGGCCCGCTCACCTTCGACCGGCCGGATCTGGAGACCTTTCCCTGCTTGAAGCTCGCCATGGAAGCGGCAAAGGCCGGCGGTACGGCAGGCGCCGTTCTCAGCGGGGCAAACGAGGTCGCGGTCGGCCTGTATCTGCTGGACCAGGTGGGGTTTTATGATATTTACAACTTGGTGAAGCAGGCCATGGACGCCGTGCCCTTTGTAAAAAAGCCAAGCTTAGACCAGATCCTGGCTGCCGACCGGTTGGCCCGGGAGGCGGTATACGTCAATTTAGGAGGCTAAAAGCTTGTACGTTCTTTATATTATCTTTGCAATCCTGATGTTCGGATTTCTCATTACCATTCACGAATTCGGCCACTTTATAACGGCCAAATTGTTCGGAGTCAAAGTCAACGAATTCTCCATCTGCATGGGCCCGGCCATTTGGAAAAAGCAGAAGGGGGAAACGCTGTACGCCCTGCGGTGCATCCCTCTGGGCGGTTACTGCGCCATGGAGGGAGAAGACCAGGACAGCCAGGACCCCCGCTCCTTTCCCAAGGCGGCATGGTGGAAGCGGCTGATCATTTTGGCCGCCGGAGCCGCCATGAACTTTTTAGCCGGCCTGTTGATTTTTGCCTGTGTCTTCGGCATCAGCTCCCAATACCGGTATATTGGTCAGCCGGTCATCGGGCAGTTTTACGAAGGCAACACCGTCGCCGGAGAAGACGGCCTGCAGGAAGGCGACCGGTTTTATTCCATCGACGGGGAACGGGTTTATATTGCCAACGACGTCAGTCTTCTGCTGCAGCTCAATCTCTCCGGCAGTGCAACCGTTCATGACCTGGTGGTCATCCGGGACGGGAAAAAGGTGGAGCTCTCCAACTTTTCCATGGAAAAGCAACAGTTTCAAACAGAAAAAGGACCTCAGGTACTGTACGGCTTCACCTTGTCATCAGAGCCCCGAACCCTCGGCAACCTGGCCTCCTACGTCTGGAACAGCGCCATTGAGACGGTGCGAAACGTACGGCTGAGCCTGCAGCTTCTGTTCCGGGGCGACGTGGGCATCGACGAGGTCGCCGGTCCCGTTGGAATTGTGAAAACCATTGCCGACGTCGGAACCGAGGCGAGCTCCCCGTCCATTGCCTGGAACAGCGTCTTGCTCCTCGCCGCATTTATCGCGGTAAATCTGGCTGTGATGAATCTGCTCCCCTTGCCGGCACTGGACGGCGGCCGAATTTTAGGCGTTCTTCTCACCACAGGCGTGGAAGCCATAACCCGGAAAAAGCTGAATCCAAAGATCGAGGGCTATATTCATGCCGGCGGCATGGCAGTCCTGCTGGTTTTTATGGCCTTCATCATGTTGAAAGACGTCATCCAGATTTTCCACTAGGAGGACACCTATGACACGAAAGATTTTTGTCGGCGGCGTGGCAATGGGCGGCGGCGCGCCGGTGTCCATTCAATCCATGCTCAACACCAAAACCACCGATGTGGCGGGCTGCCTCCGGCAGCTGCATGCCTTAAAGGCAGCCGGCTGCCAGATTGCCCGGCTGGCGGTGCCCCATGCCGCCGCGGCTCAAAGCTTCGCGGAGATCGCGGCGCAATCGCCCCTGCCTTTGGTGGCGGACATTCATTTTGATTACCGTCTGGCCATCTCCGCCGCAGAAGGCGGCGCCGCGAAAATTCGCATCAATCCCGGAAACATCGGAGGAGCAGACCGGGTCCAGGCCGTGGCGGACGTATGCAAAAGCAAAAAAATCCCCATTCGAATCGGCGTCAACGGAGGCAGCCTGGACAAAAAGCTCCTGGAAAAGTACGGCCATCCCACCCCGGAGGCCTTGGTGGAAAGCGCCTTTTCCCATCTGGAGCTGCTGGAACAGGCAGGCTTTTACGACGCCTGCGTGTCAATCAAATCCTCCTCGGTTCCCACCATGGTAGCCGCCTGCCGGCTGTTCCGCCGGCGCTGCGACTATCCCCTGCACATTGGCGTCACGGAGACGGGACCTGTGCGCGCCGGCCTCATCAAGTCGGCCATGGGCATCGGGGCCTTGCTGCTGGACGGCATTGGAGACACCCTGCGGGTGTCTCTCACCGCCGACCCGGTGCAGGAAGTCTATGCCGCAAAAGAGATCCTGCGGGCCGCAGGCGTGCGGAAGGACGGGGTCAACATCATTTCCTGCCCCACCTGCGGCAGGACCTCCATCGACCTCATCGGTCTGGTGGACCAGGTGGAGCAGGCATTGCAAGACTGCAGCAAATCCATCACCGTGGCGGTGATGGGCTGCGTGGTCAACGGCCCCGGAGAAGCCCGGGAGGCAGATGTGGGCATCGCCGGTGGAGAGGACTGCGGCGTGCTGTTTGTCAAGGGCGAACCGGTCCGAAAGCTTCCATACGGGCAGCTGCTGCCCGCCTTGCTGGACCAGATCCAACGGCTGTAACAACGTACATGATGGAAAATCCAACGAGCGCTCCCCCCTTGGCCATCTGCGAATGAAACATAGGCCGATCAAATCACCAGCCGGTCGGAGACATCCTTTTTGCACTGGAAGGAGCCATATGACAAAGCAAATTTCCTTTTTACAAATGTTTTCTCAATACGCGCCGCCCGTGCCGCTGCATGAGCTTCTGGCACAGGCGGCGATTCAACATGCAGAGCTGGACCTGGAAGAGCGGACTGTTTTTCTGGAGCTGCAATGCGCGTCCTATATCCCCCGGCGTCTGCTGGACCGCGTCTGCCGGGACGTGTGCGCGCTGTACGATGTCCGGCGGGTGGAGATCCTCCCGCACTTTCCGGGCCGAACCCTGCAGCAAATCGAGCCCCAGGAGCTGATGCAGCTGTTTGTGGAGCAGGACTCCCGCTGCCGGGCCTCTCTGGCAGGCTGCCGGTGGTCCTGGGAGGCGAACCGGCTCGTCATCCAGCTCCCGGCCAACGGGAAAAAAACCTTGGAGGCCTGCATCCCCGGCGTCCGGCGATATCTGGCAGACCGGTTCGGGCAGGAGATCTCCATGGAGATTCAGGCCGCTCAGGAGCTGGAAGGCCAGGCCCTGTTCCGCCAGACTCAGCAGATGCGGCAGGAAATGCTGGACCAGCTGCCCAGCGTCCCGCCTCCCGCTCCCAGCCCGCGGGCGCAATCCGGCCCCGGCAAAAGCGCCGCTCCCTCCCCCGGCGCGGGCAGCGACACCATTTTCGGCAAGCCCTTTGTAGAACCCGCCGTTCCCATTCAGGATGTCACCCTGGATATGCGTACCGTGTGCGTGGCCGGGCGTATTTTTGCGGCCGACCACAGGGAGCTGACCAAAAACAACGCCATTGTGGTGAATTTCGACATCACCGATTATACCGGCTCCATCCGCATCAACCGGTACTTCCGAGAGCGGGATCTGCCCAAGGCCCAGGCAATTGTGGAGGCTACTGCCGTCGGCAATTGGGTGAAGGTACTGGCCAAACCGGTCATAAACCGGTTTGACAACGAAATGGTCTTGGACCCCATCGCGATCCTGCCCCACAAAGCGCCCAAGCGGCTGGATACCGCCGGAGAAAAACGGGTGGAGCTGCATCTGCACACCAACATGTCCAACATGGACGCCCTGACGGATCCCACTGCCGCCGTGAAGCAGGCCGCCGCCTGGGGTCACCAGGCCATTGCCATTACAGACCACGGCTGCGCCCAATCCTTCCCGGAGGCCATGAAAGCCGCCTCCAAAGCCAAGGTGGCGGGAACGGATCAGAATATTAAAATCCTATATGGCTGCGAGGGATATTTCATCAACGACGTGGACGACCGAATTGTGGTCCACGGAACGCAAGACGCGACCTTCGACCAGGAATTCGTCGCGTTTGACCTGGAAACCACAGGTCTGTCCTCTCTGCACGATGAAATCATCGAGATCGGCGCCGTCATATTACAGGGAGGCAAGGAAATCGGCCGGTTTCAGAGCTTCGTAGATCCCGGCCGCCCCCTGACGCAGAAAATTGTAGATCTCACCGGAATTACGGATGACATGCTGCGCGGCGCTCCCAAAATCCGGCAGGTTCTGCCGGAGTTTTTGGAATTCTGCGGCTCTCGGCCTCTGGTCGCCCATAATGCGGATTTTGACGTTGGTTTTATCACCGCCGCCTGCCGGCGGCTGGGGCTGGACTATCACCCCACCTATCTGGACACCCTGATTCTCTCTCAAAACCTGCTTCCTCAGCTCAGCCGCTTTAAGCTGGACGTCGTGGCCAACGCTCTGAGCCTGCCGGAGTTTCAACACCATCGGGCGGCAGACGACGCCCTGACCTGCGGCTTGATCTTCGACCGCCTGAGCCGGCGGCTGGAGGAAATGGATCTGCACCGATTACAAGCCGTCAATCCGGCGATGCCCGCTCTTCGCGCCAAAAACAAGATCCATGACCGCCATGCCCGGCATATCATTCTGTTTGCCAAAAACCAAACCGGCCTGCGAAATCTGTACCATCTGATCTCCCTGAGCAACCTGCAGTATTTTAAACGCAATCCCAGAATCCCCAAATCGGAACTGATGACCTACCGGGAAGGACTGATCATCGGCTCGGCCTGCGAAGCCGGCGAGCTGTTTCAAGCCATCACCGGCCGCAAAAGTGAAGAAGAGCTCCGGCGTATCGCCTCTTTCTACGATTTCCTGGAAATTCAGCCTCTGTCGAACAACCGGTTTATGCTGGAAAAGGGCATCGCAGAAAGCGAAGAAGAGCTGCGGGAGTTTAACCGGACCGTTGTCAGGCTGGGGGAAACCTTGCAAAAGCCCGTCGTCGCCACAGGAGACGTGCATTTCCTGAATCCGGAGGATGAAATCTACCGTCACATTCTCCTGGCCACCAAGGGCTTTGACGACTGCGACAAGCCGAATCCCCTTTACTTTCGTACAACTGACGAGATGCTGAAGGAATTCTCCTATTTGGGAGCGGAAAAGGCCTATGAGGTGGTGGTGACCAATCCCAACCGAATCGCCGACATGTGCGAGACCCTCCGGCCGGTTCCCCACAACCTGTTCGCCCCCTCCATTGAGAACTCTGTGGAGGATTTGAAGCATCTGGTCTACGAAAAAATGCACCGGCTCTATGGAGAGCATCCGCCCGAGCTTATCACGAAGCGGGTAGAGACCGAATTGGGAGATATCATCCGCTGTCACTACGACGTCATTTACATGTCCGCCCAAAAGCTGGTGCAGAACTCCCTGGAGCACGGTTACCTGGTTGGCTCCCGGGGCTCTGTAGGCTCCTCCATTGTGGCCTATATGGCCGGGATTACGGAGGTCAACTCCTTCCCGCCGCACTATCGCTGCCCCAATCCAGCCTGCAAGTTTACCACCTTCGACATCCCCAGCGGCTATGGGTGCGGCGCAGACCTGCCGGACGCCCGGTGCCCCAAATGCGGAACGCCCTTTGAAAAAGACGGCTTCCACATTCCCTTTGAGACCTTTCTGGGCTTCGGAGGCGATAAGGTGCCGGACATTGACCTGAACTTCTCCGGGGAATATCAAGCGAAAGCCCACGCCTACTGCGTGGAAATGTTCGGCAAATCCCATGTGTTCCGAGCCGGGACCATCGGCACGGTGGCGGAAAAAACCGCCTTCGGCTACGTGAAAAAATACTTATCCGAACGAAACCGGACGGTCTCCCGGTCCGAGGAAAACCGGCTGACTGCCGGTTGTGTGGGTGTTCGCCGGACAACGGGACAGCACCCCGGCGGTCTGGTGGTCATCCCCCAGGAAAATGAAATCTGGGACTTCTGCCCGGTGCAGCACCCGGCGGACGATCCCTCGGCAGACACCATCACAACCCACTTCGAGTATCACTCCATGGAGGAAAATCTCCTGAAGCTGGACATGCTGGGTCACGACGATCCCACCATGATCCGGATGATGGAGGATATGACCGGCGTAAACGCCCAGAAGATCCCCTTGGATGACAAGGACACCATGTCCATTTTCACCTCCTCCAAGGTCTTGGGCTATGAAAATGATCCCATCTTGGGGCCGACGGGCGCCGTGGCCATACCGGAATTCAACACACGATTTACCCGGGGGATGCTGCTGGACACCATGCCCACACGATTCGACACCCTGTTGCGGCTGTCCGGCTTTTCCCACGGCACCGACGTGTGGTTGGGCAATGCCAAGGATTTGATCACCTCCAAAACGGCCACCGTCGACCAGGCCATCGGCTGCCGGGACGATATCATGCTGTATTTGATCTCCTGCGGTATGCCGGAGAAACGGTCGTTTAAGATTATGGAATCCGTCCGAAAAGGGCGGGGCCTTCCCGAAGGCGCAGAGGAGGAAATGCGGGCGGCCGGTGTGCCGGACTGGTACATCGGCTCGTGTAAGAAGATTAAATACCTGTTCCCCAAGGCCCACGCCGTGGCATATGTCATGATGGCCTTCCGCATCGCCTGGTTTAAGGTGCACGAGCCTCTGGCCTTTTACTCCGCCTATTTTTACCGCCGCAGTCAAAAAGGAGGCTTTGACGCCGCCATGATGACCCGGGGACCGGAGGAGGTCAAAGCCCACATTCAGGCCATTGACGGCAACGACGCGGCAACGGTCAAGGACGAGGACATGCTCACCACGCTGGAAGTATGCTACGAGTTTTACCTGCGAGGGTTTTCCTTTGCGCCCATGGACCTGTACCGCTCTCACGCAACCAAGTTTTTGATCGAGGACGGAAAGCTTCTGCCGCCTTTTGTATCCGTTTCCGGCTTAGGCGAGACCGCCGCTTGGGATATTCTGGAGGGACGGAAGGGGAAGCAATTTATCTCCATCGAGGAATTTTCCGCCGCCTGCCCCAAGGTTTCCAAAACCCACATCGAAAATCTCAAGGCAGCGGGAGCCTTCGGAGATCTGCCGGACACCAGTCAAGTCAGCCTGTTCTAAAAAAGGGGCTATTGCAGCGAATGCTGCAATAGCCCCTATCTTGATAACTTCATCCGGTAGACGCGCAACTTCCGTCTGCCGTCAAATTTCCATAATGACCGGCAAAATCATAGGATTCCTCTTGGTGCTCTTAAAGAGGTAGCCGGATAAATCGCTCTTAATGGCGGATTTGATGGTAGCCCAGTCCCGGACGCCCTTTTTACGGCAGCGGTCCAGAGAGTCCATCGCGATCATCCGCAAATCCTCCATCAGCGTTTCGGACTCCTTGACATACACAAAGCCCCGGCTGATGATGTCCGGACCGGAGAGAATGGAGCCGTCCTGACTGGACAGATTGACACAGACCACCAGCATTCCATCCTGCGCCAAATGCTTGCGGTCCCGGAGAACCACGCTGCCCACATCTCCCACGCCGGTGCCGTCCACCAGAACCTTCCCGGCAGGCACGGTCCCATTGACCTTGCAGCTCCGGCTGGTCAGCTCAATCACCTGGCCGATATCAGAGACCATGATGTTTTTGGGATTCATCCCCATCTGTCTGGCCAGCTTGGCGTGAATCTGCAAATGACGCTGTTCCCCGTGGACGGGGATAAAGAACTTCGGCTTAGTCAACGCATGGACGATTTTCAGCTCCTCCTGGCAAGCGTGCCCGGAGACATGCAGCCCCTCCGACTTCTCATAAATCACCTCGGCGCCCTTCCGATAGAGCTCGTTGATGATCTTAGAAATCGCTCTCTCGTTCCCGGGAATGGCGGAGGCGGAAATGATAATCCGGTCCCCCGGCTGGATCTCCACCTGCTTGTGGGTGGAAAAGGCCATCCGGTACAAAGCAGACATATTCTCCCCCTGAGAGCCTGTGGAGACAATGACAATCTTGTCTTTGGGCAGGCTCTTAATGGTTCCGATGTCCACAATGGTGTTCGCCGGCGCTTTCAGGTAATTCAGCTCCGTGGCCACCTTCAGCATATTTTCCATGCTCCGGCCCGTGACCGCCACCTTGCGGCCGTAGCGATGGGCCGTCTGAAGCACAGCTTGAATCCGATGCATATTGGAGGCGAAGGTCGTGACGATGATCCGCTGATTGCAGTTTTTAAACTGCCGGTCCATGCTCTCTGCAACCACCTGCTCGGAGGGCGTATAACCGGCGCGCTCCACATTGGTCGAGTCGCACAACAAGGCCAGCACGCCTTCGCTGCCCAAAACGCCCAGTCGGCCCAGATCCATCATACCGCCTTCGGCAGTGGGGTCGATTTTAAAGTCGCCGGTCATCACAACCTTCCCCACCGGCGTGTGGATGCAAAAACATACGGCGTCGGCAATGGAGTGATTCACATGAATGAATTCCACCTGGAAGCAACCGGCATGCACTACATCGCCGGGCTTGTGGGTAATCAGCTTGACCCGGTCCGCCAAGCCGTGCTCCTCCAGCTTCAGGCGGATCAGACCGCCTGTCATCGCCGTGACGTGAACCGGAGCCAAAACCTGCTGCAGCGCATAGGGCAGCGAGCCGATGTGGTCCTCATGTCCGTGGGTAATGAAAAAGCCCCGAAGCTTTGCGGCATTCTTGACCAGATAAGCAAAATCGGGGATCACCAGATCCACGCCGTACATGTCGTCCTCCGGAAATCCGACGCCGCAGTCCACCACGATCATGTCCTTGCCGTACTCCAGGACGGTGATGTTCTTTCCAATTTCATTCAACCCGCCCAGAGGAATAATTTTAAGTTTTTCTGCCAAAAGATATACAACTCCTTTTAATAAATCAAAAAATTGGGTCAACCGATCCGGTAAATCAACCCTATGGAAGCCGGCTTTTGAAAAAGGCGCAACAAAACAACACACCCGATTCTCCGGCGCAGGAACCCCGCTACGTTCCGTCTGCCTGGGAGAAACAGCTGCGGTTAGGCCTATTCAAATCATCCGGTATTGAGATCAGAGGCGCCCGCCTCTGAATCAAAGACGCACAAAAGCAACTCACCGACCCCTTGCTCCTCATTCGGAAAGCAAGGGCGCACAAAACCCTGTTAAAATTAAGTATAGCACACTTTTGGGAAAAAGTATACCATCTTTTTGATACAGCCGGTGAAAATTTCCGTAAGACCGAAAACCAAAACCGACTTGCCCGCATTCTATCTGCACGCCATGGAAAAACTGGACGGCTTGCAAGGGGACGCCCCTCCGGCATTCGGGCCGGGATGTTCCGAAAAAAGGACCCGCTGCAGAAATTTGCAACGGATCCCGGTTTTCCATATCCATGTTTCGCTCCAGAGGCGGCCCCTGGAAGCGGCCCTTGCGTTCAGTCCGTAACCGAGCCGGAGGTCACATCGTGTTACTGGGGCGTGGCCACCAGGAAGCACATGTCGTTGAGCTCCCCGGAAGCTTCATCAAAGAAATTGTAGAAGGTGAAGTTGTACAAAAACCGCTCCGCGCCGTACACGCCGTAGCCGTCCTGGTTGTGGTCCGTGGTATCATAGGGGTCCGCCACAATGATCACGTCGTCCTGGGTGGTCTCCGTGCCCATGGTGTCGTAGCCCACGATCACCTGCCAGTGGCCGCCCCAGTCGTTCCAGCCCACCATAATGGGAGTCCCGGCGGCGAGGGTTTCCTGAATATAGTCAAAGGTAAAGACGTCGTACACATTGTCCTGACAATCGTAGGTGGAATACAAGTCAAAGCCGCCCACGCCTTCAAAGATGTCAATCAGCTGGCTCAGACTGGTGGCGCCGGGCTCCAGCCCGTTGCTGCGGTATGCGGCCAGAGACTCTTCGTTGTAGTCTCCCAGCTTCCCGTACCAGTTGAGAACCATCAGCGCGCTGGATACGCCGCAGCTCCACTCGCTGGTCTGCTGCTGCGTCTGAAAGTTGCTGAGGATGGTCAACGTGTCGTTGGATTCCATATGATAGAAGTCCAGGGTGCTGAAATAGGGGCTGTCCTGGTGATCGCCCTGCCGCTCGACGCTGTCCGCGCCGTCCGCCTCGCTGAGGTCGCAGGAATAGGGGATTTTCATCTCATCGGTATAGTTGCCGTGGTTTTCCGCCTGAGTGTCGCCGCAGGCAGTCAAGAAAAGCGCGCACATAGAGATCACAAGGGACCATACAATTAGTTTTTTCATCGTAATTCACTCCAATAAAAAATTAATTGTACTTGTCAAACAATCCCGCCTTGTATTGTATTATTTATGCTTGGGTGTCCCCACCCTCCCTTTATTTATCCAATTTTCAGGTCGTCTTTTATGTAGAGTCTATATAGTAATGGTTTAATTTGAAACATCCCTACTTTTACTACTCTCATGTTGTTTTATACAAGTACCGATGGAGCCAAAAGCTCCGAGGGACCTACGAAGCGGCTTCGCCTCGTACGATAAAATTTTGAGCCCGCACAGGCTCCAACAAGAGATCGCGTTCCGGCTCTGTCCTCCCCCTGACGCAAAGTACGCCCTGCCGGAATGGGCAGGGCGTGAACATTATACTGGAAATTGCCGCCGGCCGCAAGGCAAGAAAATGCCGAAATCTGCCGCCGGTTTTGGGAAAAATTTGTACAAATTGTGAATAAACTGTGGCCGACTGGGGGCCAAAAGCCTTCAGTCTTCCTTTTCCAGCAACCCGTGGGTTTCCAATTCCGTCAAAAATTGGTCCAAATCCTGACGAGCCGCGTCGGGCGCCACGTCAAACCGGTCCAGGACGCCCTGCAGAATCTCTTCGTAGGACGCCCCCTGGTCCAGGCCGCGCCAGATCTGGGCGCTGACGGGATTTAAGGTGATCATGCCGTTCAGCTGCAAAGCCGTCCGGCCCACCGGGACCAGGATGGTCTCCCCCACCAGCTCCCGCAGAACAAATTCGCCTTTGATTTTCATACGCCATTCTCCTATTCCGTGTCATAAGTCCGCACCATCACAATCCGGCTGGAACCGGCGGCATAATGCGAGGGGATGATTTGGACCTCCTCCCCCGGCTGCAAATCCGTCACCTTGGCCGTGTAGGCAATCCCGCCCACGTAGACGTCCAGGTCCTCCATGTAGTATTTGTAGAAAACCCGCACGCAAACGATGGGCTCCTGGGTCAGGTTGGTCACCGTCAGGGAGTTGTCTCCGTTGTCCGTCACCCGGACCTGGTCTTCCGACATCTCCATAGCCTCCAGCTCCGCCACGTCGGCCGTACAGCCGGTCAGGACGGCGTCCCGATAGGCGGCCCGGTCGGCCTCCTGCACCACCACGGTCTGCCCGGCCGGAATGGCGGTGGCCTCAAAGCTCCAGGTCTCGTCACCGGCGTTGAGAGAAATCCGGGTGTACTCCACCGCCGTCTCGCCGGTGTTCTCCAGGACCATGGCGGCCACGCCTGTGATCTCCTCATCCGTGCCGTCCTCCAGGAAGACCCCGTCATAGGCCGCAATCTTTTGAATCACCAGACCCGTATCGGGAATTGCATAGGGAAAGGAGATTTCGCCGGTCTGTTCCGCCACCGTCTCCGGCGGCGCGGTGGGGGCAACCGTCTCCGGGCTGCCTTCCGTTTCGCTTCCGCTTGCTTCCTCCGGCGGCTCCGTGGCGGAACCGGAGGGAGCAGGCTCCCATGTGGGGTCCGAGGCCGTGGGGGCGGAGGCAGCCGGCCCGGTGGACTCCTCCGTGGCGTCGGGCTCCATGGTCTGGCTCTGACCGGTCGTCTCCTGGGGCGCCGTAGTGGCCGCGCTGTGGGAGGGCGAAAGCCCGGCATCCGGCTTCTGGGGCCTCCAGACCAGGGCCAAAATCACCACGCAGATTCCCACCGCCGTCAGGACCGCCGAAAGGATGATTTTTTTCTTTCTATTCATGGGCAATTCCGCCTTTCTCAGGTCTTCCGGTTTCGGATTTCCTCCTCTACCCGACGGCAGGCGGCCCCGTAGGCCTGTGCCATCCGGCAGCGGTATTCCGGAACTTGGTGGTACGCGCCGCTCTCTGTGCGCGCCATGGCGGCGCAGGCCTTACATTGGTCCCGCAGGGCGCAGCCGGAGCATGCAGCGGGCAGGCGAATGGCCGCCGACGCTTCGGCAGCCTGCTTCCACGCCTGGGCAAAGCCCAGGGCAAACACATCCGCGCCGCAATCCGGCAGCATCCCGCAGGGCAGCAGCCGCCCGTCCCAGGTCACCCAGAAGCTGCATTTTCCCGCCCGGCAGCGAATTCCCTCGCCCTCCAGGCTCCCACAGTCCTCCCCCGGCTCGGCGCAGAGGCCCGCATCCGTCTGGGTCCTCCGGCGCTCCAGGAAGGCCTCCTCGCCGTTCATCAGCGATTCAATCCGCGCGGAATAATAGGCCGCCTCCTCGGGGGTGAAGCGGTCGTTCCGGCCCACTTGGCCGGGGTCCCGGCGCAGGGGCGGGAACATGTAGGAGGTCGCCTGCACCAGGAGCTTCTCCTCCTTGGCATAGGCAAAAATGCCCTCCAAATCCGCTGCATTGTAGGGGGTCAGGCTGCAATTCAGCTTCACGGAAATCCCGGCGTCCCGGAGCAGACGAATGGCCCGGGTCACCTGGGTAAAGCCCTGGGGATTCCGGCAGAGCCGGTCGTAGGTCTCGTCGGAGGCCCCGTAAAGGGTCACGTTCATTCTCACCGGCGGAGCCTGCCGGAGCCACTGCACAACCTCCTCATCTATGAGGGTCCCGTTGGTATTCACGGAGACCAGCAGGCCCATGCGGTGCAGGGCCGTCAAAATCTCCCGAAAGTCCGGATGCAGAAGGGGCTCGCCGCCGGTGAGCAAGAGGTACAGCAGCCCCTGCTCCTTCGCCTGCCGGGCCAGGTCCAGCCAGGCGTCCCGCCGCACCAGAGGATGCGCAGCCTCCTGCTGCTCCCGGCTCATGCGCACGTAGCACATGCGGCAGTTCATGTTGCACAAAGGCGTCAGCTCAAAGGTCCCGCTGAGGGGGATTCCCTGCCTGGCGGCTTTAGCGTGTAAGTATTCTGTGATGGGCGGTTCCACCGGAATGGAAATCATGGGTACCGCTCCTTTCTCATGGTTTCTTGTAATTCGGTCCCGCTTCCTGCAGAGCCTGGGCCCGGAGAGGCTCCCACCGGCAGGAAAAGCCTGTTATGTCTCTCCGGCCTCCTGCAGAACCCGGGCGCAGAGAAGCTCCACCGCCTCCCGGTCCGGGCGGCATTCCAGGCGGTAAACCGGAACCCGGTCCAGGACGGCCAGGAGCAAATCGGCGACCTGCTCCACAAACGCCGGGTCCCACCGGTGCACCGTCAGCTCCGGGAACAGGGCGGCAAAGGCCTCCGCCGGTCCGGCATCCCGCAGGCGGTTCTCCGGACCCTGGCGAAGCACCACCAGGGCGGAAATCTCCGCCGACTCATTGCGGTAAACCCCGGAGGAACCGGCGTAGGGCAGGCCGTACGCCCGCCAACGGCCTGC
The DNA here is from genome assembly GCA_900546915.1 of uncultured Eubacteriales bacterium. Lineage (GTDB taxonomy): Bacteria > Bacillota > Clostridia > Oscillospirales > Oscillospiraceae > Faecousia > Faecousia gallistercoris. Next base: position 59,714 of record UREY01000003.1, read on the forward strand.
GCTCCGGCGCAGGGCCGCCCGGTCTCCGTTGATGACCTCCGCACCCCGGTGCCGGACCCACAAATCCGCCTGGGTGGATTTGCCGGTGCCGGAGGGGGCGGAAAAGAGAATCCCCCGGTCCTGCCAGCGGATGAAGGAGGCGTGCAGGAGCAGGCCCTGCCGGGACAGCAGCAGGCGCTCCAGCCCCAAAAGGTCGCAAATGTTCCGGGAAAAGGCCAAATGGTCCGCCTTGTCCGCCAAATACCAGCACTGCACCGGGGCCACGCCGGTTTTGGGCCAGAGGACACAGGCATAGGGCGTACCCCGGGGCACGGCGCTGTGGTACACCCGGCAGTCCCGGGGCGTCTGCACATGATACTGGCAGACCTCCCAATGCCCGCCCGGCGGCATGTCCGGCAAAGTCGACGCCGGAGTAAAGGCCGCCTCCAAGTCCGCCGGAACGGAGGGAGAACCCGCCTGCAAAAACGCTTGGGACTCCCGGGTGATGGTGATGGGAAAGGGGATTTCGCACAGAACGGAAATCCCCGCAACCTGATATCGGTAAAACATGGCAATCTCCCAAAATATCGTTTCGCCCCAGACGACCGGCGGCAAAAGCCGCTCCCGCTCAGAGAAGGCCGAACTCCGGCAGGCCCGGACCTTTCCAGGGCGCGGGGGAGACCCGCAGACCAAAAAGCCTGTGACCGTCGTCCTGGGCGCAGCGCAGAGTCTGTGAGACCGCGCAGGGAGCCCTGCAGCGGGCAAAAGAGAAGCTTTCCCTTTCTTCCACAGGCTCTTCGCTTCACCCGGGAAATATTGCAGGCTCCGTCCAAGAAACCGCCCGGCAGATGCCGGAGGAAGCCGGAAAATGCGGTCGGCAGTGGGAAAACATGGAGCCCGGATTAGACAAAGGGCTGCAGCAAAGATTGCTGCAGCCCTTTTCGTGTCATGCCCCCAAGGGCAGCTCAGCCTGTTTACGAGGAGAAGATGTTGTAGCCGCCGTCGGGGTTGTTGTAGCAAACACCGCCTACATTTTCATCGGCTCCGACAAATGTCGAGCAAGCCGGGCCCTCTACCCACAGAACCATATTACCCAAATCCCATCCGCAGGTGCTTTTGTCCCAATGGGTCGGCTTTCCCAAGCTACCGCCGCCTCCGGGCGCGCCGCAGCCCGAGGCCACGTTCTGGCTCAAGGCAAAACGCTCCAAATGCAACGCAGGTTTCACATAAGCTTCTTTCATGATCATTCCCCCCTTTTCTCAGGGCCGGAGCAGGTCCCAGATGCCCCGGAAAATCTTTTGCAGCCATTCCCAGGCAACCGAACCGTCGCCCAGCTCCTGGACGTCCGGGTTCTCAATTTCCACATCTCCCAGGTCTGTGGGATACTCCACAACCTCCAGGGAGTCAAAGGTATCGGCATAGGCCAGCAGCTCCGAGACACTGGCGCCGACGATGCCGGCGTTCTCATCCTCGCTGTCGCTGGTGGTGCGGAGCTTGGTGATCGACAGCAGATTCTCGCCGGTGTTCTTCACCATGACGATTCCATCTGCATTGGGCGTCACTTCGTAGTACATATCGCAGGAGCCGCAAATCCCGATCTGCATCTTGCCGGTTCCACTGGTTGCCTCCGCCTGTGTTGCACCGGCGGGTCCCTTCAGGCCCAGGTAGTAGTGCGAATTGCTGCCGGTTGCGACCTGGAAGGCAATGGACTGGCCGGGCGCCAAATAGACCTCGTTCTTCGGGCCGTATTCCACATACGTGCCGACCTCAGAGGTCGTGACGCCGGTCTGCCCGTCTACCTGGTCGATGAAAACGACCGAGTTATTGGGGAGCTCATCTCCCTCCGGCAGATTCGCTTGCGTCACAAGGATATCCCGCACTTCCTGGAACACGGCGTTCAGCTCGTGATCCGCGCCATAGGCGTCCTGAACCAGCTGATCCTCCTCCAGGCCCTGAATGGGATTGTACACCCGCACGCCGTCGAGATAGTAGGTGGAGCGGCCTTCTGCGGCGGTTGTGACCATAATGGTCACCTTGTATTCCCCGTACGTCAGATCCTGGAAGGAGACGGTGGGAATCTGATAATAACCCGTTTCTCCATTGGACTCCGCCAGATTGTCTACAATCAGACGCTGCACCTTGGCGTTTTCACTCTCAAACTGAGGCTCCAGGACGGCGTAAACCGTTCCTGTTGTCATATCTGTTTTGCTATAAACATCTACACCCGTACCGGTGAAGGTGAAGGACGCCTGGGCCACCTCACCGTCCGAAGCCGTCACGCAATGGGCGCAGCCGTCGCTGAAGGTGATATCATCATAGCTCTCTTCCCAGCCGTAGGGGTGGCCGTCGTCTACGGTCTGGGTGTTGCCGCCGGAGGTTGTTCCTTCCACCATCTGCGCCCAGTTGCCCGTGTATTCGATGCCCACTTTGCCGGTATTGCTGTCGGTCACAAAGGTATCCTCATAATACACGCTGTTGGCCGGCATCACCGTAACCCGGGACCACTGATTCTCTGCACCGTCTTCTGCAATCTGCTTTCCGAATACGTACAGGTTGTCGTAGCCGTCCCAATTCATAGTCGTCGGCGTATAGGTCAGGCCGCTCTGCGTCGCCGAAACCTTGCCGTGGTCCTCCGTCAAGTTCCAGACCGGGCTGTAGAATCGGTGCATTCCATCTCCATTCAGTGTGGAAATGGAACCAATGCCCCAATCCTGGGCGTTCAGATTGACCGGCTTGCCGTAATCCAAAACATAGGTCTTGCTCTTGAGAATGGTCTTCGGCTCCGGGAAGCGTACAAAGGGTTCCTCGTCGTCGGTGTTCTCGTAAATGCCCGAGGCGGCGTTGTTGGTTGAAATCTCCGCGTTGGTAATGGCCGCGTCGGTCGCCTCCACGCCCCGGATGGTCACCAGCAGTACATCGCCCGGGTGCTCCTCCGCAATATACCGCTTGGAGTAATCAAATCCCGTTACCTCGATCGTTCTGGTCTCTTCATCGGCCGTCACAGCAATATCGCTGGGGTTCTCCTCAACTTCGCCCCAGACGATGTTTCCCTCGGCGCCCAACTCGACGGATTGCGTCGCAACGGTGATATTTTCCTGTGCATCATATCCGGCAGGAAGCACAAAGCCGTCATTTAGGATATCTCTCAGCACAGACTTCGCGTCCAAGGTCACAGTTGTGGAAGACTCAGTGGAATCATCTATAATATACGTAAAGATCTCATTCAGCTCGTCCGCGTCACTCGCCGTCATGTAGTACTTGTCATCGAATTTTGATCCGGGATAGGTCATACTCTGTGCGAAAGGATAATTCGAAGACGTGTAATTCATAAAGCTGACTGTATTGTTCTCAGGATCGCTATCGTAAAGCCCAACCGAATAAACCGTTGCCTTATTTTCATTCTTCAAAACATATGCCTTGCTCAACGCACTATTCGCCTCAGAATTTTCATAACCGCTCTTCCCAGGTTCTCCATCAGTAAAGAGCACAACCACGCGCTGCCGCTCAGAATCCTTATTATTCTCAAAGACTTTTTGTGCCATCTCCAGACCATAGGAAGTACGAGTAGCACCCTCAGCATCAAGATTCCCAATTGCTCTGCTAATTGAACCTGCTATATCCCCATCCACATCATTTACTACTACCAATGCATCTTTATAGTCCTGGCTAGACAATTGAGAGTTAGTCTCCCACTTACTGTTCGCATATTTCTTCAAATAACCGTCTACAAACAGGCCCGTATTCTTCCATGCGCTATTATCCGTCCCCTTAGATGCAAATCCAACCATTGCAATTCTATGTTCCACGTTATACTCTTTCGCGTTGGCAGATACGGAATTCACAAAATTCGTGACAGCCGCCTTCAGGGCGTTCAGCTTGGAAGTAGAGGTGCTGCTGCGTTGATATAACACACCGGTCCAAATTGTTGCGCTTGAATCTCGCACATTGGTCGGCCTTTGCGTCGTCACGCCGGTACCACTCAAATAATAATTCTGTCCATTTTTCGTGTAGTACAGGTAGTACGTGGTATAACTGTCGAACCAGTCAAAGTGCCACTCTGAATCGCGCTTTACGGGATAGTAGTTCCCATCTGTATCTAAGTAATAGTAAGTTGTCTTCCCTCCGTAACTATTATAACTATAGCTTCGGTTCTCACGGGGCTGATAGCTATAGCTGGTTATGGAATCCGCCATAGAGCCGGACTGGTCCAACACCAAAACGATGTCCAACGGCTTTCCCGTTTTAATCGTCTCCGTGGTGGTCTGACCGGTAGCATAAGCGGACAACTCAATGGTATATGTACCGTCGTCCTCCAAGGTGGCCGTCTTATCCACGACCATTTTGCCCCCGTCGTCTTCTCCCGCCGCCATCGCCGCGCCCGGCAGCAGCGTCAGGACGCAGGCCAGGGCCATGAGGGCAGCCAGGAGACGGGAAGCGAGCTTCTTATTTCGTTTCAGCACATTTCCTCATCCTTTCCCTTTGGGCTTCTCCGCCGCCGCAAAGCGGAACGGAGGTCTTGTTACATGGACTGGCGAACGGAGCCGGAGGGCCGACTGAGAGGGATTTCCATTTCGCCAAGATACACCGTCATTTTATCGCCTGCCCCCTGATTTGTCAAGTCGCATAGTTGGAAAAAATCATGATTTTATTCCTCGTTTTCAATCTTGTTCTGAAAAAAGTACGAAAAAACTTGTAAATTTTTCCAGTTCCTAAAAATTGCCCTCTATCCTGCCGGTTTCCGGCGGACAAGGGGGGCAAACGCCCCAACCGGTCGAAGGTCCATCCGGCCCTCCAAGCGCCCCTTCGAGGCTCCCCGGCAAAGGGCTATGGGCCCTTTCGCATTTCTTCTGTGCGCCACAGACGCACACAAGGGACACGGGCAACAGATCTGCATGTTCCCCCACGCCCATGCTCCCGGAATCTCGCTCCGGTGGGCGCGCCTCCCGGGAAAATCCCTGCTCCCCGGCGGCATGGGCGCCGGGGAAGACACATCTGCCCTACAAGCGGGGGCCTTGCCTGCCACGGGCGGACAAAGCCGGGCGCAGAAGGCTGCCGTCCCTTTTTCCACACGCCGGGATCAGGCCCAAGGCCTGCTTCCCCTCCCCCCGACGGACTCCGGCGGACAGGCGCAGCAAAGGGGCGGAAGAAGGCGCACATAGGGACTTGCTGTCGGGAATACATTGGAGAGCAGGAGGTGAGGAAATGATCTCTGCTGCGGCGCTTCTCATGCTGAGCAGTATGCTCTATTCCCTCCGCCTCAGCTCCGGCAGCTTTCCCAAGCCCCTGTCCGCCGAGGAGGAGCAGGCGTACCTGAAGCGGGCTGCAGCCGGAGATCTGGAGGCGCGAAACATTCTCATCGAACGAAACCTACGCCTGGTGGCCCACATTATGAAAAAGTACTACGCCCAGACGGCCGATCAGGAGGATCTGATCTCCATCGGCACCATCGGCCTGATTAAGGCCGTATCCACCTTTGACGCCGATAAGGGCATCCGTCTGGCCACCTACGCGGCCCGCTGCGTGGAAAATGAAATCCTCATGCACTTCCGCAGCCAGCGCAAAAGCGCGTCGGACGTCTCCCTGTCGGACTACATCGAGACGGGCAAGGACGGCAACGCCCTGTCTCTCATGGATGTGGTGGGGCAGGAGGACGATCTGTTCGACCGGCTGAGCAACCGGGAGGACGTGCGGCTGCTGCGGCAGTACATGCAGCAGGTTCTGGACCCCCGGGAGCAGAAAGTCCTGACCCTGCGCTACGGGCTGGACGGCAGAGAGCCCCTGCCCCAGCGGGAGGTGGCCCTGCAATGCGACATCAGCCGGTCCTACATATCCCGCATTGAGAAAAAAGCGCTGAAAAAGCTGCGCGCCGCCTTTGAGGAAGGGGCCGCCCCGGTCTGAGCCGAATCGGCTCCCTTCCGCATCCCGGCCCACTGCGCCGGTACGACGCGCCGGCGCCCGGCTCTGGCCAAGAGCCGGGCGCCGTTCGATTGCCCCGGGCGGGGCGTTTTGCTAGTTCCACTCCTTCATCAAGAGGAAGTCCCGGACATTCCGGTGCTTGATCCCGTTGCGGCTCATGTCGAATTCATCCAATGAGACCACATACTTAGGAAAGTGATCCCGGACGGCATCATACACGCCGAATTCGCGGGCGACGGTTTCCTCCGATGCCAGCAGATAGGCAACCTGGACATACAGTTTTTCGCCCCGCCGGTTGCATACGAAGTCGATCTCCTTGTCTCCGGTTCTGCCAACCGTGACGTCGTAGCCTCTGCGCAGCAGCTCCAGATAGACGATGTTCTCAAGAATGAGGTTGATGTCCCTTGTGTTGCCGCCGAAGACCGCCTCCCGTATGCCGTGGTCAGCTAGATAGTATTTCTCGTTGGAGGCGAGAATCTGTTTGCCCTGCAAGTCCTCCCGCTTCACTTGATAGAGCAAATAGGCGTCGCAGCAGTATTTGAGATAGTTCAAAATGGTCTCCGGCGCTACGGCCCGCTGCTCGCTCTTCCAATACTTTGCCAGGGAGGTTGCGGAAAACGTCGTTCCAACATGGGCCATGACATAGGCGATGATACGCTCCAGCAAGTCCACATCCCGGATTTTGTTCCGCTGCACAATGTCCTTGAGCTGGATCGAACGAAACAGATCATGGAGGTACTGCCTGGACGGCTCCTCGGCATATCGGATGTTGGCCAAATACGGCATACCACCGGACAAAAGATATTTCTGAAAACACTTCTGGACCGGCTCATCCGGCAAGATGGAACGATACAGCTCCATAAACTCCGCAAAGGAAAAGGGGTAGATGACAAACTCCACATAGCGTCCGCCCAGATAGGTCGCCAATTCACCGGACAGCAGCTTCGCGTTGGAGCCGGTGATGTAGATGTCGCAGTCCAGGGCGACGCGGAGGGAGTTGACGCACTTCTCCCAGTCCTTCACTTCCTGAATTTCATCGAAGAACAGATAGACCTTGCCGCCGATCTCAGCAGCCCGTTTGAGAATCTCATCATGGAGAGCTTTCGCAGTTTGCAGATGGGCATACCCCATATTCTCAAAGTTGATGGATATGAACTGAGACGGACAAATGCCGGAGCTTGTAAGCTCTTGCTTGATCAATTCCAGCATAACGGACTTGCCGCAACGCCGGATCCCGGTCATGACCTTAATCAGTTCCGAGCCAATAAACGGACGGATGCGGCTCATATACATTTCCCGTGGAATCACGAAGCGCAGCCCCCTTCTCCATAACTGGCCCCAGTATATCACAGATACATCTGAGAAACAAGATCATCTGCGGTATTTTATCAGTTATACCTGATAAAATGCAAATTTCAACCAGGTTCGACCGTTCTATTTGCGCCGGAGCGCGCCGCGACGGGGAAAAATTACGCCCGCCCGGCTGCTGCCGGGCGGGCGGGGGGTTCAGCGTGTAAAGGGATTCTCGCCGGGATACGGCAGAGAGGCGGGCTGGTTGTAGGCGATGTCGGTCACGCCCAAATAGCGGAAGACCTCGTACATCTCCCTGCCGCAATGGGAGAAGGCCACCGCGCCGTGGTGAGGATACCGCTTGGCCAGGAGCACGTGCCGGTAGAAGCGGCCCATGTCATGGATGGCGAAGATGCCGATGCCGCCAAAGGAGCCGGTGGCCACCGGCAGGACCTCGCCCTGGGCGATGTACCCCCGGAGCCGGCCCTGGGCGTCGCACTGCAGGCGGTAGAAGGTAATGGGCGAGGGGGCGATGTCTCCCTCCAGGGTGCCCCGGGTGAAGTCCGGCGTGCCGCCGTCTTCCAGCAGCCGGTTCTGAATCAGCTGATACTTCACCGCCCGGCCGTCGCACATTTTGCAGGCGGGGGTATTGCCGCAGTGGAAGCCCATAAACGTATCCGTCAGGGTATAGGGGAACGCTCCGGCAATGTCCGACCGGTACAGAGACTCCGGCACGGAGTTGTTGATGTCCAAAAGCGTCACCGCGTCGCCGGTCAGGCAGGCGCCGATGTATTCCGACAGAGCGCCGTAAATATCCACCTCGCAGGCCACGGGAATCCCCCGGGAAGCCAGGCGGGAGTTGACATAGCAGGGCTCAAAGCCGAACTGCTCCGGAAATGCCGGCCAGCACTTGTCTGCAAAGGCCACATAGTCCCGGGCGCCTTTGTGCGTCTCGGCCCAGTCCAGAAGCGTCAGCTCAAACTGAGCCATCCGGGGCAGCAGCTCCGGATACCGGTTGCCCTCTATGCCCAGCTCCTCCGCCATATCGGCGCAGACCGCCCCAATCCGGCTGTCTCCGGCATGGGCCTTGTAGGACACCAGAAGGTCCAGCTCCGAGTTCTCCTCCACCTCAACGCCCAGCTGGTACAGCCCCTGAATGGGCGCGTTGCAGGCGAAGAAATCCTGGGGGCGGGGGCCGAAGGTGATGATCTTCAGGCTCTGGACCCCCAAAATCGCCCGGGCCACAGGGAGAAACTGCCGGATCATCTCCGCGCACTCCCGGGCCGTGCCCACGGGATAGTCGGGAATGTACGCCTGCACCCGGCGCAGGCCCAGGTTATACGAGCAGTTCAGCATGCCGCAGTAGGCGTCGCCCCGGCCGTTGATCAGGTCGCCGTCGCCCTCGGCGGCAGCCACGTACATGACAGGCCCCCGGAACCGCTGGGCCAGAATGGTCTCCGGCGTCTCCGGGCCGAAATTGCCCAGATACACCACCAGGGTATTGCAGCCGGCGGCCTCCACATCCGCCAGGGCCTTCAGGGCGTCGGACTCATTTTCCACCGTCACCGGACAGCTGTACAGCCCCGCTCCATAGGCGGCGACCACCGCCTCCCGGCGGGTGGTGGAAAGGGCGATGGGAAAGCAATCCCGGGACACGGCCACAATGGCCGGTTTTACTTCAGGAAGATTGGTCAGTTTCATCAGTAACCCTCATTTCTCAAAAATTGAACCATACCGGGCCGCCCGGTTCAGGAAAGCCAGGCCGCCAGGTCGATATTTTCTCCGTCCAGAAGCGCCGGAGCGCCCTGGGCCGCTTCGCTGCTCTCCGGATGGGCCAGGAGCCACTTGTTGCAGGCCCAGAGGCAGCGGTCCTCCTCGTTCTGAACAGACACCGTCGGCTTGGGGCCGTTGGTGCCCAGGGGCAGCACAATGAGCACGCGGAAGCCCGCCCCCTTCCGGGCCGAGCAGGGGGCATAGTGCAGGGTCGTGGCGTACAGCTCAACCAGCACCCCGGCCGGGCAGCAAAACGCCCGAACCCGGTGGGTATTCAGACGGCCGTCCACCAGCTCCTGCCGCTTGGCGACCAGCAGGATAAAGTCCCGGCTACCCAGATTCAGCTCGCTGTCCCGATGGTACTCCAGGCAGTTGAGCTTGGTGTTATGCCCGTTGCACCAGCCCAGCTGAATGGGCATGCCGCCGTAGACGCCCGCCGAAAGCGCCCGGGCCGCCGGAAGCTCCATCAGCTCCTTCTGCAAAGGGACGTATTGCACCTCATCGGGCAGGGGCGTCGCCGCCTCCAGGGTGTCCAGCAGGGCCTTGCAGTCATAGCCCGAAATGATCCGGCCGTAGCTTTGAAACGCCGGGTCCGTAACGGGTAAGATGTTCATACGCGTTCTCCTTCCTTTCTCAACACTCCAGCAGCCGGGGAAACAGGTCCTTGCAGGCAGGGTAAATCTGCCGGAACTGCCGGTAACGGGCTGCATACCGGGCCGCCAGCTCCGGGTCCGGGCGCACGGTTCCGGACACCCGCACCAGCGCCCGGCAGGCGTCGGCCACCGAGGCGAAGGCGCCGCAGGTCACCATGGCCAGCATGGCGCCCCCCAGTCCGGGCCCCTGCTCCGAGGCAACGCGCTCCAGCTCCACGTTCAGAACGTTGGCCAGGATGTGCAGCCACAGGTCGCTTTTTGCGCCGCCGCCGCAAATTCTACTTTTGCCGATGGATATTCCCAGGCTCCCGGCGACCTCCAGGCTGTCCCGGATGGCGAAGGCCACCCCCTCCAGAACCGCCTGAGTGAGATCCTCCCGCCAGGTGTCCATGGTCATGCCGATCCACATGCCTCTGGCGTTGGTGTCGTTGATGGGGCTTCGCTCTCCCATGAGGTACGGCAGAAAATACACCGGATTCCGGCCCAGCTTCTCCCGGGAAACGGCCGCCTGCTCGGCGGCGTAGTCCTCCGTCCGGAAAATGTCCTCCATCAGCCACTTGTTGCAGGAGGCGGCCGAGAGCATGCAGCCCATCAGGTGATAGCCCCCGTCGGCGTGGGCAAAGGCATGCAAGGCGTTGTTTTCATCCACCCGGAAGCGGTCCGAGGAAATAAAAATCGTGCCGGAGGTCCCCAGGGAGAGATTGCAGCCCCCCTCGCCCACCGTCCCGGTGCCCACGGCGGCGGCGGCGTTATCCCCCGCCCCGGCGGCCACCCGGACCGACTCCGGCAGGCCCAGGGCCCGCGCCGCCTCCGGCAGCAGGGCGCCCACCGTCTCGTAGCTCTCGAAAAGCCGGGGCATCTGCTCCGCCCTCAGGCCGCACAGCTCCAGCATTTCCTCAGACCAGCGCCGCTTGGCCACGTCCAGCAGCAGCGTTCCCGAGGCGTCGGAGTAATCGGTGCTGTGCACGCCGGTGAGCAGATAGTTGATATAGTCCTTGGGCAGCATGATTTTCTTGATTTCGGCAAAAAGCTCCGGCTCGTTTTCCCGCATCCACAGCAGCTTGGGCGCGGTAAATCCGGCAAAGGCGATGTTGGCCGTCCAGGCCGAGAGCCGGTCTTTGCCCACCGTCTCATTCAAATAAACAACCTGCTGCGCCGTCCTGCCGTCGTTCCACAAAATGGCCGGACGGATGACCCGGTCGGCTTCATCCAGGACCACCAGGCCGTGCATCTGCCCGCCGGCTCCGATTCCCGCCACCTGGGCGCGGTCAAAGCCCTCCAGCAGGGCCGGAATTCCCTCCCACACCGCCTTGCGCCAATCCTCCGGGTTCTGCTGGCTCCAGCCCGGCCTGGGAAATTCCAGGGGATAGGTCCGGGAAACCACGTTGAGGATTTGCCCCGCCTCATTCATCAGCAGCAGCTTCACCGCAGACGTGCCTAAATCGATTCCTATGTACAGCAAAGGTCTCCGCCTCCTTACGGTTCGACCGGCTCCGCGCTTTCTCCGCAGCCGGTTTCATTTGGTTTTTATTATACGCCCAGACGGGAAATGATTCAACTAAAAATTTCCCCCGCGCCATCCTATGCGCAGCCCTTTTCTCCACCCGCGCACCGGTTTTGCAACTGTCTCACATTACTTGTATGATAGCATACTGACCATTTTTAAGCAACATCTCTGGAAGAAAAGGAGAAAATTTGTGCTTTTGCACAAATTCTCAGGTTTTTCTTTGTGAAAACCGCAAAATGCATACCGGCTTCCATCTCAATTACGTAATGAACTTTTATTTCTATTTTGCAAAGTTATGCTCCCACTTGCTTTTTCGCCCAATCTGTGGTACTGTAACGATACAGATTTATAGTGGGTACTTTGTGCCTGCAAGGAGCGTGACTTCTGTGTCCAAACACACCGCTGGTCCCCCCGCCTGTCCTGCGGATCTGAAATACAGCAACCGCATTCAGGTAATTGAAACATTTCTGTCGGGCGGGGTATACAGCGCCAACGATATTTCTGCCAGCATTGGTCTCAGCCGGCAGACCGTGATGAAATCCATTCAGTTCTTCCTGCGCAGCGGCCTGCTGGTCTCGGCGGGCAAGGGGGATTCCACCAACCTGGGCGGCAAACGCCCGGAGCTGTTTACCCTCTCCCAGGAGAAATACTTTCTCTGCATCACCCTGTGGCCCCAGGAGCTTCGGCTGCATCTGTTTACCATCGGCAAGCAGCTGACCGACCTGATTTCTCTGACCACGCCCTTGCCCGGCGATCCCCGGGCGGCCATTGACAACGTGGGTCAGCTGGCCGGAAGGCTCCTGGAAAAGCACCGGATCCCCCCGGACAACCTCTGCGCCGTCAGCCTCTCCACCGCCGGAACCGTGGATTACAAAACCGGCCGGCTGAAATACAGCTCTCAGTCCCCCGGTTGGGGAACCGACATCCCCCTGGTATCCTATCTCCAGCCGTATTTCTCTCCCCATACCATGATTTTTTTGGAAAACGCGGGAAAAATGACGGCCAGGCCTTTTCTTTTGGAAAAGGATCTGGTCCATAAGCGCGTTTTGGTGATCTTCGCCTGCTGGGGGCTGTCCAGCTGCCTCATTGAGAAGGGGCACATTCTCAGCGGAAAAAACTCTCTCATCGGGGAGATCGGCCACATGATCATCGATCCCAAGGACCCGGAAAAATGCGGCTGCGGCAGCCACGGATGCCTGGAGCGGCTGGTAAGCGTGGAGCGGGTCCGCACCGTCTTGCACCGGCAGGCCGCTCAATTTCCCCAGTCCCGCCTGCTGCAAATTCCCCTGGAGCAGGTGGGCATCGGCGACGTGTTTACCGCCTCCGGGGGCGGGGACCCCTTGGCCCGCTCCCTGGTGGAATACCTGGCCCGGGCCTTCGCTGCGGCCCTGCGGAACATCTGCCTGGTTTTCGACCCGGACCTGATTGTTTTCCAGGGGGACTATGCCTACGCCGACGGCCATTTTGACCGGCAGCTGCGCTCGAGCCTCCAGGAATTTCAGTACTTTCCCTCAGAGGGGCCCTTTGAGATCCGTTATGACCGCCGCCCTCTGGCGGAGATGGACGCCTTGGGCTCCTACACCGCCCTAATTCGCCGGTACTTCGCCACCCCCGCTCTGTATCAGGAGCCGGAAGCCTAAATGAGACCGCCGATCCTCCCCCGGGAGTCCCCACAAAGGACGGCGGACGCAGCATACGACATGGCCCCGTCCCGCTCGATCCCGTCGGTTGGGTTTCGCCTCTGGGAGTATGAAACTCTATACAGCTTTTTCGACAAGCTGTCGCATGTTCTTGCTTTCCTCAAAATCTACTTTTTCTCCACACAGAACTTCTTTTTTCACTTCTGCTATTGACACATTTCTAAAATTCAGCTATTATACATATACACTAATATTTTCCCGCGTGGGAAATTTTCGAAATATTAAAAAGCAAGGTGATTATTTATGTCCGCAACATCTCTGTCTTCCAACGAATTTTGCATTCTGCAGCTCCTGTGGACGGAAGGCCGCGCTCTGACCAGGCCCGAAATCCTGGAGGCCCTGCCCGACAAGGATTGGAATCCCAATTCCATCCATTTGATTCTCAATAACATGATCAAAAAGGGTGTCCTGCAGGTCAACGGCGTCGCCCGTTGCGGCCGTGGCTATGGCCGCACCTACGCGCCTACCATGAGCCAAACGGAATACGCAGCCGCCCAGGCTGTGAACGCCACGCCGGATATGGCGGTCAGCGAGCGGCTATTGGGGGTTGTGGCCGCTTTGGTGGACAAACAAGGCATCGACAAAAAGACCATTGCGGAGTTGGAACAAATGCTGGAGGCAAAGCGCAAAGAGTTAGATGCCTAATCTCTCCGTAGATTTATCAGAGTTCTCCCTTGCCATGGCGCTGCTCTGCTTTTCCCTGACGGTAACCATCGGAAGCGTTATGGTCCTGCGCAGCAAGGGTCGATCCTTTTGGCTGGCCGGCTTTGTGTTTGCCTTGGCGCTGATCCGGTTTCTGGTCCCATTTGAATTCGGTCGTGCTTACGTCATTGATTGCTTGCATATTTATCCCGGTTTTATGTACCTGCTTTGGCGTGAGCTGTGGCCCGGTTTCAGCGTGGGGCTTGGGTTGGTCCTGGTGTGGACTGTCGTAGCGGTGGGCAAACTCCTTTGGCTGGGGCGGACCCTGTACCGGCAGCATCAGATCGTCCGGCAGTGCCGGGTGTTGTCGGAGGAGACGCCGCTTTCCCGCCTCTGCCGCCGCGCGGCGGGAGATGTCGGCTGCCGCAGGCCCATCCAGGTGGGGATTTCCTCTCAGGTTTCCACGGCCATGCTGGCCGGTTTTCGAAATCCGGCGATTCTTCTGCCTGCAAACCTGTCGCAGCTGTCCGAGCAGCAGCAGTATTATATTCTGCTCCATGAGCTGTGCCATTACAAGAAGCGGGATTTGTGGGTGAAGCTGGGGATTCAGTTTTTTTGCTGTCTGCTGTGGTGGAATCCTCTGGTCTACCTTCTGAAAAGCAGCGTCGACCAGCTGCTGGAGCTGCGTTGCGACCGCCAGGTGTGCAGCCTGCTTCCGGAGGGCGGGGTGTTTCTTTACTCGTCCACCCTGTTGGAAGTTTTGCGGATGGGCCGTCCCAGCTCCGATCCTCTGACTGCCAAATATCTGGGAATTCCCACACAAATCCGCATCCGCCAGCGTTTTTCCCTGCTCCTGCAGAAAAAACGGCCGTGCCGACACTCCCCCGCTTCGTGGCTCGCCGCTGCATTGTGTGTCGTTCTTTTTGTCGGCTCCTATGCCGTCATTTTCCAACCTTTTTATTCTCCTCCAGCCAGCGAGCAATATGTCGAGCCGCCTGTAGATATGGTCAAGGATTTTATTTTGCGTTACGAGGACGGTAGAATGGAATACTGGACCAATTTGATACCTGTATGTAACGTTACATCAGATATGTTATCTACTACCCCATACTGTGATATGCAAATTTATGATGCGTATACAAATCCCGAGAGGGTTTTTGTAAAGTAATGCCGATGGCCGGCGGACCTTTCTCGGTCCGCCGGCTTTTTATCTCTGGGATCCGCCGGTTTTCCAGAGCCTGTCCGGCATCCAGCCGGAACATGGCCCGGAGCGAACCATAACATATAGAGATCGTAAGCCTTGTGATCATCTTCCAAAATCGAGAGAAAGTGGTGAAACACCGTGGCCGAAAAACGCACGTCCCCCATTTACACCCAAAACCGGGAGCTGTCCTGGCTTCGCTTTAACGAGCGCGTCCTGCTGGAGGCCCTGGACGAGCAGGTGCCCCTGCTGGAGCGTCTGAAATTCGTCTCCATTTTTACCAGCAATCTGGATGAGTTTTTTATGATCCGGGTGGGCAGCTTATGGGATCTGTCCTTAGTCAAAGGCGGCGCAGTGGACAACAAAACCGGACTCACCGCAAAAGAGCAGCTGGACGCGATTTTCTCCGCCGTCCGGCCCCTGATTGCGGAAAAGGACGACATTTGCCGGCAGCTCAATCAGCTCCTGGCGGGGTACGGAATCACCTGCCTGCATCCGGAGGAGCTGGACAAAGGGGATCAAAAATTTCTGCGGCAGTATTTCCAGAATGAAATCGATCCCATTTTGTCGCCACAGATCATCGACAGCCACCACCCCTTCCCCCATCTGGCCAACAAGGTCCTGCACATCGGCGCGCTGCTCCAGGACAAAAGCAAAGCCGTTTTCGGCGTGATTCCCGTCCCCGCTCCTCTGCCGGAGGTTGTATTCCTCCCCGGCGGGGATGTGCGGTACGTTTCCACGGCGGAGCTGATTCTCTTCTATGCCGACCGGATCTTTAAACCCTATGCCGTTTCGGAGAAGGTGATTTTTTGCATCACCCGGAATGCCGACATCGTGCCCGGCGGGGAAGCCTTTGAGGAGGACTTCCGGAGCCAAATGAAGAAGCTGCTCCGTCAAAGAACCAAGCTGGCTCCCGTCCGGCTGGAGCTGAGCCATGGAGTCTCCGGCCGGTTTACCCAATATTTTTGCGAAAAGCTGCAGCTGGAAAAGAAGCAGCTGTATACCACCTCGTCCCCGATGCAAATGCGCTACGCCTTCTCCCTGGCAGATAAGCTCCCCCAGGCCCTCCGGCAGGAGCTGACGGATCCCCCCTTCTCCCCCCAGCTGCCCGCCGGCCTGACGCCGAAGGAGAGCATTTTGCGCCAGGTCCTGAAGCGAGATCTTCTGCTGTCCTACCCCTATGAGAGCATGGAACCGTTTCTGCAAATGCTCCGGGAAGCCGCAGCCGATCCGGCTGTGCTGTCCATCAAGATCACCATTTACCGGCTGGCCCGTCAGGCGAAGCTGGTGGAATATCTCTGCGCCGCCGCAGAAAACGGCAAGGACGTCACGGTGATGATCGAGCTCCGCGCCCGGTTCGACGAGCAGAATAACATCGATTGGTCCCAGCGCCTGGAGGAAGCCGGCTGCCGGATTCTTTACGGCTTCGACTCCTATAAGGTCCACTCCAAGGTCTGTCTGATTACCCGCCGGGAGCGAAACGGCATTGCCTACATCACCCAGGTGGGCACCGGAAACTACAACGAAAACACCGCCAAGCAATACACCGACCTGTCCTACATCACAGCCAACCGGGAAATCGGCGCAGACGCCAACACCTTTTTCAAGGATCTGGCCATTGGGAATCTGGAGGGAAGCTACCACCGCCTGATGGTGGCGCCGCACTCCATGAAGGACCGGATCATCGCCCTGATCGACCGGGAGACCGCCAAGGGGGCCCGGGGCTTTATTTTCCTGAAGCTGAACGCCGTCACCGACATGGACCTGATTCAAAAGCTGCGGGAGGCCTCCCAGGCCGGCGTGCAGATTGAGATGATTGTCCGGGGCATTTGCTGCCTCCTGCCCCAGGTGGAGGGGGAGACGGAAAATATCCGCGTCACCAGCATCGTGGGCCGGTTTCTGGAGCACGCCCGGATTTACTGCTTCGGAAGAGACGAGGAGGAATTGATGTACATCTCCTCCGCCGACTTCATGACCCGGAACATGGACCACCGGGTGGAAGTCGCCTGCCCCATCGGCAGCGCCCAGGCTCGGGAAAAAATTCACCGGTTGATCGAGGTCCAGCGGATGGACAACACCAAGGCCCGCCGGATGCGCGCCGACGGCACCTACCGCCGGGTCACCACCGGTCGTCTTCCCGTCTGCGCCCAGAAGGTTTTCATGGAAGACGCCCTGGCCTCCGCCCCCCAGAGCGCTGCGGAAACGGGAAAAATCTCAGAATTTTGGAAGCGCCTTTTCCGCCGGTAACCCCCGGTAACGCCATGCCGCCTCAGGAAAGCTGCCGTTTCGGCACTCCTGAGGCGGCATGTTCTATTTCCGGGCCCCCTTCAGGGAGTCACTAATTTCTTCCGCTTCCAGGCCCCGGAGAGGAACCGGCCCAGGAAGAACGCCGTCCGGCAAATCCAGTCCAGCACCATGGCAATCCACACCCCCACGGCGCCATACCCCAGACGCACGCAGAGAATCCAGGAAAAGCCGACGCGCCACAGCAGCATGGAGGCGGCGCTGACCACCATGGTAAAGCGCACGTCTCCCGCCGCGCGCAGGGCGTTGGGCAGCACAAAGGCCACCGGCCACAGGACCAGAGCGCTTCCCGTGTGAATCAGAACCAACGTCCGGGCCAACGCCTCCGTCTCCGGGGACAGGGAGCGATAGCACCCGAGCAGCGCCGGCAAACACACCATCACCAGCAAATTGCTGGCGCCCTGGGCCAGGTACACCCAAAGCATCAGCTTCTTGACGTACCGCACCGCCTGATCCGGCCTTCCGCCGCCCATGCACCGCCCCACCACGGTGATCATGGCAAGGCCCATCGCCTGGCCGATGATCAGGCCAATGGAATCCAGCGTATTGGCCACCGCGTTGGCCGAGGTCTGCATGGTGCCGAAGGGCGCGATCATCCCCACCACCACCACGCGGCCCAGCTGGAACAGGCAATTTTCCAGAGCGGAGGGAACGCCGATGCCCAAAATCCGCCTCAGCATATCGGGCTGCAGCCGCGCCACGTACTGCGGCATCAGGCAAACCTCCTGCTTCGGCCTGGAAGCCAGTCCCATCATGATTCCGGCCGCCACGCCCCGGGAAACCAGCGTGGGAATCGCCACACCGGCCACGCCCATATGCAAACCGTACACACACAGCGCATTGCCGCCCACATTGATCCCGTTCATCACCAGACTGGCCTGCATGGAGACCTTGCTGTTTCCCGTACTGCGGAAAATGGCCGCTCCCGCGTTGTACAGCGCCAGGAAGGGAAAGGACAGGGCGGTAATGCGGAAGTAAGTCAGACCGGCTTGCATCACATCGGCGGCAATCGCCCCGAAGAAGAGCCGGAGCAGACGACGCGCCAGGACCAAACAGGCAGCCATGATGCCCAAACCGAACACGGCGGACAGGAACACCAGCTGCCCTGCGCTCTTCCGAGCCTCCTCCTGCCTCCGCGCCCCCAAAAACTGGCTGGTAATCACGGCGCCGCCGGTGGCCAAGGCGGCAAACAGGTTCAAAATGACGTTGTTGATCATGTCCACCAGGGACACACCGGATATGGCGGCCTCTCCCACAGCGGAGACCATCACCCCGTCGCACATGCCCACCAGGGCCGCCAGGGCCTGCTCCATCACCAGAGGAAAAATCAACCGGACCAACGCCCGGTTTGAAAAAAGCCCATCGGTTTGGCAGCGGATTCCATTCACCTGCAACACCTTCTCGCCTGTAGTATAGCACTGCCGCCGCAAAACCGCAAGGGCGCCGCCTGTGTTTTCTTCCCCGGCAGTCCAGTCCGGCCGTCCGGATGCGCCGCTCTGCCGGGCGCAACGGTGTTTTCCTCCGGACAAGTCCCCCTGCAACCGCCAAAGCGGCCGACCGCCCTTCCTGCAGCCGGCCGCAGGAAGGGCTCGCTCAATCGACGCTTACGGGGGTTCTTCCCCCCGGGTCCCGGCTTCCCCCGGCTCCAGGCGCGCCTCTTCCCCCTGCCCCGGGCAGGCAGGCCCCGCCGCCCGGCGCTTGCGCCGCCAGAGGAGGGCGCAAGCAGCTGCAACCGCCGGAGCCCCCGCCCCGGCGGCCAGGACCGGCAGGCTGGGCGCAGACCGGGGCTGCGCGGCAACTGTGAGCTCCGGCTCCGCCGTCCCGGTTCCCGCCAACGCAATCTCCCCAGGCTCTATCTGGACGTTCAGGGCCGTCTCGAAGTAGTTCCCCAGCCGAACCGCGCCCGGTGCGGACCGGGTGTCCACCTGGATGGTATCCTCCTGCAGCCGGGAAAAGGTCACCTGATCCTCCCCGCTGCCCTCCACCTGCACGCCTCCGTAGGCGCTGTCCGCCTGGGAAAAGATTGCCTTATAGGTCATGTCCTGCCCGGTAATCACCAGCTCCTCCAGGGTAAATTCCACTGTGGCGATGCCGGTCCCTTGTATGACACACCAGTCGTAGCCCGTTTCATTGCGCAAAAAATCAACTGTGGCTGTCTTCCCGTTCGTCCACTGTAAATCCAGCTCCAGCCGGTAGAAATCGCTGTGTTCCACCCCCACGGTCCCCGGAGAGCCCGGACTGGATGCCCACTTCCAGGGCATGTTCCCAGACCATCCGTCCGCCGTCCGGACCAACGTCTGGCCGTGGGCATTGGTCAGCCGGTAGCCTTCCCCTGCCTGAAGGGGCGTCCACGTCCCATCCGCCTGCCATACGGACACCGTCACCAGGGTCCCTTCCGATGGGTCTGCCTGCTCCGGTATGGTCTCCGCTCCCTCCGCAGCCACCGGCAAACACAGTAGCAGCAGGACCGCCGCCAGCCGTTGCAGCATCCCCCGACTCATTGCGCCGCCTCCTCTCGATTCACCGGCTGCAGCTCCGCCTCCGCGCCGCCGCAATGGGCCTGAACCTGACAGTCCTGGGAAAATTCTCCCCGGCAAATGGAAGCGCCGATGCCAAAATCCCGCACCTCCACGGAAAACGGAGC
Source organism: uncultured Eubacteriales bacterium (assembly GCA_900546915.1). Classification (GTDB taxonomy): domain Bacteria; phylum Bacillota; class Clostridia; order Oscillospirales; family Oscillospiraceae; genus Faecousia; species Faecousia gallistercoris. Next base: position 79,323 of record UREY01000003.1, read on the forward strand.
TGTCTGCGCCTGGACCCGGGCGTCGCCCACCGCCTCATCCAACTGCAAGTCAACAACAGTCTCCCCGGTTCCGGAAACCGTCACAGAACGATCCGTCTCCGTGCTGACCATGGCATTGACCTGATACGTCATATCGTTCCCGGCCACCTGGACCCGGTTCCGACGGAAGGTAATTTGGCTGATGTTGGAACCCTGCACAATTTGGGAAAGGTTGCTGCCCACCAGCGACACATCCACCTCTGCAGCCTCGGCGGCAAAGGTGTATGCGTCGCAGTCCTCCACGCGGATCACCCAGGTACCGGGGTCACCCGACAGCATCCCCACAATGTCCGCCTCCAAATCGCCCTGCATGGATCCGGTATCCCACACCGCTGTTTTTCCATCTCCGTCGGCAATGGTAAACTCTCCCGCGCACCGCACGTAAAAATACAGATATGTGTCCTGCCAAACCGTATCTTCCGCCTGCACGCTGCGGGACCCGCCGGAGGCGCCGTTGTTATTCCCGCCGTCTATGTCAATCCGGTCATAAGCAGAGAAGCTCCCGTCGTCCATCTCATCTATGTCGTATGCCCCGTTATAATAAGCTACATGCTGAATTCGCGCAATGGTTCCGCTACCGGGCACCCGAATCCCGCACCGGCGAAAATCCTCGGAAACATAAACTGCGCCGACCTGATTGGGATAGCGGTTGTCATAAATCGAATAGACATAGCAGTATTTGCCCATCGCGTACTGCTTCCCCCGGTGCGGCCTGCCATACAGCACAACCGTGTGTACCGCCCCTGAATTGTCCGCGGAAAAGGAGTACGTAAACAACGCCAATCCGCCGTTTTGCTGTTTTTCACACAGTTGTTCCAGGTTGGGGCACACATAATCGCCGCCCACATAATAGCTGGTGCCCGTCCAGGTATCGGCAATCGTACTCACTGCTTGGTTTGAGAGCTGATAGTAGGTCAGCGCGCTTTCCAGCATAGAAATGGAGTCTCCAGTGGTCATGTCCTTGCCCATGATGTGCCGTGAGGAACTGATTGCCGGTTTGGGCAACGCGTTCAGCGTACTGACATTTCGAGCAAAATTCCCATTTAAATCAATTTTCCCCATTTTGTCCAAAATTGCAGTCAACGACATGCCGTAACACAAGCCATCATTTTCTCTTTCAATAATTCTGTCAATCCTGTTGATTTCCGAATCGGTCATGTTTTCTACCAGCATATTATAATGTTGCTGGGTAATGGCCAAATGGTCTTTTCCCAAAAACGACGGCTTGTCATTGGAGAAGCCAAAATCATCCACCCCGGAGATCAGCCCATCCACATTGGTGCCGAACCGCCAAAGGTACCGCACCGCGTCCTTACGCAGGACCGTACTCAGAGGATACTGGTAGCTGTCGTCGGAGAACACCCCGTTTTGCACCGCCCAATACATGGGGACCCGGGCATACTGATAAATTTGACCGGCATCGCTGCAGTCCAGGCTCCCGCTGGTTTCCACCGAATACCCGCGGGTACCGTCGGCAAACCGGTACAAGAATGTAGCAATCATCTGCTTCTGCAAGGCGTGATTCGGCGCAAACTGGGTATCGCTGACTCCCTGAATGATTCCCTCGTATACGCCCCATTTCACCGCATTCTCATAGTAGCTGCCTTTCGGCACATCCTCAAACTCAATGGGAGCAAACCGCGCAGGCTCTCCGGCAAGCCGGTACAGGAAGGTCACAAACATTGCCCGCGTGAGAGGCCGCTCCGGGCCAAAGGTTGTGGTCGTAACACCTTGTACGATCTCGTTGTCATAACAGTAGTTGATGGCGTCACGGTAGTCGGAATAGCTGCTGTCAGGCACATCCGTAAAGCTGTGAGCCTCTGCCGTGAGAGGCAGGCCGCCCAGCAGAAAAACCAACGCCATACAGAATAAACACATTCTATGGTTCTTCATGAAAATCGAACACCTCCTGATATACTCGTCCTTGTCCAAAGCCGGAGGGATCACCCGGTATTTCCGGCATGCGCAAGCAATTCCTGAACGGTACCTCCTTTAATATAGAATATAATAAACAAGCAACTTTGTCAATGTATTTTTTAAATAAATTACTAAATTGTAAATAATCTGGAAATTATTGGAAATCATTTCCATTTCCGGTTCTGATACGGGCTTTCTCTTCCGCCCTACGAAAAAAGACGAGTGGATGTCGGGTGGTCCTTTTCCCGAAGGTCTCGTTCCAAAAGAAAGCCGATCGCCGTCATGGACAGCTCCATGGCGGCGATCTGCATGTGGAAAAAGGGGCCTCGCCCCTTTTTCCAGGGGGAGCAGCCTCCTGTGCCCAGGATTTGTCCGCCCAGGGCGGACAAATCCCACACTTGCAGGCTGAGACGTGATTTTCCCGACGTACATGTCGCCGGGGAAAACGGATTTTCCCTGCATGCGCGCCTGCGGGCGCGAGCTCTGCGAGGCTCCTTCGACGGTTTCATTGCCGTCATGGACAGCCCCATGACGGCGCTCTGCTACTGCAGAAGGTCTTTCCGGGATGAAGCAGCGGCGGCCCAGGTCTTTTGCACCGGTTGCAGAATTCCGGCGGACAGCTTCATCTCCAAAATCCGCAAAACCGATTGGTCCACCTGCTCCAGAGAAATGGTTCCCTGCCGCACCGCTTCCAGCACGGCGGGAATCTGAATCTCGAAGTCGGTGCTGCACAGCAGGTCGTTTCCCGCCTGCACCGCCAGCACGGCGGCCTGGGCCTCCCCGGCGAAATCCCGAACACCCGCCATGGACAGATCGTCCGTCACAATCACACCGGTAAAACCCAGCTCCTCCCGCAAAATTTCATGGACGGAGGCGGACAGCGAGGCCGGATACCGGCTGTCCATACAGGCGACCACATTATGGCAAACCAGAACCATGTCCGCTCCGGCGTCCACACCGGCCTGAAACGGCAGGAAATCCGACTGAAGAAAGGATTCATACGGCCTGTCGTCGTAGGCCACGCCGGTATGGGTATCCCCGTTGCCGCCGTAGCCGGGGAAGTGCTTGAGGGCCGCCACCGTCCCCTCCTGCTTCATGGCCGTGACCACCGTCTGCACATATTGGGCGGTCTCCGCCCCGCTTCGCCCCAAGGTCCGGGGGTAGATATAGTCGCTGGGATCCTGGGAAACGTCGCAAACCGGTGCAAGATTTCCCCGAATCCCCAAGTCCCCAAGCAGGCGGCATTTTTCTATTGTATCGGCCCGTACGGCGTCCAAGCCTCCCGTTCGGTACAGGTCCTGGGGGGAGGGAAAGGGTTCGCTGCGCAGGGCGGGAAATCGGCTGACCCGGTTGACTGCGCCGCCCTCCTCGTCCACGGCTATGAGCATGGGAAGCTCCGCCGCATTTTGATACGTCCGGATGCATTGGGCCACCTCCTCTTTGGTCTTTCCGGCAAAGTCCCGGGCGAACAGGAGGTAGCCGCCGAGTTGAAACTCCGCCGCCTTTTGGGCCGCGTCCTCCTCCGGGCATCTGGCCAGGAACATCTGCCCCACCTTCTCCTCCAGGGTCATCCCGGCCAGCAGCGCCCGGGCGCTCTTCTCCCACACAGAGGCCTCCTCCTCCCCCTGCGGCGGCGTTTCCGGCGCAGGGGGAGCCCAGACCTCCCGGGCCGGAGCATCCGCCCGGTTCCAGTCGCTCTCCGCCGCTTCCGGCGCCCCGGAGCAACCGGCGGTCCAGAGGCAGCACGCCGCCGTCCAAAAGCAGATCCAACCAAGCTGCGGTCTTTTCCCAAACAAGCCGGTCCCCTTCACCGGAATCCCCCTTTTTCCCAAGCCGAAGCGCCCACGGGGACGGCCCGACGGATCCCTACGGCGGGAAGCTCCGCCCGGCCTTTTGGGACGTGCCGTCACATCATCTCCCGCAGGTGCCCCAGGGCCTTTTTTTCAATGCGGGAAACCTGAACCTGAGAGACCTGTAAAACCCGGGCCACCCGCTCCTGGGTCAGGCCGTGAAAATACCGGAGATTGATCACCAGCGCCTCCCGCTCCGGCAGCTTGCCGATGGCCTCCCGCAGCGCTATGCGTTCGACCAGCTGCTCCTCGGTGTCCGAGTCCGTCAGCACGTTCTCCAGGGTAAAGCCGTCCTCCCCGGTCTCCCGCTGAATGGACTCCGTGGCCGCCGTCGCAGTCTCCGCCGTGGCAATTTCCTCCGCGCTCAAGCCCATTTCCCGGGAAATTTCCCCCACCGTAGGCTCCCGGCCCAGCTCCGCCGTCAGGCGGCTTCGGGTCATTTTAATCGCGGCGGCCCGCTCCTTCAGCCCCCGGCTCACCTTGACCGAGCCGTCGTCCCGGAGAAAGCGGCGGATTTCTCCGGCGATTTTCGGCACGGCGTAGGTGGAAAACTGCGTCCCAAAGGCCGTATCATAGCCCTCCACGGCTTTTAAAAAGCCCAGGCAGCCCAGCTGATACAGGTCGTCCGGATCGACGCCCCGCCCAAAATACCGCCGGGCAATGGACCAGATCAGGCCGGAATTTTCTACAATCAGCTGCTCTCCCGCCGCCCGGTCCCCGGCACGGCTGCGGGCGATCAGCTCTTCCAGCGTCCGACTCATTGGCCGCCCCGCCGCTGGAGCCGCCGCCGCATATGTACGGTGGTCCCTTTTCCCGGCTGAGAGGTGATTTGCAGGGAGGTCATGAAGCTCTCCATAATGGTAAAGCCCATGCCGGAGCGGTCCGCCCCGCCGGTTGTGAACATGGGCTTTCTCGCCTTTTCAATATCCGCAATGCCCACGCCCCGGTCCTTTACCACAATGTCCAGGACATTGTCCTTGAGAATCCGGCAGCGGAGCAGAATGGTTCCAAAGGCATCGGGGTAAGCATGGACGATGCAATTGGTCACCGCCTCCGATACCGCCGTTTTAATGTCTCCCAGCTCCTCCAGCGTGGGGTCCAGCTGCGCTGCAAAGCAGGCGACGGCGGAGCGGGCGAAGGCCTCGTTGGTGGACCGGCTGGGGAATTCCAAAATCATGTAGTTTTCAAATTTCATCGGATTGCCTCCTTGATCTCTACGATTTTCTCTATGCCGGCAGCCCGGAGCACCTTCATAGGCTGCTCCGCAATGGATTGCAGCTGCAACCGGCCGCCCAGCTGCGCCATTTGCCGCAGGGCGTGAATGACCACGGCGATGCCGGAGGAGTCCATAAAGGTGACCTCTTGGAAGTCCAGTACGCATACCGCCGGGGTGTAGGATTCAATTTTTTCCGAAATGTGCTGCATGTATTCCTTGGCGCAATGATGGTCGATTTCCCCGGTCAGCGCCACCGTCAGCTGCCGGTCTTGCAGGTAGCTTGTAAAGTGCATGATACTTCCCCCGTTTTTCCTTTCGGGGCGGCTGGCCCCGGGTTTTGCTGAATTTAAGTATAAAATTTCTCCTCTGCAGATACAGTCGAAGGAGCGGTAAAGAGAAAAAAACAGCGCGCTGGCCGCCGTGTCTGCCGCCGGACGGCGCAAAGCGCCGGCTTGCAGCCTCCTTAGACTGCAAACCGGCGCTTGATTTCAAATATGTGGCGGCGTCACAGACAAGCCGCTTTTAGATGCGCTCCAGCCGGGCCTTGCTCTCCGCCAGCTGGTCACACAGGGCGCGCAGCTTTTGCGCTTTCTCCCGCTCCGCGTTTACCACGGCCTCCGGGGCGCGGGCGGTGAACTTTTCGTTGGAGAGCTTCCCCTCCACAGCGGCCAGATTTTTCTGCGTCTTTTCCAGCTCCCGGCAGACGCGCTCCAGCTCCTTGGCCACATCCACCAGCTGGCTCATGGGCATATACAGCCTGGCGTCCGAGGTGACGGCCTCCACCATGTTCTCATAGCCCTCCGGCGCCGCATCCGACACCAGAACCTGGTCGGCGTAAGCCAGCCGCTGGATCAAGGGGATTCCCGGCCGGAAGGCGGCCTCCTTCTGGGTGACCACATACAGCGTCGCCTTCTTAGACGGCGGCACATTCATCTCCGCCCGGCGGTTGCGCACGCTGCGGACGGCCTGCATCACCGATTCCATGTGAGCCTCTTCCTCCGGGAAGGACAGCTCCGCCGAGGCAACCGGCCAGGAGGCCACAAGCAAGGCCTCGCCCTCATGGGGAATCGACTGCCAGATCTCCTCGGTAATGAACGGCATAAACGGATGCAGCAGCCGCAGCGTCTGATCCAGCACATACACCAGGACCCCCATGGCCGCCGCCTTACTCTCCGGATCCTGCCCGTACAGCCTGACCTTGGTCAATTCAATATACCAGTCGCAATAGGTGTCCCACAGGAAATCGTAAACCTTCTGTACGGCAATGCCCAGCTCGTACCGCTCCAGATTGTCCGTCACCTCAGAAATGAGGGTATTGAGTTTGGACAGCACCCACTTGTCGGCAATTTCCAGCTTCTCCGCCGCCGGAAGGCCGGAGCGCATGCCCTCCGGCACATTCATCAGCACATACCGGCTGGCGTTCCACAGCTTGTTGGCAAAATTCCGCATGGCCTCGCACCGCTCCATATAGAAGCGCATGTCGTTTCCCGGGGAGTTGCCGGTGACCATGTTCATCCGCAGCGCGTCGCAGCCGTACCGGTCGATCATCTGCAGCGGATCGATGCCGTTGCCCAGGGACTTGGACATCTTCCGGCCCTTGTCGTCCCGAACCAGACCGTGAATGAGCACCGTGTGAAACGGCGGTCGGCCGGTGTGGGCGCAGGCGGAGAAAATCATCCGGGCCACCCAGAAGAAAATAATGTCATAGCCGGTCACCAGCACATCCGTGGGATAGAAATCCGCCAAATCCTGGGTCTGCTCCGGCCAGCCCAGGGTTTCAAAGGGCCACAGGGCCGAGGAGAACCAGGTATCCAGCACATCCGGATCCCGCTCGATGCGGGCGCTGCCGCACGCCTCACAGACCTGGGCGTCCTGCCGGGACACCGTCATATGCCCGCAGTCGGCGCAGGTCCAGGCGGGAATCTGATGGCCCCACCACAGCTGCCGGGAGATACACCAATCCCGGACGTTTTCCATCCAGTTGAGATAGATCTTGGTGAACCGCTCGGGGACAAACCGGGTCTGTCCCTCTTTCACCACGCGGATGGCCTCCTCGGCCAGGGGCTTCATTTTTACAAACCACTGGGCGGAGATGATGGGCTCCACATCATGGTGGCAGCGGTAGCAGGTCCCCACGCTGTGCCCGTAGTCTTCCACCTGCACCAGGTACCCCTGCTGCTCCAGGTCCGCCACAATCGCCTTCCGGGCTTCATACCGGTCCATCCCCCGGTACCGGCCTCCATTTTCATTGACCTTGCCGTTGTCATCCAGCACCCGGATGACCTCCAGGTGATGGCGCAGGCCCACCTCAAAGTCGTTGGGGTCGTGGGCCGGCGTCATCTTGACACAGCCGGTGCCGAATTCCATCTCCGCATAATCGTCCGCAACCACGGGGATCTGCCTGCCCACCAGGGGCAAAATCACCGTCTTGCCCACGATGGACCGGTAGCGCTCGTCGTGGGGGTTGACGCATACGCCGGAGTCTCCCAGCATGGTCTCCGGCCGCGTGGTGGCGACCACCACCGCCCCGGAGCCGTCGGCCAGGGGATAGCGAATGTGCCACAGGTGGCCCGGCTTATCCTGGTACTCCACCTCCGCGTCGGACAGGGCCGTCACACAGTGGGGACACCAGTTGATGATGCGGCTTCCTTTATAAATGAGGCCCTTTTCATACAGAGAGACAAATACCTCCCGCACCGCCTGGGAGCAGCCGTCATCCATGGTAAACCTGGCCCGCTCCCAGTCGCAGGAAGCGCCCAGCTTCTTCTGCTGCTCCACAATCCGGCCGCCGTATTTCCGTTTCCAGTCCCACACCCGCTCCAGGAACTTCTCCCGGCCCAAATCGTAGCGAGTCAGGCCCTCCTTCCGGAGCTCCTCTTCCACCTTAATCTGCGTGGCGATGCCCGCATGATCCACCCCGGGGACCCACAGCGCATCGTACCCCTGCATCCGCTTAAAGCGAATCAGAATATCCTGCAAGGTGGCGTCCATGGCGTGGCCCATGTGAAGCTGGCCCGTCACATTCGGAGGCGGCATCACAATGGTGAAGGGCTTGCGCCCCGCCCTGCGCCGGGTGTGAAAATAGCCGCCTTGCTCCCACATCCGGTAAATCCGGGACTCCACCTCCTGGGGTTCATACACCTTCGACAATTCTTTGGCCATATAGAAATCTCCTTCCCAAAAATGTGTTTCTCAGGACGGAAACAAAAATTGCGCCCTGAAACAATCAGGGCGCAACTAAAACGTTCCGCGGTACCACCTGAATTCCCGGCGTGCCGGGCGCTCAAAACTCCGTAACGGAAGTGACCCGGCCGGACCTACTGCTTCAGCCCGGCAGCTCCAAGGCGACAATCCGACCCCGGCCACAGACGCTCACACCAACCGCGCCCTCTCTGCATGGCCTGACGGCAGGAAACTCCTCTTCCTCGCTTTGGATCCATTATAGCGAAAAGACTCAGCCCTGTCAACTCCAAAACCGGCCGCCGGATCGGCGATCGGCTCCTCTTTTCCCGGCCGTGCCCGGGCGCTGCAGCGCGCTTTGGGCAATCAGTCCAGAATATACACCGTGCAGGACCGGCGGCCGAATTCATAGCACTCGGCCACGGTATTGAAATACAGGTCGATCATGTTGCCGCGAATGCCGCCGCCGCAGTCCTCCGCCGTGGCGTAGCCGTAGATGTAAGCGCCGTCGTCCGAGACGATGTACATACGGGTTCCGTAGGGAATGACGCTGGGGTCCACGGCGATGGCGCCGTACCGGGCCGTGGTGCCCGTGGCGGTAATGCCGGTATAGCCTTCGCAGCTGTAGGCCGTGGCCTCCACGGTCAGCTTTCGGCTGTAGGAAATCACCTCGCCGGAAGCCGTGGTGAAGGTATTGCCGGACGCCTCAGGCTCGTCGCGCTCCTCCGGCTCCTGGGGCGCCGGGGCGCTCTGCTCGGTTTCCTCCGGCTCGGCGGCCGCTTCGGTGGTGGGAACCGGCTCCGTCTCCGGGGCGGTATCCTCCTGCACATAAGCCCGCCCGGCTCCCTCCTGCTCCTTGCTGGAGCGGTCGATTCCCCGCGCCACCAGGGCGTTCACCGGCGTATAGAGAACCTTCTCCCGGAGCACGGAGCGGGAGATCTCCACCCCGTTTTCGTAGATGATCTCAGCGGTACACAGGATGCTGCCGTTCCTGCCGGGGGTCAGAATCTTTTCCGCTCCCGGCTCCAAGGTAGAATCGGTGCAATAAACCGTATCATACGGCTCCGTGCGGATATATTGGCGGGTCTCGGTCCGGAGATAGACCACATCGATGACCATGCCGTCATAGGTCTGCGCGTCCAAATCCTGAGAGATGCGCAGATCCCCCTCGGTGGAAATCCCCAGCTGCTCCAGAATGCCGGAGACGGTGCTGCCGTAGGTAGCCACCTCCAGCTCCTCCCCGCCGTTCTGGACCCGGACCAGCTGAATCCGGTTCACGGTAATGGCCGAGACGCCTCCGTCCGTCTGGGCGGTAAAGGTATCTTCCGCGCCCAGCTCCAGCCCCGCCTCGCTGAGCACCTCCGCCGGATCGGTTTCATATGTAGTGTGGACCAGAACCCGGTCTCCGTCGGTAATCACATAGGTCGTCTGGGCAAACGCCGCCTGGGAGAGCAGTCCCGTCGTCAGCAGCAGCGTCAGGGCCACAGCCCCCAGCCGCAGAAATACCATCTTTTTTCCGGAAACAATACGTCGAAATGTGTGCATCGGAGTACCTCCTTTTCACATGGGTGGCAGCTTGGTAACAAACCGGTGCCGCCGGTATCAAGATGTGTTACGTTTGTAACCATATTGAAACTGTTCTGATATTATAACTATTTTGGCGCAAATGTCAAGAGTTTTCAGAAAAAAGCTACAAAGTGACAATTTTTTTGAAAAAATTATTGACAACCGCCCGCAAGATATTTGACGGAAGCCGTCGAAAAAGCACAAGATATGGTGAAACAGTTACAAAAAAGTTAACATAAGACAAAACCGGCCTCCTCCCCCTCGCTCCCCCGCCCGGCGGCAGCCCCAAGGGGCCCTTGCCCTGCAAAATTTCCGGGCCGGCGCATATACTGCTACCCAGTCGGTGGAAAATGGAACTGGACTTTTCCCGGATTTGTGCTATACTTTTTCTAAGATACATCCCTTGAATTGGAGTTTGAATCATGCAGCCAAAACTTTGTGTGAAATGTAAAAAAAATGTCGCCGTGGTGTTTATCACCCGAGTGGAGAATGGGATTGCGCGGAACGAGGGGTACTGCCTCAAGTGCGCCCGGAAGCTGGGGATTCCCCAGATTGACGACGCCGTCAAGCAGATGGGGATTTCCGAAGAGGATTTGGATATGCTCAGCGACGAGATGTCCTCCGTGTTCGGGCCGAATCAGCCCGAGGAAGACGAGGTCGGCAGTCAGACCGCCACCTTCCCCCTTCTAAATCAGCTGTTCAACGGCGCCGAGCGCCGCCGGGACCTGCCGGAGAAGCAGAGCAAGGAAAAAGAACGGGAGGAAGCTCCCAAGTCCAAAACCAAAAAGCATAAATTTCTCGACGCTTACTGCCTGAACCTCACAGGCCAGGCCCGGGAGGGAAAGCTGGACCGGGTGGTGGGCCGGGACACGGAAACCGAACGCGTCATTCAAATTTTGAACCGCCGTCAGAAAAACAACCCCTGCCTCATCGGCGAGCCCGGCGTGGGCAAAACCGCCATCGCCGAGGGCCTGGCGCAGCGCATCGCCCAAGGGGAGGTTCCCTTTAAGCTGCGGGATAAGGAGGTCTATCTCCTGGACCTCACCGCTCTCGTCGCCGGCACCCAGTTCCGGGGCCAGTTCGAGAGCCGGATGAAAAGCCTCATTGCCGAGGTGAAGGCCTGCGGCAATATCATTTTGGTCATTGACGAGGTGCACAACCTGGTGGGCGCCGGCGACGCGGAGGGCTCCATGAACGCCGCCAATATCCTCAAGCCCGCCCTGTCCCGGGGAGAGATTCAGGTCATCGGCGCCACCACCTTCTCCGAATACCGGAAATACATCGAGAAGGACGCCGCCCTGGAGCGCCGCTTTCAGCCGGTGACCGTAGCCGAGCCCACCCTGGAGGAGGCCGCGGAAATCATGAAGGGCGTGGCCCATTACTATGAGCAGTTCCACGGCGTGTCCATCTCCCCGGAGATTGCCCGGCAGTGCGTGGTCCTGTCCGAGCGGTACATCACCGACCGGTTCCTGCCGGATAAGGCCATCGACCTGCTGGACGAGGCGTGCTCCGACGTCAACCTCCGCTGCCGGGAGATCTCCCGGCTGGCCGAGCTGAAGAAAGAGCGGGACGACTACGAGCTGGAGCTTCGCATGCTCACCGAGGACACGGAGACGGAGCACTACGAGCGCCTGGCCGAGCTGCGAAGCAAGCTCTGCCGGGTAGCTGCGGAGATTGAGCAGCTGGATCAGCTGCCGCCCCCGCCGGTGACCATGGAGAACCTGGCCCGGATCATCGAGCTCTGGACCAAAATTCCCGCCAGCAAAATCCGGGCCCAGGAGTATGAGCAGCTGCGCACCCTGAGCTCCCGCCTGAAAGAGCGGATTGTGGGCCAAGACGAGGCTGTGGAGGCCGTCAGCCGCGCCATTCGCCGCAGCCGGGTGGGCATCTCCCCCAAAAAGCGGCCGGTGTCCTTCATCTTCGTGGGACCCACCGGCGTGGGCAAGACGGAGCTGGTGAAGTGCCTGGCCGGGGAGATGTTTGACTCCGTAGATTCCCTCATTCGCCTGGATATGTCCGAATATATGGAAAAGCACACGGTCTCCAAGCTCATCGGCTCGCCTCCCGGCTACGTGGGCTACGACGAGGCAGGCCAGCTGACGGAAAAAATCCGCCGCAGGCCCTACAGTGTCATTCTCTTCGACGAGATCGAAAAGGCGCACCCCGATGTGCTGAACATTCTGCTGCAGGTCTTGGACGACGGCCGGATCACCGACGCCCAGGGCCGTCTGGTCAACTTTGAGAACACCATCATCGTCATGACCTCCAACGCCGGCTCCGACCGGAAGGGCGGCGGCCTGGGCTTTGGCCAGACCCTGACAGAGCAGCGGAAGGAGGGCTCCATGAAGGCCCTGCGGGAGTTCCTGCGGCCGGAGTTTTTGAACCGGGTGGATGAGATCATTTGCTTCAACCACCTGTCTGAGGAGAATTTCCGGGCCATTGCGGAAATCATGCTGGGCGAGCTTCGGGATTCTCTGGCCGAGCGGGGCCTCACGTTTACCTGGGACCAGACCCTGGACGACTATCTGACCCAAAAAGCCTATTCCCTCACCTACGGAGCCCGGAATCTCCGGCGCACCATCCAGCGGGATTTGGAAGACCCCATTGCCGAGGCCATCATCGACAGCTTCGAATCCCCCATTTCCGGCCTTCGGGCCGTGATCCGGGACGGGCAGCTGTCTTTGGAACGGATTTGAGGTGCGGGCCGTGACAGAGAAAGAACAGGCCCTCGCCTTCCTGAACCGGGACCCGGTGCTGCACATCAGCATGATCGAGCCTCTGCGCCTGGGCCGGGCGCAGGTCGCCGCCCAGGACGATCGGGGCGTGGCCTTGATCATGGACCGCCTGGCCATGGTGGCCGCCGCAGACGCCGACGCCGCCCTGCATCTGTTGCAGTCCGTCCCCAGCTGGGACACGGTGAACATCCTGGGCGGCAAGCAGGCTGCCGCCGTGAAAGAGGCCATGGATTTGGAGGAGACCTGCGCCTGCTGGCAGGCGGCCTATCTCCGGGGCGTGCCCCTGCCGGTGCAAGCCGACGTCCGGCCGCTCCACATGGCCCATTTCCAGCAGGTTCTGGACGGATACAGCCTGTTTCACGATCCGCAATACGTGGAAGACCGGCTGAAGGCCGGCGTGATCTTCGGCGCCTTTGTGGACGGCCGCCTGGCCGGCTTTGTGGGAGAGCATCACGAGGGCAGCATGGGCATGCTGGAGGTCTTCCCGGCCTACCGGGGCCGGGGCCTGGGGCTGGCTCTGGAAAGCTTCCAGATCAACCGCTTTTTGTCCCAGGGCCGCGTGCCCTTCGACCAGGTCATCGTGGGAAACAACAAATCCCTGAACCTACAGCGGAAGGTGGGCATGTCCATCTCCCGGGATACCATGTCCTGGCTTCACCCGGCGGCCCGGTAGGCCCCCAAGCCGGACCCGCCGCCCGGGCCATTTCAAAAATTTTTCGTTGACAGCCGGTGGAATTCGTGCTATACTGAAGTATCAAAATGGCTGAGACGAAGACCTGCCCCTGTGAAAGACGGCCAGAGAGGGACCTGCCTGGTGAAAGGGTCCCACGCCCCTGCACAGCTGCGGCGCACCCCTTCCGAGCCGCTCCGCCGAACCGGACAGTAAGCGGAGCCGGGTCCGCCCGTTATTGCGGCAATGAGTGGCAGCTCTCGGGCTGCAACCAGGGTGGAACCGTGGAATACGATTTTGTATCCCACCCCTGATTCATTCAGGGGTGGGTTTTTATGCGCCCGCCCCAATCTGAAAAGGAGGGACGCTTCCATGTCCGAAGAAACTCTGTACACCTTTGAAAACCCCGAATACCGCAAAACCTATTGGCACACCTGCTCCCACGTCATGGCCCAGGCCGTCAAGCGCCTGTGGCCCGAGGTGCAGCTGGCCATCGGCCCCGCCATTGACGAGGGCTGGTATTACGACTTCGACAGCCCCTTCTCCTTCACCCAGGAGCATTTGGAGCAGATCGAGGCGGAGATGAAAAAGATCTGCAAGGAACGGCTCCATCTGGAGCGGAGCGAACTGCCCCGGGCCGAGGCCATCGCCTACATGCAGGAGAAAAACGAGCCGTACAAGGTCGAGCTCATCGAGGACCTGCCCGAAGACGCCGTGATTTCCTTCTACACCCAGGGCGAATTCACCGACCTGTGCGCCGGGCCCCACCTGGACTCCACCGGCCGGATCAAGGCCAACGCCTGCAAGCTCACTCAGTGCTGCGGCGCGTACTGGCGGGGCGACTCCAACCGGAAGATGCTCCAGAGAATTTACGGCATCGCCTTCCCCAAGAAGGAGGAGCTGGAGGAATACCTGCGCAAGCAGGAAGAGGCCCGGAAGCGGGACCACAACAAGCTGGGCCGGGAGCTGGACTATTTCACCACCGTGGACGTGGTGGGTCAGGGCCTCCCCGTGCTGCTGCCCAACGGCGCCCGGGCCATTCAGCTGCTCCAGCGCTGGGTGGAGGACGAGGAGGAGAAGCGGGGCTATATCCTGACCAAAACCCCCCTCATGGCCAAGCGGGAGCTGTATCAAATCTCCGGCCACTGGGACCATTATCTGGACGGCATGTTCGTCATCGGCGATCCCCACGACGAGACCCGGGATTGCTTCGCCCTGCGCCCCATGACCTGCCCCTTCCAGTACCAGGTCTATCTGAGCAAAATGCGCTCCTACCGGGATCTGCCCCTGCGCTACGGCGAGACCTCTACCCTGTTCCGCAACGAGGACTCCGGCGAAATGCACGGCCTCATCCGCGTCCGGCAGTTCACCATCTCCGAAGGGCACCTGATCCTCCGCCCGGACCAGCTGGAGGCGGAATTCAAGGGCTGCCTGGACCTGGCCAAATACTGCCTGAGCACCGTGGGCCTGCTGGACAAGTGCACCTTCCGCTTCTCCCAGTGGGACCCCGCCAACCCCAACAACAAATACGAGGGAACCCCCGAGCAATGGGAGCGGGCCCAGTCCGCCATGGCCCAAATCCTGGACGATTTGGGCGTGGAATACACGGTGGGCATCGACGAGGCCGCCTTCTACGGCCCGAAGCTGGACATTCAGTACAAAAATGTCTACGGCAAGGAGGACACCCTGGTCACCCTGCAGATCGACATGCTCCTGGCCAAGCAGTTCGGCATGGAATATGTCGACGCCGACGGGCAGAAGAAGACCCCCTATATCATCCACCGCACCTCCCTGGGCTGCTACGAGCGGACCCTGGCCTATATGATTGAGGAGTTCGCCGGCGCCTTGCCTCTGTGGCTTATGGGCACCCAGGTCAAGGTGCTGCCCATCACCGAGCGGGCCCACGATTACGCCGAGGGCGTGGTGAAGGCCCTGAAAGACGTGGGCATCCGCGCCGTAGGCGATTTCCGCAGCGAGAAAATCGGGAAGAAAATCCGGGAGGCCCAGCTGGAGAAAACGCCCTACATGCTGATCGTCGGCGACAAGGAGGCGGAGGCCGGTACCGTCGCCGTCCGCACCCGCTCCGGCGGCGACGAAGGCGTCATGGACCTGCCGGCCTTCCTGACCCGCTGCCGGGCGGAAATCGACAGCAAATCCAAAGACATCTAATCCAACCGCCCGAGGCCGCCGCAGATCCTGCGGCGGCCCTTTCCTTTTCGCGCCTTTTGTCCCTCCAGTACGGACACCTGCAAGGCTAGATCGGGGCGGCGCAGACGCTTCCAGCAAAAAAACACCCGCCGGTCGGTTTCTCCTGGACAGAACAGAACCGGCGTGATAAAATAAGGTTATATGGCAAAATCAAATTCCCATAAAGGAGTGTATTTGATGGAACAGCATCCCCTGGCCGGTCTGGAGCCGGCCGGCGTATTTCGCTTTTTTGAAGAAATTTGCGCCATTCCCCACGGCTCCCGGAATACCAAGGCCATCAGCGACTACCTGGTCCAGTTTGCCCGGGACCGGGGCCTTCGCTTCCGGCAGGATGAATGGAACAACGTGGTCATTTTTCAGCCCGGCACGCCCGGCTATGAGGACCATCCCCCGGTGATTCTCCAGGGACATATGGACATGGTCTGTGAAAAGGAGCCGGATTGCCCCCTTGACTTTGCGCGCGACGGCCTGGACCTGACCCACGACGGAACGGACATTTTCGCCCGGGGCACCACCTTGGGCGGCGACGACGGCATCGCCGTGGCCTACGCCCTGGCCCTGTTGGACGCCCGGGATCTTCCCCATCCTCCCCTGGAGGTCATCATCACCGTCGATGAGGAGATCGGCATGCTGGGCGCCGCCGCCATAGACCTGACGGATCTTCAGGGCCGCCGGATGGTCAATCTGGACTCCGAAGACGAGGGCGTACTCACGGTTTCCTGCGCCGGCGGCGCCACGGCCTCCATGGATCTGCCCCTGAGCCGCCGTCCGGTGTACGGCCCCTGCGTAGAGCTCCTGGTGGACGGGCTCCAGGGCGGGCACTCCGGCGTGGAAATCCACAAAAACCGGGCCAACGCCAACAAGGTGATGGGCGAGCTTCTGGTCCGCATCCAGGAGAAGATGCCGGTATGCATCGTGAGTCTCTCCGGCGGCGCCAAGGACAACGCCATCCCCAGAAGCTGCCGGGTAAACCTGGTGGCCATGGGCCTGGATCTGGACCTCATTCGGACCCTGGCGGAGTCACTCCAGGCTGAGGCCAGAAGCCGGTATGACGATCCGGCGCTCACCATCTCCGTCCGGGAGGCGGAGGCTCTGGGGGGCATGGCCATGAGCACAGACGACTCGAAGCAGGCCGCCGCCCTGCTCCAGGCGGTTCCCAACGGCGTCCAGGCCATGAGCCGGGACATAGAGGGCCTGGTTCAGACCTCGTTGAACCTGGGCATTGCGCAGATTCAGGAGGACCGGCTGCACCTGACCTTCTCCGTCCGCAGCTCCGTCAACGAGGAAAAGGAGTCCCTTTTGCAGCAGCTCCGGGACATCGCCGGAGACTTCCACGCCGCCTACAGCCAAATGGGCGAGTATCCGGCCTGGGAATACCGGAAGGACTCCCCTCTGCGGGACCTGATGGTGCAGACCTACCGGCAGATGTTCGGCGGAGAGCCCCAGGTGGTGGCCATTCACGCCGGGCTGGAGTGCGGCCTTCTGGGCGACAAGCTGCCGGGCCTGGACTGCGTGTCCTTCGGTCCCCAGATGCAGGACATTCACACCAGCCGGGAAAAGCTGAACATCGCCTCCACCGCCCGGATGTGGAATTACCTGCTGGAAATTTTAAAGCGTTTATAAGGAGCGTCTACAACAGCTTATGCAAATTCTAGATTTTCACTGTCACGTATACCCCCACGCCATTGCAGAAAAGGCCGCCGAGGCGGTGGCGCAGTTCTACCAGGTCCATCGTGGGGTGGAGATTCCGGAGCAAACCGCGTCCCTGGACGACGTGCTGCAGGCCCAGGCCGAGGCCGGCATTGCAAAGACCGTCCTCTGCTCCGCCGCCACAGTTCCCCACCAGGTCCAGCACATCAACGAGTTCCTGGCCCGCAAGGCGGCCGCCAGCGGCGGGCGCTGCCTGTCCTTCGGCACGCTTCATCCCTACAGTCCGGACCCCCGGGGCGATGTGGAGCATCTGCTGGAGCTGGGCCTGCACGGCGTTAAGCTCCATCCCGACATGCAGCGCTTCGCCCTGAACGACCCCAAGGCCATGAAGCTCTACGAGCTGGTGGGCGGGCGGGTTCCCTTCCTGCTCCACACAGGGGACTACCGCTTCTCCTTCTCCAACCCGGAGCAGCTGAAGCCGGTGCTGGAGGCCTTCCCCGAGACCACCTTTGTAGGCGCGCACATGGGCGGCTATACCATTTGGAAGGAGGCCGCTCGGGCCTTGGCCGGGCGGTACGACAACCTGTATGTAGATATCTCCTCCACCTTTTTCGGCGTCACCCGGGAAGAAGCCGTCTCCATGGTCCGCGCTTACGGCGCTGAGCGGGTTCTATTCGGCACTGATTTTCCCATGTGGCGCCCCAAAGACGAGGTAGAAAAATTCCTCGCCCTGCCCCTGACCGGCCGGGAGCAGCAAATGATCGCTTGGGACAACGGCGCCGCCCTGCTTCACCTGAAGCAACCGCTCCAGGCTGCCGCCGGCGCATAGGCCGGAAGAAACCGGCGTTTTCCCTTTCATACCTCCTGTTCCGAATTTTAGCACTCTCTTTCTGAGAGTGCTAAAATTCACATTCTATTCACACAATAACCGGTATTTATTCATAGATGCGGGATATAGTATAGACAAATAAAAAAAGCAGCGCCCCGGAACACGGGGCGGAGCTCAATTGGAGGTATGTATGATGTTTAACCTGACGCCTTATCGGAAACATAATGAAATCTCTTACTATGATCCCTTCCAGATGATGGAGGAAATGGAACGCCGCTTCTGGGGCGGCAATACCCTGGCCTCCTTCAAAACCGACATCCGGGACAAGGGAGACAGCTACCTGCTGGAAGCGGAGCTTCCCGGCTTCCAGAAGGAGGACATTGACATCCAGCTCAGCGACAACAACCTGACCATCTCCGCCGAACACAAGACCGAGTCGGAGGAAAAGGATCAGAAGGGCAACTTTGTCCGCCGCGAGCGCACATGGGGCAGTTACAGCCGGAGCTTCGACGTCTCCGACATCGACACGACCCGGATCAAGGCCGCATATCAAAACGGGATTCTGACCTTGACCCTGCCCAAGCGGACGGAAACCGCACCCAGCAACCGTACCGTCGTCATCGAATGATACCGTCGCGCCGCCCAGCCGGGCGGCGCTACACCGAAGGGGAGCCGGCCCAACACGCCGGCTCCCCTCTTTTTTGCAATTCTCCGCGCCCTGCGCCGCCTGCCCGCCGGAACCGAAATCGTGCCGAAGCGCCGGGACAAAGGGGGGTGTGAAGTCTTTCAAACTCTATGTGGACATGGGCCGCGCTCTGTGGTAACATGGGAGAAAAGGAGGTTTCCCTATGCTGCAATCCATGTATCAAGCCGTCTCCAGCCGCCTGGCGCGAGTCCCGTTTGCACAAATCTGGCCCGGATTCTCCCCAGGCGCCTTTGCGCTATATCAGGGGCAGCTGGCCTGCATCGCCGGTGCACTCCAGCCCCGTCCCCAGTCCTTTCTGGGCAATACCGCCCTGCCGTGGCAAGGCGGCTATCTGGCCATCTGGGAGCTGGAGGGAGAAGAGGACCCGGACCATTTGGCCGCCAATCTGGTCCATGAGCTTTTCCACGTCTACCAGTTCACCTGCCGGGAAAGCCGGTTTCCCCAGGATATTCCCCTCCTTCTCTCACCCGCCCCGCCGTCCAGCCTGGCCTCCCGGATGCAGGAAGGGGCGCTCCTGGCCCAGGCCGTAACCGCCGACCCTTCCATGGCCCTGGAATGCCTGTCTCAATTCTGCGCCCTCCGGCGGCAACGGCAGGACAGTCCGGAATGGGAGCAGGAGTGTCTGGTGGAAACGGCGGAGGGAATGGCGGAGTTCGCCGACCTGTCGGCCCTGGAGGCCCTGGCCCCGGAAAAATACCGGGCGCAGCTGGACCGTTCCCGCGCCATTCTGCAAAATCCCGGTCCCCTGCTGGCGGACACCCGGCGCATGGCCTATTACTCCGGCGCGCTGCTCCTGCTTGGGGCCCAACGCGCCGGTTTGGAGCTGCGCCACAGCCTGTCGGGTCAAAGCAAGCCGCTGTTTTCCTTCCTGGACCGGCAATTTTCCCAGCTTCCGCCTGTCCCCTTGGAACAGGCCGCCCTGGAAGCCGCCGCTGCCGTAGCCGCAGCCCAGGAATCGGCGCACCGGGAAACGCTGGACCGATTTTTCGCCGCCTCCCCCTCCTGTCAAAGGGGCAGATTTCGAATTTGCGGATACGACCCCATGAATCAATTTATTCTCGACAGAAAGCTCTACTGCTCTCATTTTTTAGCTCTGTCGGACCTGGAAACCGGCGAGGTAATCCATCTGGCGGGCAAAAGCCTCTTTTGCCTGCTGCCGGACAGCGCGTCGGAGGGAGACGCCGTGTACCGCCTGGAACCCTAGGGCCTGCCGGAGCTCTCACCGGCGCGTTTCCAGACCAGCCGTTCCAGCCGGGCCTCCTGGCGGCGGAAGCGCCGGGCGATGGGCTTGGCCACCAGACCGGCGCGAATCATCTCCCGGAGCTCGTCCAGGGTCACCCATCTGGCGTCGCTGGTCTCCCCGGGCTGAAGCACAATTTCCGACCGGGGAACCGGGTGAATGAGAAAATAAAAGTCAAAGAAGGACTCTCCCCCTCGGGCCGACTCCAGAAGCAGAAACTCCTCTTCCCCGGCCCGGATTCCGGTCTCCTCCCGAAGCTCCCGGGCAATGGCCTGCCGGCTGGTTTCCCCCGCCCAGGCCGAGCCCCCGGAGTTCTCCCACGCATTGGGGAAGGATTCCTTTTCCGGGGCCCGTTTGGTCAGAAGCAGCCGGCCTGCGCCGTCGGACACCCACACGCAGACCACCAGCCCGTATTCTCCCTTTTGCAGCGGCTCGCCCCGCCGGTGAACCCGGCCGGTGCGCTGCCTGCGGGCATCGTAAATATCCACGATCTCCTCCAAGGGCCGACACCTTCTTTGCCTTTACTGGAAATTTATAGTAACATATTTTCGCCCAAATGGCAAGACGGACGGAGCTGCCCAAGCCCTGAGATACTTGCAGCTTCCTTGACAAAGAGCCCTGCATTCGCTACAATAGCAAAAGAAACGAAAGCCGGTCCGGCCGGGGGAGTTCCCCGCCCGCAGGTGCGAAATTCAACCGGACCTCCTGCTTCCTCGGGACACAGGCATGGGAAAAGACACCCAATCCGTCCGGGCCTGGGGATTCCACCTGCAACAGCCCCTTTGCCCTTCCGCCCCCCAGGGAGCCTCAAAAGAAAGCTTGCCCATACCCCAGTGAAATTTGCGGCCCAGGGCGGGCTATGTTTTAGCCCGATAGTTAGGAATTACTAACCCACATCCCGGCCTTCCGGCCGGACCGCAGAAGAAAGGATGACAGCGATGCAAAAAATTACCTTAAAAATCGACGGAATGATGTGCGGCATGTGCGAAAGCCACATCAACGACGTCATTCGCCGGACCTTCCCCGTGAAAAAGGTCTCCTCCTCCCACTCCAAGGCAGAGACCGTCATTGTGACCGATGCAGACATCCCGGAAGACGCCCTGCGCAAGGCCCTCGACGCCATAGGCTACCGCCTGCAGGCCCTTCACACAGAGCCCTACGAGAAAAAGGGATTCTGGAAAGCCTTCCGGTAATCCCCCGGCCGCCCTTCCAAGCCCCGCTTCCCGCCCGGCGCGTGCCGGAATGTCAAAAGAAGAACGCAACGGCTTGTCACCTCGCCTGGATGTAGAACACGAAAGCAGAAAAAATGTAGAATATCATTACTGATGTTTTCCTTGTCCAAGCCATGTCAGGGCACATCTCTTGACTTCCCCCTTTATTTCTGGTATATTTTACTCATAGGTTTTCTCTTCGATCCCAGGCAGGAAATATCCTTGCATCAGCTTTAACAGAAAAATGTAGAGATTTCATAATTTGTTTCAAAACGCGGGCCGCATGCAGTGCTTGAAAAAACAACCGATCTCCTCCGTTTTTTGGGGCCGGCAGAGACCTGCCGGCCCCTGCGTCCCATCGGGCGATTGTAGTAGAAAGCAGGTGACGAGCTTGAAGGGTTGGATTCCGCTATGGCGCAGACCTGGAAAAACAGGGCTGGGAATTCTGCTGGTCATGCTGGCCGGCACATTGCTGTGCCTGAGCGTTGGGCAATGCTTTGCGGCATTGCAAACACAGGCAAAGGTGGAGCAGGATTATGTAACCGTTGCCTTACCCACCGGAAAATACCAGCAACAAAACATTTTGGATGAAAACGGCGAGACAGTTGGGGTCACCTACCTTCCGAGTCAGCCCCAGGAGGTCATGGATTTCCTGGCATCGCTGCCGGATGCCGCGCCGGATATCGTCAAAAGTATGGCGTATCACGGCTTGATTTCCGGCTACTGTCCCAGCCTAACGCCTTTAAACTATGCGGAGGTGGGAACGGCTTTGTCCGCCGACGCACCTCGCGCCTTAGATACCATACCGTACACCTGCGCCATGTTTGTGATACAGCTGGAGGAGATCGGCAGCGCCGAACCCTTCGCCACAGCAGATATGATGTGGGGAGATTCGGACCCCGCAGGCTACGGCGTGGCGGCCATGCTCACAGGGACCATCCGGGAAGTTGTTTTCCTGCAGGACGGCTATCCCGATCCCACCGGACGCACCGTCCGGATTTCTCTGCGGCTGGAATCGGACGCCCAATTGCAGTCGCTTTCCCTGGAACAAGGGCAAAATTATCTGATCTACGGGACAGATTATCAGGATCTGGATTGGCAGCTGCGCTGCAAGATTGCAAACGGAGACGCAGAGCTTTTCTCTGAAGTAGACTGGTCCCACATTCGGATGCTCTCTGAGGAGGAGATCCAGCAGCTTGATCAGGAATCCTTCCAAATTTCAGGCGCCGAGACCCCATATCGGGCGGTTTATGAAGGAGGATTGTATCTCACCCAGGAGGATTTGGATTGGGTAGACTGCAGCAGCCTGACCATCTGCACCAATCCCCTTTTATACATCGGTCAGCTGGGCGCGGAGGAGGTTTTGCTTTCCGACGGCAATTCCGTGCAAACAATCTCCGCCACGGACTATATCCTGCGCTATGGGCAGGCCGGCATTACGGCCATCCCCGGCTCGGCTTCTGCATTTTTACAGACTACAAAAGACGAGGCGTGGCTCCAGGCCCTGGACTGCCTACAGATCAACCGTCATGCATTCCCCGTGGTGGCAACGCCAAACCTGCGGGCAATGGCGCAATTTGCCATCGAAGACGCCATGCTTTCAGAGGGCCGAAGCTTTACCCAGCAGGAATACGACAAGGGGAGCCGCGTTTGCGTCATTTCAGAGGCCCTGGCCGCAGCCAACGGCATTTCCGTGGGAGATTCCATTTCCCTAGGGTTCTATGAACGAGATGAGAACATTCCCTATCAGCCGTTTGCTAAAACTGCAAACCCCTCGGCTGCCTACTATTCTCCCCAACTGGGCTTTGCGGCAGAGGAGGAAGCTTATGAGGTTGTGGGGATTTACCGCCAGAAAAACGCGTGGACGGAGGACGAATACGCCTTCACGCCCAACACGATCTTTGTCCCGGAGCAAGCCGTGTCTTGTCAAACCACCACGTCGGACAGCGGCATCTTCCGCACCATCACCCTGGAAAACGGCACGCAGGATGCCATGGAGGCCCTGCTTGCAGCGAACAACCTAAGCGGCTTATTTGTTTACTATGATCAGGGCTATTCGGTTATGCAAAGCAGCTTACAAAGCTACTTCTCGGTTTCCACCACCGTGGTCGCCGTGGGTCTGGGCGCCTGGGCCGGTTTGATTTTGCTGTATCTGCTGCTCTTTCCCCTGCAGCAGCGAAGGGAAATCCGGCGCATGTGGGCTTTGGGCGTACCGTTGGGGCAAATCCGCAGGTACCTCATGGAAACTGCCGCCGGGATTCTCCTGCCCGGCCTTTTCTTGGGCGGAGTCCTGGGAGCCGTTCTCCTGGATGCCGTTACCAGCCGCATTGGAACCGCGGCCGGGGCGGAAGTGACCCTCTCCCACACCGCCGGAATGATGCTCGCCCTGACCGGCGTGCAAGCGCTGTGCCTGGCCGGTATTCTGTATCTGCTGACTGGGTATCTGCTGCGCAGTTTAAAGGACGCGCCTGGGAGGAGTCGCTGATGAAACAGCCTTTTTTGCTGCGGCAAATGCGGGGACGCGCCCCGGTCTGCATCGGCGTTGCAGTTCTCAACTTTGCGCTCGCTCTGCTGCTATACAGCCTTTACGCCGGCGACGTGCGGATGGAGCAGGAAATAGACGCGGTATACCGGCAAAAAACGGTGACCTGCAGCGTGACCAACCTGACCGGTACACAGTCCGACTCCCTTGCTTTGCCGGAATGGGTCATCCGGCTGTTCCTCGGCGATGAGACGTTTCGAGCCGATCCCCACGAGATTCCCTTTCAAAACTACATCGCCGACCCGCAAGCAAAGGTGACCCTGCACGGAACGCTCCGAGAGACCCCCCTCTCCCTGGTCGGCCTGACCAGCTTGCAGCCTGCCCGGGAGTTGCGGGCGGAGGAAGGCTGCGTCATCACCTGGCTGGACGGCTACAGCGAGGAGATCCTATCCACCCAGGCAGCCGTATGCTTGTTGCCGGAGGAGCTTTACCGGCAGGTCCGTCTGGAAGCGGGGCAGAACCTCACTTTGACCGCCGTCGGCACCTACCACGACGCCAGCACGGCGCAGCTCACGGTTTCCGTAGCCGGAACCTACTCCGGCGCGGCGCAAGACGCAATCTATCTCCCCTGGAAATGCGCAACGGAGCTGTGCAAAGCAGTCAACGGCCATGTGCAAGCCGACTGCATATCCGCCACGATACAAGACAACCGTAAAATTGATGAATTTTGGGAAGTGTGCGCCGGGCGGTACTTTGTAAAGCCGGACCCGGAAGGCACGCCGGTTTCCTGGGATTCCTCTCCCGTTTACGAAACTTATCCCTATGCCCTTGCCGTCTACGACGACGGCCTGGTCGAAACGGTGAACAGCCTACAGCATCATCAGAAAATTTTTCGGTTGTGCATTTCTCTCCTCGTGGCCCTTACCGCTGTGCTGGGGGTTGTGGTGAGCCATTTGATATTCAAGCATCGGGAGCGCGAGTTGGCGCTCCAGCAGCTGCTGGGCCTGTCCAAGCTTCAGATCTTCATCGCAAA
Source organism: uncultured Eubacteriales bacterium (assembly GCA_900546915.1). GTDB lineage: Bacteria > Bacillota > Clostridia > Oscillospirales > Oscillospiraceae > Faecousia > Faecousia gallistercoris. The sequence continues at coordinate 103,855 of UREY01000003.1, forward strand.
CTGGCTGGAATTGTTGGGACTGCATCTGACGGGTCTGGCCGCAGGCGTCCTGTCGGTTTGGCTTGCCTGCAAAGTCGCCCCTCCTTGGCACATTCTGGGGCTCTTTCTCGCCGCCAACTGTCTGGGGACCGTTATTGCAATGTGCGTTTTCCTGCACAAAGATTTGGTACAATGTATCAAAGGAGCGGAGTAAAATGGAATTCCAATTACGAGATGTACATTACCAATATACCGGGCGGCATCACACGGTTCACGCCGTCCGGGGCGTTACAGCTACCTTTGAAACAGGAAAGCTATCTGTTATTATGGGAAAAAGCGGCAGTGGGAAAACCACCCTGTTGTCTATGCTGGCGGGCCTCCTGCTCCCCACCTCCGGAACCGTTCTCCTAGATGGCAACGCCATGGAAAACATGGACCGCAACCGCCTGCGCAGGGAGAGAATCTCTGTGATTTATCAAGATTTCAACCTCTTTCCTCTGCTGACTGTGGAAGAAAATGCAGCGTATTCTCTGATCATCCAGGGACGCCCCAAGGCGCAGGCGCTGGAGCTTGCCCGGCAAAAATTGCAGTCTGTGGACATTTCCCCCTCCCAGTACCCCCGCCTACCCGCCACTTTGTCCGGCGGTGAGCAGCAGCGGGTCGCCATCGCACGAACCCTGGCGGCAGGCAGCGAGATCGTCCTGGCCGACGAGCCGACCGGCAATCTGGACCAGGAAAACAGCCGGAATATTGTCCGGATTTTGCAGCGGCTGGCCCACGAAGAAAATCGCTGCGTCATCCTCGTCACCCACGATCCCGTCGTTGCCGAGGCGGCAGACGTGGTTTTCCACATGCAGGACGGAGCATGGGCTCCATCGTGAAAACCCCTCCGCCCGGACGGCATTCCAACCTGGCAAAACAGCAGAAAATTGTTGGGAAAGCAAGCTTTTTCCGTGTACAGGTGAAAAACCGGCTGCGATCATCAAGGGGCTGTCTCAAAATGCAATGTTTGCAAATTTTCTTTTAGAGAAAATTTAAAAAATGGCGCAGAAAGCGATAAATACTCGTTTTCTGCGCCATAAATCTTAGGCCTCTTTAAGAAATTCTATTTTGGAACAGCCCCTTGAATTCGGCTCCGGCTTTGCTCCCGTCATACGGCGTTTTCTCGCCGGAGAACCCGGCTTTCTAAATCAGAGCCGGTAGGTGTGGTCGACCGGTCCGGGGCCGCGACCCAGGTCCAGACCGGCGGCCAGAGCCCCGGTCAGGTAGTCCTTGGCCCGCCGGACGCTCTCCTCCAGGTCATAGCCCGCCGCCAGGCCGCAGGCTATGGCCGACGACAAGGTGCAGCCGGTTCCATGGGTATTGCGGGTTTGTACCCGGGCGGAGCGGAACCAAAGGGCCTGCCCGTCCCGGTACAGCAAATCTGCGGCGTCCTGGGTCAAATGGCCGCCCTTGATGAGAATCGCCCCGGAATACCGCCGGGAAATCTCCCGGGCCGCCCGGACCATATCCGCCTCTCCCTCCACGGGAAATCCGCACAGGACCTGGGCCTCGGAGAGATTCGGCGTCAGCACGGCGCCTAAGGGCAGCAAATCCTCCACCAGAGCCTGATAGGCCTCGTCGGACAGGAGCTTGGAGCCGCTGGTAGAAACCATCACCGGGTCCACCACCACGTTCCGGGCCCCATACTGCCGGAGCTTCTCCGCAATCGCCCGGATGATGCCGCTGCTGGAAACCATGCCGGTTTTGACGCCGTCCGGGGGAATGTCCGTGAACACGCAGTCCAGCTGCTGGGATACAAATTCCGGCGACGCCTCCAGCACGCCGTAGACTCCTGTGGTATTTTGCGCGGTGAGCGCCGTGATTACGCTCATGGCGTACATTTTATGGGCCGTAATGGTTTTCAGGTCGGCCTGAATGCCCGCTCCGCCGCTGCAGTCGGAGCCGGCAATGGTGAGTACCGTTTTCATTTTCTTATCCCTCCCGTTTTTTTCCACGTACCATCTGTTCGGACAGCGCCCGCAGAGACCGGCATGCCGCCTCGATATCCGAGGCGGAAAAAATTCCGGAGACCAGGGCCACCCCGTCTACGCCGCTGCCGGACAGGGCCAGGAGATTGTCCCTGCCGATGCCCCCAATGGCCACCACCGGAATGGACACCGCCCGGCAAATGGCCTGCACCGTCTCATAGGAGACCGGCCGGGCGTCTTGCTTGGTGGAGGTGGCAAAGACGGCGCCGACGCCCAGATAGTCGGCGCCGTTTTTCTCCGCCTCCACCGCCTGCTCCACCGTACGGGCCGAGACCCCCAGAATCCGGTCGGGCCCCAGCAGACGGCGGGCCTCCCGGGCGTTTTGGTCCTGCTGCCCCACGTGAACGCCGTCGGCCCGGCACTGCAGCGCCGCCTCCACGCTGTCATTGATGAGAAAAGGCACCCCATAGCTCCGGCACAGCGCCCCAATCTCCTGCGCCTCGGCCAGAAGCGCGGGCAGATCCAGCTCCTTCTCCCGCAGCTGCACGCAGGTCACGCCGCCCCGAAGGGCACAGGCCACCTGGTCTTTCAGCGTGCCCTGTCCCACCCAGCTGCGGTCCGTCACCGCATAAAGGCGCATCATCTCACGATTGCACTTCATATTGCGCTCCTCTCTCCAGCTCTTCCGGCGTCAGGCGGGACACCGCGTCCAGCAGATACATCCGGAATGCGCCCGTTCCCTCCGGTCCTGTCAGCCTGGCATAGGCCGTCTGCCCGCAAAGGCCCACGGCGCACACTGCGGCAACCGCCGCCTCCAGGGGACAGTCCCGATTTGCGGCCAAAAACGCCGTCATCACGGCCGAGAGCTGACAGCCCGTCCCCGTGATGCGGCTCATCATGGGATGTCCGTTGCGCACACAAACGGTCCGAAGGCCATCGCAGACCACATCCATGGCCCCCGTTACGGCGATCACCGCGCCGGTTCGACGGGCAAGCTCCCCCGCCAGAGCCGCCACGGCGCTGAAATTCTCCTCTGTGATTCGGTCCGCCTCAGAGGCATCCACGCCTTTTCCCGTACACGCATGGGCCGCCAGGACCTTGATTTCCGAGAGATTGCCCCGAATGGCGGCAAGGGGAACCGATTCCAGCAAGGACCGGACCGCCTCCCGGCGAAAACGGGAGGCGCCGACGCCAACCGGGTCCAGGAGAACCGGACGGCCCAAGTCCCTCGCCCGGCTGCCCGCCGCAAGCATCGCCGCCACAGCACCGGCGCTGAGGGTCCCCAGATTGAGATACAGGCCGTCGCTGGCGGCGGTCATCTCTGCGGCCTCCTCGGGGCTGCTGGCCATCACCGGAGAAGCGCCGCAAGCCAGCAAGACGTTGGCGCAGTCGTTCGCCGTGACGTAGTTCATAATACTGTGAATGAGCGGCGCACGCTGCCGGACCTGACGCAGCAGCTCCCCCAGAGGCAATTCCGGAGACATGTTACCGCTCCCCTCCTGCCATCTGCCAGAAGTACAGCTCATGGAGACTGGCCTGGTAGAAAACCTCTTCCAGTTCCTTCTGCCGCTCCGGATCCAGCCCGCCGCATTTCTCCTGGGCAATTTCCGTCCAGAACTTGCAGCAGGCCTCGTAGCCCTCCGAGGTGTAGTCCGCCACCAGAGGACCGTAATAGCCGTCCATCACCTGAGGCGCGCGCTTTTTCAGCTCCTCAAAGACGTAGCGGTATCCCAGCATACACGGCAGCATCGCCATTAAGATATCCTCCTGGGTTCCCCGGGCCGCCGTCTCCACCAAAAACCGGCAGTAATCGGCGCAGGGTCCCCGCTTGGCCATCTGATCCACCTGCGCGTCGGTGATGCCCAGATCCTTCAGATAGTTGAGCCGCGTCACGTTTTCCCCGTCGTTGACATAACCCAACAACTGGTAATACAGCTGCATGTCCCGCAGAGTATCGGACTTGGTAATGGCGTAAGCAAAGACCTTCAGGTAGTCCCGCAGATAGATGCTGTCCTGAACGATGTAATCCAGAAACATCTCCCGGTCCAGGGTATCCTCTCCCATGGCCCGCACAAAGCGGGTCTCGGCGCAGCGTTTCCAGACCTCCAGGGAATGGGCTATGGTCTGCTCCATAAATTGCATACTTCATCTCTCCATTATAAAATTTTACAGAACGGAGCGCTGCCGAAACAGGCGACGCTCCGAGAACTGTCCAAAGAGCCTCCGCTTCGCGCCTGTAGGCACGAAAGCAAAGGGAAAATCCGTTTCCTGGGGGCATGTGCGCAGGGGGACACCTCCCAGTCAGGCCGTCCGGTCGGATTCTCCGCCCAACCGCCGCCGTCTTCTGATTGGGAAAGCCCCGAGGGGGCTTTCTCAACCGTTTCAAGAGCGCCGCCTAGATAGGCGGCGCTCCGAACATGCATGTATGGTTGCAGCTTGCCGTTATGCCAGCTTCTCCTGCATCGGCCCCAGCGCCTTCGCTCTTTCCAAAGAGAAAAGCAGAACGCCGGACAAGACCGAGCCGACGGCCGTGGAAATCAAAAACGGGATGATGTAAGCGTAAAACGCCACCTCGCCGGCCGGCTGGCCCATGAGCAGGACGGCCACCGGATAGGCGCACAGGCCGCCCAATACCGCAGTCCCAAACACCTCCGCCGCCAGGGTCAGCATGAGATTGCCGGTCTTCCGGTAAACCAGGCCGCACAGCAGAGCGCCCAGCATGCTGCCGGGAAACGCCATGAGACTTCCCAGGCCGACCAGATTCCGAATCAGGCTGGCGCCAAAGGCCCCGGCCACCCCATACGCGGGCCCCAAAAATACCGCAAAGAGGATGTTCACCATATGCTGCACCGGCGCGCATTTGCTGCCGAAAACCGGAAAGGAAAGCGTGCTTCCCGCCACGGCAACGGCGCACAGCAGCCCTGCCACCGCAATTTTTCTTCCTTGATTTTTCTTCATTTTACAAACTCCTTTGAAAGGTTTCCCGGAGAAACGGCAGCTGCAGCGTCGTTTCCCCACCCGAACCGGCAGGCGTTCCCCGTCTGACGGATCGGCCGGTCGAGACTTCCTGGTCTCCTCTCACGCCGGAACACGGCTTCCCATCGCTGCAAGCTACAGAGCACAGGGCGCTCCCCCTCTGCCCCTATGAAATTGGCGCCGTTTCGTTCCCCCTTTCAAAGACGTACAAAAAACCGGAGGCCGCCCGGCTGAGCATGCCTCCGTATTGAAATCACAGATATGACTTCCTACGGCGGCATTACCCGCATCAGGTAAAGGGTCGAAGTTGGATGACTTCCTCTCAGCCTGCTTCACAAGCTCCCCCGATTTGATATCAGAATAACACATTCGCCTGGATTTGTCAATCATGCACAAATCCAGGCGGAAACGGTGGGATTTTTACTTGCTCACCCAGTTGCCCGTAGCCATGCAGGTGAGATAGGCATTGAGGAAGGGATCCAGATTCCCGTCCATGACGCCGTTCACATTCGAGGTCTCACAGCCGGTGCGGGTGTCCTTCACCAGGGTATAGGGCATGAAAACATAGTTCCGAATCTGACTGCCCCATTCAATTTTTTGCTGAACGCCCTTGATATCCGAGATCTTTTCCAAATGCTCCCGCTCCTTGATCTCCACCAGCTTGGAGCGGAGCATCCGCATACAGGTCTCCCGGTTCTGGAACTGGCTCCGCTCCGTCTGGCAGGAAACCACAATCCCGGTGGGCTTGTGAATCAGGCGCACGGCGGAGGAGGTTTTGTTGATGTGCTGGCCCCCGGCGCCGGAGGAGCGGTAAACCTGCATCTCAATGTCCTCGGGACGGATCTCCACATCGTTGGAGGTATCCGTGATCTCCGGAATCACCTCCACTGCGGCAAAGGAGGTCTGCCGGCGGGCATTGGCGTCAAAGGGGGACACACGCACCAGACGGTGCACCCCGTTTTCTCCCTTCAAAAAGCCGTAGGCGTTGGGCCCCTCGATCATAATGTCGGCAGATTTCAGGCCCGCCTCCTCGCCCTCCAGATAATCCAAAATCTTGTAGGAAAAACCATGGCGCTCCGCCCAGCGGGTGTACATCCGGTACAGCATCTGGCACCAGTCCTGGGCCTCCGTGCCGCCGGCGCCGGCGTGAAAGGACAGCAGCGCGTTGTTTCCGTCGTACTCTCCCGTGAGCAGGGTCTCCAGCCGGGCCTCCTCCATGCGCTGAGAGAGCTGGGCAAAGCCCTCCTCCAGCTCCGGCAGCATGGAATCGTCCTGCTCCTCCAGAGCCATCTCGCAGATAGTCAGCAGGTCCTCCAGCTGCGCGGTCATGGTACGGTACTTCTCCAGCTTGGTCTCCAGGAACTTCGCCTGCACCACGATCTTTTGAGACCGCTCCGGGTCGTCCCAAAAGCCGGGGGCCTCCTGCATGGCATGATACCGCTCCAGCTCATTGCGCGCCCCTTCCAGATTCAGGGAGACCGCCAGCGCCTCCAGCTTGGGTTTCAAATCGTTCAGCTTCAGCCGGTACTCTTCAAATTCTATCATTGCAATCTCTCACATTCTTTTTTCATACTTTGCTTATTATAAGCGGCAAACGCCGGTTTTGTAAAGGGGAAAGGAAAACATTTTCGGGGGCGGTCATTCCGGCTCCGTCTGAGCCCCCTCCTCCGTCTGCTCCGGCTGTGTGGGCTCCTCGGGAAGCGGCTCCGGAGGCGTCTGGGCCTCCACCGTTTCCTCCGGCTCCGATTCCGCCGGCTCCGTCGTCTCCCCTTCCGGCTCCGTGGCCGGAGGCTCCGGCTTGGGACAGGCCGGATAATTCTTGGTGTTCCAAACGTAGTCCGTCATATCCTCGTCATACCGGAGCACCAGCTGGTCTCCCTCCAGATCGGTCAGCAAATCCACGTGGCAATACCTGCCGTCCAACTCTACAATATTCCAATACCACTGCCTGCCGCTGCTGGTGCCGGAGACCACCCGGCAATCCAAGCCCGCCTGGCGGCACAGAAGGCCGTACACCATGGCCATGGACCGGCTGTCCCCCACCCCCACGCACAGCAAGCTGTACACCGGCGTGGCCGACGGACCTGTCTGGACAAACAGAGGCCGCAGAAAGGCATACAGCCGCTCCGCTTTCAGCTGCTCCGAGGCCTGCCCCTCCACATAGCCCAACGCAGAGTTCAGCAGCACCTGGACGTTTTGCTTCATTTGCAGCAGCGTCTCCCGGCTGTTGGTGTATTGAAACTGAATTTCCATAATCCGCGTGCTGCCCTGCTTGGGATACAGCTGGACCGACACCTCCGGGCACTCCATGACCGTGTCCAAATGCTCCTGGTAATAGGTCTGGACAAAGGCCTCCAGGTCCATGGGCTGGTAGCCGGAAACCTGCAGGGTAATTTCCGCCTCCGCCCGCTCCAGGGCGCCGGACACCTTGTCCTCTACGCCGCTGCCGCCCAGGGTAGGCTGTACGGCCTGCAGCTCCTCCTGGGTCCGGCGGTAGGAAATGGACACGGACACAATGCGGCGGGCGCCCACCTCTGCGGCCTCCGCCTGAATGTCCTGCACCGCGTAGGCAACCACGGGGTTGTTCTCCCGGACCCATTGAATCGACCGGTCCAGATCCCCCTCCAGCTCGTCGCCATACCGGGTGACGTCCACCGAGGCCTGGTCAACATAATTTTCCACCAGGTGAATCAGCACCTGCCGCAGCTGTTGATAGTCGGAGGCCGTCTCCGTATCCGCCGGGTCGGTCTGGGCATAGGCCTCGGCATGAGGCGTCACAGAGGCATAGCCGCCCCCCAGCCAGGCCGAGCACCCCGCCAGCAGGCACAGCCCGAAGCCCAGGCAGAAAAGCCACATGCCTCGTCTCATCTCACCTCTCCTTTCCAACGGCTCCGGCGCCCCCGCCGGGGCGCGCTACAGATCATCCTTGGAATAGCTCCGGAAGCCGTCGCCCAGCACCTGGTGCGCCTCCTGGAGAATGATGAACGCGTCGGGATCGATCCCCACCACCAGCTCCTTCAATTCCGTCACCTGCTGGAGCTTAATGGCCGAGAGAATCACCTTGGTCTCCCGGCGGCTGTAATAGCCCTCCCCGTCCAAAAGGGTCACGCCCCGGGACAGGCGCTGGTTGATGGTCCGGGCAATTTCCTCATACCGGGGCGAGATGATCATCGCGACCTTGGAGTAGTCAAACCGGTAAATCACCGCGTCAATGAGCATGGAGCTGACATACAGCGTCACGCCGCTGTACAAGGTCTTGGCAAAATCGTGGAATACGATACCAGTCAGCAGCGCCACCATCACATCCAGGCACAGGGAGATCTTCCCAATGGGCATATCCCGGTGCCGGAGCTTCAAAAGCCGGACGATGATGTCCGTCCCGCCGGAGGAGACGCCGGACAGAAACACCAGGCCCATCCCCGCGCCGGAGATCAGGCCGCCGTACAGCGCGCCTAAAATCGGCTCCGTCTTGGGCACGGGAATCATGGTGAACAGGTCCAGGAAGCCGGACATGGCCAGCATCCCCACAAATGAACCGAAGAAAAACCGGCGTCCGATTTTTTTCCCCCCCAGGATAAACAGGGGGATGTTCATCATAGCCGTCCAGAGGCCCACCGTGCCGATGCCGAACCACTCCACAAACACCTGGGCCAGGCCGGAAAGGCCGCCGCAGTTGATGTCGTGGGGCTCCAGGAAGAGATCAAAACCTAGGGAAAAGACCGCGCAGCCGGCCACCACCATGGGCAGCCATTTCCACTGTGACCAAAGTTTTTTCAAAACGCCCGCTCCCTTTCTGTACTTGCGCCGTGCGCAAAAATTTATGTTTCCATCTCCATTGTCATTTGCTTTTCCTCCAGATCCTCCGGCCGCAGAATCGCGCCGGCCGCCGGGAGGGTCCGGCCCTTATAGCGCGCCTGGTGGACGATGCCGCTTTGGGCCAAGGGCGTCGCCCGGTCCAGGGCCGCCTTCTTCCGCAGGGTCAAAACCGCCACGCCCTGGGTGGCGCGGGTGGCCTTGGGGGCCAGCTGCGCCGTGGAGAAGATCATCGCCCGGCCGTCGGTGGAATAGGACGCCACCATTTCGTCTTTCTCCAAGGCCAGAACCGTCCGGAGGGGACTTTTGTCCGAATAGGCCCCTGTGAGCCGGCGGCGGTTGGATTTGGTGCCGTAGGCAGACAGCGGAACCTTGGCCGCCTTGCCGTTTTCAAAGAAGAACAGCACAAAGCCGGAATAATCCCCGGGCAGCACCACCCGGACCACCGATTCCCCCGGCTCCATGGAGAGCTTGGTGGGCAGATAATCCCCCAGCTGAGAGGCCTTTCCGTCGTCAAACTCCGAGAGTCTGGCCTTGTAGCACTGGAACCGGTCGGTAAAAACCAGCAGCTCCGCCCGGTTGGAGGTCTCCTGAACCAGAGCCAGGGCGTCGCCCTCTTTCAGCTTCTGCTCTCCCGAGGACCGGAGCGACTGAGGCGTAATCTTTTTCAGATAGCCCTCCCGGGAGACGAAAACCGTGACGGGATAGTCCGGCGTCTCCTCCGCCGCCTCCTGGGCAGAGGCCGTGTCCCAGTGATACACCAGCTCCGTTCTCCGGGGCTGTCCAAACTTTTTGGACACCTGCTCCAGCTCGCCTATGATGATGCTCCGAATCCTCCGGTCGCTGTTCAGGGTCTCTTCCAGCTCCTGAATTTCCCGCTCCAGGTCTCCGGTCTCCGCCGTGCGTTTGAGAATATACTCCTTGTTGATGTTGCGCAGCTTGATCTCCGCCACAAATTCGGCCTGCACCTGATCAATGCCGAAGCCAATCATCAAATTGGGGACCACCTCGGCCTCCAGCTCCGTCTCCCGGATGATGGCGATGGCCTTGTCAATGTCCAGCAGAATCCGCTCCAGGCCCTTCAGCAGATGGAGCTTGTCCCGTTTCTTGCCCAGCTGGAAATAGACCCGCCGCTTGACGCACTGGCACCGCCAGGCGGTCCACTCCTCCAGGATCTCCCCCACCCCCATCACCCGGGGCATTCCGGCGATGAGAACGTTGAAGTTGCAGGGATAGGCGTCCATGAGGGTCGTCTGCCGGAAGAGCTTCTGCATCAGCTTCTCCGGATCGACCCCCCGCTTCAAATCAATGGTCAGCTTCAGGCCGGACAAGTCCGTCTCATCCCGCATGTCGGAGATCTCTCGAATTTTCCCCCCTCGGATCAGGTCCGAAACCTTGTCCATCACGGCCTCCACCGTGGTGGTGTACGGGATCTCATAAATCTCAATGAGATTGTCCTCTTTCCGATACCGCCATTTGGCCCGGACCTTAAAGCTGCCCCGGCCGGTTTGGTAAATGGCCCGCATCTCCATGGGGTCGTACAATAGCGCTCCGCCTGTGGGAAAATCCGGCGCCGGCATCGTCTGCAAAAGATCATGGTCCGGGTGCCGCATCCGGGCAATGGCCGTGTCGCAGACCTCCTTCAAATTAAAGCCGCAGATGTTGCTGGCCATTCCCACGGCAATGCCGGTGTTGGCCGAGACCAGGACGTTGGGAAACGCCGTGGGCAGCAGCGACGGCTCCTTCATGGTCCCGTCATAGTTGTCCACCATGTCCACCGTGTCCAAGTCGATATCCCGGAAGACCTCGGCGCAGACGGCGTCCAGCTTGGCCTCGGTATACCGGGAGGCGGCGTAAGCCATGTCCCGGGAATAGACCTTGCCGAAGTTGCCTTTGGAGTCCACCAGAGGATGCAGCAGCGCCCCGTAGCCCCGGGACAGGCGGACCATGGTTTCATAAATCGCCGCGTCGCCGTGGGGATTCAGCCGCATGGTCTGGCCCACAATGTTGGCCGACTTGGTCCGCCCCCCGTTGAGCAGGCCCATTTTATACATGGTATACAGCAGCTTCCGGTGGGAGGGCTTGAATCCGTCGATCTCCGGGATGGCCCGGGAGACGATGACGCTCATGGCGTAGGGCATGAAATTGACTTCCAGGGTCTCGGTAATGGGCTGCTCCTCCACGGAACCGTGCAGGCCCACCACGCCGGGAAGCTCCCGCTTATTCGCCTCCGGATTGTCCTTTCGTTTTCTCGGCATGTTCCGCCCCCTCTCTTAGGAAAGATCCGCCAGCTCCAGATAGCGCTGGCCGTTTTCTGCAATAAAGTCCTTGCGGGCGCTGAGGCTGTCTCCCAGGAGCATATCAAAGTACCAGGCGGTGCGCTCCGCATCCTCCGGCATGACCTTGATGAGCCGCCGGGTCGCCGGGTTCATGGTGGTCATCCACATCATCTCCGGGTCGTTTTCCCCCAACCCCTTGGAGCGGTTCAGAATCGGCTTTTTGCCCTTCAGCTCCTGGAGAATTTGGGCCTTTTCCGCCTCGTTATAGGCAAACCAGGTCCGATCCTTGTAAATGATTTCAAACAGCGGAGACTCGGCAATATACACATAGCCCTCCCGGATCAGGGTAGGCGTCAGCCGGTACAGCATGGTGAGAATCAGAGCCCGGATCTGGAAGCCGTCTACGTCGGCGTCGGTGCAAATCAGCACCTTACTCCACCGGAGATTCCCCAGATCAAAGGCCGCCAGATCCTTGCCCCGCTTCCCGGTCACCTCTACCCCGCAGCCCAGGACCTTCAGCAAATCCATAATGACTTCGCTTTTGAAGATGCGGTTATAGTCCGCCTTCAGGCAATTGAGAATTTTGCCCCGAACCGGCATGATGCCCTGAAACTCCGCGTCCCGGGACAGCTTCACCGAACCCAGCGCGGAATCTCCCTCCACAATATACAGCTCCCGCCGGGTCACGTCCCGGCTCCGGCAGTCCACAAACTTCTGCACCCGGTTGCTGATATCCATGGCCCCGGAGAGCTTCTTTTTGATGGAGATTCTGGCCTTCTCCGCCGTCTCCCGGCTGCGCTTGTTCACCAGGATTTGATCCACCGCCCGGTCGGCCTCGGCCTTGTTCTCCAGGAACCAGATCTGCAGATTCTCCCGGAAGAAGGCGGTCATAGCCTCCTGGATGAACCGGCTGTTCACCGACTTTTTGGTCTGATTTTCAAAGCTGGCCAAGGTGGAAAAGCAATTGGTCACCAGAACCAGGCTGTCCTGAATATCCTGAAACAGAATTTTAGACTCGTTCTTCGTGTATTTTCCCGTATCCCGAATATACTTGTCAAAGGCGGAGACAAAGCCGGACCGAACCGCCTTGTCCGGCGAGCCGCCGTGCTCCAGCCAGGAGGAGTTGTGATAATACTCCAGGTGACTCAGGCCCTTGGAAAAGCAAAAGGCCGCCGTGATTTTCAGCTTCATTTCCGGACGGTTTTCGCTGTCCCGGCCCCGGCGCTCGGCCTCAAAATAGGCCGGCATGGTAAAGGCGTTGTCCTGGGTGAGCTCCTGCAGGTACTGGACGATGCCGTTTTCATAGCAGTACTCCGTCACCTCAAATTTCCCCGCCACCTGGTTGCGGAAGCGGAAGGTGACGCCTCGGTTGACCACAGCCTGCCGTCGGATGACATCCTGGAAATAGGCCGCCGGGATGTCGATCTCCGTAAAGACCTCCCGGTCCGGTCTCCAGTGAAAATAAGAGCCGGTTTTCTTCCGATCCGCCGGTTCTTTCTTCAGGCCGCCTATATTTTTTCCTTTTTCAAAGTGCAGGCTGTATTTGTAGCCGTCCCGTCGGACAACTGCGTCGAAATACTCCGAGGCGTACTGCGTGGCGCAGGTCCCCAGGCCGTTGAGGCCCAGGGAAAACTCGTAATTGCTCCCCGATGCATCGTATTTGCCCCCGGCGTACATCTCGCAGAACACCAGCTCCCAGTTGTACCGCTTCTCCTTCTCGTTCCAGTCCACAGGACAGCCCCGGCCGAAGTCCTCCACGTCTACAGACAGGTCCTCATACCGGGTGACGATGATCAAATCGCCAAATCCCTCCCGCGCCTCGTCGATGGCGTTGGAGAGAATCTCAAATACCGCGTGCTTGCATCCTTCCAAATCGTCCGAGCCGAAGATCACCGCCGGCCGCTTGCGCACCCGCTGCTCATCTTTCAGCATGGAGATGGAGGTGTTGTCATATACCTGTTTCCTTGCCATACGTTCCTCGCTGCATTCCCACGGGCGTCACGCCCGTAAATATCCATTTTATGGGTCTAGTATACGCGATTTTCTGTGGAAAGTCAACAAAGTCCCCACTGCGAACCGGAAGCTCCCACAAAATCCCGGCCTGCGGTCCGGCGGTGGGCGCCGCCCGGGTCCGGCCCTTTCCCCGCCCCGGCAGGCCCGCGCCCGGTATGGAAAAACAAAAGGTAGGTCTTGACCAATTTCTGCGAATGTGAGATAATAAAAAACATCATGTTAAGATACGATATGAGTATAGGAGGGATGCATATGCCGAAACCGTTGGTGGCCATTGTCGGCCGTCCCAATGTGGGCAAGTCTATGCTCTTCAATAAACTGACCGGCCGGCGGACTGCCATTGTGGAAGATACGCCGGGGGTCACCCGGGACCGGATCTACGGGACCTGCGAGTGGTGCGGCCGCACCTTTGACCTCATGGACACCGGCGGCATCGAGCCGGGGACGGACAATGAGATCCTCCAGTTTATGCGCCGCCAGGCGGAGATCGGCATCGAGCTGGCCGACGCTATCATTATGGTAACCGACGTCAAGGTGGGCCTGACGGCCGCCGACGCCGCTGTGGCGACCATTTTGCAGCGGGCACGCAAGCCCGTTGCCCTGGCCGTCAACAAGTGCGACGCCACCGGCGCAGTCAACCCGGACGTGTACGAGTTTTACGCCCTGGGTCTGGGCGATCCCTTTGAGGTATCCGCCGTGCACGGACACGGAACTGGGGATTTGCTGGACTGGTGCGTGGCGCAATTCCCGGAGGAGGCCTGGCAGGAGGAGGAAGCGGACCTGATCCGGGTGGCCATTGTGGGAAAGCCCAACGTGGGAAAATCCAGTCTTCTGAACCGGATTTTGGGGGAGGAGCGGGTGATCGTGTCCGACGTGGCCGGTACCACCCGGGACGCCATCGACAGCTACCTGGAAAACGATTTCGGCCGGTACTGCTTCATCGACACCGCCGGAATGCGCCGCAGATCCCGGGTGGACGACGCCATTGAGCGCTACAGCAACCTGCGCTCCGTCAGCGCCGTGGAGCGGGCCGACGTGTGTCTGGTGATGCTGGACGCCACCCAGGGGGTCACGGAGCAGGATACCAAAATTGCCGGTTTGGCCCATGAGGCAGGCAAGGGAGTGCTTCTGGTGGTGAACAAATGGGATCTGGTGGAAAAGCAGACCAACACCATGCGGGATATGGAGGCGGAAATCCGCCGGGACCTGAGCTTTATGCCCTATGCCCCTGTGGTATTTCTCTCCGCCCTCACCGGCCAGCGGGTGGACAAGCTCTACACGTGCATCAACGACGTGGCCGAAAGCAACGCCATGCGCATCACCACCGGGGCTCTCAACAGCGTCCTGGCCGACGCCACCGCCCGGGTCCAGCCCCCCACGGACAAGGGACGCCGCCTGAAAATCTACTATATGACCCAGGCCGGGGTCAAGCCGCCTCACTTTGTGATCTTCTGCAACGACGCCCGCCTGTTTCACTTCTCCTATCAGCGGTATTTGGAAAATCAAATTCGGAATGTCTTCGGCCTGGAGGGTACGCCCATCCGCATGACCATCCGGCAAAAGGGCGATCAGGAGGAATAGGCCATGGAGGGATTGCTTCCGCGTATCCTTGTGACGGTGTTGGCCGCTTACCTGTTGGGGAATCTGAACGGAGCCGTGACGGTGTCCAGTCTTCTGGACCGGGACGACGTCCGCGCCCACGGCAGCGGCAACGCCGGTATGACCAATTACATGCGCAATTACGGCCTGAAGAAAACGGGCCTGGTGGTTCTCATGGACCTGGGCAAAGCGCTGCTGTCCTGCTTCCTGGGGTCTTTTCTGCTGGAGCCCTATGGCTACAGCCTGGAGGGTGCCATGCTGGCCGGCGTGTTTGTATCCGTGGGACATGACTACCCGGTGGCCCTGGGATTTCGGGGCGGGAAGGGAATCCTCTGCGGCCTCGGCGTGGCCTTTGTGGCGGACTGGCGGATCGCCTTGCTGATTCTGGGCGTTTTCGGCCTGACCGTCGCTTTGACCCGGTACGTCTCTCTGGGCTCCTGTCTGGCCGCCGTCGCCTTGCCCGTCAGTTTCGGCCTCCTCCACCGCGACCGGCCCTGGACGGTGGCGGCTGCAGTGGTCATCGCCGTTTTGGCCGTCTTTATGCACCGGGGAAATCTAAAACGTCTGGCAGCCGGAACGGAGCGAAAAATCTCTTTCCGCCGGAAGGAGGACCGTACATGAATGTTACCGTAGTCGGAAGCGGTGGCTGGGGCACAGCGCTGGCCATCCATCTATGTAAAAACGGCCACCGGGTGACCCTGTGGTCGCACAACCCGGAAAAGGCCGCTTCCCTGGCCGCCACCCGGCGCAACCCCATGCTTCCCGGCGTGCCGCTGCCGCCGGAGCTGGCCTGCTCCGGGGACCCGGCCTGCGTCCGGGGACGGGATATGGTGGTCCTGGCGCCCCCCTCCTTTCCCTTTCGGGCGGTGTGCCGGACGGTGGCGCCGTATCTGGACCGGCAGACCCTGCTGGTCTCGGTAACCAAGGGCATCGAGCCGGAGACGCTTCTGCGGATGTCTCAGGTGGCCGAGGAGGTGACGGGCCACTGCGTAGCCGTGCTCTCCGGCCCCAGTCATGCCGAGGAGGTGGCCCGAGGCGTTCCCACAGGCTGCGTGGCCGCCTGCCGGGAGAAGGCGGCGGCGGAGGCGGTCCAGGACGCGTTCATCTCCGACCGCTTCCGGGTCTACGCCAATCCCGACGTGGTGGGCGTGGAGCTGAGCGGCGCGCTGAAGAACGTCATCGCCCTGTGCGCCGGTATTTCCGACGGCCTGGGCTTCGGGGACAACACCAAGGCCATGCTCATGACCCGGGGCCTCACGGAGACGGCCCGGCTGGGCGTCGCCCTGGGCGCCCGGAGCGAGACCTTTGCAGGCCTGGCCGGGGTGGGGGACCTGATCGTCACCTGCACCTCCATGCACTCCCGCAACCGCCGGGCCGGCATCCTCATCGGCCAAGGCAAAACGCCGGAGCAGGCCATGGCGGAGGTGGGCGCCGTGGTAGAAGGGTATTACGCCGCCCGGGCGGCCCACCTGCTGGCCGCCCGTTTAAACGCGGAGCTGCCCATCACAGCCGCCGCCTACCGGGTCCTGTACGAAGGCGCGGACGTATCTCAGACGGTAACCCAGCTTCTCTGCCGGGAAAAACGGGCGGAGACGGAGGATGCCAGCTGGGATTCCCACGGAAACTGCAGCTAAAGGCTGCAGTTTTCGCAATTTTCAAGGTTTTTCCGGTCAAGCTGGGTCTACGAAGTTTTAACCGCGATTTTACAAAGAAACCATTGGCACGGAGAAATTTTGCAGTATAATAAAATTTGTGGAAAAACTGCAATCTAAACAGGCGAGAAAGGGAAACGCGATGATTTATCTGGTGGAAGACGACGGCAGCATCCGGGAGCTGGTTTTGTACACCCTGAATCACTCCGGGCTGGAGGCCAAGGGGTTCGGAACGCCCCGGGATTTCTGGAGGGCCATGGAGCAGGAGGCCCCCCAGCTGATTATGCTGGATATTATGCTCCCGGAGGAGGACGGCCTGCAGATCCTGCGTAAAATCCGGGCGGGAGGTCCCTGGAAGGGGATCCCCGTGATGATGCTCACCGCCAAGGGGACGGAGTACGACAAGGTCATTGGGCTCGACGCAGGCGCCGACGACTACGTGCCGAAGCCCTTCGGCATGATGGAGCTGCTGGCCCGGGTCCGGGCGCTGCTGCGCCGCTCCGGCGGTCCGGCGGCTCCGGTGGAGTACACCGTCGGGCCCTTGTACGTCTCCCCGGCCCGGCATGTGGTCCGGGTGAACGGGCGGGACGTCACGCTTACGCTGAAAGAATACGAGGTTTTGAAGATGCTGTTGGAGAACCAGGACGTGGTTCTCACCCGGGACCGGCTGCTGAATCAGGTCTGGGGCTATTCCTTCGACGGGGAGAGCCGGACGGTGGACGTTCACATCCGGACTCTCCGGCAGAAGCTGATGGAGGCCGGCGAGCTGATTGAAACGGTCCGGGGCGTGGGCTATAAGATTGGAGTCCGGCCGTGAGGGCCCGCTCCCTGCGCCTGAGCCGGAAGGTCTACCGCAGCTGCCTGCTGGCGGCCCTGAGCGCGGTCCTGGTATGCGTGGGGATTTTCGCCGGCTTTGCTTATAACCAGGTGAGCCGGGAGAACACCCGGAACCTTCAGGAGGAGGCGGCCTACATCGCCCACGCGGTGGAGCTGTCCGGTACGGCGTACCTCCGGACGCTGACGCCTGCGGCGGGAAGCCGGGTCACCTGGATCGCCCCCGACGGCCGGGTCCTTTACGATACGCAGGTTCCGGCTTCCTCCATGGAAAATCACGCGGACCGGTGGGAGGTCCGCCAGGCTCTGGAGGAGGGCGCCGGCCAGAGCAGCCGGTATTCCGACACTTTGGCCGAGCGGACCTACAACTACGCCGTGCGGATTTCCGACGGCTCTGTGGTCCGCTTCTCGGCGACCCAGGCGTCCAATTGGTCCTTACTCCGGACGGCGGCCCTGCCCACCCTGGCCGCCCTGGCCGCCGTGGCGGCGCTGACGCTGCTTCTGGCCTCCAAAACGGCCCGGGACATGGTGCAGCCCATCAACCGCATCAACCTGCAGGCGCCTCAGGAAAGGGAAACTTATGAGGAGCTCCGGCCTCTGGTCCAGCGCATCGGGCTTCAGAACCGGCAGCTGCGGGAGCAAATGGAGCATCTGTCCCAGGAGCACGAGGAGCAGGACCGCTTCCGCCGGGAATTTACCGCCAATGTCTCCCACGAGCTGAAAACCCCGCTGACCTCCATCTCCGGCTTTGCCGAGATCATCCGGGACGGCTTGGTGCGGTCCGAGGACGTGCCGCGTTTTGCCGGAAACATTTACAAAGAGGCCCGCAGGCTCATCACCCTGGTGGGAGACATCATCAAAATCACCCAAATGGACGACAAGCAGCTCCCCATCCAGCGGGAGCAGCTGGACCTGCGGGCGCTGTGCGCCGATGTGATCGAGCACCTGCAGCCGGCTGCCGGCAGCGCCGGGGTGGAAATTTGCCTGGAGGGAAGCGCGCCCCCGGTATCCGGCGCCCGCCAGATCGCCGATGAGATGATTTACAATCTCTGCGACAACGCCATCAAGTACAACCGCCCCGGCGGCAAGGTCCGGGTCCGGGTGGAGCCCCGGCAGGAGGGCGCCGTGGCGGTCAGCGTGGAGGATACCGGCATCGGCATCCCCAAAGAGCACCAGGCCCGGGTATTTGAGCGCTTCTACCGGGTGGACAAAAATCGCTCCCGGGAAATCGGAGGCACGGGCCTGGGGCTGTCCATTGTGAAGCACGGCGCGCTGTATCACGGCGCCGCCCTGTACCTGGACAGTACGCCGGGCGTGGGCACGAAAATCACCGTGGTCTTCCCCAGAACGGCCCCGGACCTGGAGCACTAGCCCGGTCCGTCGGCCAGGGCGATGCCCCATGGGTGGAGCGCCGCTTGATCGAAACGGCCTCCGTAGTCCCGGAATAATCGTTGCAAAAAAGGGCCTTTCATGTTATAATGATCAAAAATCGAGACATGGAGGGAGACGGGCCATGAAACCCAAGGAAATTTCCAAGTCCGTGCTGAAGCGCCTTCCCAGCTACCTGACCTACCTAAAGTCCCTGCCTCCGGATAGCCCCCCCAACATTTCCGCCACAGCCCTGGCGGCCGCGTTGAGTATGGGAGAGGTGCAGGTCCGCAAGGACCTGGCTCTGGTCTCCGACGGAGGACGGCCCAAGGTGGGCTACATGCGCCAGAGTCTGATTGCGGATATTGAGCAGTTTTTAGGGTACGACAATACCACTGAAGCCGTACTCATCGGCGCCGGAAAGCTGGGCCAGGCCCTGTTGGGCTACAGCGGCTTCGCCGAATACGGCCTGGAGATCGTGGCCGCCTTTGACGCGGACGAGACGTTGGACGGAAAGACCGAGTCCGGAAAGCCCATCTACGCCATCTCTAAGCTTCCCCAGTTCTGTCAGGAGCGGAAGGTCCTCATGGGAATCATCACGGTTCCCGCCGCCGCCGCCCAGCAGGTGTGCGATTTGCTCATCGCCAACGGCATCAAGGCCGTCTGGACCTTCGCCCCGGCCCATCTGGACGTGCCGCCCCACATTCTGGTGCAGTACGAGAATATGGCCACCTCCCTGGCGGTCCTGTCGGTCCATCTGTCCGCACAGATCAACGGAAAATAATCCGGCATTCCGGAAAACGCGCTGCAAGCGGGTCCGCTTGGCAGCGCGTTTTGCTGTGAAGCAGGAGCGGCAGCTTGGGCCCCTGCCGGGCATACCTTCTGGTCTATCTGCAACAGGAAGCCGGAATCGGGGCGGCAGTTTTTGTCTTTTTCGGAGGAAATGAAAAAAACAGTTGTTTCTATCCCGAAAATGGTGTAAAATAGTATGGCTTAGATCCCAAAACGGATACTTTTCAGCTGGAGGCTATCAAATATGAAAAAACCCGTTGTATTGGTTATTATGGACGGCGTGGGCCGGGGCGACGGGGGGCCCGGCGACGCAGTGAAGCAGGCCCGGACGCCCACCCTGGACATGCTTCTGGAGCGCTACCCCCACACCTGGCTCAAGGCCCACGGTACCGCCGTCGGCCTGCCCACCGACGAGGATATGGGCAACTCCGAGGTGGGGCACAACGCCCTGGGCTGCGGTCAGGTCTACTCCCAGGGAGCCAAGCTGGTGGAGGAGTCTATTGAATCCGGCAAGCTGTTCCAGTCCAAAACCTGGACCGATCTGGTGTCCAACTGCCTGAATCAAAACAAGGCCCTGCATTTTCTGGGCCTTCTGTCGGACGGCAACGTCCACTCCAACATCTCCCACCTATTCGCCATGCTGAAGGCGGCCAAGGCCGCCGGCGTCCGCCGGGCCTATTGTCACATTCTCCTGGACGGACGGGATGTTCCCGCCACCTCCGCCCTGACCTATGTGGACCGGCTGGAGGAGCTGCTGGCTTCTCTCCGCGAGCCCGGCTTCGACTATGCCATCGCCTCCGGCGGCGGCCGGATGCAGATCACCATGGACCGTTACCAGGCCAACTGGCCGATGGTAGAGGCCGGTTGGCGGACCCATGTCCAGGGTCAGGGCCGCCGGTTCCCCTCCGCCCGGCAGGCCATCGAGACCTACCGGCAGGAGCTCAACTGCATCGACCAGGATTTGCCCGCCTTTGTGGTAGACCGGTCCGGGGAGCCCGTCGCCAAAATCGCCAACGGCGACAGCGTGATTCTCTTTAACTTCCGGGGAGACCGGGCCCAGGAGATTTCCCTGGCCTTCGACCGGAAGGATTTCGACAAATTTGACCGGGGCGACTATACCGGCGTGGAATTTGCCGGGATGCTGGAGTACGACGGGGATCTGAAGATTCCCCAGCGCTACCTGGTGGACCCCCCGGTGATTCAAAACACCCTGACCGAGCTGCTGTGCGCCCACGGCATCCGAGAGTACGCCCTGTCCGAGACTCAGAAATACGGCCACGTCACCTATTTCTGGAACGGCAACCGGTCCGGCAAGGTGGACGAGCGGCTGGAAACCTATGAGGAGATTCCCTCCGATGTGATTCCCTTTGAGCAGGCGCCTGCGATGAAGTCCGTGGAGATTACGGACCATATGGTAGCCGCCATGGCCTCCGGGCAATACGATTTCCTCCGGTGCAACTATCCAAACGGAGACATGGTGGGCCATACCGGCGTCCTGGAGGCGGTGATTACCGCCATGGAATGCGTAGACCGGGGTTTGGCCCGGATTCTGGAGGCCGCCGATGCCACCGGCTATACGGTGCTGATTACCGCCGACCACGGCAACGCCGACCAGATGACGGAGACGAAAAAGGGCAAGACCTCCATCCGCACGGCCCACAGCCTGAATCCCGTCCCCTTCATCATCTACGACAAAGACACCCGTTATGAAATCCGGGACGGCCGTTACGGTCTGGCCAACGTGGCCCCCACCGTGGCCAAGCTGCTGGATATCCCCGCTCCCGCCTGCTGGGAAGCGCCGATGATCTGACGTCCTTCCAGGCGCGCCGGAAGACAAAATTCTGCGTTTTCCGGCGGCCTGCTTGTGTTTTCCCCGGCGATGGGATAGAATAACAGCATAGTATTGCCGGTCTTCCGGCAAAGGAGGTACCTGTATGATTCGTCAGAATACGGAAAGGGGTGCTGTCGTCATCGGCAGCAACGTCTACACCAACATTGCCGGCGTCGCCGCCTCCAACTGCTTCGGCGTCAAGGGGATGGCGGTCCGCTCCATGACCGACGGCCTGGTTCATCTGCTTCGGAAGGAATCCATGAGCAAAGGCGTCCGGGTCCAATTTCACGAGGACGACACCATCTCCATCGATCTGCACATCATGGTGGACCACGGAGTCAATCTGGCCGCCGTGGGCGCCTCGATCATTTCCGAGGTGCGTTACGTGGTGAACAAATGCACCGGCACCCAGGTCCGCGCTGTGAACGTCTACATCGATTCCATGATGATTGGGTGAGCCCAATCCTACTATTGGGCCAGTCCCAATTTCGGAGGTGTAAATTCCATTGAGGCAAACCATCCACGGGGCCGATTTTCGCAGACTGATCATCAGCGCGGCCGCCTCTATTGAAATCCACAAGCAATCGATCAACGAGCTCAACGTCTTTCCCGTGCCCGACGGCGACACGGGCACCAACATGTCCATGACCATGAACGCCGCCGTGGCGGACCTGAAGAAGGCCGAGGACCCCACCCTGGACAAGGCGGCTTCCATCACGGCCTCCGCCATGCTCCGGGGCGCCCGGGGCAACTCCGGTGTCATTTTGAGCCTCCTGTTTCGGGGCATTTCCAAGGCCTTAAAAGGCGCGAGGGAATGCGACGGCGTCCTCTGGGCCAGGGCCCTGCAGGAGGGCGTCGACGCCGCCTACAAAGCGGTGATGAAGCCCGCAGAGGGCACCATTCTCACAGTCGCCCGCCTGTCTGCGGCAAAAGCCGCCCAGGCCGCATCGGAAAACAGCTATTTTGAATTCGTCCAGGAGGCCGCCGTGGAGGAGGCCCGAATCGCCTTGGCCAATACGGTCCATCAAAATCCGGTGCTGAAAAAAGCCGGCGTAATCGATGCCGGCGGAAAGGGCTGGCTCTGGGCCCTGGAAGCCATGCTCCTGGCCCTGCGGGGCGAGGACGTCTCCGTCCCGGAGGATTTTCAGGGGGAGGCCCCGAAGGAGCAGGCGGATTTCTCCGAGTTCAACACCGAAGACATCACCTTCCCCTACTGCACCGAGTTCATTGTCTCCCGGGAGAACCGGAAGGACCCGGAGCAGCTGCGCGCGTTCCTCCAGGAGCTGGGCGACAGCCTGGTGCTGGTGGAGGACGACGAGATCATCAAGGTTCACGTTCACACCAATAATCCCGGCACCGCCCTTCAGGAGGCGCTGACCTACGGCTCCTTCGTCACGGTGAAGATCGAAAATATGCGCCTGCAGCATACGGAGAAGGTGATGAGCGAGCAGGAGCTTCAGCCTCAGGTGGCGGCGCCGGAGAAGAAATTCGGCGTGGTCGCCGTGTGCGCCGGCGACGGCATCGTCTCGGTATTTCAGGATCTGGGCGTGGACGGCGTGATTTCCGGCGGACAGACGATGAACCCCTCCACCCAGGATATTCTCACCGTTGTAAACCGGGTCCCGGCGGAGACGGTGTTCGTCTTCCCCAACAATAAGAATATCATCATGGCGGCCCAGCAGGTAGATCCCCTCACCGAGAAGAAGGTGATCGTCATCCCCTCTCAAACCATCCCCCAGGGAATTACCGCGCTGCTGAGCTATGACCCCGAGGGGACGGAGGAGAACAACGTGGCTGCCATGACCGAGGCGCTGGGGCAGGTGGACACCATACAGGTGACCTACGCCGCCCGGGATTCCGATTTCGACGGCCATCAAATCCGTCAGGGCGATTACCTGGCCATGTACAACAAGTCTCTTTTTGCCACCTCCCGGGACCTGAACGCCGTCCTGCGGGGCCTGGCGGAACAGGTCCGAGATACGGGCCGGGAGTATATCACGATTTTTTACGGAGCGGATATCACAGAGAAGCAGGCCTCCAAAGCGGCCGGTATTTTCTCCTCCGTCTGCCCCGATGCCGATGTCAACCTGCTCTCCGGCGGCCAGCCGGTGTACTACTACTTGATTTCGGCGGAATAACCTTCCCCACGGGAAAGGGGCTGCCTCAAAGCTTAAATTCTAGTTAGAAAAAGCTGTAAAAATGGCACAGAAAACTGAACCGCCCCTTGTCAAGTAGACCAGGGAAATAACGAAAAATATGCAAGCAG
>UREY01000004.1 GCA_900546915.1 uncultured Eubacteriales bacterium
CACCGCCGTGGGGATCCTGCAAAGCTCTCCACGGCGGTGATTTCATATGCGGTTATATTTGACGGTTACCCGGTTGGGCCCCGGCTGGAAAGAGAATGCTACATGCAGATACGAAAAAACTCCTTCTGAAGCAGCTTCAGAAGGAGATATTTTCAGGAGAATCAGGCCAGCTTGTTGAGCTTCAGGGTCATGCTGCTCTTTTTCCGGGCGGCGTTGTTCTTGTGCAGAATTCCCTTCTTCACACCCTGGTCAACGGTCTTGACGGCAGCCTTGTAAGCGCTGTCGGCCTGCTCGCGGTTGCCGGATGCCACGGCGGCTTCAAACTTCTTCAGAGCGGTCTTCAGCGCGGATTTGTCGGCCTTGTTCTTCTCGTAGGCGGCCTTGGACAACGCGACTCTCTTCTTCGCGGACTTAATGTTGGGCACGGGTTACACCTCCTCCCATCGCGTTTGTATCGAACCGGCCAATGGCCAGTCTCATGCAGAAATATATTATAACGGTCCGGATGCCCAAAATCAATAGGATTTTTTAAAAAATTTCCTTTTTTCGGTTAGAAACAGAACCGGAAGGTCAAACTAAGAAAAAACAGGAGGTGGCAATATGCAAATTCGGACCGACCTGGCGGAGGAGGCGCAGGCGCTGTGGCAGCAATCTGCCGGGGAGACCACGCAGCTTGCGGGAGTTAAGGCCCGGAGCTGGGAGGACCACGGCGTTCGCCGCCATCGGGTGCAGGTGCTCGATGCCCAGGGAGAGAAAGCCCTGGGCAAACCAAAGGGGATCTACGAGACGCTTTGGGTTTCGGGCGACGGGCGTCCTACGCCGGAGGCGGCCACGGCGTTGGGGGACATATTGAACGGTCTTCTGGATTTGCGGGGTGGAGAAAGCGTTCTGGTCGTGGGCTTGGGCAATCGGGCCATGACGCCGGACGCGATTGGGCCTCTGACGGCGGACGGCGTTTTGATCACGCGCCATCTGCGGCAGCAGCTGCCCCGGCTTTTTGAAAGCATGCGGCCGGTGAGCGCCTTGGTGCCGGGCGTGCTGGGTACAACCGGTGTGGAAAGTGCGGAGATTGTGCGTAGCGTGGTAGGCTCCACGAAGCCGGACCGGGTGATTGTGGTGGACGCTTTGGCCGCCGGCAGCGCGGACCGGCTGTGCCGGGTGGTCCAGGTGACCGACGCCGGGATTGTCCCCGGCTCCGGCGTGGGGAATAGCCGGGCTGCTTTTTCGGCAAAAACCCTGGGCGTGCCGGTGGTGGCGGTGGGAGCGCCTACGGTGATGGACGCCCGGCAACCGGGGGAGCGGGAGCCGCTGATGGTGACGCCCCGGGATGTGGACGCCCGGGTGCGCCGTTTGTCAAGTCTAATTTCTGCCGGAATCAACGCGGCGCTCTTTCCGGATTGGAGCCATGACGAAATTGCACAATTTGTCGATTAATGGGGCCGGGGATTATGTCAAGCGCTTTTGTATGTCCAGAGAATGTTCACAGGGCTGTGGAACTGTGGATAAACCTGTGGAGACTGTGCAAAACTTCGGTTTATCCACAGCCCTTGGGCATTCGCCTGATTTTTTGCGGGGAAATTTGGTGAATAGTATTCTGAATATCCACAGCCGGGAGTGAGTATTTTAAGAATTACGTCGCCTCCTGTGGAAAAACAGGGAGGGAAAAACCGCTCGGAAAAATTGGAATTTTCCTCTTTTTGGGTTGTCGAAATGGGGAAATCCCGGGGAGGCTTCTCCCGATTGCGGGAAATTTTTGTGACATATTACAAAAATGAAAATCCCACTTGACAAAAAACTCGGGCCTGTTTTGCCGGTGTTTTCTTATCATTTGTTCACAATGGTGAGAAGCTCCGGTTACAGAGCCTGAGAAAAAAGGCCTGCGCCAATGCCCGGCGTAGGCCGCTTCTTCGCTTTGCATCAGGCGGCGCGCCGGGTTTTTGCGCCGTTTCCGGCGGTATGCCCGAAAACCGTCTGTTTTCAGGGTTGACAATTGGAAGAGATCCCGTATAATGAAAGCTGGAACACGGACCTCGCCGCGCCTTTTGGCGTATGACGGCGGGGTTGCTTTTTTCAGAGATTTTTTGCTTGCTGCTGAAATGGTAGGTGGTCTGTTTGCAGGAGCCGG
Organism: uncultured Eubacteriales bacterium; assembly: GCA_900546915.1. GTDB lineage: Bacteria > Bacillota > Clostridia > Oscillospirales > Oscillospiraceae > Faecousia > Faecousia gallistercoris. Next base: position 2,126 of record UREY01000004.1, read on the forward strand.
TGGTTCAGTTTTCCCATATCTCCATGGAATTTCCCGGGGTTCTGGCCAATGACGATGTGTCTTTGACCATACAAAAGGGGGAAATTTTTGCATTGGTGGGAGAAAACGGCGCGGGGAAAAGCACCCTGATGAATATTCTGTACGGTATTTATGCGCCCACAGGAGGCAGGCTCACAATCAAAGGAGAGCCTGTATCTCATTTCAGCCCCCGGGCGGCCATTGGCCGGGGGGTGGGTATGGTACATCAACATTTTATGCTGGTTCCTTCCTTCACGGTGGCCCAGAACGTGGTTCTGGGCAGGGAGCCGCGCCGGGGCGGGATTTTCTGTGCCCGGGAAACGGCGCGGGAACAGGTCCGGGCTCTGGCGCAGGAGTACGGGCTGCGGGTGGAGCCGGATGCCAGGGTAGGCGAGCTGAGCGTCGGCCTGCAGCAGCGTGTGGAAATTTTGAAGACTCTGTACCGGGGGGCGGATATTCTCATTTTGGACGAGCCGACTGCTGTGCTCACCCCGCAGGAGACGGATGAACTGTTTGAGACGCTCCGGACGATGGTCCGGGAAAAGGACATGACGGTAATTCTCATTACCCATAAGCTGTATGAGGTAACGGCCGTCTCCGATCGGGTGGGGGTCATGCGCCAGGGCAAGCTGGTGGGCATCGCGGAAACCAGCCAGGTGACCGAGCGGCAGCTGGCGGCCATGATGGTAGGCCGGGAGGTGCTTCAAGACCCCCTTCCGAAGGCAGGAGCGCCGGGAGAGCCGCGGATTGTCGTGGAAAACCTGGAGGTACGGGACAACCGGGGGCTGCCTGCCGTGCGGGGAATCTCCTTTCAGGTCCACGCCCACGAGGTGCTGGGCATCGCCGCCGTAGAGGGAAACGGTCAGAGCGAGCTTCTGGAGGCCGTCACCGGCATGCGGGCCATCGCCGGAGGCAGCGTCCGGATTCAGGGCCGGGCGGTTGCGGGTCTAACCCCGGGACAGATTCGCCGGTTGGGTTTGGCTCATGTGCCGGAGGACCGGCTGGCCACGGGGGTGTCCCCGGAAGCGAATCTCACGGAAAATCTGATCATGGGAAGACACCGGGACCGGAGGCTCACCCGCTTTGGCTTCCATTTGCGGAAGAAAGAGGCAGAGCGTGATGCCGGGGAGCTGCTCCAACGGTATGACATCCGCGCGGCCGGACTGGATGTTCCGGTGGGGAGCTTATCCGGAGGCAACGTGCAAAAGGTGGTCATAGCCCGGGAGTTTTCCTTTGACGCTACGGCTCTGGTGATTGCACAGCCTACCCGGGGAGTGGACATCGGCGCGACCCAATTCATCCACCGGCACATTCTGGAGAAACGGGATCAGGGCTGCGCCGTTTTGCTGTGCTCAGCGGATTTGGACGAGCTGTTCCGCCTGTCCGACCGCATCATCACGCTATATGAGGGAGAGATCACCGGTTGCTTCCAGGCCGGCGGGATCTCCAAAGAGGAAATCGGTTACTACATGACCGGCGCCCGGCGGAAGGAGGCGGAGACCGGTGTCTAAAAAAACGTTTCACTGGATCTGTCTGGCTCTGTCCGTGTTTCTGGCTCTTGGGGTGGGGGCCGTGATCATGGCCCTGGCGGGATATGACCCCCTGGCGGCCTATGGAGCGCTTCTGCGGGGGGCCACGGGCTGTGAGAGCCTGGGAGAGTTTTTCACCTCAGCTTTGACCAAACGCCAGTTTGGAAATACTCTGGAGTACACCATGGTCCTGTGCCTCACGGGACTGGCCTGCGCCTTGGGCGCCCGGGTGGGGATTTTTAATGTGGGCGGCGAGGGCCAGCTGTATCTGGGGGCCATCGTCTCGGCCTACGTCGGCGTTCTGCTCTCCGGCTACCCGGCCTGGCTGGCCATTTCGGCAGCGGCTCTGGGAGCCGTTGCGGTGGGGGGCGTTTATGCCTGGATTCCAGGTGTGCTGAAGGTCAAGCTGAAGGTAAACGAGGTCATTACCACCATCATGCTCAACTCTGTGGCCATCTATCTCTGCGCGTATCTGTCCAGCGGCCCGTGGAAGACGAGCCAGGGAAACCGCGTTTCCGGCACCGATACCTTACCGGCGGAATTCCAGTTCAGCCGTCTGATTCCCGGTTCCTCGCTGACGACGGCCATTTTTGCTGCCGCCGTGGCGGCCCTGCTGGTGTGGTATGTGATGAGCAAAACCACCACCGGCTATGAGCTGAAAATGACCGGCCAGAACCGCCGCTTTGCCTTTTTTTCCGGCCTGAAGGTGGACACGCTGACCATCGGCGCCATGACGGTCTCCGGGGCCATGTGCGGCCTGGTGGGCATGTTTGAGGTCTATGGCCTCAAGGGCAGCTATCAGGACGGCATCAGCCAGGAGTTCTATTTCGACGGTCTGCTGGTGGCCATGATCATGCGGTATAACCCGGTGGGCATCATGGGCATGAGCATCCTCTTTGCCGTGCTGCGGATCGGCGCTTCCGGTATGGAGCTGAACGCCGGGGTTCCCGGGGAGCTGTACCGGATCATTCAGTCCGTTATCATTTTCTTTATGGCCGGGGGCAGCGGCATCTCCGCCGCCTGGCAGGCCCGCCGTGCCCGGAATCGGGCCAGGCGGGAGGCGGAGGCCAGATTGGAGGCGAGCCATGGGTGATCTTTTGACGGCCGGCCTGTTCCGGCAGATGCTCCGCAGCGCCACGCCGGTGGGGTTGGCGGCGATGGGCGGACTGATGACCGAGCATGCCGGTATTATGAACATCGGGATGGACGGCATGATTCTACTGGGCGCGTTCACGGCTGTGGCGGTGAGCTGGCTGGCGGGATCGGCCTGGCTGGGTCTGGCTGCGGCCATCCTGGTGGGCATTCTGGCGGGCCTGTTTTTTGCCCTGTTTGTGGTGAAGCTGAAAAGCGACGAATTTATCATTGGTACGGCTCTGAACATCTTTGCCGGCGGGCTGACGGTGTTCCTCCTGCGGGCGCTGTTTCAGGTGAAGGGCACCTTTCAGGGCACGCCGGATCGGCCGGTCATGGGGTTGCCCCAGGTTGACCTGGGCGCCCTGAAGCGTATCCCCATTTTGGGGGAGATTTTGGACGGAAGCTCCCTGTTTGTGTTTCTCACCTGGGGCCTGGTGCTGCTCATGTGGTGCTTCATTTACCGGACGCCCTGGGGATTCTGGATTCGAGCCGCCGGGGAGGCCCCCCGCACCCTGCAGACGGCGGGGATCAGTCCGGGGAAAATGAAATGGCTGTCCTCCGTGCTCTGCGGCGCCTTCTGCGGCATGGCCGGAGCGCAGCTGGCGCTGGGCAATGTGACCATGTTCTCCGAGGGGATGAGCAACAGCCGGGGCTATGTGGCCTTCGCCTGTGTGATTTTCGGCGCGGCCAATCCGGGAAAGGCCTATCTGGCGGCGCTGATGTTCGGCTTTTTTGACGCCTTGGGTTACCGGCTTCAGGATTACCACATCAATGCCAACCTGACCTCCATGATTCCCTATGTGATCACGGTGGTGATGATGGTTTATGTGGTGGTACGCAGTCAGAAAAAGAAGCAGCGTGCACCGGCTTCCTGAGAAGAGGTGGATCGAATGGAACGGATTCCCGTTTGGATAGATTGTGACCCCGGTGTGGACGATGCGGCGGCCCTGCTTCTGGCCGGACGGATGCCGGAGCTGGAGCTGGTGGGGTTGTCGGCTGTGGCGGGGAACGTCTGCCTGGCCCAGGCCTGCTCCAATTTGCTGAAGCTGCGGGAGCAAATGGGGGCGAAGGCCCCGGTGTACGCCGGTGCGCCGGGCCCGCTGCACCGGCCCGCCATAGATGCCGTGGCCTTTCATGGAAGGGACGGACTGGGCGGTGTGGCTCTGCCGGAAGCGAAGGGGAGGGCAGAGGAGACGCCCGTCTGGGACGGGCTGTATCAGGCGGCCCGGAGGCGGCCCGGTGGGCTGACGCTGATTGCTCTGGGACCTTTGACCAATGTGGCGGTGGCGTTCAGACGGTATCCCGATCTGCCCCGCCTGCTTCGCCGGTTGCTGCTGATGGGCGGCGCCATCCGGGGCGGAAACCGCACGCCGTTTGCAGAGTTTAATATCTTGGCCGATCCGGAGGCGGCGGCTCTGGTCTTTGCTGCGGAGCTGCCGGTGGTTATGTTTGGCCTGGATGTCACGCTGCAGGCTTATATGACGCCGGACCAATGGCGGGAGCTGGCAAAGGGAAGCGAAACGGTCCGCCTTTTGGCGGCTATGCAGCAGGCGGCCATGACCCGGGTTATGGCTCAGGGGGCGCCGGGAATTGCCATGCATGATCCCTGCCCGGTGCTGTATGCTGCTGATCCGTCTCTGTTTGAGGGAGCGTCTGCTTCCATCCAGGTGGCCACTGACGGCCCCCAGCTGGGCCGGACCTTGGCCCGGTGGAGCGAATCCGGCAACTGCCGGGTGATGCTGCAGGTGGACCGGCCCGCCTTTTTAGACAGAGTTTTTCAGATTTTGGGCCGGTATTCCGGAGCGGCTCCGGCATTTTCCGGCAGGATGCCGGTTGCGTTTTAAAACCGGCCCTGGTATAATATGGTCATAGAATGATTTTCCCGGCGCGGGTCGGGAATCCCAGCCGGGAGGAATACGCTGTGCTAATGAATTGCATTTTGGCTCTGGCAATTTTGGGGGCCTTGGGGATCTGCTTCGGATGGGGCGGTTTCACTTCTCTGGCGTTTCTGTGGCAGCTGCCCTTGCTGTTTGCCACGCTCTGGCTGGGCTTGGTGCTGTTGGCTTTCCTGTTTTTGATCCTGTGGTGCCTTCCAATTTCCATGGACCGGCCGGTGGAGGAGGACAGCCGGGCGACCCGGCGTGTCATGTACCTGTATGAGGGGTTGATTCTGCGCCTGCTCCAGGTGAAGGTACACGCCTCCGGGCTGGAAAAGCTGCCCCGGGAAGGGCGTTTTCTTCTGGTATGCAACCACCTGAGCCTGCTGGATCCTGTGATTCTCCATGTCTACACCCGGAACAGTCAGCTGTCTTTCATTTCGAAGCGGGAAAATGACCGCTTGTTTGTGGTGAATAAGCTGATGCACCGGACCCTTTGTCAGCCCCTGAACCGTGAAAACGACCGGGAAGCCCTGAAAACCATTTTGAGATGCGTGGAGCTTCTCCAGCAGGACCGGGTGAGCATCGGCGTGTTTCCTGAGGGCTATACCAGCAAAACCGGCCGTTTGCAGCCCTTCCGAAACGGCGTTTTTAAGATCGCCCAAAAGGCGAAGGTTCCCATTGTGGTGTGCACGATTCGGGGCAGCAAGCCCATTTTTCACCGGGCGGTCCGGCTGCGCCGGACGCATGTGCATCTGGATCTTTTGGAGGTCATTCCTGTGGAGCAGCTGAAGGGTCCGACCAAGTTCCTGGGGGACCGGGTGTACGCTTGCATGGCTCGGAATTTGGGAGAGCCCCTTCCCGAAGGGGACGACGGTTGACAGTTCCGCTCCCCTGTGATATGATGGTGCAGTTCTCAGACCGATTCTTTGCGGGCATGATGGAATTGGCAGACGTGCAGGATTTAGGTTCCTGTGCCGCAAGGCGTGGGGGTTCAAATCCCCCTGCCCGCACCACGTCACCGCGGACGACATATCGTTCGCGGCGACTTTTTTCAAAAGTCACCTCTCACTCATTTTGTCGCGGCTCCTTTCCAAATCGCAACCGCTTCACTGGGTTGCGGTTTGGTATCCTTTGGCGGAAGCCATAAGTTCTGTATCGCCACTCATACCAAATAGGATAAGTCGCACATTTGTGCGGCTTTTATCATGGCTGTTTTGTGTTTTATGCCGGTAATTTGGAGCAGAAATTCCGGTGTTCCCGACAGCGGGACGCGGCGTTGGAGTCACGGTGTGATATCCGGGAGGTAGGGGGCTGCGCCCCTGAGGAAAAACTGCGAAGGAGAGCCCGGATGCCGGTCTGTTCTACGGGACGGAAAGACGGCGGGTTCCGAATCTGAGAGAAAACCACGATTTTATATTTTGTCTGCGGAAGTGAAGTTCTGGTGCGTCGTGAAAACAACCTGGGGGAAGATCCGATTGGACGGCTGGTATTGCGGATCGCATTGCCGAGTATGCTGGCTCAGTTTGTCAATGTTTTGTACAGCATTGTGGATCGAATGTACATAGGAAATATCCCCAATACGGGAGACCTGGCCTTGGCCGGTCTCGGCGTGTGCGGCCCGGTGGTTACTTTGATCGGCTCCGTGGCTTCGCTGATCGGCATCGGAGGCGCTCCGCTGATGAGCATTAGCATGGGCGGGCATGACATCAAAAGAGCCAAGCGCGTACTGGCAAACAGCTTCCTCATGCTCACGGTGCTTTCCGTTGCCATTACGGTTGCGTTGTACCCAATCAGGGAGCCCATGCTTTTGTTTTTTGGGGCCAGTGAAGCCACAATGCCCTTTGCCAATGAATATTTCTCCATTTATCTGTTTGGAACGTTGTTCGCCCTGTTGTCTGCTGGGATGAACCAGTTTATCATCTGTCAGGGCTATGCCAAGGTTGCCATGCTTACGGTTGTCACCGGCGCGATCACCAACATTTTGCTGGATCCTGTTTTTATCTTCGTGTTGGATCTGGGGGTTGCAGGCGCCGCCCTTGCGACTGTTTTTTCCCAGGTTGTAAGCTGCTGCTTGGTAATCGGTTTTTTGTTCAGTAAAAAGCCGGCGGTTTCCATTTCCTTCGGCGGCTACGACCTGCGCATCATGGGCCGCATTTTTGCCATAGGGTTCACGCCCTTTGCCATCATTGCGGTTGACAATGTGATGATCATTGCCATGAACACGATTTTGCAAAAATATGGCGGCGCCGAACAGGGAGATATGCTGGTTACCTGTGCCACCATTGCGCAAAGCTTCATGCTGGTTGTCACAATGCCGTTGGGGGGAATCAGCGGAGGTACACAGACCATACTCGGCTATAACTACGGCGCGGGCAAAATCACCAGAGTGCAACAAGCGCAGAAAAAGATTTTCCTTCTGTGCCTGGTCTATAACGTCTTTATGACTGGGGTTGCGTGGTTCGGCGGGACCTGGTTTGTGAGATTGTTTACCGACGATCCGGAAGTTACAAGCACGGCGTTGTGGGCGCTGCGGGTCTGTACGCTGTCTCTGCTGCCCTTGGGGATTCAATACGAGATTGTGGACGGGTTTACGGCGATTGGACAGGTGCAGTTTTCGCTGCCGCTATCCTTTTGGCGAAAATTGGTATATTTCTCCGCATTGTTTTTGCTTCCCGCCGCTTTTGGAGCCAGAGCGGCATTTTATGCCGAGCCCATATCGGACTTCCTGGGTCCGGCTGTGTCGATGGGGATCCATTTCTTCTTCATGAAGCGCGTGCTCCACAAGCGCCGGCAGGTTTCCGTTGCGTCCTCTTCGCTGGAAGCATCGCAAGGTGAATGGTGATCCCCCGTTTGATGCAGTCCATGTATGCCGGCGCGCAGCAGTACCTCAGCGCTTTTTCCAAGCGGAACCGACGCCGGTCTGTTTGCTGTGGGAGGGAGGAACCGTATAGGCAGGTCCTTTGAAAATTGTCCTTATCCAGTGGACATTTGGAATGAAAAATTTTCTTGCATTTTTGAATATTCCTGGTACAATGACCTTGTAAGCAACCAGGCCCCGGACATAGAGCGGATTCCATGTCCGGGGCTTCTGTTTTCCCGGCAGTCCGGGTACTTCCATTTGAGAAAGGCAGGTATTACCATGTCCCAACGCATTGTGGTGGCTTTGGGCGGCAACGCCTTAGGCAAAAATCTGACGGAGCAATACCAGGCGGCCAGGGAGACGGCAAAGGCCATTGTGGACCTGATCGCGGACGGAAATCAAGTTGTCATTGCCCACGGCAACGGTCCTCAGGTGGGGATGATTCAGACCGCGATGACGGAGCTGACCCGGATGGACCCGGAGAAGTACATTCCCTGTCCCCTTTCGGTGTGTGTGGCCATGAGCCAGGGCTACATCGGGTACGATTTGCAGAATGCCTTGCGGGAGACGCTGTTGGAGCGGGGAATTCCCAAAGCCGTCTCCACGGTTTTGACCCAGGTGGAGGTGGACCCGGATGATCCGGCCTTTTTGCACCCCACCAAGCCCATCGGCGCTTTTATGAGCCGGGAGGAGGCCGAACGTCTGGTCGCGCAGCGGGGCTACGACGTGGTGGAGGATGCCGGACGGGGATACCGCCGGGTGGTGGCGTCTCCCCGCCCGAGAGCCATTGTGGAGCTGGAGACCATCCGCGCCCTGGTAGAAGCCGGCCAGGTGGTAATTGCCTGCGGCGGCGGCGGGATTCCCGTTGTGCGCGCAGAGGAGAACCGCTGGAAAGGGGCTGCCGCCGTCATTGACAAGGATTTTGCCGCTGAGCTTCTGGCCGAATCTCTGGAGGCGGACTTGCTGATTATCCTCACGGCTGTGGAAAAGGTGGCAATCCGTTTCCGGCAGCCTGGAGAGACCTGGCTGTCGGAGCTGACGCCGGAGGAGGCGGAGCAGTACATGCGTGCCGGGGAATTTGCCCCGGGCTCCATGCTGCCCAAGGTGGAGGCCGCCGTTCGGTTTGCCCGCTCTGCGCCCGGCCGGACGGCTCTCATCACAGAGCTGCAAAAGGCCCGAGCCGGCATTGCCGGTCAAACCGGCACCCGAGTGCGGGAGGAGCGGCGGTAAGCGCAGCCGGGCGGCAGAAACATGAGGCGCGTCGGAAGGCGCGCCTGTCCGGAGATTATGGGCGCTTGAAGGGACTGTTGCAAAATAGACTTTTCAGAAATTTTGCCTAATATTTTAGCGGGAGAAACCACGAGTTTTCGTGATTCCTCCCGCTATTTCTAACTTTTGAAGAGAGTGATTTTGCAACAGGCCCTTCGTCATGGGACGCTCTTCCCATCCCCGGGGGGGTACAGGTTTGCCGCAATCCTTGGACCCCTTGCCGGTAGTCGGTTTTTCCGCTTATCCTGCCTGCTCCAGTTTTTCCACGTAAGGCATCACATCCTCAATCATTTGCCGGCAAGATTGCAGCCCGCCCGGGTTAATATACCAGGAAGCGGGATCCAGGGGATAGATATTACCGTTTTTATAAGCGTCTGTGTTTTGAATCATGGTATTGTTCATGAAATCTTTCGTGGCGCTGGACGTGGCGCCCTCGCCGATGGATTCGTCGTGGTTCAGAAGAAGAATGACCTGGGGATTTTCTGTCATTACGTACTCTGCATTTACTTCTGCTCCGTGGTGGCTGGTAACTTCTGTATTGGTATCGGCGGGAGTGAACCCAAGGGTGTTATGTACCATGGCAAAACGACCCACCGGCCCGTAAAAAGTGATATACCCGCCGCCAATCATCAGGAAAAGAGTTTCGTTTCCTGCGACGGTTTCCTTGACATGGTCAAAGCCCTTCTCCACCTCTTGAAGCTGAGATAGAATTTCGTCTTTTGCTTCCGGGAAAATAGCGGCCAGGGTTTCGCAATTGCGGCGGACATCTTCGGCAAAGGTATCCCCCTCCACCTGGTAGAACAAAAGGTCTGCGTCAGGATAGCGCTCTTTCAAATTGTTCACGGATTCTCCCGCATTTTCATCCCACGCGCCAAAGCGATTGCCGTAAATAATCAGCTCCGGGTCCAGAAGGTCCAGAGTGTCGTAGTCGGCTTCAAAAAGGCTCCCCACATTTACATATTCATCGCTGTAATATTCCGATAGGTAATCCGGAAGCACGGATTCTGTCTGCTGAACGCCAAGCTGTTCAATACCGGTTCGGTCTATCCCGGCCGCGTCCAGAATATCCAGTGCCGACGGTTCCAGAATCGCCACCCGCTTTGGATTCACCCGAACGGTTATTTCTTGATTATAAGCGTCCAGCACCGATACTTGTTCGGATTCATCGCTCTTTGGTTCTTCTCGGGCGCCGCAGGCCGCCAGGCCGAGCATGATAGACGCACCCAATGCCAGCGATAAAAATTTTGTCGTCTTTCTTTTCATTTTTGACCTCCAGTATTTTTGAGATAGAAAAATGGATATCTATATAGAGCAGTCTTACAACTGCTTTATATCCCGCTGGTTTTGCAAAACGGCTTCCGGGGGCTGAAAGTAAACGCACACCTTTCGTTCCCCCACGTTTATAATGTGAAATTTGTGGTCAAATACTTCTCGTAAGGTGTCCTCGTCAATCATGGACTGCGCCGCCCCTTCCCGAATGATTGTCCCGTCCTTCATGGCGACAATTTCATCGGCGAAGGCCGCAGCAAAATTGATGTCATGTAGAACGATGATCACTGTTTTACCCAATTCCTGTACTAAATTATGAAGAATCGTCATCATCTCCACAGAGTACTTGATATCCAGATTGTTCAAGGGTTCATCCAGAAAAATGTATTTCGTGTCCTGGGCCAGGATCATTGCAATATATGCTCTCTGCCGCTGTCCGCCGGACAACTCATCAATGAATTTTCCCGCAATATCCTGTAAGTCCATGTAACGAATTGCCTCGCGAACCTTTTCCTCGTCCTCGGGTTTTAATCGCCCCTTGCTGTGAGGGTACCGCCCAAAAGCCACCAGCTCCTGAATGGTGATGCGCATACTCATATGCTGCGTCTGCTTTAAAATGGCAATTTTTTTTGCAATTTCTATGTTTTCCATCTTACGGATATCCCTTCCGTCCAGGAAAACCTGACCGCATTTTGCCGGTATCAGGTTTGCAGCAACGTTGAGCAGCGTGGTTTTGCCTGCACCGTTGGCGCCAACCAAAGCCGTGATTCGTTTTTCTTTGATTTTCATGCTCACATTTTTTAGGATGTCCTGCGTGCCGTAAGCCTGGGATACTTGCTTGATTTCAATCATAGCTTGTGCTCCTTCATGATTAGAATTATCATATATGCGCCACCGGCCAAATCAATCAGAACCGTCACCGGCGCGGCGTACCGCGTCAGTTCCACAATTCCCTGTCCCAAAACGAGAAATAAAACAGCCATCAGGATAGAGCCGAAAAAGAGAATCGAATGCCGGTAGGTTTTGAATCGCTCTCGGGCGATATTGACAGCCAAAAGCCCTAAAAAGGTCAACGGACCGATTAGTGCCGTGGTGACAGCCATACCAAAGGCAATGAGAAGCAGCGTGCTGTTTACCCGTCTGGTATAAGGGATGCCAAGACTTTTGGCGTGATTTTCTCCCAGTAACATGACGTCAAATTCTCTGCTCCAGCTGACGAATAAACCGGTCAGTAACATCATGGCGGGCGTTGCCAAAATGATGATGGGCTCATTCATATTTGTGACCGAAACTGTGGTTGCCGCCTTGAGTTGTTGGAACTGCTGGGGGTCCAGAAGTACTTCTATGTAATTCGTGAAGCTCTGTACAATGCTGGAAAGAATCAGCCCAAACAGCAGTAAAAACACAATGTGATTTTTATCCTTTCGCAGCATAATTCCGTACATGAGCATCGATATCACCAGCATGATTCCTGCGGTGACAAAAAAATTACTGTAAGGGTTTGCAAGTATGTTTGCCATCCAGCCGATTCGCGAGGCAAAATACACCAGAAGGGATTGCGTCGCCAGAAAGACAGAATCAAACCCCAGCATGCTCGGCGTCAATACGCGGTTTTCTGTGATCGTCTGGAATGCGAGGCTTACAACCGCAATTAACGTGGCGCTCACGGCCATACCCAAAAGGCTGGCTGCGCTCCGGCCCAGTATCCGCATCGCCACCGGGTAAGTCAGCGCAAGGCCGGAGTCCAGCGCCTTTGCAAAGACTCTTGCATAGATGTACAGGCCTGCGGAAAAAAGAATTAACACGGACAAAAGGATGAATTTTTTCGCAATTTGCTTTCTATTTACCATAACGAACCCTCTTAAACAAGATAACCAGAAAGATTGCGCCCCCGACGATGCCGATGGTAAAGCCGACGGCAATCTCATATGGGTAGATAATCAGACGGCTGAAAATATCGCACAGCAGAACGAAGATTGTGCCCAGCAGCATCACGTCGAAAATCGTTTTTTTCACGTCATCTCCATAGAAAGCTGTGATCATATTGGGAATAATCAGCCCGACAAATGAAATAGGCCCTACTGTAACGAACGTTGCTGCGCTGATTGCGGCAATTACGCATAATCCCAGAAAGACCGTGCGCTTATAGTGCAGCCCCAGGCCCTTTGAGAAATCTTCCCCCATGCCTGCAATGCTGAATCTGGTGGCATACAGTACCGCCAGCGCCAGGGGAATCAGCACAAGGTAAAGCATGGCAAAACTGGTAAAACGGTTGAAGGTCCCCAGGCCGATCTTGGAAAGTGTCTGCAAAGCGTTTGCCTGGTAAGCCACCGCATTTGCCAAGGCCCGGATCATCCCTCCGTACATGATGCCGACCAAAGGAACGTAGACCGCCTCTCTCAGCGGAATCCGCCCTAAAATGGTCATAAACAGCATGGTGGACACGAAAGCAAAGATGAAGGCAAACAGCATTTGCACAAGGCGCGGTTGGTCGCCCAAAAGTAAGAATGAGAGTAAGACGCCCAGCATAGCGGCGTCTGTTGTGCCGGATGTGGACGGCGACATAAATTTATTGCTGCTCAGCGACTGCATGATCAGTCCGGAGACGCTCAGTCCGGAAGCGGTCAGCACAATTGCGATGGTTCGCGGAAGACGGCTGACCCAGAAGATCTGCCAAGCTGCCGGGTCTAATTTCAGCAGGTTTTGAAGATTCACGTTTTGGTCTACGCCAATCATAAGCGAAACAGAGACCAAAACCAGGAACAGAAAAATCAGTCCCATTCGTTTATGAAAGGAAGTAAAACCGAATGTGTTGAGACGGTGCGTCGTTTCTTTCAAAATTGTTTCCTCCCTGATGTATGTGTTAGCTTTCGCTAACTTCTAGAGAGCAAAGAATTGCCTGACCAAAACAGCCGAACAGGCAATTCGCGCGCCCCCACTTTTTGGCTTCTGCGGCCTGCTATATCATAGAGTCTCCTGTTACAGGAGAGTCAAGCCCCTTTTTGTATTTTTTGATTCAACAGGTAGACTGCCGCTATGGCTGTGACACATTCTGCCCCAACCATGACAAACCAAATGGAGTCGGGACCCAACCAAATTGGAAATATATATACAAGCAAACCGCTGAGAAGAAAGCCTCTCAGGACAGAAACCGCCACGGACTGCCCGACCTGTTTGACGGCCTGGAGATAGTAGGCCGCGAACACATTGAACGGAACAAAGAGCAAACAAATAAAATATTGCCGCAGAATCGATGGGGCAATGGCCGTCACTTCCTCAGAGGCTTTCATAAACAGGCTGACAATCTCGGTGGGGAATAATAAGCTGGCAACCGTTGCAGTGATTCCCATGGCTGCTGCAACGATACATCCCCAGTTTTTGGTCTCTCGAATCCGGTCCCATTGCCGGGCGCCCAGATTCTCTGATACAATCGGTTGCGCTGCATTTCCAATGCCGTAACTAAATGTTTGAACTAGGATAAAAAGACTACTTGCCACACCGTAAACAGCCAACTCCCGGCTGCCCAAATACCGCATGATTTGGTTGTTAAATAAGACGATTAGAACCCCCATACCTACAGAGCAGATGAAGGAAGAAAAGCCGATGGATATAATCTGTTTTCCCTGCTTTAGGAGGGCTGTAACCCGTACAAATGATATAGTATTTTTCCTGGTGAAGAAATGGATCAGCTGGATTGCAAATACGATACCTTGCCCGGCGACGGTTGCAATTGCGGCGCCTTCCATTCCAAGGCCGCAGGTAAATGTCAAAAAGAAGTCTCCGAATATGTTGAATATGCCGCCGCAAGCCGTTGCAATTCCCACCAGAGAAGGGGAGCCGTCGTTGCGAACGAACATACCCAGGTAATACCCCACCGGCCATAAAGGAATGCCCCATTTCAGCCATCTCACGTATTGTAACGCCAGGGGCATCAGTGTTTCGTCTGCTCCAAATAACCGGAGTAACGGTTCGTCGAAGAAGAAAAGCAAAAACCACACGAATACAGAGGCGGTGCAAATCAAAATAAAGGAAACCGTGAATGCCAGATTGCTCTCATATTTTTTCCCTGCTCCACGTGCCGCACTGAATAAGACGGCTCCGCCGTTGCCGAATAATACACTCAGGCAGCAGAATAAGGTCCAGAAGGGGGCGATGCAAGCAAGAGCCGCCGTACCGGCGGCGCCTTCATACTGTCCCACAACAATCATATCCACAAGGGAGTATATACTCATGACCAGCCCGCTGAGTAGACTTGGGAAAAGAAATTTAAAATATAGCTTGCGAATATTTCCGGTTTTCAAATCCATGCCGATCTCTCCTCTTTCCCGCGTGATTGACATTTCGAACGGTATCGCCTAGAATACAGTATAATCCCTCCTGTAACGGGAGAGTCAAGGAGGCAATATGGGAAAGAAGGAGACGCTGCTTTCCATCGGTGACTTTTCAAAAGTGACCGGCGTGAGCATAAAAGCCCTTAGGTATTATGATGAAGCCGGCATTCTGACGCCGGCCTTTGTGGATTCCAATTCGGGATACCGCTATTACGCGTTCTCTCAAAAGGCGATTGTAGATGCCGTACAGTTTTGTGTGGAACTGGGGATTCCGCTGAAACAATTTCCGGAATACACCAATGAACCGGTTTCTTGGATTCGGTATGCTGATTTGGTTGAGCGGGGAGAAGAGATTGTTCAGGGGAAAATCAAAACCCTGCAGGAGCATCTCGCATTGCTCAAACAGATGCGAAAAGAAATTCAACGGGCTGAAAGCAGCTGTCAAAGTAGCCTGCCGGCGCGATATTGCCTACCGGCCCGAGACTGTTGGATTGTCCCCTATGCGGGCAGGCAATCCTGCGAAGAATCCGGTCGGCTTACGAACAAAGTCATTTTGGACATTTATCACCACGGCATGCGTTTGGGAAACACAGGCGGCCTGCTGCTTCTGCGGCATCAGGGAAGGTGGCAACAGTTTCTGTTTGTTGATGTTCAGAAACCTGCAGGAAAATTATATAAATATCCGCAGCTTGTTCATATCCCGCAAGGAGTGTACCTCTGCAAAAAAGTGGATCACAGCGATATGGGGCAGGTGTGGGATTGGAGTAAGCCCTTTGTGACGGAAGACCATATTCAGCTGGTGCTTGAAACCGAATTATTTGTAGGAAATTACCGCTTTTCCGCTCCCGTATTAGAACAAAGATGCCTTTTGATTGAAAGGTAAGCAACGGTATTACCCGGGCAAAGAGCGCCACGGGCATAGCCGGATTGTATTTTGCCGACTTTTTGTTTTTAAAGGGAAAAGGGAACGCTACGGTTTGGTAAATTCTATTGCCGCTGATTGACAATTGTACGCTTGCAGGGTATAATATAGATGGGAATTATGGGATTCCCCCCAGGGATTCTACGTTGGGCCGGGTGTTGACCCCGGCCTTGGAAAAGAAAGGAATATTGCCATGATTTACTCAGCAGAAGTGCAACACATGTGCTCCGTGGCCAAGGGCGCATATCACGGCCCGGCTCCCATTCCCGAGGAGGGCAAATGGGTGCAGGCCAAGGAAATTCGGGACATCAGCGGCTTTACCCACGGCGTGGGCTGGTGCGCACCCCAGCAGGGCGCCTGCAAGCTGACCCTGAACGTGAAAGAGGGCGTCATTGAAGAGGCCTTGGTAGAGACCATCGGCTGCTCCGGTATGACCCATTCCGCCGCAATGGCTGCGGAAATCCTCATCGGCAAGACCATTTTGGAGGCTTTGAATACCGACCTGGTGTGCGACGCCATCAACACCGCCATGCGGGAGCTGTTCCTGCAGATCGTCTATGGCCGCAGCCAGTCCGCATTTTCTGAGGACGGCCTGGCCGTGGGCGCTTCGCTGGAGGATTTGGGCAAGGGTCTGCGGAGCCAGGTGGGCACCATGTTTGCCACCCGGTCCAAGGGACCCCGCTATCTGGAAATGGCCGAAGGCTATGTGACCCGGCTCGCCCTGAACAGCGATGATCTGATTACCGGATATGAGTTTGTGAATTTGGGCAAGATGATGGAATTCATCAAAAAGGGCGACGATGCCAACCAGGCGCTGGAGAAGGCAAAGGGCCACTACGGCCAGTTCGACCAGGCCGTGAAGTATATTGACCCCCGTCAGGAATAAGAGGAGGACAGCACAATGGCTTTGTTTGAAAGTTACGAAAGAAAAATCGACAAAATAAACGGCGTCCTCGCTCAGTACGGCATCTCTTCCGTGGAGGAATGCAGAACCATTTGCGAGGAAAAGGGCTTCGATCCCTATAGCATCACCAAGAATATCCAGCCCATTTGCTTTGAAGACGCCGCCTGGGCCTATACCGTAGGCGCTGCCATTGCCATCCGGAAGGGTGTGAAGACGGCTGCCGAGGCTGCCGAGGCCATCGGCATTGGCCTGCAGGCGTTCTGCATCCCCGGCTCCGTGGCCGAGGACCGGAAGGTCGGCCTGGGCCACGGCAACCTGGGCGCCATGCTTTTGCGGGATGAGACCAAGTGCTTTGCCTTTCTGGCCGGTCACGAATCCTTTGCTGCGGCCGAAGGCGCCATTGGAATCGCCCGGTCTGCCAACCGGGCCCGGAAGGAGCCGCTGCGGGTCATCCTCAACGGTCTGGGCAAGGATGCCGCCCAGATCATCAGCCGGATCAACGGCTTCACCTATGTGCAGACTCAGTTCGACTACTACACCGGCGCCTTAAAGGTGGTAAAGGAGTACCGGTATTCCGACGGCGAGCGGGCTGCGGTTCGCTGCTACGGCGCCGACGACGTCCGGGAGGGTGTGGCCATTATGCACCACGAGGGCGTGGATGTATCCATCACCGGCAACTCCACCAACCCCACCCGGTTCCAGCATCCCGTGGCCGGCACCTATAAGAAAGAGTGTGTGGAGCAGGGCAAGAAGTACTTCTCCGTGGCTTCCGGCGGCGGTACGGGCCGGACCCTGCACCCCGACAACATGGCTGCCGGTCCGGCCTCCTACGGGATGACCGACACCATGGGCCGGATGCACAGCGACGCTCAGTTTGCCGGTTCCTCCTCGGTTCCGGCCCATGTGGAGATGATGGGCTTCCTGGGCATGGGCAACAACCCCATGGTCGGCGCAACGGTTTCGGTCGCCGTGGCGGTGGAAGAAGCGCTGAAAGGCTGATTTGAAACGGACGATTCGCCCCTTTTGCATTGGCAAAAGGGGCGAAATTGTTCGGATCCCGGTCATTTGGGAGGTACAAGAAATGGTTTATCAAGCAGGCACGGCCGATTTAGATGCCTTGGCGACTCTGGCGGCTCTTTTGTGGGACAGCCACAGCGTGCCGGAGCTGCGGAAGGAATTTGCCGCAGTCATAGAGGGAGGAGACGGCGCTTTTTTCCTGAAAACCCATGGCGGAGCGCCGGTTGGCTTTGCCCAATGTCAGTTACGACGGGATTATGTAGAAGGGACCCGGAGCAGTCCCGTGGGATACCTGGAGGGTATTTTTGTCCGGGAAGCATATCGCCGTCGCGGCTTTGCCGGGGAGCTTTTGGCAGCCTGTGAAGGCTGGGCGCGGTCCCGGGGCTGTACCGAGTTTGCCAGCGATTGCGAGCTGAGCAACGCCTGCAGTCTGGCGTTTCACCTGTGCGCGGGGTTTTCAGAGACTAACCGGATCATCTGCTTTGCCAAGAAGGTGTAATTGGCATTTTCCATATGCCGCACGCTTTCGTTGGAAGACGGGAGATAGATTGCGCCATTTTACGAGGGGCAGTTTGCAGGTAAGTGCTGCGCAGTTTGCCGAAAGGCCGGTGGCGCTTTGCTCCCAGTTCGCAGGGCATGGGTTCCAGTTACCTTTTGTAGAAATTGTATCAAGAGCATGGCTGCAGCGGAAATGGGATTCCGCCGCAGCCCCAAATTGTGACCTTCCTCCACTTGCCTTGCCGGATTACAGCTCTGTAAAGGTGAGACGTTGGTGAATGTTGCCGGTGTAAACATCAAAGACCAAGCTCTCCCCGGCCTGACTTTGTTCGATTCGGAGCTTCTTCTCCAGATGAAATTGCTGGTGTACATAGGCGGCGGGGTCTGACAGAGAGAGTTCTTTTACTGAGGTTTGGGCGTGCTGGTCGCCGGAGCAGGGATTAAAACGCTCCCAGATCAGTTCATATTCCTTCATAACGGTCGCTCCTTCTTTTTCTTTTAGGATACCACAAGGGTTTCGGAAAACGCAAGGGAGAAAATGGAAAATTCCTTTGAGATATGCCGGAGCGGGAAGGCTTTCCCAATGATTCTGCACCCGGCGTGAGCGCTTTGCGCAGGGGGCGGGGACAGGAAATGGGCTTGCCAGTTTCTGGTTTTGTGGTACAATAAAAGAAAAAGGAAAGACGATCCAGGATTTGGGAGAAAGGATGAAAAGATGGACGCAATCGTGCAGACGTTGGCCCGGGAGTTGGGGCAACGGGAGGACTATGTGGACCATGTGGTGCAGCTGCTGGAGGAGGGGAACACCATTCCGTTCATTGCCCGGTACCGGAAGGAACTCCACGGGGCCATGGATGATACGACGCTGCGAAACCTGGAGACGAGGCTGAAGTACCTGCAAAATCTGCAGGCGCGCCGGGAAGAGGTGCTCCGCTCTGTAGAAACCCTGGGTAAGCTGACGCCGGAGCTGCAGAGGGCCGTGGAATCTGCCGGGACTTTGGCAGAGGTGGAGGATCTGTACCGGCCCTACCGGCCGAAGCGTCGGACGCGGGCCACTGTGGCGCGGGAGAAGGGGCTGGAGCCCTTGGCGGCGGAGCTGAACCGGCAAGACGGCCGGGACCCCGCCGTTTTGGCAGCGGCGTATTGCAACGCCGAGCTGGGAGTGGAGACGGTGGAGGAGGCTCTGGCCGGGGCGTCGGATATCCTTGCCGAGGAGATTTCCGATGACGCTGCCATCCGTCAGGCCCTCCGGCAGCTGATGGCCAAGCGCGCCGTTCTCACCTCTCGGGCGGCCGATCCGGAGAAGGACAGCGTGTACCGGCTGTACTATGCGTTTTCCAGTCCGGTCGCCCGGCTGCAGGACCATCAGATTTTGGCCCTGAATCGGGGCGAGAAAGAGGGCTTTTTGAAAATCTCTCTGGCGCTGCCCGGGGCGGAGGGACAGGCGCTGGTGTGCCGCCACGCTCTGAAGCCGGGCAGGACGGTGTCTCAGTTTGTCAAGGCGGCGGCCGAGGACGCCTATACCCGGCTGATCGCCCCGGCGGCGGAGCGCGAGCTGCGCGGCAGCCTCACGGACCGGGCTTCGGAAGGAGCTATCCGAAACTTTTCCCTGAATTTAAAGCCCCTGCTGCTCCAGCCCCCGGTGCGGGGTGCGGTCACAATGGGCTTGGATCCCGGGTACCGGAACGGATGCAAGGTGGCGGTGGTGGATCCCACGGGGCGGGTTCTGGACACAGCGGTGGTATACCCCACGTTTTCCCGGCAAAAGGAACAGGAGGCGCAAAAGACGCTTTTGGATTTGATCCGCCGGTATGCGGTCAGGCACATCGCCATTGGTAACGGTACGGCCTCCCGGGAGACGGAAAGGATGACGGCGGAAATGCTGCGCCAGGCCCCGGGGGTCAGCTATGCCGTTGTGAGCGAGGCCGGAGCCTCGGTCTACTCCGCTTCTCCTTTGGCGGCGGAGGAGTTCCCCATGTATGATGTGAACCTCCGCTCCGCCGTGTCCATTGCCCGGCGCCTGCAGGACCCGTTGGCGGAGCTGGTGAAAATAGAGCCCCAGGCCATTGGCGTGGGCCAGTACCAGCACGATATGCCCCAAAAGCGGCTGACCGAGGCCCTAGAAGCCGTGGTGGAGGATTGCGTCAACGCCGTGGGAGTGGATGTCAACACCGCTTCTGCCAGCCTCCTGCGACAGGTGGCGGGCTTGCACGCCGCCACGGCCCAAAATATCGTGACCTACCGGGAGGTCCACGGCCCCTTTACGGCACGGGAGCAGCTGCGGAAAGTCCCAAAGCTGGGGCCTAAGGCGTACCAGCAATGCGCCGGATTTCTCCGCGTGCCGGAGAGCTCCGAGCTGTTGGATCACACAGGGGTGCATCCGGAGTCTTATCCCGCCGCCCGGAAGCTGTTGGCTCTGTTGGGCTTTGGCGAGGGGAAAGACCGGACGGGGCTTGCCCAAAAGGCGGAGGCTCTGGGGTGGGAACAGGCTGCCGAGGCCTGCGGAGTGGGCGTACCCACCCTCCGGGACATCGCGCGGGAGCTGGAAAAGCCGGGCCGGGACCCGAGAGATGAGCTCTCTGCCCCGGTGCTGCGCCGGGATGTGATGGAACTGAAGGACCTAAAGCCCGGGATGCTACTCACAGGGACGGTGCGCAATGTGATAGACTTCGGCGTTTTTGTGGACATCGGCGTTCATCAGGACGGTTTGGTGCATATCTCCCAAGTGACGGACCAATTCATCCGGCATCCGTCTCAGGTGGTGCGCGTGGGAGACGTGGTGCAGGTGGCAGTGTTGGAGGTGGACCCCAAACGGGGCCGGATTTGTCTGACGATGCGGAATTTGCCGAAGGAGGCAAAAGCATGAAGGATCAAATTTTACAGCTTCTGCGGTCGGAAGAGGGGTATCTGTCCGGTCAGGAGATGAGTACGCGGTTGGGCATTTCCCGGGCGGCCGTTTGGAAGGCGGTGGAGGCCCTTCGAAAGGAGGGTTATGCCATAGATTCTGCGCCCAACCGGGGCTACCGCTTGGCCGCCCCCACGGACCGCCTCTCCGCCCGAGAGATCACAGCCCGGCTGTCGGGGCACCCCTGGGCCGGATTGGTGCAGGTTTTGGACACGGTGGATTCCACCAACAATTTGGCCAAGGCCTTGGCGGTACAGGGCGCCCCGGCGGGCACGGTTCTGGTGGCCGACTGTCAAACAGGCGGCCGGGGAAGGCTGGGCCGGAGCTTTTCCTCCCCGCCGGGGCTGGGGGTATACCTGTCCGTCATTCTGCGGCCGGAAGCCCCCCCTCCGGCCCTGATGCATTTGACCTGTGCGGTGGCGGAGGTGCTCTGCGATGGGGTGGAGGCTGCATCCGGCCTGCGTCCCGGAATTAAATGGACCAACGATTTGGTTTCCGGCGGAAGGAAATTGGCGGGTATTCTGACGGAGCTGTCCCTGGAGGCTGAGAGCGGCCATGTGCAGTATGCAGTGGTAGGCGCCGGGGTCAATTGCGGGCAGCGCTTGGAGGACTTTCTACCGGAGTTGCAGGAGAAAGCGGTTTCCTTGACCATGCTGACTGGAAAGCCTGTGGACCGGAATACCGTGGCCGCCGAGATGATCCGAAGCTTGAGCTGCCTGGCAGACGGGCTGGCGGAGAACCGGGCTATGTGGATGGACCGGTATCGCCGGGATTGCGTGACCATTGGCCGGGCGGTCAGCGTGAGTCAGGCAGGAGAGAGCCGGTGGGGCCAGGCGGTGGGAGTGGACGACTGGGGCGCGCTCCTGGTGGATTTTGGACAGGGACCGCAGGCCGTGCAATCCGGCGAGGTCAGCATCCGGGGCATGTACGGTTATGTTTAATATGCCGTTGAAATGCAGATACAGCTTAAAATATCAGATAAGAAAGGAACATGAGTATGAACGAAGTCATGCAAACCATTTTGCAGCGGCGGAGCTGCAAGCAGTATTCAGATCGCCCGGTTCCGGAGGAGCTGCTGGACCAGGTGCTTCTGGCGGGGACCTGGGCGGCCAATGGGATGGGCCGCCAAGCAGGGCGAATTGTGGCTCTGACCAAAAAGGAGGATGTGGCGGAGCTGGAACGGTTGAACGCGAAGGTTCTGGGCAACCCGGATGCCCACCCCTTTTACGGTGCGCCGGTGGTTCTGGCGGTGCTGGCCGATCCGGCGGTAAACACCGCAGTGGAGGACGGCAGCCTGATCATTGGAAATATGCTTTTGGCGGCGCAGTCTCTGGGATTGGGAGCCTGCTGGGTTCACCGGGCGCGGGAGGAATTTGCCGGGCCTGAGGGCAAAGCGCTGTTGGCCCGCTGGGGGATCCAAGGGGATTACATCGGCGTGGGCCACTGCATCTTGGGCTATGCCCAGGGACAGCCGCGGGCTGCAGCGCCCCGAAAAGAGGATTTTATCACAAAAGTTTAATTTTGAGTTGCAAAACAGGCGAAATGGGGATATACTAAAAAGCAACCAGTTATCAATTTGTTTGGAGGAAAACCTATGAAGAACCTGTGGAAATTTGCGGCGGCTTTGGCCGTCATTGCCGGCGCTGTGGTGATCATTGCACGCTTTGGGGACAAGTTCCTGGCAAAGCTTCAGGGCCTGCGGGATCAGTGCTGCGGTGTCGGTGGCTGCACCTGCGGCGAGAGGCTGGCGGACATGGCCGGTGAAGCGGCCGATGCGGTGCACGAGGCTGTAGAAAACGCAACCGAAACGGCGCAGGATGTGGCCGGAGCGGTAAAGGATGCCGTAGAGGACGCCGTGGAAACGGTGAAGGATACGGCGCAGCATGTAACGGAAGAGGACTTTGCTGATTGAAAGGTCCCATTGCAGAAAGCCCCATACACCGCACGCAGGAAATACTGCGTGCGGTGTATGATTTTGGGAAAAAGGAGTGGGCGCTTCAGGGCCGGAATGCACCCTCGGGCCGGGGCAGGGGGAGGGCCATGGGGCGGCGCCTGCCGGGGTCCCAGTGTGGGCGCTGTCCGCTCCGAGCCGTTTGCAAAAACCATGGCATTGAAAGATGCGTCCCATGCCCCGAGAAAACGTAGCGGCAGGATAAATACAAACAGGATGTAGCAAAAAGCAGGAAGTGATTTTAAAATCACTTCCTGCTTTGTATGTCTACCCGACCATCATCGCGATGACGCTTACAATGTTTCGCGTTGGTTTTCGGTTGTTTCTATGCCGGGCACGATGGCGGCAATCCCGGTTCAGGGACTGAGTTATTTAGAAAATACCCTGCTCCATCATGGCAGTGGCGACCTTCTTGAAGCCGGCGATATTGGCGCCGGCTACCAGATTATAGCCGAGGCCGTATTCTTCGGCAGCCTCCACAGAGACCTTGTGGATGTTATGCATAATGCCTTTGAGCTTCTGATCCACTTCCTCTTCGGACCAGGTCAGGCGCTCGGAATTCTGGCTCATCTCCAGGGCGGAGACGGCCACGCCGCCGGCGTTGACGGCTTTGGAAGGAGCGACGATCATGCCGGGCTGCTGCATGAGGAAGTACAGGGCGTCGTTGGTGGTGGGCATGTTGGCCACCTCGATGTAATACTTGATCTGGTTGGCAGCAATCTTCTCGGCCCAGGGCATCGTCACGTCGTTTTGTGTAGCCGAGGGCATGATGATATCGGCCTTCACGCCCCAGGGCTTTTCCTTGGGGAAGAACTGGCAGCCGAACTTGTCTGCATAATCCTGGACCTTGTCCCGGCCGGAGTTGCGCATGGTGACCAGATAGTTGATCTTTTCGTCGGTGGTCACGCCGTCCGGGTCGTAGATGTAGCCGTCGGGGCCGGACAGGGTGATGACCTTGGCGCCCAGGTCCCGGGCCTTGCGGCAGATGCCCCATGCCACGTTTCCGAAGCCGGAGATGGCGATGGTTTTGCCTTCGATGCTGTCGCCCTGGTGCTGCAGGACTTCGCAGAGGTAATATACCGCGCCGAAGCCGGTGGCTTCCGGCCGGATCAGAGAGCCGCCGTAGCTCATGCCCTTGCCGGTGAGAACGCCGTTTTCAAAGGTGCCCTTTAAGCGGCGGTATTGGCCGAAGAGGTAGCCGATTTCCCGGCCGCCCACGCCGATGTCGCCGGCGGGCACGTCCACGTCGGGTCCAATGTAGCGGTACAGGGCGGTCATAAAGCTCTGGCAGAAGCGCATGATTTCTGCGTCGGACCGGCCGCGGGGATCAAAGTCGGAGCCGCCCTTGCCGCCGCCGATGGGCAGGCCGGTCAGGCTGTTTTTAAACGTTTGCTCAAAGCCCAGGAACTTGATGATGCCGGAGTAAACCGACGGATGGAACCGCAGGCCTCCCTTATAGGGGCCGATGGCGCCGTTGAACTGGCAGCGGTAGCCGGTGTTGGTGTGGTATTTGCCCTCGTCGTCCTGCCAGGTGACCCGGAAGGTGAACATCCGCTCCGGCTCTACCATGCGGTTCAACAGGTCGGCCTGCTCATACTCGGGGTGCTTCTCGATCACGGGCTCCAAGGAGGTGAGGACCTCTTCTACGGTTTGGACGAACTCCGGTTCGTTGCCATGCTTCTTTTTGACATTTTCAATAACACTGACCAGGTACGCGTTCATAGTAATTTCTCCTTTATTTTTGTAAAAATTACGGGTCGCTGTATGCTGGAGGTGAAGGCCGGGCCATCTTGCAGACCGGCTGAAGCAAAGAGCGCTCAGGCAAAGAATTTCTGGATCACCGAGACGACTTCCGCACCGACGCGGGCCTGGGCTTCCAGAGTGGCGGCGCCGATGTGAGGCGTACAGGAGACCTTGGGATGGCGGTACAGGGCTTCGTTACGGGGCGGCTCCTCAGCCCAGACGTCCAGGCCGGCGGCCCGGAGCTTGCCGCTGTTCAGGGCCTGAAGCAGGGCTTCCTCGTCTACGTTGGAGCCCCGGGAGGTGTTGATTAAAATGGCTCCGTCTTTCATTTTGCCGATGGCTTCGGCATCGATCAGGGGCTTGTCGCCAATGGCCGGGGTGTGCAGGCTCATGAAGTCGGAGCGGGCAAAGATTTCGTCCAGCTCTGCATAATGCATGGTGTCCGATTCCCACTCCGGGACCCGGCGCACATCGTAAGCCAGAACCTGCATGCCCAGCGCCTGGGCCATATCGCCCAAGCGTTTGCCGATGCGGCCGTAGCCGATGACGCCCAGGGTTTTGCCCCGGAGCTCAACGCCCTTGCCGTAAGCCTTTTTCTCCCAT
The DNA here is from genome assembly GCA_900546915.1 of uncultured Eubacteriales bacterium. GTDB lineage: Bacteria > Bacillota > Clostridia > Oscillospirales > Oscillospiraceae > Faecousia > Faecousia gallistercoris. The sequence continues at coordinate 26,959 of UREY01000004.1, forward strand.
TTACCGGCCCGCATGGTCTCTCCGGCCACGGAGAGGAACCGGGCGCAGGAGAACATGTGGCCCAAGGCCAGCTCGGCCACGGAGTTGGAAGAGGCGTTGGGCGTATTCCGCACGGCAATGCCCTTTTCCTCGGCATAGGCCACGTCGATGTTGTCCGTACCCACGCCGCCCCGCACGATGAGCTTCAGGCGACCGGTTTCCAGGGCTTCGTCTATGTGGGTTTTCCGTACTTTGGTGGCGGAGCGGACCACCACTGCGTCGAAGTCCCGAAGGGCTTTGCCCAGCTCCTCAGGAGCGTAGAACTGCTCGGTGACGGCAAAACCGGCATCCCGAAGGGACTGCACGGCGGATGCATCCATGCCGTCGGTAACCAGAATGTTCATAAAGACCTCCTTAATCCAAAATCCAAATTTGTGCGGCCGTTACCGGTTTTGGGCCTCGAATTCCTTCAGGCAATCCACCAGGGCTTGGACCCCGGCCTTGGGCATGGCGTTGTAAATGGAAGCCCGCAGGCCGCCCACAGAGCGGTGGCCCTTCAGGTTTTCCAGCCCGGCTGCCTTGGTAAAGGCGACGGCCTTGGCGTCCAGCTCCGGGTTGCCGGTGACAAAGGGGACGTTCATGAGGCTGCGGAATTCCTTCTTTACAGTGCCGTGGAACATCTGGGAGTTGTCCAGATAGTCATAGAGGATATTGGCTTTTTCCAGATTCCTCTGGTACTGCGCCTCCAGACCGCCGTGGCTCAGCAGGTACTTGAACACCTTGCCGCAGACATAGATGGCCCAGCAGTTGGGGGTGTTGTACATGGAGCCGCTCCCGGCGTGGGTGTCGAAGCGCAGGTAGATCGGCACCTTGGGGTCCAGGTCTTCCCGAATCAGATCCTCCCGGATGATGACGATTGCCATGCCGGCCGGGCCGACGTTCTTCTGCACGCCGCCGTAAATGACGCCGTAATCGGAGACCCGGCAGGGCTTAGACAGGAACATGGAGGACTGGTCCGAGACTAAGATCTTCCCCTTTGTATTGGGAAGCTGCTGGTAGGTGGTGCCGTGGATGGTTTCATTTTCACAGATGTACACATAGTCCGCGTTTTCCCGAACCGGCAGATTGCTGCAATCGGGAATGTAGGTGAAGTTCTGGTCGGCTGAGCTGGCCAGGGTGCTGACGTCGCCGTATTTCTTGGCTTCGGCACAGGCCTTCTTGGACCAAGCGCCGGTGACGATGTAGTCGGCGGCGCCTCCCCGCATGAGGTTCATGGGTATCATGGAGAACTGCAGCGTTGCTCCGCCCTGGAGGAAGAGGATTTTGTAATGGTCGGGAATCCCCATCAGCTGGCGCAGGTCGGCGTCGGCCTCGTCCGCGATGCGCTGAAAGGCCTTGGACCGGTGGGACATTTCCATGACGGACATGCCGGTGCCCCGGTAGTTCATCATCTCATCCCGGACCTCCTCCAGCACCTCTTCCGGCATGGTGGCCGGACCGGCGGAGAAATTGTAGATGCGATCGTACATAGCAGAAACCTCCTGTATGTTGGGTCTTGGGCTGTCCTTGACGGGTGAACAGCCTCATCTCTATTTCGAGTATAATCCACTTTCTTGAAACAGTCAATGGAAATTTCCAGATTCTTTTTGTGGCGGACAAAAATTTTTTCGACTATGTGATTCTGCACAAAACCCGCTGGTGTAAGCTGTGAAATATGACGAGACCCAGTCCCGTTTTTTCCAAGCGGCAAAAGCGGGAGACCGCCGGACAGGGCGTCTCCCGCTTGGCGCTCCCTGGGCGGACCCAGGCTATTCTCCCTTGTACTTTTTCCTGGTGGCCAGGCCGCCCCGGATGTGCCGTTGGGCTTTGTTGGTGTCCAGGATGACCTTCACCTGTTCGTACAGGGCCTTGTTGTATTGGGGCAGGCGCTGGGAGAGGTCCTTGTGGACCGTGGATTTGGAGATCCCAAATTTTTTCGCCGCTGCCCGGACGGTGGCCCGGTTTTCGATCATGTACACAGCCAGTTGGCAGGCTCTCTCTCCGATGTGATCCGTCATACGCGTCCCTCCCTGCTGTGTCGTGACAAGATACTCTATGCGGGGAAAAGAGCCGGTATGTCATCCCGGGACACGGCTGCCTGATGGGGCCGGCGTGGGCTCTGTCATTTTCTAGAGCTACCTAAGGGGTGAAAAAGGAACGGCTTGGGCCGGAGAGCAGCCCCGGATCCAACGGAAAGAACGTAGTTGGGAGAGGTTGCGTCGCTTCTGCCGTCAGCGTGGCCGGGCCGGGTTGCCGTTTCTGCAGGGGTACTTGCAAATTTAACAAATTATGCTTGCAATTTCTGCAAGTTTGTGTTAATCTTACAACAAGGTAGCAGACGCTACAAGAAAAAAAGGAAAGGAAGTACGACAATGAAACCAAAAAGAAGGAATTGGGCCCATCGTATGGTGGCCTGCGTGCTGGCTTTCGTTCTGGCCTTCGGGTACCTGGGCGCCCAGGTTCAGGCAGTGGACCGGCGTACCGCGCCGGAGACGCAGGAGATCGGAACGGAGCCCGTTTGGGATGAATCGGTGGCCGCTGTTTTTGCGGAAGATCCGAATAATTTGACAGACTGTGGTAATGAGCTACAGGCAGAAACCGATGAAACGCCCACCCTGGACGAGGCGCTCAATGCGCCGGGCGGAGATCTGCACTTCGTGACCGAGGGAGACTACCCCTGGGTGGTAGATTCGGAAGAGGGATGCGCCAAGAGCAGCAACTACCATGTGGGCGACAGTACTTCCGCCGTATCCGTGACCTTCACAGCGGAGGAAGGGCAGTATCTCTTTTTCGACTATCGGGTCAGCTCCATGTGGGGCGATTACCTCAAGGTAAGCTTGGATGGGGAATATCAAAACGGTGACGGCTGGTATGGGGTGCACGATTGGACCTCCGGCGCCTACGTGCTGACGGCAGGCGAGCATACCGTCACTTGGGCGTATACCAAGGACACCTGGAATAACGGCAGCCTGGACACGGCTTTTTTGCGGAATGTGCAGGTTGGTTTCCCGGTCCCGGTGGAAAATGTCGCCTTTTTGGACCGAGACGTGACGGTGGCAGTAGACCGGACACTTCCGCTTACCTGGCAGATTGCGCCGGAGGATGCGTTCCGGCAGGAGGTGACCTTCTCCTCCTCCGACGAGACGGTGGCAACCATTGACGCCCAGGGCGTGGTCACCGGCGTTAACGCAGGCGAATGCACCGTCACCATCACCACGGTAGACGGCGGCCATACCGACAGCTGTACCGTCAGCGTGACGCCTGCAAACCCCACTGCATTTTTCCGGGGCTGGGTGTCCTTCGATCCGGCAGGTGTCTCCAGTGTTTGGGGGGATTTTTACGATTGGTACCCCGGACGGATTACGCCGGTGTCCGAAATGAAGGATACCTTCGGCGCGGAGGTGCTGGGGGACCGGGTCTATGGCTACCTATCGCTGGATGAGGGCGGCCGGTTTTACGTAGCAGACTACGAAAGTATGCAAATGGTTTACCCCGGCGGCAACAGCGGCGGCGTCTTGGTGGCGGACATGGCGTATGATTACAGCCGGGATGTGATGTACGTCCTGGGCTCGAAGTACGTGGGCAGCACCACCGTCCGCACGCTGTATACGGTGGATCTCGTCACCGGAGAGATGACCGAAGTGGCTGAGATTCAGCTGGACCGCTCAGGCAGCTCCATCATCACCTTGGCCATCTCCGCCGACGGCCAGGCCTACGGTATCTGCAGTGCGTCAGAGCCGTGGGAAGATCCGGCCATGCTGTACCGAATCGACCTGGAGACCGGAGAGACGGAGCTTGTGGGCAGCACCGGGTTGTATGCCACGTACCTGCAGTCCATGGCCTTCGACCACAACACCGGCAAACTCTACTGGGCCCAGTATCATACCCAGTCCAACGGCCTTTATGAGGTGAATACGCAAACCGGTGCGGTCACACTGGTGGGGCAGATCGGCGGCGGCTCCGAGGTCACGGCGCTGCTGATTCCCAGCCAGATGCAGGCCAATCTTCCTCAGACCGACGTGACTGTCACCTACGTAGACGGCTACACCGGGCAGACCATTTCCACGCAGCAGATCCCCCTGGGCCACATCCTCTCTCCGGAGGAATTGCCGGAGGCCCCGGTCCACGACGGTGTGGAATTTGCGGCTTGGGATTATAACGGCGCCGTGGTTTACGGCGATCTGACGGTCACAGCTCTGTACGCCGACACAAGCGCCACCACCGCAACGGTGATGCTCACCGCCGGAGACGTATGGGGAGACGGCGGCGAAGAAAACGGCTACCAGATGCTTCTGGATGCAGACGCCACAGTCTGTGAAAATGGTTGGTGGGATCCCGACACGATGATTTTCGGCCCGGCTGCGGAGAGAATGAAAATATTTGAGGACTTCGAGTATAAGCTGCCCGAGGGCATCATCGGCGATCCCGCTCTAGACGACTCCATTTTCTATGAGACCCTTTCCCTGGAGATTCCTGCCGGCGTTTATGACTGGTGTATCCTTCATGCTTCGGATCCTTTTGTTTTTAGCTCTTCCAACTACGGAAATTGTGAAAACCAAGCCGACGATTTTCGGTTCTACCCGGGGATGACCTATCATTTCACCGTGTACAGATTTGGTTCTTCCGACGCCATTTCTCTGGAGGTTACCGGCGCTCTGGGCTATGAACCGGAGCCGGAGGAACCCACACCGCCTGCCCTTCCCGACCCGGAGGCGTCCGCCACCATCATCTTTGAGGTGGACAGTGAAAACGGCTACCAGATGCTGTTTGACCGGGACGCCAACACCTACGACAGCCTCATGCTCACCACGTTCCTGAGCAACATGGGCGACGCATCTCCCGGCGTGTATGAGAACTTTGAGCGCAAAATTCCCTGGAATGCCGACGGATGCCTGATTACAGAGAACGTAGTCCGCAACGCTACGGTAAAGACCCGCATCGAGGCAGGCGTGTACGACTGGTGCGTAGCTTCCCCCATACCCGGCAGTACCGTGCTTTTGATTAGCAGTGACAGCGGAAATATAGAAGGCTCCGCCGACGATTATCCCTTTGAAGCCGGATATACCTATCACTTCCGCGTCCATTATGACGCCTATGCCCGCGAGGATGTGCTGGATCTGGTGCGAATGGAGCCTACCGCGCAATATGAGGTCACTTACACAGCCGGGGCCAACGGCAGCCTGTTGGGACAGACCGGCGTGACGGTGTATGAGGATACGGTTCTGGACGCAGCCCGGATTCCCACGCCGGTTCCGGAGCCCGGATACCGGTTTGTAGGCTGGGCCGAAGCAGATCCCACCGGCTATTGCGTGACCGGTCCGGTTACCTTCACGGCCATTTTCGCTCCCGTTGCGGAGGCCTCGGCCTTCCGCGACATTAAAAACCACTGGGCCTACGAGGAAATCTGCGCGGTGGTGGAAAGCGGATTGATGTTTGGCGTCACCCAAACGGCCTTCGTACCCAACGGCGCCGTCACCAGGGCGCAGGCTGTAACCGTCCTGTACCGCATGTTCGGGGAGGGGCAGCAGCCCGAGGGCGAATTGCCCTTTGCGGATGTGCCGGAGGACGCCTGGTACTACCGGGAGATGCTCTGGGCCTATGAAGCAGGGATCTTCCAAGGTGTCTCGGAGGACCGGGCGAACCCCAACGGCCAACTGACCCGGGAGCAATTCGCCGCTTTGATGTATCGGGCCTTGGGCGCTCCGGATTCCGATGGAACCGTCGGCTACGGGGACGCCGCCCAAATCCACGCCTGGGCCAGAGATGCCGTGGCCTACATGAGCAGCTGCGGTATGCTCCAGGGCTACCCCGACGGCAGCTTCCGGCCCCAGCGCATGATTACCCGGGGAGAGCTGTGCTGCCTGCTGCTTGGCGTCATGCAGCATCAAGACTCCTAATGGTTCGATTTTATGGTTTGCACTAATATAATGTGAGGTAAGATTATGAAAAAGATATGGAAACGCTTAAGTGCATCTTTGCTTACCGCTGCGCTTCTGTGCTCTTCCTTCGGCGCCGTTTCCGCGACAGAAGCGGAAGACGCGTCTGGCGCTCCGGTGGTCACCGCCCAGTGGACCACCCGGGATGCGTTGGATCATTCGGTGCAGGAGATCCAGGGCCGTGCAACCCAGGGCAGCATATCCCAGGGGAAAGTCCTAGGTTTCGGTATGCTGCAAGCGGATGACATCGTGACCGTCATCGTAGAGCTGGAGGGAACTTCCCTGCTGGAGCAGGCCGATGGGGATGTGGAGCTGCTGCAGGGCCGAACCCTCCGCAGCGCGCAGCAATCCATGCTGCAGCAGCAGACCGCCGTAAAAGCGGATATTCAGGCTGCCCTGCCCCAGGCGCTGGAAACGGCGGAGGCAGCGTCCTCCAACAGCTCCGGTGATCAGGAATATCACTACACCACCCTGCTCAACGGTTTCTCCATGCAGATGCGTTACGCGGACATTGCGACTGCCAGAGAGGTGGAGGGCGTTCGGGATGTCTATCTGGTGGAGCGTTATACGGTGCCGGAGGACCCATCCCAGGAGGTGGGCCTGCACATGGCAAACTCCTCGCCCATGGTGGGAGCAAACCTGGCAACCCAGGAGGGCTACGACGGCACCGGTATGATTGTGGCAATTCTGGACACCGGCATTGACACGGATCACGAGGCCTTTTCTGTGATGCCCACGGATGGGAAGTACATGCTGGAGGACGTGCAAGCAATGCTGGATGCCAACGACCTGGCTTGCGGCGTCCAGGACGTTGCCGACGTCTACATAAACGAGAAGATTCCCTTTGGCTTTGACTATGCCACAGGCTCCGGCAGTCCGGAGGCGGTCATTGACCATGGCGTGCATGTGTCCGGTACGGTGGCCGGCAACAACGGCGGTGATTTCACCGGCGTGGTGCCCAATGCCCAGCTCATGTCCATGAAGGTTTTCGGCAGTACCGGCGTGACCAGCGACGACATCATCTTGGCCGGCCTGAACGATGCGGTGGCGCTGGGCGCAGACTGCATCAATATGTCGCTGGGCTCTCCTGCCGGCTTTGCAGATGAGGCAGTATACGGTGAAGTAAGCAGCTTTTCCTATACAGGAATGCTGGAAAAAACAGAAGAGGCCGGCATCAGCGTTTGTATTTCTGCCGGAAACGAGTCTTCTTCCGCGAAAGGCAATCCCTACGGCAATGATCTGTCTCTGACCAGATGCCCGGATACGGCTATTGTGGGTTCCCCCTCTACCTATCCGTACGGCCTCAGCGTGGCCAGCGCAGATAACATGGCCTACCTCAGCGACTGCATCCAGGTCGGCGACCGGCGGATACCCTATGCCAACGCGGTCAGCGCCTCCGACGGATTCGAGTACAACATTCTCAACAGTTTAAACGGCCAGGAAGTGCCGTATGTGGCAGTCCCCGGCATCGGGCAGGAGTCCGACTATGCGGGCTTGGACCTGACCGGAGCAGCGGCGGTAATCTGCCGGGGCGAAATTTCCTTCGGCGAAAAATCCCGCATTGCCCAGGAACACGGGGCTGTGGCAGTGATTATCTACGACAATGTGGATGAGGACCCGGTCAATCCGGCCACGGAGGCGTATTTCCTGCCGATGATCCTGGTGAGTAAAGACGACGGCGCATGGATGTGCGCGCAAGAGGAAAAGACGGTCCGCTTTTCCGCCGATTACACCGGTTTTGTGGAGAGCGTCACGGCCGGGCAGATCAGCAGCTTTTCCAGCATTGGTCCTGCGCCGAATCTGACCATTAAGCCGGAAATCACGGCGCCCGGCGGCAATATCTACTCCGCCATTTGCTATGGAGCGTACGGCACCTTGAGCGGCACCTCTATGGCGGCGCCTCACGTGGCGGGTCTGACGGCCTCTCTGCGCCAGTATCTCCAGGAAGACTACCCGGAGCTGGACCGTGTGGAGCTGACTAAGCTGGCGAATTCTCTTCTGATGTCCACGGCGCAGCCCATTGTAGACAAGACCACCGGGACCTATTTTGCCGTCCGCCGGCAGGGCTCCGGCATGGCCAACGTCTACAACGCCATTCACGCCAATGCCTATCTTTCTGTGGAAGGCTCCGACCGTCCCAAGGCAGAGGTGGGCAGCAGCGCCGAGGGTGCTTACTCCTTCCAGGCGTCTGTGACAAACCTGTCCGACGTGGCAAAGTGTTATACCCTTGACACAGCGGTTCTGGTGGAGCAGGTAACCGGCCTGGAGGGCACAGACCTGACCTTCGCGGCAAACGGACAGAAGCGACTGGGAGCGGACGAGGCGCAGGTGACGTATGCCGGCTTGGAGGACGGCGCGCTCTCCGTCCCCGCCAACTCCACCGTGGAATTTACCGTTCAGATTTCTCTGCTGGACACTGGCAAGGATTATGTGGAGAAGAATTTTGAAAATGGCACCTACGTAGAAGGTTTTACCATTTTGACCCCGGTGGACCAGGAAAATTGTGCCCTGAGCGTGCCGTTTTTGGGCTTCTATGGAGACTGGAACAATCTGCCTGCGGTGGACGTCACAGCAGAAGAGGCTGCGAATGTGGTAAATACCGCCCTCATTGATATGAACAGCGACTATTACGGCTATATTCTGGGGTATTTGGGAACAGATGACAACGAGCTGGTGTACGACGCGTCCAAGCTGGCCTACGGTCCCCTGCGGGGCAGACGCATTCTCACCTCTCAGGTCAGCCTCCTGCGGAATGTCTCCTCCCTTATTCTGGAAGTCAAAGACAGCAATGGAGAAATCCTGTGGAGCAGCGGGGAGCTTGGTCCTCAGCGGAAGACCTACTATGACTCCTCCTACGGTGAGGCCTATCCCATCATCAACCCCCTTGGCTGGAACGGCCGGAAGCCCCTGAACGGCGAATACAACAAGGGCGGCTGGGCAGAAACCGGCACCTATTACACCTATTCCATCCGCGCGACGCCGGTGGCCTCTCAAGAGGAACAGGTCACGGAAATTCCGTTTTATCTGGACGGCCAGAACCCCGTGCTCTCCCAAATCCGCCTCTACGAAGAGGACGGCCGTACCCACTTGAGCTGCCTGGTTTCCGATGATTTCTATGTACAGCACGTACTGGTGGCCGACGAGTACTTCTGGGAGTTCTCCCATCAGGCGTTTGAAGAGTTCTGCGCCATCCGAGAACCCGGACAGACCACCCGCGTGGATTTCGACGTGACGGAACTGCTGGCCGAGCTGGAAGAGGCCGGGACGGACCGGTTCGGCCTTCTGGTGGAGGACAGCGCCTATAACCGGGATTGCGTCATCATTCAGCTTCCTTACCAAAATCCCGACGAGCTGGCGGTGCAGTTGGAGGATACCGCCGTTTTCGTGGGGCGGAGCGCGCAGATGACTGCGACGGTGCAGCCGAGTGAATTCCAGGGGAGTCTGGCTTGGAGCTCCAGCGATGAGGCCGTTGCAGCTGTAGACGAAACAGGCGTTGTGACCGGATTGCGTGTAGGTACGTCGGTGATTACCGTGACTGCTACGGCAGAAAACGGCGAGACGGCCTCCGCTTCGGCAACCGTCACCGTCTCTCCCGCGCCTCCTACTCTGTCTGTGACTCCGGAAACTGCGGAACTGTATCCCGGTGCGTCTGTACAATTGCATGCAACGTTGGAGGTTGCCTATGACGGCGCCTTCCAATATGCCTCCGATGATCCCGGCGTGGCTTATGTGGACCGGGATGGCTTGGTAACCGGCATTGCCGCCGGTACGGCTACGATCACCGTGTCTGCGGAAAATGGATCTGTGGGTACAGCGGAGATCACCGTTCGCCATCGCCCCGGAACGGCGGAGGATGGCGCAAACGAGATCTACGCGACGCTGTTTTCCGACCTGGACCCGGACGCCTGGTACTACGACGGCGTGTGCTTCATGCTGGGGAGCGGCCTCATGATTGGCGTGGGTGACGGAAGATTTGCGCCTCATGCAGATCTGACCCGCGCTACGGTGGTGGAGCTGCTGTACCGGTTGGAGGGCTGCCCGGAAGTCCGTCAGGATTCCGGCTTCCAAGATGTTGCAGAGGACAGATGGTATGCAGACTCCGTGGCATGGGCCAAGGAACAGGGGATTGTTTGCGGTGTGACGGCAGACCGCTTTGCTCCCGATGCAGCGGCTTCCCGGGAGCAGCTGGTTACCATGTTGTACCGCTATGTGAAAAATTACAAGCACGGCGACGCTGCCGCCGATGGAGTGCTGGATGCTTTTGCAGATGCGGACCAAATTTCCGGCTATGCGGAAGAGGCGATGCGTTGGGCCGTCGGCAGCGGTCTTATGAAAGGAACCGGCAAGGGGCTGGAGCCGCGCCGAACGGCGACCCGGGCGCAATACGCCGTGCTCCTCTGGCGGTATCTGACGGACTGACCTGCGGATCCAAAAAACTGCCGGGCGGTATCCCTGCCCGGCAGCTTTTCATGGACATGTATGTTTTCTTATGATAAAATAGCGGCGATTGTATTTTGGGAGATGAACACATGAGTATAACGGTATACCGCAAGCCATGCCTGCTGCTGGAGGCCGAGGAGCTTGTGTATTGCCTGGTGAATCACATACCGTCGGAACAAATGTCTGGGGAGGGCGCGTTCTGCATACCGGCCGATGTTATGGAACAAATCCGGCAGAAGGCCTGCGCGGGGCTGTCTCCCCAGGACCCCGCCCTGCAGTTTTATTTTCAGGGCATCCCCATGGAGGGCAGAAAAGGGCGGCCGCCCTGCCTGGCCAGCTTCCTGCTGTACAGCCGGCTACAGCTGGGAACCCATCGGCCGGAGGAAACTCTGCAGGTGCTTAGCCGTGCCTGGGCAGAGACGCCGAGGCCCTTCCGTGTGACGGATCTAAATGGGTTTTCCATTGAACTCTCTACAGCGCCTGCACCGGAAGAGTTTCTTCCCCTGTCCCAGGAGATTGGAAAGCTTCCCATTCCCGCCAGCGCTCAGCTGCAGATTGTGGAGGTTCTTTCTGTGCCCCAGGAGCATTTGCAAAGGCTGTCGGCATTTTTGCTTCCTGTGGCAGAGGAGTTGGAGGTCCAGTTGGCCCCTTGGGTGGCGCGGGCACAGCCCTTGGCGGATGCCTGGGAGAACTTTTTCCGGACTGTTTCCATTGATACGTTCACACAACAGCGTTATCACGTGAAGCAAAGCGCGTTCTGCGGTTTGCATTTGGCGTTGCGCTATATTTCACCGGATTGCTCCTTCCTGGTTATTCGGGATCCACCGGGAGAGGTCCATTTGTACGCCAGTGTGAAAATGGAGGTGGGTATGGGAGAGGCGGGCGAATCCGATGCATTCGGCAAAGATGAATTTATGCTCTTTCGCCTCTTGTCCAATGAGACGAGAATGGCCATGCTTCGCTTGCTGATGCAGGAGGAGCTGTGCTTTCAAGACATTGTTTCAACAATGAAGCTGAATCCGGGCACGGTTTTTCGGGAGCTAAACAGCATGAGAGAGTATATGCTTATACAGATTAACATTATAGATGGGAAGCAATACTATAAGGCAAATAAAGATACTATAAAAAATATTGCAAATAAATTAATCAGATTTGCAAATTAAAAGAAGCGATGCTGCCGTCCTGGATCCCAAAGGCTCCCGACAGGGCCTGCCTGCTTTCTGCAGGCTACAAAAGAGAGGGCTGCCTCGAAACTCCATTTTCACAAAAATTGTAAAAATGGCACAGAAAACGAAAATACTCGTTTCTGTGCCATAAATATTAGGTTGTTTTTCAAAAATTCTATTTTGAGGCGGCCCCTTTAGAATAATCTAAACTCAGGTGTCATCCTGGGAGCCGGCTGTGGAGCGGCCTTCCTGCTTTTTGGGGGGGCGGGCGCCGGGCCGGCGCCGCCGTCCGGTGCGTTTGGGCTGATTTCCCACCTCCGGCAAGGCGTTGATGATCTCCGGCCGGTCCTCCAGGCGGAGCTTCGGGGGGCGAGGCTTTTTAGCTGACTGGGGCTTGGAGGCGTCCGGAGACGGCGGTTGGGCGCCGCGCTTGGCTTTGCCGCTCCGGGGCTTCCGGTTGGTTTTGGGCTTCGTCTCCTCCCCGGCTTCCCCGGAATCCGGGGACCAGGCTGCTTCCGGCTTTCGGTCTGTTTTCTTCCGCTGTCGGCGCTCCTCCGGAAGGGGCGCTTCCTCCGCTTCCTGCACAATGTCGTCGGGACGGTAACGGAAACGGATGGGATCCAAATGCATAGGAGGCTCTTCGTCCGCCATGGCCGGCTTCGTCCGTTTGCCGTTTCCGGAGATGGGAGCCAGGTCGGCGGGAATGGGCGGATCGTTTTTCTTGGCTTTCCCGTTGCGCAGGACGCAAATGTCACAGTTGTGGAAGCAGCCGACGGTTTCCGGCTGGTCCTCCATGCGCACCTTCACGCACTGACGCAGGAGGTTTACATCTACGACGGTGCCCCGGCCTTCGGGCGTATCCACGAAGGACTCGGCCTTGGGGCTGGTTTTCAACAAATCCTCATATGCCTCCTGCTCGTATTTCAGGCAGCACATCAGACGGCCGCAGGTGCCGGATATCTTGGTGGGATTTAAGCTCAGATTTTGCGTCTTGGCCATTTTAATGGAAACGGGCTGGAAATCGTCCAGGAATTGCGCGCAGCAGAAAGGACGGCCGCAGATACCCAGGCCGCCGACCATTTTGGCCTTGTCCCGGACGCCGATCTGCCGGAGCTCAATCCGGGTGCGGAAGATGCCGGCCAGGTTTTTCACCAGCTCCCGAAAGTCCACCCGGTCGTCGGCGGTAAAGAAGAAGAGGATTTTGCTGCCGTCGAAAGCGTACTCTGCAGAGACCAGCTGCATATCCAGCTGATGCTCCTGAATTTTCTGCTGACAGATATCAAAGGCCCGTTTTTCCTTGGCCCGGTTGTTGACCAGGATTCGCTCGTCGGCCTCTGTGGCCAGCCGAATGACCCGCCGCAGAGGGGGGACAATGTCCCGGAAGGGGACCTGGTGGTTGCCCCCGGTGCAGGTGCCGTATTCCGGCCCACGGGCGGTTTCAATGATGACATGGTCGCCGGGTGTGACGGTCAGTCCATCCGGATCAAAATAGTATATTTTGGAGCCGGCCCGGAACTGGACGTCTACCACGTCCACAGGGGTGTTCTGATCCGGCGCCATGGGGCCTCCGGCAATGTTGGATTCCGGGGCCTGCTTGTTTTCTTCGTTCATGGGACACTCCTTCTGCCCCGAAGGGCTTGTCAATACCGAAAGGAAAACTCACTGGAGCTGCCAGGCCAGGTTCCCGCAAATTGCGCCGGGAGAGACATTCCCTTGGAGATGATCCAGGGACTGGGCCAAAACGGCCACAGCCTGAGACAGCTCCCGGCAGCTGCGGTTGGCGGCCAATTCCCGGGCCATGGGAACCGGCGCAGGCATGCCGGAGCGGCAGCTCAGCGCCATGGTGAGAAGCTCCTGCCACTGGCTGAGAATGGGCGCCAGCTGATCCCGCTTCAGCTTTTCCATGGGGACCAAAACCTGAAGCAGGCGAAGCGGGTCCCGCCGACTGTAAGCCTGGACAAAATCTCCGGTCTGCGGCAGCCATCCGCCGCCCTCCGTCAAAAGCTCCATGGCCTGTCCCAGCCAACCGCCGCTGCGTTGCGCTGCGGCGGCTACGTCATCGGCGCCGGCTTGGGGAAAGGCTTTGCGCAAAGCTTCGACGACCACCGGCAGGGGCAGAGGCTGCAGCTTGAGCTCGACGCAGCGGGAGCGCACGGTGGGCAGCAACCGGTCCGGATTGTCCGCCAGGAGGAGAAAGACTCCGTAAGCCGGAGGTTCTTCCAGCACCTTCAAAAGGGCGTTTTGTCCGGGCAGACCCAGGTCCTGAGCCCGGGGGACGTAATAAATTTTCCGGTCGGCCTCATTGGGCCGGATGAATAAGTCCTCCCGCGCCCGTCGGACGGTCTCCACGGGGACGGTCTTTTTGTCCGGATCGTCCACTGTGATGAGATCCGGATTGGAACCGTTTAGAACCTTCCGGCACTGGCTGCAACGGCCGCATGGACGGCTGTGAGCGTCCCGGCACAAAAGAGCCGCCGCCAGGAGCCGGGCCAAGGTCCGCTTTCCGGAGCCGCGGGGTCCGGAGATCAGGTAAAAATGAGCGGTTCGCCGCCGGTCCACCGCTGCGGACAGATTGGCCTTCAGCTGCTCGTTGCCCCAAAAACCCGGAAATTCCATAGCGTCCTCCCACCTGTGAGATTCCAGTTTCATCATACCACAATCCCGGCATTTCTTGCAGGGAGGGGTGTGTATGGTAAGAAAAAGGCTCCAAATCTTTCGATTTGGAGCCTTTGGTGGAGATAAGCGGGATCGAACCGCTGACCTCTTGAATGCCATTCAAGCGCTCTCCCAGCTGAGCTATACCCCCATGTTCACTTCTTTGCGTTTGCGCGTCTCACAAACCGCTTCCATATCATATCACAAATCGGGAAAAAGTCAAGAGGCGATTCGAAAAAATCTCATTTTTTCCGCGCCGGAAAAGGAACCGCAGGCTGAGGCCTGCGGCGCATTAGGTTTTCCGGACGAATTTCTCTTTGCACCGGGGGCAGGTGATGGAGATTTTTCCCTTTCCCTTGGGGACGCGCACCATCTGCTTACATTTGGGACAGTGAAAGTACCGGTTTTTCCGGTCCTTGATCCGGTCCAGGAGCTGCAGGAAGCGGCGGTTTTCCTGATAGCGCCGGTATGTGTTTTTGGACAGCATCCGGTACAGCACCAGGATCATGGGAATGTAGGCCAAGAGATTGAGCCAACCGTTTTGGGTGAACACGCCCACCAGGCACAAAATCAAATCCAAACCCAAAATCGCCAAATTCAACTGATCCACACCGTAACGGCCCCCGAACACCCGCTGGAGCCAATTGCCAAATTTTTGCCTCATAGCCAAATCACCTTGGGAGTAATTGATATGCTCAATTATATGGCAAATTCCGCAAAATTCAACGGGCAGAGGAGAATGTTTACGAATTGTTTAAAACCGGCAGCGGCAGGGCTTTCTGCGACAAAAAAGAAACGACTTTCTATAGACAACCCAGGAATTGCGTTGTATAATAAGATAAACTGTCTACAAAAAGAGAAAATAGTCGCCTTTTATCAGTAGTATTGTTTTCAAAGAGTGGCGGTAAAACGGTAAAACAAAAATGGGGGGAAGTTCCTATGGCACAAAACCGGCAGTATACATGCTTTGTCATTTCACCTTTGGGGGGAGAAGAGAGTTCGGAACGATCTCGTTCTGATAGTGTGCTAAATTTTCTGGTTATACCGGTATTAACAAAATGTGGCTTTACAAAGGATTGTATCATACGATCCGACAAAATTTCAGAAACCGGTAAAATTTCGGAGCAAATTGTGGGGCATATCAAAAATGACGATTTGTGCGTCATTGACATGACGGATCTAAACGCCAATGTCATGTACGAGTATGGGTTGAGAATGGGCTACGGCAAGCCCTATATTGTGTTGGCGCAAAAGGGGCAAACGCTTCCCTTTGACGTACATGATGAGCGGACCATATTCTACGATGTGGAAAGCGTTCCGGGCCTCATGCGTACGCAGGAGGTTATGGAACGGTTTGTGGATTCGTTGAAGCAGCAGGGATTTATTGAATCCAAGGGAACCGAGAGCGTGACGTCCTTATCGGAACGGCTGAAAAGAATTGAAGATAAGCTGGACAGCGCGCTGAATGTCATACAGAAAACAGGCGGCGGGGGAAATAATTCTGTCCCCGGCAATGCAAAACTGGAGGATATTTTAAGGCAGCTTTCCCCCATCCAGGCGTTCAATTATGCGCTTACCCAGAGGGACCTGAGCTTAGGCGAAGATTTGATGCCGATGTTAAAACAAACATTGAGTCAGGAACGCTACATCGACCAAGTGGTGGCCCAATTGGTGTCCATGGGCTCGAATAAGGCTGCCCGGATTTTTGAGGAAAACTGGGATGCTATTTTTGGCGAGAAGAGCGAGCTGACCTTCAAGCAGCGCTATGAGGAGATTGGCTGCTACATCAGCTATTGCAATCGGGCCGATTGTGAGCCGGAATACCTGGAGCGTGTGTTGAAGACCATAGAGGACTTGATGGATGCGGCTCCCACATCCAAAGAGCGTGCGGGCTTATACAACCAGAAAAACCGGATCTACTTTGGCGCGTATACCACCCTGGAGGGGAAGGGGGAGGTGCATCCGGAGTATTTGGAGGAGGCCGTCCAGGCCTTGGAAAAGGTGATCAAGCTGAACGATCGGGAGCCGTCCTATTACTATAATTTGGCGACCTGTCTGCGTAAGCGCGGGGATTTGGACGGAGCTGTGACAGCCATCTCCAAGTGCATGGAGCTGGATAGCAACGACGACGACCATTTGAAGCTGGCCTATGAGCTATACAGGGAAAAGAAAGACCCCAGAGCGGACCATGTGCTGCAGAAGCTGCAGGAGGTCAATCCCTATTTGGCGACTCTGCTGCGGCGTAAAAGGTAAACGGATAGGAAACGGCAAAGAACGACCCGGGGCGGTTCTGTGGGAACCGTCCCGGGGTTGTTCTTTGCTTCGGCGGAGTCAGCCTAGTGTAGACCCATCCAGCTTGGTTCCGCAATTGTTGCAGAAGCGGGCGGCTTTTGGGGCCGGTTGGCCGCAGATGGGGCAGTACTGAGTGCCGGGCTGAGGCGGCTGCTGCCCGGCGGCCGGCGGCGTATAGGCGGGCGGCGTCGGCGGGGCGAAACGGGTGCTGTAAGAGGGGTCCTCCAGACAGTGCTGCACCTCGTCATAAAACCCGGCCCGGATGAGCCCCGTGAACAGAGGAATCAGGAAGACGGCCAACAAAACCACCACAACCAGCAGGGTATAAAACAAGGGGCCCATCCACGGAATTTGCGCCAGGCCTGTAAGAAGCAGGGCTGCCAGAATGAGAGCGCCGTAAATCAGCAGATCGACCAAGAACATTTTGCCGCGGTAGCCCTGGGTTTCCCGGGCGGAGACCTGGATGGCCTCGGTGGCCTTGACGTCGGGGCGGGTCAGGAGGATATAGGGCGTGAAGCGGTAGGCGTAGAGCTTCATGGGTCCCAAGACCAAACCGGCCACAGGAATCAGAAACCAGAGAAAGACCCACAAGCTCATCCAGGCCATACCCCCCACCAGGTGAGGCAGCTGCTCCCGGCGGAACGGGGTGAACAGATCCCGGGACTCCACCGCGTTGCCCCGGTAAGCCTCCAGGAAGAGGAGCGCCAGGGAGCCGGTGAGGGCCAGATCCAGACAAAAGGCCACGGCAGGCACACCCACAAAACCAATGACCCCCAGCCAGGTGAGAAGTCCGGCCAGCAGGCTGACGCCCCAAAGGCGCCAGGGTTTGGTTTGCAGGACCGAGCGGACGTTACGACAAATCCAAGATACCATACCAGATTACCTCCTCGGAAAAGACAAGCATGACACATCCATCTGGTACCTAGTATAACGGCTTCCGCCTGCCTGTCAAGGAAGGGGGGAGAATCTTAAAAAAATCTTCGGATTTCCAAGTCCGCCGGAGGCGGCTCCGGCGCGCACAGGGCGACCACATGATTTTCCCAGGTCCACAGCCGGAAATGCAGGCTACTGCCGTCCAGAGTGGGGCCGGACGGATCGAAGCTCAGGTGATTGGGATACCCCCGCAGCCCGTCGCCGGTATACTTTACGGTGGCTTCTTTCAGTGTCCACAGAGTCAGAAACAGGGCGTTGGGGTCCGGCGCCTGGCGCCAGAGCGTGTATTCCCGGGGAGACAGCACCTTTTCCGCCAGACCGGGCCGCACGGCACGCCCCAGCTGCTCCGCGTCCAACCCCACCGCAACTTGAGATAACACGCAGAAGGCCATGGCGCGGGTGTGGGTGATGGAGCAATGGAGCCCTCCCTGGGTGAAATACGGCTTGCCCCGTTTGTGCCGCCGCAGCGGGGGCATCGGCCGGCCGGTGGCCTGCCGGTACAGCAGCTCCAAAAGCAGACGGGCATCCGTCCCGCCCCGCCCCGGAACGGTGGGAGTAGCGGCGAGGGCAAACATAGAAGACATAGAGACTCCTTTCCAACGGGGCGTTGAGGCGAATGGAGGCGAGGGGCATGGTGCAGACATTTCTGGAGCCGGTTTCGCCATGCCAGGGATGTGGGAAGAGAAAAGGGGGTGCTGCATTTCTGCAGCACCCCCTTACAGTTATTTGGGAAAATTAGCCGTTGCCGCGCATCTGAGCGAAGCATTCGCTGCAGTACACCGGGCGGTCGGACTTGGGCTCGAAGGGAACCTTGGCCTCGCCGCCGCAGCGGGCGCAGGTGGCGGTGAAGTACTCACGGGGGCCACGGGCGGCGTTCTTGCGGGCGTCGCGGCAGGCCTTGCAGCGCTGGGGCTCATTCTGGAAGCCGCGCTCTGCGTAGAATTCCTGCTCGCCGGCGGTGAAAACGAATTCGTTGCCGCACTCTTTGCAAACTAAAGTTTTGTCTTCGTACATGGATGAATTACCTCTCTTTGGTGATTTGTGATAGCCCCGTGAAAGTTGCCCATCAAGTAATTGCTGGTCTGTTGTCCAGGGATCTATGCGAACGGCTTTGCCGTTATCGCCAGGAAAACCGGCCGAACGCCGGAGAAGGCTCTTGAGCAGGGAGACGCAGCAAAAATTTGGAACGGACGACCATCCAAAAAAGAGGAAATTGCGCCGTGGCCGGCAGTCAAGAGAGAAGAGAAACGGCGAAATGCACGTTCCATCCAAGTGCATATTATAGCAGAAAAAATGAATTTGTCAATAGTGAATAACATTTTTTTCTGAGAGGAAGCAGATTTGGTCAAAATTACGATTTTGCGGGGCTACCAAGGCATTTGTGTCTGCCCGGCAAAAGGAAGCCCCAGATGCTCGTAGGCAGGCTGCGTGGCGCAGCGGCCCCGGGGGGTCCGGGTCAGGAAGCCCAGCTGCATGAGATAAGGCTCGTATACGTCTTCCAGGGTGACGGCCTCTTCTCCGATGGTAGCGGCCAGGGTTTCCAGGCCCACAGGGCCGCCGCCATAGTTTTGAATGATGGCGGAGAGCATGCGCCGGTCGATGGCGTCCAGTCCCAGCTGATCCACCTCCAGCCGCCGCAGGGCTAGGTCGGCGGCCTCGCGGGTGATGACGCCGTCGGCGCAAACCTGGGCAAAGTCCCGGACCCGGCGGAGAAAGCGGTTGGCAATGCGCGGCGTCCCCCGGCTCCGGGCGGCGATTTCCCGGGCGCCCTGGGGGTCGATTTCAATGCTCAGCAGGGTGGCCGACCGGGTGACAATCCGGGCCAGCTCCTCTGTTGTGTACAGCTCCAGCCGGAGGGATACGCCGAACCGGTCCCGCAGGGGTCCGGAGAGCTGACCGGCCCGGGTGGTGGCTCCCACCAGAGTGAATTTAGGCAGGTCCAGGCGGATGGAGTTGGCTGAGGGCCCTTTGCCCACGATGATGTCGATGGCATAGTCCTCCATAGCCGGATATAGAATCTCCTCGACCACCCGGTTCAGACGGTGAATCTCGTCGATGAAGAGAATGTCGCCGGGGTTCAGGTTGGTGAGCAGGGCGGCCAAATCTCCCGGCTTTTCAATGGCGGGTCCCGAGGTAATGCGGATGTTTACCCCCATTTCGTTGGCGATGACACCGGCCAGAGTGGTCTTGCCGAGTCCCGGCGGACCGTACAGCAGGGTGTGGTCCAAGGGCTCGCCCCGCCGCCGGGCGGCTTCAATGTACACGGACAGATTCCCCTTGGCTTTTTCCTGGCCGGTGTAATCTGCCAGGAGCTTGGGGCGGAGATTGACCTCTCCGGTGTCCAGGCCGGTCAGGGCCGGGGTGATGATGGGGGCGGCGTCCAGCTCCTGGGAAAATTCAATGCTCATGAGTTAACCTCCTTGTTACTGGGGAAATGAGGCGTCCGGGTCAGGAGCGGATTACCATGGAACGCAGGGCGTAGCGGACCATTTCTTCCGTGCCCGCCTTGGGATCGCAGCCCTTCAGCGCGGCGGCAATTTCAGACGAAGAGTATCCCAGCTCCTGCAGGGCGGCTGTGGCCAGGGCGACGGCATTCTCCCCGGCGGGTACGGCGGGCGTGGGACCGGAGAAATCCAGCTCCGGGGAGGCCCCGCCGATTTTGTCCTTCAGCTCCAGGATGATCCGCTGGGCCAGCTTTTTGCCCACGCCCTGGGCCACCGTCAGGGCTTTTTCATCTCCGGTCATCACAGCCAGGGTAAAGCTCTGAGGGCCGCCGGCGGAGAGAATGGCCAGGGCGGCTTTGGGGCCTACGCCGTTGACGCCCAGAAGAAGCTGGAAACACCGCAGCTCCTCCCGGGAGGCAAAACCGAAGAGATCAAACGCGCCCTCCCGGATGTTCTCGTGTACATACAGCCGGGCGTTTTGGTTCAGCTTCAGCTGGGCGGCGGTGTAAGCGGTGACGGCGCAGGAGTAACCCACCCCGCCGCAGTCCACCACGGCCAGGCTGGGCTCCAGAATCGTAATGGGGCCTTGTAAGTAGTAAAACATAAAAACCTCTTTGAAGTCTGTAAAATATTGGAAACAGCTTCCTAAAACTGCCGATGTCCGGCGGGAAATTTTCCCTCCGGTGTCCGTTTGCGGCTTGGGGCCGGGGGGTTGGCGACGGATTTTACCGTTTGGAGGCCGGAAAATGGGCGCGGCTGTACGAGCTGAGCAGGGAGGTGGCGGAGCGGGCGTGGCACAGGGCAATGGCGATGGCGTCTGCGGCGTCGTCCGGCCGCGGCAGGGACTCCAGCTTTAAAATCCTGCGGGTCATATCCATGACCTGCCGTTTGCTGGCGCCGCCGTAGCCGACGACAGATTGCTTCACCTGCATCGGCTTGTACTCAGAGACGGGCATCCCCGCCTGGGCGGCAGCCAATAAAATGACCCCCCGGGCCTGAGCTACGCCGATGCCGGTGGTGACGTTGTGACCGAAAAACAGCTCTTCAATGGCCAGAGTCTCCGGCTGGGCGGATTGTAACAGCTGCACCATGTCCCGGTAGAGGCTTTCCAACCTCTGGGGGAATTCCATACCCGCCGGTGTGGTGATCACACCGCATTGAAGCAGCCGAAACGACCCCCGCTGCGCTTCTATCAGAGCGAAGCCGGTCGTTCCGTAGCCGGGGTCGATGCCGAGGACTCTCATGCCCTAATATTTGTGGGCGATCCAGTAATAATACAGGATTGTGCCCAGGATGATGAGAATCAAGAAAAACCAAGCCATTGCAAGCTGCCATTTGGGCCGGGGAACGTAGCGTTTTTCCTCCGAATCCTGCTCCGGCTCCGTATTTTGTAAGTTCTTTTGTTCGTCCATAAGGATACCTCTTTTTGCAAGAAATCAGGGGTCCGCTGCATGGGTGCGGCGGACCCCAGGGGGATATTATGCACAGGGCTCCGGGCTGCCGTCTTCTTCCGGCTCCGGCAGACTGCGGCGTCTGGCCGGCTCTCCGGCGCAGAGGAACAGGCAGGCCAGAGGCGAGCCCGGTTCTCTGGAGACCGCCCCAGAGGCGGCGGAGACGGGAGCGTGATGGGGCACGTAGCGGACGTAGGGCACCCGGACCGAAGGGGCGGTGGAATCCGCCTGCTTCTCTTCTTCTGCCGGGGCGGCGGAAGCGGGCGCTGCGGCAGAGGGCGTGGAAACCGGAACGGAAGACTCCGGCTGCGCTTCCTCCGTCTCCCAATAGAAGCTGCTGCCCAGGCTGGACCAGTCGGACAGGGCGCCGCTGTAGCCCTTGGAGTTTAGATCCATGGAGGCGCTGAATTCGCTGGTGGTCCCGCCGTAGCGGACCCAATATTTCAGCTGAGCCGTACGGCCCCGGGTGGCGCCGGCCTGCTCTCGGTTAGCCGGAACCTCGAAATTGACGCACCAGGTATAGCCTGCCTGATAAGCGCCGTCGGAGGTATCGGGAACCCGCTTCAAAGCGGCGTATGTACTTTGGTACCGGGTCCGGAGTTCATATGCCAGGTAATCCAGCTGGCCCTCCAGAGACCAGTAATCGTAGCCCCGCAGCAGACAAAAGCTCTTCAGGCTTTCAAAGCGGCTGTTATGCCACTGGCACAGGCCGTAGCTGGTGCCGCCGTCGCCGTAAGCCGTGAGGGAAAAGTTGGACTCTGCTTCTATGTTGGCCAGGACGCCGCAGGCAGCGGCGGAGTTGAGTCCAAGCTCTGTAGTCAGGTATTGATAGACCTTTCGTTCCACGCCCAGATCGGAGGCCTGGGCGCCGGTGCACAGGGGCAGCAGCGCCGCAAACAAAACCAAAGCCAGGACGGAACGAAACGCGTATTTTCGCATATGTACATTCACCTCAAAACAGTTCAAACGCTGCCGAGCCCGGCCTGGTCCAGCAGATTGATGGTATGTCGGATGTGGGCGGCCATGGCGTACTGGGCGCCGTCCTCGTCCCGCTGGCGGAGGAACCCCATGAGAAGCTCGTTGTCCTGGAGGGTGGGCTGAGCCAGGAGCGCTTCTACATCCAAGGCGGCCCAGGCCTCGTGCAGGGCATTGTGGATGATGGGAACCAGCTGCTCCATAAACGGATTATGGGTGGCGGCTACGAAGGCGTGGTGAAACGCCTCTTCCGGCTGGGAAAAATTTTCTCCCTGTCGGATTGCCCGTGCCACGTCCTCGGCCCGGAGGGCAATTTCCCGCAGCTCGTCGTCCGTGCCCCGCAGGCAGGCCAGGCGGGCGGCCTGGGGCTCAATCATCATGCGGATTTCAAACAGATCCCGCAGGCGGGTGCGGAGGTTCTCCAGCCGCTGCAGCCCGATGTCCGGGACCATGGTGCGGTCCAGGACGAAGGTGCCGCTTCCCCGCCGGACTTCCACATAGCCTTGGGCAGCCAGGGAGCGAATCGCCTCCCGCAGGGTGGTACGGCTGACGCCGAACAGTGTGCAAAGCCGGGGTTCGTTGGGCAGTCTGGCCCCCGGCCCGTACGCCGGATCGTTGCCAATCATATGGAGCAGGCGGTCTGCGGTCTGATCCGCCAGACGCTGGGGATTTTGCGGGCCCATAGCAAGGCGGCTCCTTTCTTATTTTTGTTATTATGCCATAGATGAGACGAGATTGCAAGTAAAAGAAACGGAAAACTGCCGCAACGGCCGGTTTGCCGCCTATCAAAGCCCGGACTTTCGTCGCCGCGAGAGGAGGACCGAGGCGGCTGGGCTGTGGGTCGGAAAGCCGCGCGGCGCCCTCTGGAAGATTGCGGCTCTGTATGGAAGGCCTGCATTGGCCCGGGGGCGGCGAGGCGTGCCGGGCGGGATCCGCCGCAGGTTACAGAGGCGAGATGCACAAAAAATTCATAGATTGGGAGGAGAATTTTTGCAGGATGGTTGACACGGGTTTGGCCGCATGATAAGATGAATCCGGTAAACATCATACTTCCTGCGCTTTGGTCATACAAATCAAAAACAAATAAATGCGCCTGCGCAGTAGGCGCAAACAGACATCAGGAGGATTTTTATGAAGGTTTTGGTGCTCAACCCCGGGGCGACCTCCACAAAGGTTTCCATTTTTGAAGAGGAGAATGAAATTTTTAGGACCAACCTGGTGCACAAAGCGGAGGAATTGACTCCCTTTACCCACGTCATTGAGCAGGGGCCCTTCCGCAAGCGCCTGATTTTGGAGGCGGTGGAGGGGGCCGGTTACCGGCTGACGGATTTTGACGCCGTCTGCGGCCGGGGTGGTCTTCTGCGGCATATTCCCTCGGGGACGTATCTGGTTTCCGACCAGGCCATCCGGGACGTTATGGACCCGCCGTATGGGGAGCATGCCTCCAACCTGGGAGTTCTGTTGGCCCGGGAGTTGGGGGACATGGCGGGGATTCCTGCGTTCTTTGTGGATCCGGTGTGCGTGGATGAGATGACGCCGGTGGCCCATGTCTCCGGTTTTCGCGGCATGCAGCGGGAGAGCTTTTTCCATGCGCTCAACCAGAAATCCATTGCCCGGAAGGCGGCGAAGCTTCTGGGCAAGTCTTACGAAGAGGCCCGGCTGATTGTGGTCCATATGGGCGGAGGCGTTTCCGTGGCGGCCCATGAAAACGGCCTGGCCGTGGATGACTTCAACGTTAAGGACGAGGGCGCCTTCGGCATGGACCGGGGCGGCGGGCTTCCGGTCAACGCGGTGATCAACCTGTGCTATTCCGGGATCACCAAAAAAGAGGTGAAAAAGCTCCTGGGCACCGAGGCCGGGGCATACTCCTACGTGGGCACCAAGGACTTCCGGGAGGTGGAGCGCCGGGCCTTTGAGGAAAAGGATCCGGACTGCCGTCTGGTTTTCGACGCCATGGCCTATCAGCTGGCCAAGGATGTGGGGGCTATGGCCGCCGTCCTGAAATTCCGGGTGGACGCCATTGTTTACACCGGCGGAATGGCCTACTCCGACCGGTTCACCCAGGCCATCACGGATTATGTGGGCAATTTGGCCCAGATTCTGCGCCTGCCCGGCGAGGAGGAAATGCGCTCTCTGGCGGAGGGAGCCCTGCGGGTTCTCCACGGCGAGCCGGCAAAGGTATATTGATTTCCTGCGGGAGATCGGCATTGTAGAAGGAGGTACCACATGCTCAATACCATTTCTGCGATTTTACAGGCTGCTGCGGCCAGTCCGGAGAAGAGGACCATTGCCGTGGCGGCGGCCCACGACCGGGATGTTCTGGAGGCGGTAAAAGAAGCCCGCCGAGGGGGAATTGCCCAAGCGGTGCTCACCGGACGCGGAGAAGAGATCCGGCAGATACTCCGGAGCCTGGAGGAGGACCCGGCGGACTACGCCATTTTAGAAGGGGACTCCGACGGACAGTGCGCCGCCCTGGCGGTGGCGGAGGTCCGGGCGGGCCGGGCCAACTTCCTGATGAAGGGACTTCTGGGGACGGCCGATTTGATGCGGGCGGTAATCGACCGGGACAACGGCCTGCGCACAGGCCGGCTGATCAGCCATGTGATGCTGTACGAGGTTCCGGGCCGTCCCATGCTGGCCCTGACCGACGGCGGCATGAATACCTTCCCCGATTTGGACAAAAAGGCGGAAATTTTGGAAAATGCCGCCCGGGTTTTGCAGGCGCTGGGCTATGAAGAAATCTATGCCGCCTGCGTCTGCGGCGCCGAGGTGGTGAATCCCAAGGTTTCCTCTACGGTAGAGGCCAGGGCCCTGTCGGAGATGACGGAGCGCTGGGCGCCCTATCACATGCAGGTCTACGGCCCGGTGGGGCTGGATCTGGCGGTGAGCGAGGCGGCCTGCCGACACAAGCATTTCGACGCGCCGGGGGCAGGCCGGGCGGATATTCTGTTGGTCCCCACCTATGAGGTGGGCAACGGCATCGGCAAGGCGATGAGTCTTTTTGGCGGCGCACAAAACGCCGGCATCATCCTGGGTGCAAAGGTTCCCATTGTTTTGGTCTCCCGGGCCGACAGCGCGGAGAGCAAGCTGGCCTCCATCGCCCTGGGCGCAGTGACGGCGGGAAAGGTATGACGCCATGGGACAGGAGCAATCTGCGGCGCTGAAGAGGCTGCTGCAGCCGGGGGAGCTGCTCCTCTGGGAGGGCGCTCCCGTTCCGGGATTTCGTTTGGAGCCTGCCGAGTGGTTCTTGATGCCCTTCAGCCTCCTCTGGTGCGGATTTGCGTGTTATTGGGAGGTAGCGGCCCTGCAAAACGGGGCGTCTGGGATCATGGCCCTGTTTGGCATCCCGTTTCTTCTGGTGGGCCTGTATTTGGTAACCGGGCGCTTTTTTCACATGGCCTGGAGGCGGAAGCGGACGTATTACGGCGTCACCTCTATGCGGGTCATTCTAATCGGACCGAAAACGACCAAATTCTTGACCTACCGGCAGATTCCGGCTTTGGAAAAACGAATCCGCTCCGACGGCAGCGGCACGATTTATCTCACCGAGCCCCAGGTGGTTTCCCGCAGCGGCTCTAACCGCCGGACTGCCGAAGGCCGGGACGCTCTGTGGAACATTGCCGATGCAGAGCGGGTCTATCGTCTGATTGAGACAAATTTGCTACAAGTGGAAAACGATTAAATTGCATATTTTTTGAAAGGTGGGATTCTCCATGAAACACTTGCTCTCCGGCAACGAGGCCGCAGCAAGAGGCGCCTACGAAGCGGGCGTCAAGGTGTGCTCCGCGTATCCCGGCACGCCCAGTACGGAAATCTTTGAAAACCTGCCCCAGTACAAGGACAGCTTGTACTGCGAGTGGGCCCCCAATGAGAAGGTGGCCACAGAGGTCGCCATCGGCGCGGCCCTGGGCGGGGTGCGCAGCCTGACGGCCATGAAGCATGTGGGCGTCAACGTGGCGGCCGACCCGATTTTCACCGCCGCCTACAACGGCGTGGACCGGGGCTTCGTCATTGTCTCTGCCGACGATCCGTCCATGCATTCGTCCCAGAACGAGCAGGATAACCGGCATTATGCCCGGGCGGCCCGGCTTCCCATGGTGGAGCCCTCGGACTCCCAGGAGTGCGTGGACTTTATGAAGGCCGCCTTTGAAATTTCCGAGCAGTGGCACATTCCCGTTCTGTACCGGGTGACCACCCGGGTGTGCCACTCCAAGAGCCTGGTGGAGTTTTCCGACCGGAAGGAGATTCCCTATGAGCCTTTTGTCCGGAACATCGCCAGCCGGGTGAGCACGCCGGCCAACGCGTACCGGAACCACAGCCTGGTGGAGAAGAAAATGGCGGAGCTGGCGGAATACGGCAACACCTGCCCTCTCAACCGGATGGAGCTTAAGGGGAATAAAATCGGTGTCGTCACCGCCGGTATTACATACCAGTATGCCAAAGAGGCATTTCCGGAGGACACCTCCTTCCTAAAGCTGGGCTTGACCAACCCGCTGCCGATGGATCTGATCCGGGAGTTTGCCTCCAAGGTGGAGAAGCTCTATGTCATGGAGGAGCTGGACCCCTTCATGGAGGAGCAGATCAAAGCGGCGGGCATTGACTGTGTGGGCAAGGACCTGACGGGCCTGCTGTATGAGCTGAATCCCCAGCTTCTGGCCCAGCGGGTGTTCGGCAAGGAGCCCCAGACCAAGGCGCTTGCCGTGGAAGCGGTACCCCGTCCTCCGGTGCTGTGTCCCGGCTGTCCCCACAGAGGCTTCTTCTATACCATGTCTAAAAATAAGAATTTCGTCATTGGCGGCGACATCGGCTGCTATACCCTGGGCTGCGCGGCGCCTCTGAACGCAATGGACTCTGTGGTGTGCATGGGCGGCGGCTTCAGTGTGGCAATGGGCATGAGCAAGGCCTTTGAGGTCTCCGGCGAGACGGGGAAGAAGGTCTTCGGCGTGGTGGGCGACTCCACCTTCTTCCACTCCGGCATGACCGGCGCGGCGGAGATCATTTACAACAAGGGCAACATGATTCCGGTGATTCTGGACAATTCCATCACCGGCATGACCGGCCATCAGGACAACCCCGGTACCGGCTACACCCTCCAGGGCGACATCGCCGAGGCTATCCGGATGGAGGACGTCCTGCAGTCCATGGGCTTCCAGAATGTGATCATTGTGGATCCTCAGGATCTGAAGGCCATGCAGAAGGCGGTGGACGACGCCCTGGCCTCTCCGGTGCCGGCGGCGATCATCACCCGGCGGCCGTGCCTGCTGATCAAGCGGATCAAGCATGACATCGGCTTGTGCGAAGTGGATGCCGACAAATGCATCGGCTGCAAGAAGTGCCTGAAGGTGGGCTGCCCGGCGGTCTGCATGAAGGACGGGAAGAGCACCATCGATCCCACGCTGTGCGTCGGCTGTACCGTCTGCGCCCAGGTCTGCCCGGTGGGCGCCATTTCGAGAAAGGAGTGAGACCATGAGCGAGGTAAAGAGCATTCTTCTGGTAGGCGTCGGCGGCCAGGGCGCCATTTTGACGGCCAAGGTCCTGGTCAACGGCCTCATGCGGGCCGGCTATGATGTGAAAATGTCCGAGGTTCACGGCATGAGCCAGCGGGGCGGCTCCGTTTCCACCCAGGTTCGCTGGGGCGAAAAGGTCTATTCTCCCCTCATCGGCGACGGCGCGGCGGACTATATGGTGGCCTTTGAAAAAATGGAGGCGGTGCGGTACGCGAGCTTCCTGAAGCCCGACGGCGTGGCGGTGATCAACGATTATGAGATCGCCTCGGCCACCATTGCGGCCGGTCAGTTCGAGTATCCGGCCGGCTGCCTGGAGGCCATGCAGAAAACCTTCCGGGTGTTTTCCCTGAAGGCGGCGGATCTTGCCATTTCCCTGGGAAATCCCAAATGTATGAACCTGGTCCTGTTCGGCGCGTTGACCCACGTGCTGAAGCTGGAGCAGATTGACTGGGAGGATGTGATCCGGAATACGGTGCCTCCCAAATTCCTGGATTTGAACCTGCGCGCCTACCGCGCTGGTTTGGAAGCGGCCCAAAATCAATCTAACTGACATCAGGGCGCCGCAGAAGCGGCCCGGTCAAGACCCGATCCTGCCGACAGATGCCCTGGGGCGGGAGACGGCCTTGGCCGTTCCGCTTTCCGGCGGCCCCAATGGACATGAAACAGGAGGCACTTACATGGTATCCAAAGAAATGTGGGCCCTGGGGGCCAACCGCTCGGTGATCCGGGACCTGTTCGAATACGGTCTGCAGCAGGCGAAAATTGTGGGACCGGAAAACGTGTTTGATTACAGCCTGGGAAACCCCTCCATCCCGTCTCCGCCTCAGGTCAATGAGACCGTGGTGGAGCTTCTCCGGGATATGGACAGCATCCAGGTTCATGGGTATACCTCCGCCACCGGCGATTGGGAAACCCGCCGGGCCATTGCGGAGGACTTGAACTGCCGCTACGCTGCGGGAATCCGGCCGGAAAATCTGTTTATTTGCTGCGGCGCAGCGCCGGGACTCATCGCCATTATGCGTGCCTTGGCGGTGTCGCCGGAGTCGGAATTTGTGGCCATTGCCCCCTTCTTCCCGGAGTATAAGCCCTTTGCCGAGGCAGCGGGGGGAAAGCTGGTGGTGGTTCCGGCGGATACGGAGCGGTTCCAAATCCGTCTGGAGGCGCTGGAGGCGGCTCTGACGCCGCGTACTCAGGCGGTCATTGTCAATTCGCCCAATAACCCCGCCGGTACGGTGTATACGGCCCAGACGTTGACGGCGCTGGGCGAGCTTTTGACCCGGAAGGCGGAGGAGTACGGCCACCCCATTTACATTTTGGCCGACGAGCCCTACCGGGAGCTGGTGTACGACGGGACGGAGGTTCCCTTTATTCCCAATCTGTATCCCAACACCATCGTCTGCTATTCCTATTCCAAGTCCCTGTCCCTGCCCGGAGAGCGCATCGGTTATATCTGCGTGCCGGACGGCGCGGCGGACAGCGGGGAGCTGTACGCTGCCGTTGCAGGCGCCGCCCGGGCCGGGGGCCATGTCTGCGCCCCTTCCCTGTGGCAGAAGGTCATCGCCCGGTGTGCCGGGCTCCGGCCGGATCTGGCGGCTTATGAGAAAAACCGCCGGGCTCTGCAGGAGAGCCTGACGGCCATGGGCTACCGGATGGCCAGCCCCGACGGCGCGTTCTACCTGTTTATCCAGGCTCCCAACGGGGATGATCTGGCCTTCTCGGAAATGGCCAAGGAGAAAAACCTCCTCCTGGTCCCCGGAACGGGCTTCGGCTGCCCGGGCTGGTTCCGGATCTGCTATTGCGTCTCGTACGATATGATTCAAAGAAGCCTGCCGGTCTTCCAGGCGCTGATGGAGGCCTGCCGGTCATAATGAACAAAAGTGCCCCGGGACTTTTCCCATGCAGGATGAGCCTGGGGCACGCGCTTGCTGATTATGTTGATGCTCACTGTTGCGTAGTATACATACTATATACCAATAGTGGCATAGATTAATAATGAGTTAGGGTGAAATGTAAAATGATAAAAAATAGGCTTTTCATAGGGCTTTTATTGCTGTCGCTTTTGCTTGGGGTAACATCCAGCGGTGTCCAGGCGGCGAAAAGCGGTAGCTTTGCAGGTGGAGACGGGACGAAGGAAAACCCGTTTTTCATTGCAACCACGGAACAGCTGGACCAAATTCGTTACCATTTGGATGAACACTTTGTATTAGCGGCGGATCTAGAATTTCAAGAGGGCGAATTCGCTGCAAATGGTTTACTGGGTTGGGATGGACAAGGTTGGCTGCCCATTGGGACAGAGCGGGAGCCCTTTACCGGGACATTTGACGGCGCAGGCCACACCATTTCCGGCTTGTGGATGGATGTGCGCCAAGAGGAGCTTCGAAGCGAGGGGGATTTTGTTTATACGGGTTTATTTGGTTATAATCAAGGCCTTATACAAAATGTAAACCTTAATGGTTCCTTTTTAGCGGGTGAGTCTACTGATTTGCAAAAGAATTGGATTGTTGGTGCATTGGTGGGTGTCAATGACGGCGGCAGCGTTTTAAATTGCAAAAATAACTGTGCTGTAAGTGTTTATAGCGATCAGGGAGATGTTCTATTAGGCGGAATTGTAGGTCAAAATCGAGGGGGTACGGTAGAAAATTGTAACAATGCCGGAGCGATTTCAGGTAGAAAGTTTGGTGGGACGAACTCCGCAGTAGGCGGTGTTGCGGGTGGCAATGTATGTGGGGGCTTTGTGAAAAACTGTATCAACAATGGACCTGTTTCTTTTTATGACGGTGGGGTGTCAGATTTTAGTGCAATTGGCGGCATTGCCGGATCCAACTTAAATAGCTACATAACCAATTGCCAAAATAAAGGTGAGATTTTTGCAGGGGTACAACAGCCAATTTGGGCAGGCGGAAATGTGGGAAAGAATCATGCAGGTGTTATTTACCGGTGCAGCAATTGGGGGACAGTGATTGGACGGGAGTATGCAGGAGGTATTGTAGCCTGGAGTCAAAATCATGGGTCAATTTTGGACTGTTATAATTTTGGAATTGTGCAATCTTACGAGATGAAAAATGGACATGGCAGCACCAGCGGTGGAATTGCGGGCTATGTGGACGGGCGGTGTGAGATTTCTCGGTGTGGCAATTCCGGGCCAATTTATGCCGAAGAAGATGCGGGCGGGATTGTTGGCAAGTTAAATGAGTCGACGGTAGCGCGCTGCTGGAATACTGGATCTTGTGAGTCTGCTGCAAATGTTGCCGGAATTGCGACGTATAATGGAGGTCAGGTGCGGGAGTGTTATAGCTCTGGATTACTGAAACCTGCAGTGGATATGCCAAATTATGCAGGCGGAATTGTAGGTTGGAATTACGGCGATATAGAGGCGTGCTACCACGTGGGCACGATTGAAAAGTGGGGCATATTCTACATGGCTGGCGGTATTGTTGCCTTGACGGAGAATGGTACGATACAAAATTGTTACTATATGGATGACATTCAAAACACTTGGGAAGATGCCGGAACGTATTGTACTAAGGAACAGATGTGCCGGCAGGATACCTATCAGG
This sequence comes from uncultured Eubacteriales bacterium, assembly GCA_900546915.1. Classification (GTDB taxonomy): domain Bacteria; phylum Bacillota; class Clostridia; order Oscillospirales; family Oscillospiraceae; genus Faecousia; species Faecousia gallistercoris. Next base: position 58,333 of record UREY01000004.1, read on the forward strand.
GGCTGGATTTTGAAGATGTCTGGCAAATTGCTGATGGGAACTACCCCTATCCTCAGTTGTTGGACAACTGGATGGAGGGCGAATGTCCGGTTTCCCGGGACCCGATTGAGATGCCACAAGTTCGGAATCCGTTTCAGGATGTGAGTGCAGAACGCTTCTTTTCCGACGCTGTACTTTGGGCGGTGGAGAACGGTGTGACATCTGGTGTGGATCGTGAACGCTTTGCTCCGGATGCCGTTTGCACCCGGGGACAGGTAGTTACGTTTCTGTGGAGAGCGATGGGATGCCCGGAACCAGAACACGTAGAGTCGAATTTTATCGACTTGAACAGCAACCGTTTTTATTACAAGGCGGTTTTATGGGCTGCGGAGCAGGGCATTGCTCAAGGGGTGGACGAAACCCGCTTTGCGCCTGATGCTAGGGTCACCAGGGGTCAGTTTGTCACATTCTTGTGGCGAGCTGTGGGCGAACCGTCCTCTGCCGGGGAGAATCCCTTTACTGATGTATCGTCAGATCGGTTTTATTACTGGCCAATTCTGTGGGCATCAGAAAATGAAATCACCAGCGGCGTGAGTGAGATGTGGTTTGCCCCTGAGAGAGGTTGCACCCGAGGTCAAGTGGTCACGTTTCTGTATCGCTGCTTGGCCGGAGCGTAGAACGCTGCCGGGGACCGGAAGAAGGAGCCGGGCCATGCTGTTTCCGGACTGCGGAGCCAATGTCCGCAGGAAGACGGGACGGCGTTGGCCCGGCTTTTTGCTGTGGGGCTGTTTGGGGAAGGTGCTCGGCCCATTCGGCACTCTGCAGGTGTCCATATTTTGAGGGAGCAACATGTGGCTTTTTCCAAAAAACACTGTTTTTTGGGAACTTCTCTCCGGCTTTTCCTGTTTTTCACAAATTTACACAGAAAACCGGGGGACGATTTGGCGCCTTTTTTGCGGGGTTGGGCAAAATTGCAAAAAAAGGCATTGAAATCGAATTTTTCTTCGTGTATAATGATACCGTTGTGGTGCTTACCCACTGCGCGTATTGTGAATGGGGGACGGCCCCATGAAAGGAGTAATTTTCTATGTACACTGCTAAGGATATTCGTAATATCTGCCTGCTGGGTCACGGCGGCGACGGAAAGTCCGCCCTGGCCGAGAGCATGCTGTTTTTGACCAAGAGCATCGACCGCTTGGGCAAGCGCACGGACGGAAATACCGCCAGCGACTTTGATCCGGAGGAAATCCGGCGCGGCTACTCCATCTCCACCTCGGTTCTTCCTGTGGAGTATCATACATGTAAGCTGAATATCTTGGATAACCCCGGTTATTTTGACTTTGCCGGGGAGGTGGCCCAGTCTTTGCGGGTGGTGGACTCCGGTCTGATTTGCCTCACCGCCAAGGGCGGCGTGGCCGTGGGGACCGAGAAGGGCTGGGACGCCTTGGCAGACGCCGGCCTGCCGGCTATGTTCTATATCTCCAAGCTGGATGAAGATCACGCCGACTTTTTCAAGGTCTATGACGCGCTCCGCGATACATATGGACAGGGTGTGGTGCCCCTGACCTTCCCCGCCGTGTCCGGGGGCAAGGCGGTAGGCGTGGTGGATGTGGTCTCCGGCCTGGCCGGCAAGCCGGACGGCGGCAAGATGGATCTGCCTGCCGATGCGGCGGAGTATCTGGAAACCTACCGCCATATGCTCAACGAGGCCGTGGCCGAGACCAGCGAGGAGCTGATGGAGAAGTTCTTTATGGAGGAGCCCTTCACTCCGGAGGAGCTGACGGCCGGTATTCGCTCCGCCATTCAGAGCCGCTCGCTGTTCCCCGTGTTCTGCGGCTGCGCCATGACCGGCCTGGGCACGCTGGAGCTGCTGAACGACCTGGTGCAGTATGCGCCCACGCCCCTGGAGGGCAAGCCCATGCCAACAGCCGAGGGCGGCGAGAAGACGCTGGACCCCAGCGGCGCGCCGATGCTCTTTGTATTCAAGACCCTCACCGATCAGTATGGAAAGAACTCCTTCTTCAAGGTGTTCTCCGGCGATGTGACTTCCGATCTCACCCTGGCCAACGCCCGCGCCGGCGGCAACGAAAAGCTGGGCCGCCTGTTCTTCCCCAAGGGCAAAAAGTACCTGGATGCCGCCAAGATCTGCTGCGGCGACATCGGCGTGGTGAGCAAGCTGGCCTCCGTCCGGACCGGAGACACCCTGGGCGCCGCCGGTAAGACGGTGGCTCTGGCGCCGGTTTCCTATGACGAGCCCTGCTACACCCTGGCGGTTTATGCCAAGGTCAAGGGCCAGGAGGATAAGATTGCCAACGGCCTGACCAAGCTGAACGAGGAGGACGGCTCCTTTACCTTCGGCAACAGCGGAGAGACCAAGGAAATGGTGATCTCCGGCGTGGGCGACATTCATCTGGACGTCCTGTGCTCCAAGCTGAAGTCCAAATATAATGTAGAGGCCGAGCTCCGGCCCGCCAAGATCGCTTACCGGGAGACCATTAAGAAGAAGGTAGAGGTCCACGGCCGCCATAAGAAGCAGTCCGGCGGACACGGCCAGTTCGGCGATGTGTACATCCGTTTTGAGCCGCAGCAGGAGTCGGAGGAGATGATTTTTGCCGACGAGACCGTGGGCGGCTGCGTGCCCAAGAACTTTATCCCCTCGGTAGAAAAGGGCCTGCGCAACTGCGTCGGGAAGGGCGTTTTGGCCGGTTACCCGGTGGTGTTCCTGAAGGCCACCTTGTATTTCGGCTCCTCCCACCCGGTGGACTCGTCGGATATGGCCTTCCAGACCGCGGCCGGTATTGCCTATAAGGACGGCTTGCCCAACGCCGGTCCCACGCTGCTGGAGCCCATCTGTGAGCTGAAGGTCTACATCCCCGAGGCCAACATGGGCGACATCATCGGCGACCTGAACAAGCGCCGGGGCCGCATCATGGGCATGAATCCCGACGCCAAGCGCCGGGGCTGGCAGGTGGTGGAGGCCGAGGTTCCTCAGGCGGAGATGAGCTCCTACACCATCGACCTCCGGGCCATGACCCAGGGCCGGGGCTCCTTCTCCATGAATTTTGTCCGCTACGAAGAGGTTCCCCAGGCCAACCAGGCGAAAATCATCGCCGACGCCAAGAAGGACGAAGAGGGCTGATTGGCCCTGGAAAAATCTGAAACGGCTCGTTGCAAAACGGGATAAGAAACAAAACGAGAGGCCAACCCCCTTGGGGTGGCCTCTCGTCGTATATGGGCGGCGTTTACCGGCCCTAAAGGGCGGTGAGGTATTCCAGCGGAACGTCCATGCGGCGGGCGGTCTCTTCCAGGGTGAGGCCTTGGGAGAGGAAGCGGCGGACCACGGCGGACATGGGCTCGCCGACCTCGATGACGTGCCCGTCGGGGTCGTAAAGGCGCAGGGCACGCTGGCCCCAGGAATGCTCTCGGATTGGATGCACAAGCCGGACGGACATGGCTTCCGCCTTTTCCGCAAACTCGTCCAGGTCCTCGGTCTCAAAATACAGCTCTCCGGCGTGGTGGGTCAGGGTGACCGGACCGGTTTCCAAAAGGCCCTTCCAGGAATCCAGGGTTTGCAGAGCCAGGCCGCAGGACAGCGTGACGTTGGCGCCTAGGTCGTTTTGCACCTCCAGGCCCAGAAGATCCCGGTAAAAGGCCTTGGAACGCGCCATATCCCGGACGGCCAAGAGGGTGCAGATATATTTCGTCTCCGGCCCCCTCTGCTTGAGATGCTCCACTCGTTCCCGGATGCCGGCGGCAAATGCTTCGTCGGTCAGCTGGGGGTCCCGGGTGGCGTGCCAGATGGAGCAGGGCAGCTCCCGGCATGAGGCGCAGCTTGGGCGTTTGTTTTCCAAGACGGCGCACCGGTAAATGGGACACGGGGTGTCGGGACTGTAAAAGGGACGGCCCTGGGAGGCGGTGCAGCCCGGACAGTTTGTCCCGGCGTAGCTGCACTGGCTGCAGTCTGTGCCGCAACAGCTCATGGTTTTCATGTTGTTTCCTCCTGACTGTATCGATCCGATTGGTTCAGTCTTTGCCCATGGCGGGAAGACGCTCTTATTTTACGGAAGAAACTCGGGAATTTCTTGTAAAAAACCGACATCTTTTCGGGCGTAGGCCAGAGCCTGGGGGATGGTCATGGTGTGAAACCGTTTGAAGTCCCGGAGCAGATGGGCCTGATCGGTGTAGCCGTAACGGAAGACGGCGTCCTGGACGTCAAATCCCGGCTGCAGGGCGTCGCGCCAGAGGAGCTGGTAGCGGATGAGGCAGGCCAGCGCTTTGGGCGGCAGACCGATGCGGCTCTGAAAAAGCCGCTCCAGCTGCCGGGTGCTGATATGCAGGCTCCGGCTCAGCTGATCGATAGACCCCCGGCGGCAGAGCATTTCCCAGGACGCCTGCAGTACAGTTTCGCCGGACCGGTCCGTCTGCAGAGAAGACAGTAGGATTTGCTCCGCTTCCCCGGCCCGTCCGGCCAGGGTTGTGCAGGCCTGCATCCGGGGAGCCAGGGCCCGGTACAGCCGGGGGAAGAGCTGCTGGGCCGGGCAGATGAGGTTTTTGGAATCGGTCAGAGGCGCGTCTGCGAACAGCGCAGCGGCCCAGGGGTAAAACCGGACGGCGAAGGTGGAAGACTGCGCCCCGGCGCTGCCCGGGGTGACGAAGGCGCGGTCGTTGATGCCGCAGAAACAGCCGGTCACCGGCGCGCCGTCCTGGGGAATCTCCAGAATCAAATCCATGCAGGTGTCCGGCGTCACCAGGGTTCCGATCTCCGGCCGGTGCCGGTCTGTGCCCCAGAAGCACCGCACCCAGGGCCGCAGAGCGGGACAAGGGAGCAGCTCCCGGTACAGCGCCGAATTTCGAAACGGGCTGGCTGTCAGGGGCCGATAGAGTTGATGAAATTCCATGGCGCTGCCTCCCTTGAAAATGCTGCACGGGATTTTCGCGGTCTGCCCGGCCGGGCGGGAAAAGAAAAAGCAGGCCGCCGTCTGCGGCCCGCTGGGTGTCCGAGCGAATGCGACCGGGTCTATAAGCCGGGTTCTGTCATCGACAGCCATCTATCTAGACCCGGGATTGCTCCCGGGTTCCAGCCACCTCTTGGGGACGGCCGGGCAAGCCGATTGTCCCTCACACGGTGTTGCTCCGGATAGAGTTTACAGCACCCCGATGTTCCCATGGGGCGGGTGCGCTCTTACCGCGCCTTTTCACCCTTACCTCCCGGTACGGAAGGCGGTATCTTTCTGTTGCACTTGTCCTAGGGTCACCCCCGGCGGGCGTTACCCGTTATCCTTGCCCTGTGGAGCCCGGACTTTCCTCACGGGGAGCCTTTCGGCTTCCCCCCGCGGCTGTCCGACCCGGTCGCGGTCCTATTGTAGCGGATTTCGGGAGAATTGTCAAAGCTTTTCTCCCGCCGCTCCCCGGCGCCTGAGGACCGGCTTTTCCGCCCTTGCAAACTTCGCCGAAAGTGGCTATACTAGGATCATAGAACAGCGCGTTTTGCGCGGAATCGAGGAATGGTATGGCAAATGGGACATGGCGTGCCTTTTTGGAGCAGTGGCGTCGGCAACGGCTTTTGATTCTGGGGCTGGGGGTCAGCAACCGGCCGTTGGCCCGGATGCTCCTGGCTGCCGGTTGCCGGGTGACCGGCTGTGACCGGACGAGCCGGGAGCAGGCGGACCGGGAGGTTCTGGCGCTGGAGGAATTGGGGATGGAGCTCCGGCTGGGGCCCGGCTATCTGGATGGGCTGGAGGCGGATGTGGTGTTCCGGACCCCGGGCATGCACCCGGCCCATCCGGCGCTGCAGGCGCTGCGGGCCCGGGGCGCTGTGGTGACGTCGGAGATGGAGGTTTTCTTTCAGGTCTGTCCCTGCCCCATTTTAGCAGTCACCGGCTCCGACGGGAAGACCACCACCACCACGCTGATTGCCGAAATGCTGAAGGCGGACGGCAAGCGGGTCTGGCTGGGGGGGAACATCGGCCGCCCGCTGTTGCCGGAGGTGGAGCATATGACGCCTTCCGATTGGGCGGTGGTAGAGCTCAGCTCCTTCCAGCTGATGGATATGGACCGCAGTGCCCAGGTTGCGGTGGTGACCAATTTGGCGCCCAATCATCTGGATGTGCACAAGGATATGGAGGAGTATGTCCGGGCCAAGCGGCAGGTGTTTTTGCATCAAAAGGCGGGAGATGTCCTGGTTTTAAATTGGGACAATGAGATCACCCGGAGCTTTGCGTCCCAGGCTCCCGGCCGGGTGCGGTTTTTCTCCCGGCTGGAAAGGCCGGACCGGGGCGTATTCCTGGAGGGCGGCGTTATTTACCGGGCCGACGACCGGGGGACGGTTCCGGTTCTGGCGCAAAAGGACATTTTGCTTCCGGGGATGCACAATGTGGAGAATTATATGGCGGCCCTGGCCGCCTTAGAGGGCTTGGTGTCCGACAAGGCGGCCCGGAAGGTGGCCGAGACCTTCGGTGGTGTGGAGCATCGCATCGAGCTGGTCCGGGTCAAAGATGGGGTTCGCTTTTACAATGACTCCATTGCCTCCAGCCCCAGCCGCACCATAGCCGGTCTGCGCAGCTTTCCCGAGAAGGTGATTTTGATTGCGGGCGGCTATGACAAGCAGATTCCCTATGATGTCCTGGGCCCGGAGATTTGTCGCCATGTGAAGCGGCTGGTGGTCACAGGCGCAACCGGGGAGAAAATCCGCCGGGCTGTGGTGGAAGCGCCGGAGTACCGCCCGGGTACGCCGGAGATTTTGTCCATTGAGGACTTTGACCAAGCGGTGCGGACGGCGGCCGGAACGGCGGAGTCGGGGGACGTGGTCCTGCTGTCTCCGGCCAGCGCCGCCTTCGACCGGTTTCAGAATTTTATGGTGCGGGGCTGTCATTTTAAAGACTTGGTGAGGAGCTTATAGCATGGGAGTAAAAAAATGGACCCGTCTGGCCCGGGGTGTTCTGCCCTGCGCCTCCTGCGGCGCGGTGATTGTGGCCGCCGGTTCGGCCAGCCGTATGGCGGGGGTGGATAAGGTCATGGCGGACCTGGGCGGAGAACTTCTTTTGGTGCGAACGGTCCGGGCGTTTCAGCAGACGGCGGTCATTGGGGAAATTGTCGTGGTCACCCGGCCGGACCTGCTGGAGCCCGTTGCCGAAGCATGCCGGAGGGCGGGACTGGCCAAGGTGAAAACCGTGATTGCCGGGGGAGCGACCCGCCAGGCGTCGGTGGCTCTGGGCTTGGCCGCCCTGTCTGCGCCGGCTCTGGCGGCGGTGCAGGACGGGGCCCGGCCCTTTGTGACGCCGGAGCTGATTGACCGGGTAGTCCGGGCGGCAAACGCCTATGGCGCCGCCGCCCCCGCCGTCCCGGTTCGGGACACCATTAAGGTGGCCAGAGGGGGGCTGGTGGAGCGTACGCCGGACCGGTCTGCCCTGGCGGCGGTCCAGACGCCCCAGGTTTTTGACTATGACCTCCTTCAGGCCGCCCTGAATCAGGCGGACAAAGAGCATGCCGTTGTGACGGACGACTGCTCCGCCGTAGAGCGTCTGGGTATGAAGGTGAAGTTGGTAGAAGGGGAAGAGCGGAATTTCAAGGTAACCACCCGGCAGGACCTGCTTCTGGCCCGGGCGCTGCTACAGGAGGAAGAGACATGAGAATTGGACACGGCTATGACGTCCACCGGCTGGTACCGGGGCGGAAGCTGATTTTAGGCGGGGTGGAGATTCCCTTTGAGCTGGGACTGGAGGGCCATTCGGATGCGGATGTGCTGGTTCACGCGGTGATGGACGCGCTTTTGGGCGCCGCCGGACTGGGGGACATTGGGCAGCATTTTCCCGATACCTCGCCCCAATATGCCGGGATTTCCTCCATGAAATTGCTGGCTTTGGTCCGGGAGAAGTTGTTCTGGGCGGGATTTGATGTGGGCAATGTGGATGCGACGGTCATTGCCCAGCGGCCGAAGCTCCGGGACTATATTCTGCAGATGGAGGAGAACATCGCCGACACCCTGGGCGTAGACCGGGAGCAAATTAATGTCAAGGCGACCACAGAGGAGCATCTGGGCTTCACCGGCGACAGCAGCGGCATGGCCTGCCATGCGGTGTGCCTCCTGATGAGGCTGTAACCGGCAGACGATTTTTGGAAAGAGGTTGATTCTTCCATTTTGGCCGAGGGGACATTGCCGCCTGCCGCGTTGCATTTCCCTGGGCCTTGGCTTGTTGCCGCGTTCGGCCTGTACATGAAGCGACCTAAAAATGAGATAAAACATGCATGCGGAACATGCTTGAACGACAAAAAGGGCTGGTTGTCTGGGACTTGCAGGCGGCAGGCCCTTTTCCGTTGCCCGGATGTGCCTGTTGCTGCAGGGGCCCGGGTATCCGGCTCCGATCACCGGCGGCTCGGCTGGGGGGAGGGCTTACAGCGCAATCTGCGAGGACGGAGGCGGGCGGACGCTGTCCGGAACCATTTCGGCGGCCCGGGCATAGGTTAACCCGGGAGGTGTTGCCAAATGAAAGAATATTTTGTCACATTTCGTTCGATTACCTTTGCACAAAGGGGGCAGCAGGTGATGCAGGACGCCGGTATTTCGGCGCAGCTGCAGCGAACGCCCCGCTGGATGGAGGAAAAGGGCTGCGGCTACAGCCTGCGCCTGCCTGCCGGTCGCGCGGCTGCCGCAGTGGAGCGTCTGAGGAAGTCCGGCGTGCCCTTCAGCCGGTTTTATTTGCACCGGGATGACGGGGGACTGGAGGAGCTGAAGGCATGATTTATTTGGATAACGGCGCGACAACCCTGCATAAACCGAAGGCAGTGCGCCTTGCGGTGAACCGGGCGCTGCTCCGCTGCGCCAACCCGGGGCGTGGCGGGTATCCGGCGGCGATGGAAGCGGCCGAAGCGGTATTCCGCTGCCGGAATCTGGCCGGAGAGCTGTTTGATTGTCCGCCGGAACGGGTTGTTTTTACCATGAACTGTACCCACGGTCTGAACATGGCCATACGCACCCTGGTTCATCCGGGGGACCGGGTTGTGATTTCCGGTTTTGAGCATAACGCGGTGACCCGCCCTTTGCATGCGCTGGGCGCTCAGGTCACAGTGGCGGGACGAAAGCTGTTTGATTGGAAAGATACGCTGGAGGCCTTCGACCGGGCGCTGGCGCAGAAGCCGGTTGCGGCGGTGTTTACCCATGTCTCCAACGTCTTCGGCTATATTCTGCCGGTCCGGGAGCTGGCGGAGCTGTGCCGGCTGCATGGCGTGCCGTTTATTCTGGACGCGGCCCAATCTGCCGGGAGCCGGCCTGTGGGATTGCGGAGCCTGGGGGCGGAATTCATTGCCATGCCCGGCCACAAAGGGCTGCTGGGTCCCCAGGGGACGGGACTTTTGCTGTGCGGCCGGGACCCGGAGCCACTCATGCAGGGAGGAACCGGAAGCATATCCGCCGAGCAGGACATGCCGGACTTCCTGCCGGACCGGGGAGAAGCGGGGACGGTCAATGTGCCGGGCATTTGCGGCTTGGCGGCGGGACTGTCTCACATCCGCCGGGCGGGGATTTCGTCTATCGCCGCCCGGGAGGAGCGGGAGACGGCGCGGGCCGCCGGAGGCCTGCGGCGCCTGGGCGTACCGGTCTTTACGGGGCCGCATCAGGCGGGGGTGCTGTCTTTCCTGCCGCCGGACGGAGATTGCGAGAAGGCGGCTCAGGATTTTGCCGCCCGGGGCGTGGCCCTGCGGGCGGGACTGCACTGCGCGCCCACGGCCCATGAGAGTGCGGGAACCTTGCAGACCGGTACCCTTCGAGCCAGCTTCGGTCCGGATGCGTCGCCGGAGCAGACACGGGGCTTTTTGCAGGCGGCGTCCCGGTTGTGGGGCGGGGGAAAACATGTCGGCGGTCTCTGCCCAACCTAGGATTCTGTTTAGGAGACGGCCCGTTCCGGCTGGGAGGACCGGCCGGGCATGTGACATGCCGGCTTCCTGCCGCCGGGGAAGAAATGACACGGCGCCGGTTTTTTTCAATTTTCCCTTGCTATTGAAAGCAGTATCCGCTATAATTATAAAGATAATAGGCTTGCTGTGTGTAGGTTGACAAAACGTTGCCCCTGTGGCTTGGCTATGATCCGCGGTTGCCTTGCAGCCGGAAGGGAGTATCACGTATGAGCACGCTGCTTGAATACTTTGACGAATTTTTCCGCCTGCTGCGGACCATGCAGCCGGCGGATATTGCGGATATTTTACTGGTGACGTTTTTGGTCTATAAGGGCATCCAGTTGGTACGGGCCACCAGCACGGCGCGGATTGCCAAGGCTGTGGTATTTCTCCTGCTGCTGGCCTGGGCCACGGAGCTTCTGGAGCTGCATGTGCTGAATTTCCTGCTGGCCCGGGTTCTGGAGCTGGGACTGATCGCCCTGGTGGTCCTGTTCCAGCCGGAGCTGCGCCGGGCGGTGGAAAAGGTGGGAAGCGCCAGCCTGAAAGAAGCGCTCAGCCCCAAGGAGCGCAACCAGGAGATTCACGATGTCATCGTCCAGACGGTGACGGCGTGTGAGGCGATGGCCCGGGAGAAGGTGGGCGCGCTGATGGTTTTTGAACGGGCGAGCCGTCTGGACGAGTATTTCAAAACCGGCACCCTCATTGACGGCAAGGTTTCCGAGCAGTTGATTCGGAACGTCTTTTTCCCCAAAGCCGCCCTGCATGATGGGGCTATGGTCATTCGGGACTGCCGGGTGGCCGCTGCGGGCTGTGTGCTTCCCCTGTCGGAAAACAGCCATTTAAGCGCCGATTTGGGCACCCGGCACCGGGCGGGCGTCGGCGTCAGCGAGCTGACCGACGCGGTGGTCGTCATTGTCTCCGAGGAGACGGGCACCATCTCCGTGGCGGTAGGCGGTATGCTGAAGCGGCATCTGGCGCCCCAGACTCTGGGGCGTCTGCTCACCAATGAGCTGGCTCCGGCCCAGGAGGACGGAAAGCGGAAGAAGATGCACCTGCCGGGCCGGTGGTCCAGGGGGAAGGCCGGAAAGGATGAGAGCAATGAAAAGTAAGATTCCCGCCTTATTGCTGTCTCTGGCAGTGGCTTTGGGGCTGTGGCTCTATGTGGTGACCAATGTCAGCCCGGAGTCGGAGCAGAGCTATACCGGCATTCCGGTGGTGTTTGAAAATGAAAATTCCCTGCTGGACCGGGGCCTCATGCTGGTGTCCGGAGAGGATGCCACAGTCGCTGTGCGGCTGTACGGCAGCCGCGCCAATCTGAACCGGCTCAGCGCTTCCAACATCACCGTGACCGTGGATTTGAAGGCCATTACGGAGCCCGGCAAGTATGAGCTGGACTACCGGATTTCCTACCCCTCCGGCATTACCAACGTGAGCGTCATCCGCCGGATTACGTCCAGCGTGACGGTGGAGGTGGCGGAGTTCGCCGAAAAGGACGTGCCGGTGCAGCTGGTGTTCCAGGGCGAGCAGCAGGAGGGCCTGATTGTGGACCAGGAGCGGGCTGTGCTCAGCGCGGAGAGCGTCCATGTGTCCGGCCCGAAGGATAAAATCGACCAGGTGGCCATGGCGGGCATTCTCATTGACCGGACCGGTCTCACCGAGACGCTGGTGGGCGACTTCGTGTACACCCTGATGAATGAGGATTCCGAGCCGGTGGATGTGGTGCACGTGCAGACGGACACCGGGGAAATCCATTTGGAGCTGCCGGTGGAGCACATCAAGGAGGTCCCCTTGCAGGTGAGCCTGGTGGCAGGCGGCGGGGCCGTACAGGAAAACGCCACCTGTAAAATTGAACCGGAGACCATCAGCATTTCCGGCTCGGAAGAAGCGCTGAGCGCGGTGGAGTATGTGCAGCTTACCAGCATCAATTTGGGCGATGTGGATATGGCGAAGGGCTTGACCACTTCCGTGGAAATCAACCTGCCGGATAACCTCACCAACCGTTCCAATGTCACGGCGGCCCGGGTGACCATTACCCTGTCGGACCTGACCTCCAAACGGATTCGCCTGTCCCGGGAACAAATTCAACCGGTCAACGTGCCGGCCGGGATGCAGGCCGACATTCTGACGCAGGTTTTGGATGTGACTTTCCGGGGACCGGAGGCGGAAGTGGAAAATTTGACGGCGGACGGCATATCGGTTACCGTGGACTTTACCGGTGCCGAAGCCGGCACGTATACCCTGCCCCTCTCCTTTGCCATTCCGGGGACTGAGCAGGCGGGGGCTTACGGCAAGTATTTTGCGACGGTGATGCTCTCGGCGGATACCGGGACGGCAACCGAACCGGCCACCGAGCCTACGGAGTCGTAATATGGAGCAGACTGCGACGGTGCGGACCCTGTATACCGACGGCACGGCGGAGATTGTCTGCCGCCGGGCTTCGGCCTGCGGCGGAGACTGCGCCGACTGCGGCGGCTGCAGCGGCTCGCAGGCGGTATTGGCCCGGGCGGCCAATCCCATTGGAGCCAAACCCGGAGACCGGGTGCTGGTACAATGCCCGTCGGGCCGGGTGCTGGGGGCGGCGATCTTGGTCTATTTGCTGCCGCTGGTGCTCCTGTTTGCCGGTGTTGCGCTTGCCGGAGGCTGGGGCGCCGCCGCCGGATTTGTGCTGGGCTTCGTCCCGGCAGTCTGGATAGACCGGCGTCTGGCCCGAAAACGGGGCCCTGTGTATACCATTTCGTCTTTTGCCGACGGGGACCTGGAAAATTTGAATACAGAAGGGAATCATGACCTTGATTAAGAGTATGACCGGCTACGGCCGGGCCGTAAAGACCTTGCTGGGACGGGAGTTTACTGTGGAGCTGCGCGCGGTCAACAACCGCTATCTGGATTGCACCGTGAAGCTGCCCCGGAGCCTGACCTTTGCAGAGGAGGGCGTGAAGCAGCGGGTGAAGGCGGCTGTGGCCCGGGGAAAGGTGGACGTGCTGATTTCTGTGGGCGCGGCGGCCGGAGAACCGGTCCAGGTCAGCCTGAACCGTCCGGTGTTGGAGGGATATTTGCAGGCCATGAACGCCATGGTCCAGGAGTATGGCGTTCACAACGACATCAGCGCAGCCGCGTTGGCCCGGCTTCCGGAGGTTTTTCTGGTGGAAAAGCCCAAGGAAGATGAGGACGAGCTTCTCTCTGCCCTTTTGCAGGTGGTGGACGAGGCTTTGGCTGCCTTTAACGCCATGCGAGCGGCAGAGGGCGCCGCCATGGAAGCGGACCTGCAGAGCCGGGGACAGACCATTTTGAATCTGGTCGCCCAGGTGGAGGCGGGGTCGCCCCAGACGGTGGCCGACTACCGGGCCAGGCTGGAGGCCAAGATGCAGGAGGTTCTGGAGCGGACGGCCATCGACGAGAGCCGCATCCTGCAGGAGGCGGCGATGTTTGCCGACAAGGTGGCGGTGGACGAGGAGACGGTGCGTCTGCGCAGCCATCTGTCTCAGATGCAGGCGATGCTCTCCGGCGGCGGCGCCATTGGCCGGAAGCTGGATTTCCTCCTCCAGGAAATGAACCGGGAGGCCAATACCATCGGGTCCAAGTGCACGGACCTGGCCTTGGCCCGGGTGGTGGTGGAGATCAAGGCGGAGCTGGAGAAGATTCGGGAGCAGGCCCAGAATATTGAATGAGGTGAGCGGATGCAGCTGATTAACATCGGGTTTGGAAACATGGTTTCCTCGGCCAGACTGCTGGCCATTGTCAGTCCGGACTCCGCTCCCATCAAGCGGGTGATCCAGGAGGCCAAGGATCGGGGCATGCTGATAGACGCCAGCTTTGGCCGGCGGACCCGTTCTGTGGTGATTATGGACACGGATCATGTCATTTTGTCTGCAATCCAGCCGGAGGTTCTGGCGGGCCGGGCTGGGAGCCGAGTGGAAGAAGAGGGAGAGGAGTTGCCATGAAACAGGGAAGGCTTTTCATTTTTTCCGGCCCCTCCGGGGCGGGGAAGAGTACGGTCATTCATCAGATTTTGCAGCGGCATCCGGACTTTCTCTTTTCCGTCTCTGCCACCACGCGTTTGCCCCGGAACCAGGAGCGCCATGGTGTGGACTATGATTTCATGACGCCGGAGAAGTTTCAGGCTATGATTGCCGAAGACGAGCTTTTGGAGTACAACCATTATGCCGGGGGGGATTACTACGGCACGCCGGCTGCGCCGGTGCGCCGGGCCCTGGAGCAGGGCGGTACGGTGCTTCTGGATGTGGAGCCTAACGGCGCCTTCCAGGTTCGGAAGAAGCTGCCTCAGGCGGTGATGATCTTTTTGGCCCCGCCCAGCCTGGCGGAGCTGCGCCGCCGTCTGGAGTCCCGGGGGGATACCCCGCCGGATAAAATAGAGGCCAGACTGAAACAGGCCCGGTGGGAAATCCAGCAGGCCTGCCACTATACATACCTGGTGCTGAACAACCGGGTAGAAACCTGCGTGGCGCAGGTGGAGGCTATTTTACAGCAGAGCCCGGAGGCGGAAGCCTGCCGCCCGGAGAATCAAACCGATTTGGAAATTTTGAAGGAGGTCCTTTCCCATGTTGTATCCCCCCATGTCTGAGCTGTTAAAGCACATCCCCAGCCGTTACCTTCTGGTGAACGTGGTGGCCCGCCGGGCCCGTCAGATTGCCTCCGAGGCGGAGGCCAACGGCGTCGCCCTGGAGGATAAGCCGGTCACTCTGGCCATCCGGGAAGTGGCGGACGGAAAGCTGACGGCCAGCTTAAAAGAAGAGTATACCAGATAACGCTCTGGCCATGAGCCGCGCTTCGGCTGCATGGCGGGTGAAGCAAGGAAAAAAGCCGGGAGGGGTTGTCTATGATTGCGCAAATTGCTGTCTCTGCGGCGGTTTACGCCATTGACAAGCCGTATTCCTATGCCGTGCCCCCGGGTATGGAGCTGATGCCGGGAGAACGGGTGATGGTTCCCTTTGGACGGGGGAACCGAAGCACGGAGGGAGTCGTGCTGTCCCTGGAAGAAGGAGACGAGGCGGAGCTAAAGTGCGTAGACCGTGTGCTGGACCAGGAGCCGGTGCTGGACGACGCCATGCTCCGCCTGGCTGCTTTTGTACGGGAGCGGTATTTTTGCACCTTTTATCAGGCTGTTCGGGCGATTTTGCCGGTGGGCCTGTGGTTTCAGATTCAGGATACCTTTACCCTGGCTGCCGGTCGGCCCTGGGCGGAGCAAAGCATCCGGAAGCCGGAAGCCGCCGCCGTTTTGCGTTTTTTGGAGGACCTGGGCGGCGCGGGAACCTACAGCGCCTTGAGAAGGGCCTTCCCGGATGACGGGCAGCTCCAGGGCGCCTTGCGGTATTTGCTGAATAAAAAGTGGGTTTCGGCCCAGACCGACTTCCTGCGCAGAGCCGGAGATAAGACCGAGCGCCTTGCGGTTCTCTCCAATTGTGCAGAGGAAGCCATGGACTATGCCCGTCGGAAGGAAAAGTCCGCTCCGGTCCAGGCGGCTGTTTTGGAGCTGCTGTGCTCTGTGGGTTCGTGTACCGTCAAGGAGCTGTGCTATTACACCGGAGCCACTGCCGCGACGGTGCGGCGGCTGGAGAAGCTGGGCTATGTGCATCTGGAGGACCGGCCGGTGCTCCGCTGCCGGCAAATTGTCCCGGCAAAGCTGGACGGACCTTTGGTGCTGAATGCGGCCCAGGCGGCGGCCTATGAGACGCTGGCGGAAAAGCTGCAGTCGGACGCGCCGGGGGTGGCGCTTCTGTACGGCGTGACGGGCAGCGGCAAGACCGCCGTGTACTTGCAATTGATTGCCCGATGCTTGGAGCTGGGGAAGACGGCGCTGCTGCTGGTGCCGGAGATTGCCCTGACGCCCCAGCTTCTCAGCCTGTTGGCCGCTCATTTCGGCAGGGAGGTGGCGGTGCTTCACAGCAGCCTGCCCCCCGGCGAGCGGTATGATCAGTGGAAGCGAATCCGGGCGGGAGAGGCCCGGGTGGCGGTCGGGACCCGCTCGGCGGTGTTTGCGCCCTGCCGGAACCTGGGTATGATCATTCTGGACGAGGAGCAGGAGCATTCCTATCAGTCCGGAAATACGCCCCGGTACGGCGCCCGGGAGGTGGCCATCTTCCGCGGCGCCCGGGAGAAGGCTCTGGTGCTGTTGGGCTCGGCCACGCCGTCGGTGGAAACGATGTACCGGGCAAAGACCGGAATTTATACCCTTTGCAGCTTGCCGGACCGGTTCAACGGCAGAGCCCTGCCCCAGGTGGGGGTGGTGGATATGAAAGAGGAGATCCGGGCGGGCAACGATTCCGTGCTCAGTCGGCCCCTGGTGGAGGCGATGGAGCAGACCATGGCCCGGGGAGAGCAGACCATCTTGTTCCTGAACCGCCGGGGCGCCAGCCGGATGCTGCAATGCGTCCAGTGCGGCCAGGTGCCCGAGTGCCCGCGATGCAGCGTTCCGCTCACCTATCACAGCGCCAACCGACGGCTGATGTGCCATTACTGCGGGTTTTCCCAGCCGGTTCCCCCCAGGTGCCCCCAGTGCGGCGGTTCTTTGAAGCCGGTTGGCGTGGGAACCCAGCGGGTGCAGGCGGAGCTGGAGGCCCGCTTTCCCGGCATTCAGGTGGCGCGCATGGACGCCGACACGGTAAACGCCGTCAACACCCATGAGAAAATTCTGGAGCGGTTCCAGAAGGAAAATTTGCCGGTGCTCCTTGGCACGCAAATGGTGGCCAAGGGACTGAACCTGGACGGAGTGACGCTGGTGGGCGTCCTGGACGCGGATTTGTCCCTGTATGTGGACAGCTACCGGGCCTCGGAGACCACGTTCAATATGCTCACCCAGGTGGTGGGCCGGGCCGGCCGGGGCAAGCGCCCGGGCCGGGCGCTGATTCAGACCATGACGCCGGAGCACCGGGTCATCGCTTTGGCGGCCCGGCAGGACTATGACGGCTTTTATAACCTGGAGGTAGGCTTGCGGGAGGCCAAGGGCTGTCCGCCCTTTTTGGATTTATATACCGTTACGTTTTCCGGTTCGGATGAGGCGCAGGTGCTCCGGGGCGCCGTCGTGTTCCGGGACAGCCTGCTGGCCGGTCTGCAGACCGGGCCTTATGGGGCGCTGTCCTGTCAGGTTTTGGGACCGGCGCCGGCGGCTGTGGTGAAAATCAATTACCATTACCGGTACCGGCTGGTGCTTCGTACGCCGAAGAGCCGACAGCTGCACCGGCTCCTGGCCTATTTGCTGGGACAGTTTGGCCGGGACCGGGGCAACCGGGGAATTTCAGTCTCCATCGATGTGAATGGATATGACGAGTAAAGTGAGGATATAACTATGGCATTGAGAAAAATCATGACGGAAAAGGACCCGGCGCTTCACAAGGTGTGCCGCCCGGTGACGGAGTTCAACGACCGCCTCCACCGGCTGCTGGACGACATGACCGAAACGCTGCGCCAGGCCAACGGCGTGGGCCTGGCGGCCCCTCAGGTGGGAATCCTGCGGCGGGCTGTGGTGGTGGAAACCGGCGAGGAGAACATGCTGGAGCTGGTGAATCCTCGGATCTTGGAACAGTCCGGCGAGCAGGATGGGGCGGAGGGCTGCCTCAGCGTTCCCGGCAAATGGGGTATGGTGAAGCGGCCCAACTATGTGAAGCTGCAGGCTCAGGACCGGTTCGGCAACTGGTTTGAGGTGGAGGCAGAGGCGTTGATTGCCCGGTGCTTCTGCCATGAGCTGGACCACCTGGACGGACATCTGTATACGGAAAAGGTATCCCGCTTCCTGACGGAAGAGGAAATGGAGCAAATGTGAGGAGGAGACGCCATGCGCGTTGTGTTTATGGGAACCCCGGATATTTCAGCGGTCTGTCTGGAGCGGATTCTAGACGACCGCTTTGATGTGACGGCGGTTTATACCAAGCCGGACGCCCCCCGGAACCGGGGGATGAAGATGGACCAGTCCCCGGTCAAGAAGCTGGCGCTGGCTCGGGGGATTCCGGTGTATCAGCCGGCAGGCTTTCGGGATCCGGCGGTGGTGGAGGAGCTGCGCCGTCTGGAGCCGGACGTCATTGCCGTGGTGGCCTATGGAAGAATTCTGCCCCAGACGGTGCTGGATCTCCCGCCCAAGGGCTGCGTCAACATTCACGCCAGCCTGCTGCCGGCCCTGCGCGGCTCCGGTCCGATTCCCTGGGCGGTGCTCCAGGGTCTGGAGGAGACGGGAGTCACCGCGATGTTCATGGCGGCGGAGATGGACGCCGGAGATATGATTGCCGTGCGGAAAACGCCCATTGATCCGGATGAAAACGCCCAGAGCTTGTTAAATCGGCTGGCAGGGCTCGGCGCGGAGCTGTTGTCGGAGACCCTGGGCCGCCTGGCCCGGGGCTCCGTGGCGGCGACGCCCCAGGATCCGGCCCGAGCGACCTTCGCGCCCATGCTGACCAAGGCCATGAGCCCCATCGACTGGACGCGAAGCCCCCGGGAGATTTGGAATCACATTCGGGGCCTGGATCCCTGGCCTGTGGCCACCATGGAGCTGGCGGGAAGGCGCTTTCGGGTTTACAGCGCCGCGCCTCTGGCCAAGACCACGGACCGCGCGCCGGGGACGCCCTTGGCTGTGACCAAAACGGGATTGGAGATGGCCTGCGGCGGAGGCGGCGTTTTGGAGATCCGGGTGCTTCAGGCCGACGGCGGCAAGCGCATGGCGGCGCCGGACTATTTCCGGGGCCATCCCCTGCCGCTGTAAGGAGGCGCTATGGCAGCCAGACAGACGGCGCTGGGCGCGTTGATTGCATGCCGGAAGCAGGGGGCCTGGTCCGACGGCGTGCTGAAGGAATATGTCCGGCGGGATCAGCTGGACCGGCGGGAGGCTGCGCTGGCTGCGCGGCTGTGCTACGGCGTCCTGCAGAACCGGATGCGGCTGGACTTTTATCTGGAGCAGCTGGTGAAGGGGCGGCTTCGGGACCTGCAGCCGGTGGTGCTGGACATTTTGCGTCTGGGCTTGTATCAGATTTTGTGGTTAGAAAAGGTTCCGGACTCCGCCGCAGTGAATGAGGCGGTGGAGCAGGGGAAAAAATATGCCAATCCCAAAGCGGCGGCACTGATCAATGGCGTGCTGCGCAATGCCGTTCGCCGCCGGATGACCTGGAGGGAGCCCCAGGATCTGGCCACCCGGTACAGCCATCCCCAGGCCCTGGTGCGCCTGCTGGCCGGAGAGATGGGGCCGGAGGATCTGGAAGCGGTTCTGGCGGCCGATAACCAGGCCCCGGAGACGGTTCTGCAGGCCAACCCGCTGGCAGGAGACCCGGCGGAGCTCCCGGCGGAGATTCAAGCGGCCGGAGGAAGCTGTACCGCCCATCCGTGGCTGGAGCGTTGTTTTCTGGTGTCCGGAGTGGGGAGCCTGGAGCGGCTGGAGGTCTTCCGGCAGGGCCTGTGCTACGTCCAGGATGCCGCCTCCCGCCTGGCGGTCCGGTGCGCCGGGGTGAAACCGGGCATGGCGGTTTTAGACAGCTGCGCCGCGCCCGGGGGAAAAAGCTTTGCCGCCGCCATCGATATGGGCGACCAGGGGAGGCTTTATTCCTGCGACATACACCGGCATAAGCTGGCCCTTTTGGAAAAAGGGGCGGCCCGCCTCGGCCTGTCCTGCATCAACACCCGGCTGCAGGATGCCCGGGAGCCGGTTTCGGAGTGGATCGGCGCCATGGACCGGGTTCTGGTCGACGTGCCCTGCAGCGGCCTGGGCATCATTCGAAAAAAGCCGGATATTCGGTATAAGGACCTGACCCAAACCCAGGCGCTGCCCCGGCTGCAGCTGGAGATTCTCTGCAACCAGGCCCGGTATGTCAAGCCGGGCGGCGCGCTGCTGTACTCCACCTGTACCATTCTGGACCGGGAGAACCGGCAGGTCGTCCGGGCCTTTCTGGCGGAGCATCCCGACTTTTTTCCCGTTGCTTTGGAGCTGCCCGGGGGCATCCCGGAGCAGGAGCCGGGGATGCTTACCCTGCTGCCGGGAAAATATCACACCGACGGATTTTTCATCTGTCAGCTGGGGAGGCGGCTATGAGAGAAGACATCAAATCCATGACGCTGCCGGAGCTGCAGGCAGCGATGAAGGAAATGGGTCAGCCCGCCTTTCGGGCCGGGCAGATCTATAGCTGGCTGCACCGGGGGGCCGTGCATTTTGCGGATATGACCAATCTGTCCAAGGACCTGCGCCAACGGCTGGAGGAGCGGTATCGCATTACCGCGCCGGAGGTTGTGCGGCGGCAGGAATCCTCTCAGGACGGTACCATCAAGTATTTGTGGCGGCTGGAGGATGGAAACTGTGTGGAGACCGTCCTGATGCGCTACCGCTACGGCAACAGCGTCTGCATTTCCTCGGAGGTGGGATGTGCCATGGGATGCGCCTTTTGCGCTTCCACCTTGGGCGGGCTGGTGCGCCGCCTGCGGCCGTCGGAAATGCTGGATCAGGTGCTGTTTACGCAGCTGGACTCCGGCCTGCCCGTTTCCCACATTGTGCTCATGGGCATCGGCGAGCCCCTGGACAATTTGGACGGGGTGCTTCGTTTTCTGGAGCTGGTGAACAGTCCTCAGGGGATGAACATCGGCATGCGCCACATCAGCCTGTCCACCTGCGGCCTGGTGCCCCGGATCCGGCGTTTGGCGGAACAGAAGCTGCAGCTTACGTTATCGGTTTCCCTGCACGCCCCGTCGGACGAGATTCGCAATACCTTGATGCCGGTGAACCGGGCCTACCCTGTGGAGGCGCTGCTGGATGCCTGCCGGGATTACTATGAGGCCACGGGGCGCCGGATTTCCTTTGAATACGCCATGATCGACGGGGTCAACGATTCGCCCGGCTGTGCCCGGCTCCTGCTGCAAAGGCTGAAGGGCCTGCCGGCGCATGTGAACCTCATCCCGCTGAACGAGGTGGCGGAGAGCCCGTTGCATCCCAGCTCCCCCCAGGCGGTGCAGCGGTTTCAACAAATTTTACAGCAGGGCGGGATCACCGCTACGGTCCGCCGGACCCTGGGCGGCGACATTGACGCTTCCTGCGGACAGCTGCGGAGAAAGTTTGAGCAGAGCGCGCCCACCGGTCCGGCGGCGGAGCATTCCTCCAACAGCTGAGCGAAAACACGCCGGAAAATGGGGTCGGCGGACGGCCTGACGAATTTACGGAGATTTTTTCCATATAAACCGGCGGAGATATGATTGCAATATGGCGCAAAAACTGATACAATTTGAACAAACAGCGGAAGGAGGTCCGGCTATGCAGGCATGGGGACTGACGGATCCCGGCTGCGTCCGGGTCCAGAACCAGGACGCGTATCAGATTCACCAATTTGAAGAAGACAGCTTACTGTGCGCAGTTTGCGACGGCATGGGCGGGGCCAAATCCGGCAACGTCGCCAGCTCGCTGGCGCTGGATGTATTCATCCAGGAAGTCAAGCGCCTGCGCAAGCCGTCGATGACGGCGGAACAGGTGGGCCGCATGTTTCAGGAGGCTGCGGGCTTGGCCAACTTCACAGTCTATGACCAGTCCCGGCAGTTTGAAGATTTTGCAGGTATGGGCACCACGTTGGTGGCGGCCTATGTGGACAGGCAGACGGCTGTGATTGCCAACGTGGGAGACAGCCGGTGCTATCTCCTGAACCGGGAGGGCGTGCAATGCCTGACAACGGACCATTCGCTGGTGCAGCTCATGGTCCAGCGGGGAGAGCTGTCCCGGGAGCAGGCTAAGAGCTACCCCGGGAAGAATTTGATTACCCGGGCCATTGGAACGGAGCCGGGGGTGGAATGCGACATCTTTTACCGGCCCGTGCAAAAAGGAGACTATCTCCTGCTTTGCTCCGACGGCCTGTCCAATCTGCTGGACGACCAGGAGATTCTCTTTGAGGTAGTCCATGGGGTGAATAAACAGCTGTGCTGCCAGCGGCTGCTGGGCATATGCAGGGAGCGGGGCGCGCCGGACAATGTGACCAGTGTCCTGATTGTGGTTTGAAATGATAAAGAGACATGCAACGAGAAAGGAGCTCTCTTTTATGGATAAATATATAGGCCGCCTCCTGGATAACCGATATGAGATCCTGGACATCATCGGTACCGGCGGTATGGCTGTGGTATACAGGGCCCGGTGTCACCGGCTCAACCGCCTGGTGGCCATTAAGATTTTAAAAGACGAATACTCCCAGGACGAGGAGTTCCGCCGCCGGTTCCACGCGGAATCCCAGGCGGTCGCGATGCTGAACCATCCCAACATCGTCAGTGTCTACGATGTGTCCACCAACGGGGACGCCGACTATATCGTGATGGAGCTGGTGGACGGCATCACCCTGAAGCAATACATGGAGCGCCGGGGCGGGTACCTGAATTGGAAGGAATCCCTCCACTTCGCTATGCAGATCGCAAAGGCGTTGGAGCATGCCCACAACCAAGGCATTGTGCACCGGGATATTAAGCCTCACAATGTGATGATTCTAAAAAACGGCTCGGCCAAGGTGACGGATTTCGGCATCGCCCGGATCATGTCCTCCCAGAGCACCCTGACCAAGGAGGCGCTGGGCTCGGTCCACTACATTTCCCCGGAACAGGCCAAAGGGGGCCGGGTGGACAACCGGTCGGATCTGTACTCCTTGGGCGTAGTCATGTATGAGATGCTCACAGGCCGCCCGCCCTATGACGGAGAGTCTCCGGTGGCAGTGGCCTTGAAGCACATCAACGGCGGCGCGCCCATGCCCAGCACCATCAACCCCAACATCCCCGGGGGGCTGGAGCAGATCATGATGCACGCCATGGAGGTGGATCCCGCCCGGCGATACGCCTCCGCCACGGAGATGCTGTACGATATGGAGGAGTTCCGGAAAAATCCGGATACCCTGTTTTACTTTGACGAGCCTGTCCGGCCCCGGGCGGCGGTGGCTGCCGGCGCGGCGGCAGGGGCGGCTGCCCAGCCCCGCCGCCCGGCCCCACGCTCCACGGCAGAGCGGGTGGCCGGGCCTCGCCCGGATGCGCCCCGGCCCCGTCAGGAGCCGGAGCCGGAGCAGCCGAAGCCGTATCCGGACCGGGAATATGCCCGCTCTTACACCGAACCGGACCGCGCCCGGCGCTACCGGGAGGAACCGGAAGAGGAGGACGAGCAGCCCCGCCGGAATAAGGGGATGATCATAGCCATCAGCGCCGGTGCGGTGGCGGTGGTCATAGCTCTGGTGGTGCTGATCGTTCTGGTTACCAAGGGCAGCGGCACCGCCATGGTGGAGGTTCCCAGCTTTTTGGGGGAGGTTTTCAACGACATCGACCCGGAGAAATATCCCAACCTCCGCCTGGTGGATGACGACTACGCCTATAGCGACGAATATGAGGCCGGAGAGGTGATGGCTCAGGATCCCGACGCCGGAACCCAGGTTCCCGAGGGTTCTACGGTGAAGCTGGTGATCAGCAACGGGCCCCAGACCGGCCAGATGGCGGACCTGGTGAACCGAACCGAGGAGAAGGCGCGGGAATATCTGGAGAGCCTGAGTCACCTGAACCTGAACGTCGTTTCGGAGGAGGAATTCAGCAGCGAGATTGCCGCCGGGCGGGTAACCCGCACCGATCCGGAGGTTGACGCGACCTTGTCCGTGGGACAAACCGTCACACTGTGGATCAGCCGGGGACCCCAGACCGCCACCATGGACGACCTGACCGATCAGCCCCAGACCAATGCGGAGGCTTATCTCCGCAACCTAACCGGGATGAACCTGGAGATCCGGGTGGAGAAGGAGGCCAGCGAGGATGTGGAGGAGGGCAACGTCATTCGGACAGACCCGCAAAAGGGAGCCACCCTGACGGCCGGTCAAACCGTGACGCTGTATGTCAGTACCGGTAGCGATGTGGTGATGACCACAGTGCCGGAGGTCCTGGGCATGGACATCAGCAAGGCCGCTTCTCTGCTTACCGGTAAGAATTTGGACTATGACTATGATCTGGTGGAAAGTGACAAACCCAAAGACCAGGTCATTGAACAGGACGTAGTCAAGGGCACGGAGGTGCCGGAGGGAACTGTGATTCATTTGAAGGTGTCCAAGGGTCCTGCGGAGACCACGGCGCCGCCGACGACAGAGCCGGAGCCGTCGGTGGTTTCCAAAACGGTTACCTTGGTGCTGCCGTCGGACATTACCGTGCGGTATCAGCTTCAGATTTATAAGAACAACAGTCCCTGCACCGAGGCGCTGCCGGTGGAGGTCGGCACCACGGAGGTTCCGGTGAGCCTGGACGGCAGCGGAACGGAGTATTTCGATGTTTATGTAAACGGAGAGCTGGCGGAGACCTTCCGGGTGGATTTCTCCGCAGCCAGCGGCGAGCGGATTACCCTGCGGTTTACGGTGGATGGATGATTGGACGGATTGTAAAGTCCCTCAGCGGGTTTTATGAAGTGAAAACGGAGGCGGGGACGGTGACCTGCCGGGCCAGAGGACACGTCCGAAGAGACGGCTGCATGCCTCTGACGGGAGATCTGGTGGAGATCTCCTGCTCCGGCAGCCGAGGCATGGTGGAAAAGCTGCTGCCCCGAAAAAACAGCTTTCTTCGTCCTGCGGTGGCCAATGTGGATGCGTTGGTTGTCTTTGCCGCCAATGTGAATCCGGTTACCGAGCCCTTCCTCATTGACCGGGTGGCTGCCATTGCCGGCAGCCGGAAGGTGCCGGTGATCCTCTGTCTCAACAAAACGGACCTGGATCCGGCGGCGGAACTGGGCCGGATTTATGAGCAGGCGGGATTTCCGGTGATCCGGACCAGCGCCAAAACCGGAGCGGGAATGGACCGCCTGCGCGATGCGATCTCCGGCAAGCTCACCGCCTTTACCGGCAATTCCGGCGTGGGAAAAAGCAGCGTGCTCAACTGCCTGGCCCCGGCGCTGTGCCTGCAGACCGGCGCGGTTTCGGAGAAGCTGGGCCGGGGCCGGCATACGACCCGGCATGTGGAGCTGTACGCCCTGGATGGGGAGACCTTTGTGGCGGATACCCCCGGGTTTTCTTCCTTTGACACCGACCAAATGGAACTTATATGGAAGGAAGATCTCCAGTATGCATTTCCGGATTTTGCGCCCTATCTGGGACGGTGCCGCTTCCGTGACTGCGCCCATTTGAAGGAGCCGGACTGCGCGGTCACCCAGGCCCTGCGGGAGGGCAAGCTGCAGCCTACCCGCTATGACAGCTACGTCCGGCTGTACGAAAAGGCCCGGGAAGTGAAAGCCCGGCAGTGGAACTAGAGCTTCCTGCAAAGCGAAAGGAGTGTGCCGCAGAGAATTCTGCAGCACACTCCCGCTGTTTTATTGGGCGATTTTGGATGCCGCCTGGCAGACGGCGTCTTCCACATTGGCAGCGGCCTTATCCGCCAACCGGCGGGCAGGGTTCTGCTTGGGCATCATGAGGACGGCAACGGCGCCCACCGCTGCGCCCAATCCCATGGTCAGGGCAAACGAATAGCCTTTCATTTCCATACGCCTCCTTCCGCCTTTAGTATGCGCAAAAACGGGAGAAAGCAGGCGCTTTTTCAAAAATTCAAATATGGCAAAAACATGGAGGCCGTCGGAAAAGACGGCCCCCTGTTTCATTTTATGCCGTGATGGTAAAGGCCATGGACTGCACCAGCTGGCGGTTGAAGTAGATCTCCAGCCGGTACTCTCCGGGAGTCTGGGGCGTACGCTCCAGCTGTCCCAGGTACTTGTCGTTGGTCCACATGGTGTGCCATGGGGCTAAGCCCATGTAATAATCCACGGGAACGCCCTGGGCGTCCCGGACCAGGATCAGGGTCTCCACCTCTGCGTCATCCGAATCCGCGCCCTCGGTGGCCTCCAGCACAAAGGCGATGGAATCCGAGGCGGTAAACTGGGTGGTCTGATTCTCCGGCGTCACATCCCGGGTGGCCCAATCCGGGTCCTCCGGCGTGGGGAAGGTGGCCATAAACACGTTGGCGGCTTCCACGCCGTATTGCGAAAAGGCCGGGGCTTCCGGGGTGGTGGCGGTAAAGGTGTTGTTTAAAACCGTAGAGCCGTCCGCCGCTTGAATTTGGAAGGAATAGACGGTGTTGGGCAGGACGGTGGAAATGGCAACGGTGGGCTCGGCTGTTTGAATGGCCTCCGTAGCGGTCTCTCCGTTGCCGTGGGTGTACAGGAAGATCCAGCCGCCCTCAGGGGCATCTCCGGTGAAGGTCCAGGCGGCGGTGATTTGGTTGAGATCCTCCGTTTGGATGGTGCACTCTGAAATGGAGAGGGGGTTTGCCGTGATGGAAATCCAGGCGTTCTGGGACATTCCCGCCGCCGTGACCTCTACCGTGTAGGCGGTATCTGCGGAGATGCCTTCTATGGTGGCGGTGCAGCTGTCTACGGTAACGGTCTGGTCGAAGTCGGCGGAATCATAGCAGCGGACGGACCAGCCGGTTACCGGGGCTGCCGGTTCATCCCAAGTCAGGGTGAGCGCGCTGCCCGTGTGTTCGGTGACGCGCAGGTTCTGGGCCGTGACCACGGCGGAGGCGGTCAGGGTGAGGCTGGTGGCGCCGGTGAGGTAGATATCCGGGCCGCCGTCCAGCTGGAAGGTGTAGGCCTTGCCCACGGTGAGGCCTGTGACGGTGACGCTCTGGCCGGAGAAGGAGCGGGTTTGGGCTTCCTCTCCCTCGGCGCTGTAAGTCAGGGTCCAGGCCTCCGGGACCGGACCGTCCGACGTCAAGGTAAAATTTAAAATGACGGAGCCGTCTTCCGGGCCGGTGACGCCGGTGAGGCTGACGATTTCTGTTTCCTTCCCGGTGGTATACGTGGTCTGGGTCTGGCCGATGAGCTTGTGGAAGCCGTCTATGGAGACGGTCACGGTGTATTGGGTGTTGGAATTCAGGCCGGTAAAGGTGGCGGTTCCATCTTCCAACGGAGCTTCATAGGTGTTGCCGTAGGTGTCCCGGCAGCTGACGTGCAGGGCGCTGGGATCGGCCTCGGTTGTGAGGCGTACGGTAAAACTGTCCAGCGAACCTTCTGTGACTGTGAGCTCTTCCAGAGGAACGCAGTAGTAGTGGACATAATAGAAATATGCGCCCACCGCCAGGACCGCCAGAACCAACAGGACCGACAAAAAGACGATCAGCCCTTTCCAGGAGCGGCGCCGGGGCGCTTCCTCCCAGGCTTCCGCCTCTTCTTCCTCTGCCGGCGCTTCCGGCTGCGGAAGGGGGGCAGGCGGCTGCGCAGCGTCCGGCTCCGGCGTGTCTTCTCCGGAAGGTGAGGTCAGGAAAGACTCGGCCCGGGAGAGAATATCGGCCAGCTCCGGGTCCTGAGGTGCAGCGGTTAAGTTCTGCTCTTCCTCCTGGGGGAAGGCTTCGTCCTCTTCCGGCTCGGCGGGAGCGGAATCCTCGGCAGACGGCTCTTCCTGGGAGAGGATGGCCTTCATGGCTTGCAGGGGGTTGTCCGCCGGCTCCGGCTGGGCAGCGTCCGGGGCTTCGGCCGGGATCTCCTGCCGGGGCTCCTCTGCCGGCAGCGGTTCCGCTTCGGCCGGGGACTCCGGCTCCGGTTCGGCGGCGGGTTCCGGTTCCGGCTCGGCGGCGGGCTCCGGCGGCGCTTCCACTTCGGCCGGGGAATCTGATTCGGCTGAGGGCTGCGGCTCCGAACCGACCTGGTCGGGCTGGGACGGCGCCGGTTGCGCCGCCTGCGCAGCCCCTTGGGTGTCCGGAGCCATCGCTTCGGCGTCCAGAACAGCAGGGGTGACCACAGGCGGGGCGATGATGGCGTCGTTGACCGGGTTGCGCTGCATATAGCTCACCAGGGCCTGCCCCATCTCCTCGGGACTCTGCCAACGGTCCTGGGGCCGGAAGGCCGCCGCTTTCAAAATAATCTCGGCCATTTCGTAGTCGGCATAGGCCGGAGGCGGCAAGGCCTCGCCCTGCAACCGGCGGGATTCCGCCTGGTCCGGGGATTCGGCAAACGGTCCCTGTCCGCCGTTGTACACCCAGTAAAGCACCATGCCCAAAGCGTAAAGATCAATGGTGGCGTTCATCTCGCCGAAGTCGTCGAACAGCTCGGGCGCAGTAAAAGGTCCCCGGTATTTTTCCGGGAAAGTGGCATATGTAAGGTGATCCAGAGGTAAAAAGCCAAAATCACCCAGTTGAAACTGGCGCTTGGCGGTGATGAAGATGTTCTCCGGCTTTAAATCCTGGTATAAATATCCGGCCTTCCGGCTCAAGGTCAGGGCGGCGCACAGATCAATGCCCAGATTGACGGCATTCAGGTGCGTCATGGTGTTTCGCTTGGTGTAGGAGGCCAACGTGGTCCGGTAAGGGCTCAGGACCCAAAGATCCATACCGACCTCTCCGTTTTCCTTGGGCGTGGACTGATGGCTGAAAAAGGGCGCAAAGCCGCGAGACTGGGCCAACCGGTCCAGCAAGCGAATTTCCTCCTCCAGTCCCCGGGTCATATCCTCGTAATAGCTCTGAGCGGCGGTTTGGTCTGCGCATGCGCCGGTGAGCAGCATGGCGTTTACCTGAATCTGAGACTCCGGAATGGAGATGTGTTTTAAGATAAATTTTTCTTTTGTGACGGTGTGAATTGCGGGACAGCAAACAATGCCATGGTGGCTGCTGTATGGGCTTCCCATGGAGAATTCATCCAGCAGGGGAGATACGGTTTTTGCATCCGCCAAATTCATCGCCTCCTTTGACTACCCTATATCATAAGCGAAAAAAGCGAAAAAAGCAACAGGATTGTAGTTGTTTTATGGCCGGGAAAATGATATGATGTTGTCGAACCGATTTTGGAACGCCGTACGGAAGGAAACGGAGGGATATTTTTTGAGTAAAGTGATCTGCGAATATTGCGGGACCATGTATACCTCGGAAGAGGGGGAGTGCCCCGTCTGCGGCCATATAGATACACCGGAAGCAGCCCAACCCGGACAGGAACCGGCTGAGAAAAATGCCGGAGAGGCGACGGTGCCGAAGGAACCCACCATACCGGTACCGGAAATTCCCCTGCGCAAAGCCCAGGCTAAGTCCGCCCCGGCTGCCGCTGCCGAACCGGCGCGGCCGGAAAAAAACAAGGCGGCCCGGCGCAGTCCGGCCAAAGGGCGTTATGCCGGGGGTGTAGCCCGGCGGGATCAGGTCATTTGCGTGATTTTGGGGGTCCTGGTGGTGTGCCTGGGCCTGTACATTGGCTACCGGTTTTTGCGCCCGCACCTGCCCGGCGGGGGACAGAACGGGACCACTTCTCCCCCGGCGTCGGAGACGGTACCCTGTACCGGCGTTACGGTGGATGAGACTCTGCTTTTTTCGGAGAAGGGGCAGAGCCAAATGCTGCAGGTGACCTTGGATCCGGCCGGTACGACAGACAGCCTGCAATTTTCTTCCGACAATCCTCAGGTGGCTACCGTATCCTCCGAGGGCCGGGTGGAAGCGGTGGGAACCGGCCGGGCTACCATCACGGTGACCTGCGGACAAGCCGGCGCCACCTGCGCCGTCACCTGTGAGTGGACGGAGGAGCAGACCACGCAACCGGAGCAGACCCCGGAGGAAACCGGAGAGGAAACAGTCGGCCGGCTGTCCCTCAGCCAGACAGACGTCACCTTCTTCCATGCCGGGGAGACCGTCCTGCTCACGGCCGGTTCTCTGGAGGGCAGTCGACTGCAGTGGTCCAGTAGCGATGAAACGGTTGCAACGGTCCAGGACGGCCTGGTGACCGCTGTGGGTCCCGGTACGGTCCAGATTCGCGCGGTGTACCAGGAGCAGGAGCTGACCTGCATTGTGCGCTGCAGCTTCGAGGCGCCCGCCGACGGCGCCGCCGTCATCAGTCATACCGACGTGACCCTGTCCGTGGACGAGAGCTTTACTCTGCGTCTGCGGGACGGGGATGGGCAGCCCTTGGAGGTGACCTGGTCTACCGGGGACAGCAGCGTCTGCACGGTGGACGGCAACACCGTGACCGCCGTGGGGCCCGGCTATACGGAGGTCACCACGACCTACGAGGGCGCCGTCTACACCTGTGTGGTGCGGGTGAACTGAGCCGGAGGGTCTGGAAGCAATACGTTTGGGGTGCTGCGGTGTATTGCAGCACCCCAATTGTGTATTTTACGCGTCATAGCGCAAAATACTGCGGATCAATCCGCAATGCCGACACGATTTTGCCGCCGGAACAGCAGACTGATGCACCAAAGTCCGGCCAGACCCACCAGCGTATAAATGATGCGGCTGACGATACCGGTTTGACCGCCAAACAGCCATGCAACCAGGTCGAACTGGCAAATGCCCACCAGACCCCAGTTTATGGCGCCGATGATGGATAGAATCAATGCAAGGGTATCCATTTGTGTGCCTCCCTTTCTTCGTGGATGGGTGTAGTATTTCCCAAAGAAAATGGGGCTATGCACAGGCCGCTTTGGCCATAGAACGCAAAATTTGGAATTTGGCAGGATTGGATCTTTTTTGCAGATTTTCTGCGCAAATCCCTCCGGGCGCGCCCGTGAAACGTCGGGGCTTTGCCGGGAAAAGGTCTGCCTGCAGTCGGGGGAGAGAATATGACGCAAGCGGAAATCTGGAGCATCGCCATGGCGCAGTCGGCGGCGGACAGCAGCTGCAGCCCTGCTGATTTTTTGTCGGGGAACAACCGGGTTGTGCCGTCCCGGAAAAATCCCGCCGCGCGAAAATACCTAGAATTGCCGTTTTTGTGCAACCTGACCAGCTACGGCAACAACATTGTGGCGTCCGTAAGCGAGCCGTATGCCGAGATTGCCGGAGACTATATCAGCCGATATGCCGTGGAGCATTGCTTTGAGACGCCGAATTTGCATGTGCTGATGGAGCGGCTCAGGCCCTTGGGCGTCAATGTCTGCTGGATGGCGGAGTATTGGCTGCCGGACCTGACCCGTTTGCAGCCGTTGGCCTGCCGGTACGAGCTCCGGCTTTTGGACGCCGGGGACTTTGCCGGGCTGTATGTGCCGGAATGGAGCAACGCCCTGTGTGAAAAGCGAAAGGCTCTGGACGTGCTGGGCGTCGGCGCGTACGACAACGGCAGGCTCATCGGCCTGGCAGGCTGCTCGGCGGACTGCGAGACCATGTGGCAGATCGGCATAGATGTGCTGCCGGAATACAGGCGGCAGGGCGTGGCCGGCGCGTTGACCAGCACCCTGGCGTGTGAAATTCTGGCCCGGGGGAAGGTGCCGTTTTATTGCTGCGCCTGGTCCAATGTCCGCTCCGCCGGAAACGCAGTCCGCAGCGGCTTTCGCCCGGCCTGGGTTGAAATGAGCGTGAAAAGCGACGGGCTGATCCACAGCCTGAATCAGGCGGCGGTCCGGTAGCGGCTTTTGACCTGGACGATAAGAATGGCTGTCTTTATATCGTGGACAGATCGGTAGGTTTTAGGAAAATACCACAGAATGCTACTTTTCTTTTTCCAATTTCTCGTGTATAATGTACGAGAAACCCGGCGCGGAATGGAGCCGGGAACAACAAACGAAAGGTTGGAGCATGATGAACGCATTTTTGCCGGCAAACATTTTGATTCCCCAGGTGGATTCTATGGAGAAATGGGCCGTAATCGCCTGCGACCAATTTACCTCTGACCCGGCCTATTGGGCCCGGGTGGCGGAGACTGTAGGCAATGCGCCCTCCACGTTGCGCCTGATTCTGCCGGAGGCAGAGCTGGGGACGCCCCAGGAGGCGGCCCATACGGAGCAAATCAACCGGACGATGGAGGCTTACCTGGAGAGCGGCCTGTTCCAGACGTATGAAAACGCGTTTGTCTACGTGGAGCGGACGCTTCAGAACGGCTCTGTGCGGAAGGGCCTGGTGGGTATGGTGGACCTGGAGGCCTACGACTATACGCCCGGTTCGACTTCCGCCGTTCGCGCCACGGAACGGACGGTGACCGAGCGGATTCCGCCCCGCCAGCGGGTCCGGCGGAATGCCAGCCTGGAGCTGCCCCACATTTTGCTGTTATGCGATGATGACCGGAAGACTCTGATCGAGCCCATTTCGGCTGGCCGCGACCGCTTACCCAAGCTCTATGAGTTTGATCTCATGGAGGGGGGCGGACATATTGCCGGTTACCTGGTCGCCGGGAAGGAAGCGGAGGACTTTGAGGCCCGGCTGACTGCCTATACCGCCGCCTGTCCGGAGAAGTACCGGGATTTGCCCGGCACGCCCCTGGTGTTTGCCGTTGGGGACGGCAATCATTCTCTGGCCACGGCCAAGAGCTGCTATGAGGAGCTGAAGGCCCGGAACCCGGGCGTGGACTTGTCCCGGCATCCGGCCCGGTTTGCCCTGGTGGAGCTGGAAAACATTCACGATGCGGCCCAGAACTTTGAGCCCATTCACCGGGTGGTGACGGAGACGGACCCGGAGGCACTGCGGAAGGCCCTGGAGTCCTGGTGCGCGCCGGGCGGCTATCCCGTCTGTTGGTTTGCCGGGGACAAGACCGGTACGGTGTACCTGGACCGCAGCCGCAGCCAGCTGGAGGTCGGCGTGTTGCAGCAGTTCCTGGACGAGTATTTGGCTGCCCATCCGGGCAAGATTGATTACATCCATGGAGATGAGGATCTGAAGCATCTGGCGGCCCAGGACCGGGCCATCGGCTTTTTGCTGCCGGCGATGGCCAAAGGTCAGCTGTTCCGCGGCGTAATGGCCGACGGCGCGCTGCCCCGGAAGACCTTCTCCATGGGCCATGCCCGGGAAAAGCGATACTATTTG
This sequence comes from uncultured Eubacteriales bacterium, assembly GCA_900546915.1. GTDB lineage: Bacteria > Bacillota > Clostridia > Oscillospirales > Oscillospiraceae > Faecousia > Faecousia gallistercoris. Next base: position 90,847 of record UREY01000004.1, read on the forward strand.
GAAGGAAGAAAGATCAAGTGAGCCAAACCCTGCGCGAAGGCGCTTTTGCCAAAATCAATTTGACGTTGGATGTGTTGGGCAAGCGGCCCGACGGATACCATAATATAGAATCCGTGATGCAGACCATCTCCATCCGGGATGACGTGGAGCTGGAGATCGGCACCGGCAAGCCCTGGACCCTGACCTGCGGCGCAGAGGGAGTCCCCCAGGACGAGACCAACCTGGCCTGGCGCGCGGCAGAGGTGTTTTGCCGGGCGTCCGGCCGGGACCCGGAGGGGCTGTCTATCCGGATTGTCAAGCGGATTCCCACCCAGGCGGGACTGGGCGGCGGAAGCGCCGACGCCGGAGCGGTGCTCCGGGCCCTCAACCGGTATTATGCTTATCCCTTTTCCGTTTATGCCCTGGCGGAGCTGGGCGCGGAGGTGGGAAGCGACGTGTCCTTTTGCACCTTAGGCGGCACCGCCCTATGTCAGGGCCGGGGAGAGCGGCTGAGAAAGCTGCCGGATTTGACGGAGGCGCTTTTTGTGGTGTGCAAGCCGGATTTTTCCGTCTCCACGCCGGAGCTGTACCGTCGGCTGGATGAGACCGCCATCCCCCGCCGGCCCAATCAGACCGCCATGGAAGCGGCCATTGTCCAGGGGGATTTGGGGGCCGTGGCCCAGCAGCTGTGCAATGTCTTTGAGCCCGTGGTGACGGCGGAGCACCTGGAGCTGAATTATATCAAGTCGCTGATGAATTCCTACGGGGCCTTGGGCTTTGCCATGACCGGCTCCGGCTCTGCCGTATACGCCATGGTTCCCTCTTTTGAATACGCGGCGGTGCTTTGCGCCATGCTGAAGGACAATTATCCCCAGGTTTTTATTGCCAAAACTGTATAATTTTTTCGGTTGCCGTCCATACTGTGAGAAATTGCGGATGGACGGTGACTTTTATGGCGCACTTTTGGAGACGGCTGGGAATTTTGGCCCTGGCGGCGGGGGCTGTGACCTGGGGGGCGGGGCTGCTCCGGGACAGCAAAGCGCTGGAAGAGAATCTGGTGCGGCTGCACGTGGTGGCCAACTCCGATTCCCAGGAGGACCAGGACCTAAAGCTCCAGGTCCGGGACGCGGTGGTGGAGCAGCTGAACCAGGTGATGGGGACGCTGGACTCGGCGCAGGCGGCCAAGGATTTCCTGTCGGCCCATTTGACGGAGATTCAGCAGACGGCCAACGAGGTGCTGCAGGAGGCGGGATCCCAGCTGAAGGCTCAGGTGAGTTTGGCTTTGGAGGAGTTCCCCACCCGGGTGTATGATACCTTCCAGCTGCCTGCCGGGCTGTATGAGGCTCTGCGCATTACCATCGGAGAAGGGGAAGGGCACAATTGGTGGTGTGTGGTGTTTCCCACCCTGTGCGTTCCGGCTTCCTCCGAGGGCTTCCAGGAGACGGCCGAGGCGGCCGGTCTCTCCGACCGGTTGGCCGGAACGCTGACCCAGGACAGCGGCGGATATGAGATTCGGTTCCGGCTTCTGGATTGGCTGGGTCAGGTGAAGAACTGGTTTCACGGCTGATTTGTCGGCGGGACGGAGGATTTGAAGCGATAAGAGGTGAAAACATGCTGCAATTGCGATTGGGTACCAATTGGCGGCAGAATCGGGACGAGATGCTGCGTCTTTTGAGCCGGGATGTGGCCGACTGCGCCGGAAACCGGATTCTGCTGGTTCCGGAACAGACGTCCCACGACTATGAGCGGCGGCTTTGCAGCCGGGCCGGGGACACGGCCAGCCGGTACGCCGAGGTGCTGAGCTTTACCCGCCTGGCCGGCCGGGTGTTTGCCCGGATGGGCGGCGGGGCGGAGCCCGTCCTGGACGGCGGCGGCCGGATTTTGGCTATGGCCGCTGCGGCCGAAGAGCTGCGCGCCGGATTGAAGGCCTATGCCGCCGTAGGCGCCAGGCCCGAATTTCTGTCGGAGTTGGTGGCGGCTGTGGACGAGTTTAAAAGCTGCCGGGTGACGCCGGAGTCCCTGCGGGCTGCGGCGGAGCGGACCGAGGGCGTCTTGCCGGAAAAGCTCCGGGAGCTGTCTCTGCTTTTGGAGGCTTATGACGGCATCTGCGCCGGTTTTGGCCGGGACCCTAGGGACCGGATGACCAAACTGCTGGAGCAAATGGAAGCCGGGGAGTTTGCCCGGGAGCATGTGTTTTACATAGACGGCTTTTCGGATTTTACCGGGCAGGAGCTGGCCATTTTGGGCCACCTGATCGCCTGTTCTCCCCAAGTGACCGTGAGCCTGGTTTGCGACGGGCCCGGGTCTCAGACGGCGGGTATGGAGCTGGCCGGGGAGACGGCCGGGGCTTTGCTGCAGCTGGCGGCCCGGGCCGGGATTCCGGCGGAGAAGATTCTCCTGCCGGATCCCGAGGAAGGGGAACCCTTGGGGCGGATGCGGCGCGGGCTGCTGGCCGGTCCCCCGGCGCAGATACCGGGACTGGAGCTATGCGCCCGGACGGTTCGTCTGGAGTCGGTACGCCAGGAGTGCGTCTTTGCGGCGGCGGAGATTCGCCGCTGGACCCAGGCCGGAGGCCGGTACCGGGATGTGGCCCTGGTGTGCGCGGACCTGCCTCGGTATGAGCCGGTGCTGCGTCAGGTCCTGGACCGGTACGGGATCCCGGCCTACTTTGCCGGAAGGGAGGACATCCTTTGCAAGCCGGTGCCGGATGCGATTTTGACTGCCCTGGAGGCGGTGTGCGACGGCCTGGACCGGGGGCCGGTACTTCGGTATTTGAAGTCTGTCCTGTCGCCGCTGGCCCCGGCGGCCTGTGACCGCCTGGAGAACTATGCCGTCGCCTGGGGCCTGCGGGGCAGATCCTGGGGCGAGGACTTTACCCGCCATCCCCGGGGGCTGGGGCTTTCCTGGGAGCCGGAGGACGAGGCGGAGCTGGCGGAGCTGAACCGGAGCCGGATTGCGGGGGTTATGCCCCTGGTCCGCCTGCAGAAAGCCCTGGGCGCAGCGGGGACGGTCCTGGAGCAGCTGCAGGCCGTTTACGCTTTCCTGGAGGAGGTTCAGGCGGCCCGGCGGCTGGAGGAGCTGGCGGCGGCCTTTGAGGCGGCGGGGGACCGGCGCAGCGCCCAGGAGCAGGAGCAGCTTTGGGAGATTCTGGTAGGGGCCATGGAACAGATGGCGGCGCTTCTGGGGAGCCGGGTCCGGGATTTGGACGGCTTTGTCCGGCTGTTCCGCCTGCTGCTGAGCCAGTATCAGGTGGGCACCATTCCCCAGACGCTGGACAGCGTGACCGTGGGCGGCGTCGCCGCCATGCGGCGGCAGGAGGCCCGGCGCGTTTATCTGCTGGGCGCCCAGGAGGGCTTTCTGCCCCAGGCCGGTGCGGGGGGCATGGTGCTCACCGAGCCGGAGCGGCGGAGGCTGATGGATTTGGGGCTGCCCCTGACGGCGGATTTGTACCGGCAGCTGGAGCAGGAGACGGCGGGAATTTATGCCGTTGCCGCCGGGGCCGGTGGGTTTTTCTGCATGACCTGCGGCGACGGCCAGCCGGCTGCCGCCTTTCGCCGCCTGGCCCGGATGCTGGGGCGGCAGGCGGAGCCGGAGGCGCTTCCTCCGGAGGATCGGGTGGCCGACGTCTGGGATGCCGGGGCCGGTCTGGCCCGGCAGGATCAGGCGCCGCCCCAGGCGGAGGAGGCGTGGCGGCAGGTGCGCGCCGGGGCCCGGTATGCCTTGGGCCGGCTGACGCCGGAGACCATCCGGGGACTCTACGGCGACCGGCTGCAGCTTTCGGCCTCTCAGGTTGACCGGGCGGCTTCCTGCCGGTTCGCCTATTTTATGCAGTATGGGCTTCGGGCAAGGGAGAGAAAGGAAATCACCGTGGACCCGGCGGAGTTCGGCACCTTTGTGCATGATGTGCTGGAGCATACCGCCCGGGACGTGTGCCGGGCCGGAGGCTTCAGCCGGGTGAGCCTGGAACGGACCCAGGCGATGGCGGAGGAGCACGCCAGACGGTACTGCCGGGAGCGCTTTTCCGGCCTGGAACGGACCAGCCGTCAGGATTATTTGCTGGAGCGAAATATGCGGGAGCTTCAGGCGGTGGTCCGGGAGCTGTGGGAGGAGCTGGCGCAGTCCCGGTTCCAACCGGCGGGCTTTGAGGTCCGGTTCGGCCCCGGCGGCGCCATGCCCGCGGTGGAAATTCCCGGCTGCGCCATGCCGGCGCAGCTCCGGGGCTTTGTGGACCGGCTGGACCTGTACCGGCGGGACGGGGAAACCTATGTCCGGGTGGTGGATTACAAAACCGGCCGGAAGGATTTTGACTATTGCGATGTGCTCCACGGTTTGGGGCTGCAGATGCTGCTGTACCTCTTCGCCCTGGAGGACAGCGGGCGGGCCTATTTGGGCGTGAGTCCGGAGGCGGCGGGCGTTCTGTATTTTCCCGCCCGGGCTCCGGTGCTGCCCGCCGACGGCCCGGTGGAGGCGGAGCAGGCGCGTCTTCTGCGGCAGAAGGAGGCCCGGCGAAAGGGCCTGGTGCTGGCCGACGAAGCGGTGCTGCAGGCGATGGACGCAGGGGAGGAGTCCCGGTTTTTGCCGGTGAAGCGGAGCAAAACCGGGGCGCTCACCGGCGATTTGGCAACGGAAGGACAGCTGAGGCAGCTGAAGGACTATGTGTTCCGGCTTCTGGCCCGCCTGGTGGACGGCATCGCCGGGGGACAGGTGGAGCCCAACCCTTATGTTCGAGGTAACCGGGATGCTTGCCGTTTCTGCGCCTACGCGTCTGCCTGCCATTTGGACCTGTGGGGTGAGCCTCGGGTTTACCGGGCGGTGAGCGCGGCGGAATTCTGGGAGCAGGTGGAAAAGGAGGGGAAGGACCATGGCTGAGACCTTGACCAAGGCCCAGCGGGCGGCGGTGGAAAACCGGGGCGGCCCGCTGCTGGTGGCCGCCGCCGCCGGGTCCGGAAAAACCAAGGTGCTGGTAGACCGGCTCATGGGCTACCTTTGCCAGGCGCAGGACCCGGCGAATCTGGATGAATTTCTGATTATTACATACACCAGGGCCGCCGCCTCGGAGCTTCGGGGAAAAATCGGCGCCCGGCTCACAGAGCTTCTGGCGCAGCACCCGGAAAACCGTCATTTGCAGCGTCAGGTCCAGCGGCTGTATCTGGCGAAAATCTCCACGGTCCATGCGTTTTGCGGGGAGCTGCTGCGGGAATACGCCTTTGCCCTGGAGCTGCCCGGAGATTTTCGGGTAGCGGACGAGCCGGAGTGCCAGGAGCTGCGGCTGCGGGCCATGGAAACGGTTTTGGAAGCGGCCTATGGACAGATTGACGCCTCCCCTGCGCTGCAGGCCTTTGTGGATACCCAGGGCTTCGGACGGGATGACCGGGCGGTTCCGGAAATTGTGGCCGCCATATACGACGCCGCCCGGTGCCACCTCCGGCCGGAGGATTGGCTGGAGGGCTGCCTGGCCCGGCAGGAAGGGCTGCACGACGCGGCGGACACTCCCTGGGGCCGGTATCTCGCCGACCGGCTTTTGAATTATCTGGAGCAGCAGGGGGCGCTGCTCCGCCGAGCCGCCGCTCTGGCGCAGACACAGGAGGATTTGGGCCCCAAGTACGGCCCTGTGTTGCAGGAAAATCTCCGGCAGCTGGAGCAGCTCCGGGCCTGCCGGACCTGGGAGGAAATCCGCGCAAACCGGATTGTGGATTTTGGACGCCTGCCTCCCGTGCGCAAGCCCCGGGATCCGGACCTGGCCGATACGGTCAAGGCGCTGCGGAAGGCGTGCTGGGAGGGACTCAAGGAGCGGCAGGCGCCCTTTGCCCTGGAGTCCCGGCAGCTCATCGGAGATCTGGACCGGTCGTATCCGGCCCTGCAGGGCCTGGTGCAGCTGGTGCGGGATTTTGCCCGGGCGTACCGGCAGGAGAAAGACCGGCGCCGGGTGCTGGATTTTGGGGATCTGGAGCACCGAACCCTGGAGCTGCTGCTGGGCCGGGGAATGTCGGGTCCCACCCGGGCGGCCCGGGAGACCGGCCGGCGGTTTCGGGAGATTATGGTGGATGAGTACCAGGACACCAACGAGGTGCAGGATTGCATTTTTCAGGCGCTTTCCCAGGAGCGGGGCAATTGCTTCCTGGTGGGAGATGTGAAGCAGTCCATATACCGGTTCCGCCTGGCCGACCCTGGAATTTTTTTGGAGAAATACAGGGAGTTTGCTCCGGCGGAGCAGGCGGAGCCGGGGCAGGGGAGGAAGATCCTTCTTTCTGAAAATTTCCGCTCCGGGGGCGAAATCCTGGAGGCGGCCAACCATGTGTTCCGATGCGCCATGTCTCCGGATGTGGGGGGACTGGAATACGGACAGGAGGAGGCCCTGCGGCAGGGCGTTTGTCATGTCCCCTTGCCGCAGCCGGCGGTGGAGCTTCACGGCATCCAGCTGACGCCGGGCCCCGATGGGCAGGGGGCGGATCAGTACGAGACGGAAGCCCGGTTTGTGGCGGAGCGAATCGAGGCTTTGCTCCGGGAGCCGGCCATGATCCGCCAGGCAGATGCGCTGCGTCCCGTGCGCCCGGGGGACGTGGTCATCCTGCTTCGCTCTCCCGGCAGCAGCGCCGGCATATACCGCAGAGCCCTGGAGGCCCGGGGGATTCCCGTGGCGGCGGGGACGGGGGGCAGCGTGTTGGACACCGGTGAGGCGGAGGTCCTCCTGGCGCTGCTTCGGGTTCTGGACAATCCCCTTCAGGATATTCCGCTGGAGGCGGTTCTGGCGAGCCCTGTGTTCCGGTTTACGGCGGACCATCTGGGCAGAATGCGGGCGGCCCACCGGGAAGGCAGCCTGTTTGAGGCGTTGACCGGGGCGGCGGAGGCCGGGGACCGGCAGGCCGGGGCCTGCCTGGCGCTGCTGGATTCCCTCCGGCAGACGGCCCGGCTGGAGACCCTGACCCGACTGCTGGAGAAGATCTATGCGCAGACGCATATGGAGGCGGTGTTTGCCGCCATGGAGGGCGGTGAGAGGCGCAGGAAGAACCTGGAATTCCTGTATGAGACCGCCGCAGCCTTTGAGCAAGGGGGACGGCGGGACCTGTCCCAATTTTTGGCCCACCTGGACAGCCTGGCAAGGCGAGGCCTACAGCCGGAGCAGACCGGCGGGACGCCGGATGCGGTTCAGATTCTCAGCATTCACAAATCCAAGGGACTGGAATATCCGGTGGTCTTTCTCTGCAACCTCTCTGCCGCCTTCAACCGGGAGGAGCTTCGGGCGAACGTGCTGGTGGACTCCCAGCTGGGCATCGGCTGCAGCGCCCTGGACCGGGAAAACCGTCTGCGGTATCCGACCCTGGCCAAAAGAGCCATTGCTCAGAAGCTCCAGGCGGAGCACAGATCCGAGGAGCTGCGGGTTTTGTATGTGGCGATGACCCGGGCCAAGGACATGCTGATCATGACCTACGCCTCCCGGTACTTAACCCGGCGGCTGGAGGCCGTTGCCCGGCAGGTGATGCCCACCGGCAACGTCATGCTGGCGCAGGAGGCGGACTGCCTGGGCCACTGGGTTCTGATGGCTGCCATGACGCGTACAGAGGCGGGGGCGTTTTTTGAGCGGGCCGGGCGGCCGGAGGAAACCGTGGTGGGAGCGTATCCCTGGAGCATTCGCTTTCACGAGCGGGGGCCCGGGGCGGATGCGGCTCCGGTAGAACAGCCGGTTCCCAGCCGGGAGCCGGAGACGCCGCCGGACCTGGGAGCGCTGCTGTCCTTCCGGTATCCCTATGCTGCGGCGGCCGGTGCGCCGTCTAAAATTACGGCGACCCAGCTCAAGGGAAGGGAGCTGGATGAGGAGGCGGCGGAACGGGCGGCGCCGGCGGCGTCGGTGGGGCCCCGGCGGTGGCGGCAGCCGGTGTTTTTGTCGGAGCGTCCCCTGGATGGACGGGAAATCGGTACGGCGACGCACCTGGCGATGCAATACATCCGCTATGAGGCCTGTACGGACGCCGGGCGCGTGGAGGAAGAGCTGTCTCGTTTGGAGTCGGAGGGATTTCTCACGGCCCGGCAGGTCCGGGCGGTAAACCGCGCCTGGATTGCGTCGTTTTTTCAAACGGAGCTGGGAAGGCGGCTGCAGACGGGGATAGACGTGTTGCGGGAGTTCAAGTTTTCCCTTTTGGCAGACGGCGAAATGCTGCAGGAGGAGCTGGCAGGTGAAAAGCTGCTGCTGCAGGGCGTGGTGGATTGCTGCCTGACCGAAGGCGAGGGCCTGACCGTTTTGGACTTTAAGACGGACCGGGTCCGCCCCGGGGGAGAGGCAGCGGCCGCAGCCCGTTACGCCGTGCAGGTGCAGACATACGGCCGGGCCTTAAGCCGGATTTTCGGAAGACCGGTGAAAGCGCTGCTGCTGTATTTCTTTCAAACCGGCGGTCTGATTCGGATTCCGGCCGAAGCCGGGGAGGAAGACGGCTGACGTCCGGTGCGCCGGGGATTTGGTCCGGGCCGAAAACGGCCCGGGCCTTTTTTACGCCTAAAAAAACGCCGCCTCCTGCAGCGTTTTCTCCTTCCAAAGCGTTATATTTCATGAAAGGAGGCCAGACCATGGAACACAAGTCCCGCCGGCCGGTGGACTGGGAGGCTTTTGTCCTCCGTTACGAGACCAAGCTGTACCGCACCGCTCTGGCCATTTTGGGCGACGCCCAGGAGGCGGAGGACGCGGTCCAGGATACATTTCTCCGCTATCTGGAAAAAGCGCCGGTCTTTTCCTGCCCGGCGCAGGAGGCGGCCTGGATGACCCGGGTGACCGTAAACCGGTGCATCAGCCTGCTCCGCTCCCCCTGGCGCCGCCGGATGGAGCCGCTGCCTCCGGAGCTGCCGGCTCGGGAAGCCGAGGCCCGGGAGCTGGAGGAGCTGTACCGCCTTCCGCCTCAGGACCGGGCCGCCATACATCTATATTATTACGAGGGCTATTCCACAGGAGAAATGGCCTCCATCCTGGGCATGTCCCCCGGCTCGGTCCGCTCCCGTCTGGCCCGGGCCAGAGCGAAGCTGAAATTGCTGTTGGAAGGAGAATCCACATGAGTGCATATTCCGATTATTTTGACCGGCAGAGCCCCTCTGTGGAGCTGCGCCGGAGGCTGCTGACCCTGCCGGAGTCCGGACCCCGGCGCCGCCGCACCGCGCCCTTGGCCTTTGCGGGAGCCGCCGCTGCCTGCTGCCTGCTGGCTCTGTGCCTGCTCCTGCGCCCCGGAGACGAAGCGGCGCCGGACCCGGCTTTAAACCAAACGCCGGAGCCGTCCGCTCCCCAGTCCGGTTCGGAAGCGGAAGCATCCCGGCAGTTTCCGGAGATTCAGTACGGCTCCGGGGCTGGAGGAGTTGCGGCAGATATCGCCCTGCCCGACGGCCATTTTCAGGAGGACCTGACCCAGGAGGAGCTGGCTGCGCTCTTTGGGGAGACCGGCTGGTGGGAGGCGTTGGGATGGACCTTATCCGGCTACGCCGTCTACGACGGGGAGGGGCGGCTCTGGCAGGTTTTCCTGTCCGGCAGCGGTGGAACGGACGGCGCGTACACCCTGGCTTTGGCGCCCGACCGACTGCCCGCTGCCTGTGTGGAAACCGATTCCCAGGAAATCAACGACATCTGGGGCACGGAGGTCTCCGCCGGTCGGGTGCACTTTGACTGCGACGGAGACGACGCGGAGGAATTTTGCTATACCTTAAGCTTTCTGCGGGATGAGACCTTAGGCGCCCGTTTGGAAGTGACCGATGAAAACAGTGCCACGGGGCAGGCTCTGGTAGAGAGCATCCTGGCCCGATTGCTGGACCCGGACCGACCGGTGTGCCTGGATTTTCTGACGCCGGAGGAAATCCCCGCCTGGCGCAGCGAAGAGCTGACCCTGCCGGAGGCCCGGCAGGAGGCGGATTTCGCCGCCTATCTCCCGGAGGACATGCCCGAGGGCTTTCAATGGGAGGGGGCTTGGCTGGAAATGGGCCAGGGGCGGTACGAGCTGACCCTGAACTGGAGCCGGGACTCGGCCGATCTGTCCATCACCGTCGACCGGATGCCGGAGCTGCGGCAATCCTGCATGGCAGACCTAAACGACCCGGCGACCTATGATCTGCGGCTGTATCCCGTCCCCCGGGGCGAAAGCATCCCCGAGGCGTACTGGGACAGCGTCCAGGACCCGATTTTCCCCGCCGAGGCGATGACGCGGGATCTGCTGGAGGCCCGGGCGGAGGGCTGGGACGGGACGGGGTCCAGCTTTCAATTTCAGATCCTTTACCCGGACGGCGTCCTGGTCCGGTACCGCGCGACCATGTCTCTTTCGGAGCTGTGGCTGCTGCTGGAGCCTGCGGTATCCGGCCGGGGGGCTTGACTCCGGGCAGACCGGTTGGGGGACTGCTGTAAGCTTTGCTTGCGGCGGTCCCCTTTTGTCATGGGTTATGCCGCATGACGCCATGCTCCGGAGCGGCGGAAAGGCCAAATGGGCGGGCCAATCCTCCACTGTTGCGCCGGTGACGGACAAACGGCTGGGAGTTTCCTCCATTTGTAACTTTTTTGAAATAAAGGTTGCAATTTTTGCCCCTGTTTGCTATGATATAGAAAGAATTTTGTAATTACTCCGTTTGTCGAAAGGAGCGGATGCGAGTTGCGATTTGTTTCCTGGAATGTGAACGGCCTGCGCGCCTGTGTGCAAAAGGGCTTTCTGGACACCTTCCATCAGCTGGACGCGGATTTCTTCTGCCTCCAGGAGACCAAGCTGCAGCCGGAGCAGATTCAACTGGAAACCCCGGGATATACCCAGTTTTGGTCTTCCGCCCGGAAAAAGGGTTACTCCGGCACCGCCATCTTTGCCAAAAAGCCGCCGCTGTCTGTGGAGTACGGCGTGGGATGCGACGAGCTGGATCAGGAGGGCAGGCTCATCACGCTGGAATATGCCCCCTTTTATCTGGTCACCTGCTATACCCCCAACGCTCAGGAGGGGCTCAAACGGCTGGATCACCGCTTGGCCTGGGACCAGGCCTTTCGGGAAAAGCTCTCCGCCCTGGCCGCCCGGAAGCCGGTGGTGGCCTGTGGGGACCTGAATGTGGCCCATCAGGAGATTGATTTGAAGAATCCCGGCTCTAATCGGGGAAACGCCGGTTTTTCGGATGAGGAGCGGGAGAGCTTCACCCGGCTGCTGAACGCCGGATTCACCGACACCTTCCGTTACCTGTACCCCGATGCCACCGGGGTGTACAGCTGGTGGAGCTACCGTTTTCAAGCGAGGAAACACAACGCCGGTTGGCGAATTGATTATTTTTTGGTATCCAACGATGTACAGGACCGGGTGCGCCAGGCGCGCATTCACACCGATGTATTCGGTTCCGATCACTGCCCTGTGGAGCTGGAATTGGACTTGGAGGTTTAACCCTGTTATGAAGAAACTGCAACTGCGACTGTTATCGGTACTTTGCCTGGCGGCACTGCTGATTGCCTGCCTGCCGGCCGCCTACGCCTACGGCGTCTGCAGCGCCTGGGCCAAGCCGGAGCTGGATCAGATGAGCGAGCTGTCGCTCATTCCCCAGGTGCTGGAGGAAAAGCCGAACCTGTGGGATAGCATCACCCGGCTGGAGATGTGCGCCATTGCCGTCCAGGCCTATGAGGTCTACACCGGCGAGGAGATCCCGCTCCCGGAAGAAGCGCCATTTTCCGACACCCAGGACCCCATTGCAGGCAAGGCCTATGCCGCCGGTCTCACCCAGGGCTATGAGGACGGAACCTTCCGCCCGGACCGGCTTTTGACCCGGCAGGAGTTCTTTGCGTTTGTGGATCACTTTTTCCGCGCCTTCGGGCGGGCCCCGGCGGAGACCGATTTGTCCGATCTGAGCGCGTTTTCAGATGCCTCCGCCGTCGGCGCCTGGGCTCTGGAGGCCACCAGATGGATGGTGCACCTGGGGGTGGTTCAGGGAAGCGACGGAAAGCTGAACCCCTTGGGCAACGCCACCTGTGAGCAAGCCCTGGTCATGTTCTACCGGGCCTACATATATTTGATCCACGACACGGACGTCAGCCCGGCCGGTACGACGGAAAAGTATCAAAACGTCAGCGCCTGGGCGGAGGAAGAGCTGGAGGCCATGGACGAAGCGGGCCTGATTCCGGAGAGCTTTCTGGGCCGGGATATGACGACGCCCATCACCCGCCGGGAGATGTGTTATGTGGCGATGCAGGCCTACCTCTCTCTGAATCCCAACCCCATCTTCCGGGTGGAGGAGACGCCCTTCTCCGACGTGGACGATCCCGTCGTCACAAAGGCCTATTATCTGGGGCTCATCAGCGGCTTCCCCGACGGCACCTTCCGTCCGGACAATCCCATTACCCGGGAACAGTTCTTTAAAATTACCGTCAATTTCCTGTCTACCTGCGGCTATCCCAGACAGGACAGCCCGGCTACCAGTCTCGACGGCTTTGCCGACGCCGGCCAGCTGAGCAGCTACGCCCTTCCCTGCGCCCGCCTTTTGGTGGAGCTGGGGATTGTAAAGGGATCCGGCAACCTGCTGTCTCCCAAGAGCAGCACCCAGTGCCAGCAGGCGCTGGTGATGTTCTACCGGACCTATGGGGTGCTCCAGGATTGGATGGAGAATCCGGAGCTTCCCGATGACCGGACGGAGGCCCAGGTCCTGGTGGAATTTGCCATGCAGTATTTGGGCTATGATTACATTTGGGGCGGCAAGGATCCCTCCACGGGATTCGACTGTTCCGGCTTTGTGTGGTATGTCTACACCCACAACGGTTATCCCGATATCGGCCGGACCGCCACGGACCAGTGGTATTACGATGCCAGCTGGGAGGTTTCTGCGGACGAACTGCTGCCCGGCGACCTGCTGTTCTTCTCTGAAACCGGCTCTTTGAACGATATCACCCACATCGGCATTTATGTGGGAGACGGAGAATTCATTCATGCCGCCAACTCCCGGGATGGCGTGATTCTCACCGCCGTCAGCAGCAGCTATTATGTAGAGCATTTTGTGGGCGCCCGCCGGATCATTCCCTAAGAGCTCCCGCTTGTAAAACCGCCCCGGACCCCGGAGACGCCAGGCCCCAGAGCCTGCCCCGGCTCCGGGGCATTTTCTTTGCCGCCGGCAACGCGGACAAAACGCGGCGCCCAAATCCCACAGTCAGAAAATTCTCCAATTTTTGCAAGAAACGCTGCAGGCCCGTTGAAAAATGTGAATGCATTTGCTAGAATAAGCATAGAGTCACATGTTTGGCTCCAGTACATGCATTCGTACTATTTTGAAGGAGGACGCAACATGAGAAGCAAACATTCCACAAGGCTCCTGGCCGTGCTGCTGGCACTGGTGATGGTCCTGTCGGTGTTGCCCACCATGGCTTTTGCCGCAGGCGAAAAGTCGGACGACATCGTGGTTCTGTACACCAATGACGTGCACTGCGGCGTGGATGCCGGTACACCCGAAGGCACAATGGGTTACGCCAACCTGGCTGCCTACAAAAAAGCCATGGAGCAGACCCACGAGAACGTCGTTCTGGTCGACGCCGGCGACGCCATTCAGGGCGAGGCCATGGGCACTCTGTCCAACGGCAGCTATCTCGTAGACATCATGAACGAGATCGGCTATGATTTCGCCACCTTCGGCAACCATGAGTTTGACTATGGAATGGACGTGACCCTCTCCCTGCTGGAGAAGTCCAACGCCACCTACCTGTCCTGCAACTTTATGGATCTGAAGACGGGCAAGACCGTGGCCGAGCCCTACGCCTTGGAGACCTATGGGGATCTGAAGGTGGCTTTTGTGGGCATCAGCACCCCCGAGAGCTTCACCAAGTCCACCCCCACCTACTTCCAGGATGAAAACGGCAACTACATTTACAGCTTCTGCGAGGGCAACGACGGCCAGGATCTGTACGACGCCGTCCAGGCGTCCATCGACGCGGCCGCCGCAGAAGGCGCCGACGTGATCATCGCCCTGGGTCATTGCGGCGTGGACGAGCAGTCCTCTCCCTGGATGTCCACGGAGATCATTGCCAACACCACCGGTCTGGACGCCTTCATCGACGGCCACTCCCACACCGTCATAGAGGGGCAGGCCGTGCAGGATCAGGCCGGCAACGACGTGGTCCTCACCTCCACCGGCACCAAGCTGGCCAACATCGGCGAGATGACCATCGCCCCCGACGGCGCCGTCTCCACCAAGCTGGTCTCCGGCTACACCGAGGTGGACCCCGAGACCGATGCCTTTGTCAAGGACATTCAGGCTCAGTATGAGGACAAGCTGAACGAGGTCGTGGCGAAGTCCGACGTCACTCTGACGGTGAACGACCCCGAAACCGGCGACCGGCTGGTCCGGAACCGGGAGACCAACCTGGGCGACCTGTGCGCGGACGCTTACCGCACCGTTCTGGGCGCCGACATCGCCTTTGTCAACGGCGGCGGCATTCGGGACAACATTGCCGCCGGCGACATCACCTACGGGCAGATCATCGCGGTACACCCCTTCGGCAACACCGCCTGTGTGGTGGAAGCCACGGGTCAGGAGATCATCGACGCTCTGGAGATGGCCTCCCGCTCCGCTCCCGGGGAGAACGGCGGCTTCCTGCAGGTCTCCGGCCTGAAGTACACCATCGACCTGAACATCGAATCCTCCGTCCAGGTGGACGACAAGAGCATGTTCGTGAGCGTGGACGGCCTGCGCCGGGTCAAGGACGTGCAGGTTCTGAATCAGAACGGCGAATATGAGCCCATCGACCTGGAGAAGACCTACACCCTGGCCTCCCACAACTACATGCTGAAGTCCGGCGGCGACGGCATCAACATGTTCATGGACAACAAGATCCTCCAGGATGAGGTCATGATCGACAACCAGGTTCTCATTACGTACATCCGCGACTCTCTGGAGGGCGTGGTAGGCGACGCCTACGCCAACCCCTACGGCGAGGGCCGCATCACCGTCACCAACATGCCCTACACCGATGTGTCCGAGGGCCGGTTCTACTATGAGCCCATCCAGTATGTGGACGGCCAGGGTTACATGGAAGGCGTGGGCGACGGCCGCTTTGCGCCCAACTCCCCCCTGAACCGGGCTATGGTGGCTACAGTTCTGTACCGCATGGCCGGCGAGCCTGAGGTAACCGACACCGGCAGCTTCCCCGACGTGGTGGAGGGCTCCTACTACGAGACCGCCGTGGCCTGGGCCGCTGCCAACGGCATCGTCGAGGGCTATGAAGACGGCACCTTCCGTCCCCTGCGGAGCATCACCCGCCAGGAGATGGTGAAGATGTTCTACCGCTATGCCGAATTCACCGGCCTGGACGTGAGCAAGGCCGCCGATCTGACCGGCTTTGCCGACGACGAGACGATCTTCCCCTATGCCGTGGAGGCCATGCAGTGGGCCGTCGCCGTGGGCCTGATTGAGGGCGTGGAAAACAACCGGCTCCATCCGCTGGGCCAGTCCACCCGCGGCCAATTTGCCACGGTGGTATACCGGTTCGACAACAGCCAGGTGGAGATCAACCTGATGGCCACCTCCGACGTCCACGGCCAGATTTACGCCACGGACTACACCGCCGACGCCTCCGCCTCCGGGACCCACTATCAGAGCCTGACCCGGGTTGCCACCTTTGTCAAGGAGCAGCGGCAGGCCTATGAGAACAGCTTCCTGGTGGACTGCGGCGACCTGGTCCAGGGTACGCCTCTGACCTACTACTACGCATTCAACCAGCCTGAGGTGGACGATCCGACCATGAAGACCCTGCGGTTCATGGACTACGACATGTTCGTCCCCGGCAACCACGAGTTCAACTACGGCATGACCATTCTGCAGCGCCAGCTGGATTACCTGACCAGCGAGGCCACGGAGACGGAGGATTCCGTGGCGGTGGGCTGCGCCAACTACCTGGATGCGGACACCAATAGCGACGAATCCATCGACTGGAACACCTGGAACGATTACGCTCCCTACCAGCTGTATGATTTCGACGGCGTCACCGTGGCCGTGATGGGCATCGGCAACCCCAACATCCCCAAGTGGGACGTGCCCGCCAACTGGGAGGGCATCCACTTTGCCAACGTCATCGAGACCTACAAGCACTATGAGCAGGAGCTGACCGAGAAGGCCGACCTGATCGTCCTGGCCAGCCACTCCGGCATCGACTCCGATTCCGAGTCCGATTTCATCCGCCGTCTGATCTCCGAGACCAATACCATCGACCTGGTCTTCTCCGGCCACGAGCACCGCAACGGCGTGACCATGATCGCCAACACGGACGGGCAGGAGATTCCCGTGCTCTCCCCGTCCACCAAGGCCGCCGTGGTGAGCCAGGCTGTGGTGACCTACGATAAGCTCACCGGCGAGTACGCCATCGATGCCGGAAATGTCGCCATGACCACCCGGGAGGGCGGCCAGCAGAAGCCTCTGTACGAGGTAGACCCCGACCTGGAGGCCGCCCTGAAGCCCTATGAGACCGCCACCTGGCAGGACTATATGCTCCAGCCCATCGGCAAGGCCACCGGCGATTTCTCCGCCGCCAACCTGGGCACCGCTCCCTCCGCCTTTGTGGACCTGGTGAACAAGGTCCAGATCTGGGGCGCTTACGACCGCACCGGGGAGAACACCCCCGACGATGAGAGCGACGACACCCCGGCACAGCTGTCCATCACCGCGCCGCTCACCTCCGGAAACGCCGAGAACCTGATTCCCGAGGGCGACATCGTTCTGGGCGACATGTTCAAGCTGTACCGCTATGAGAACTGGTTCTACCAGATCACCATGAGCGGCAAGGAAGTCCGGACCTGGCTGGAGTACTCCGCCTCCAAGGTCGACGTACGGGACGACGGCTCCGTGAATATCCGGGGCGGCCTGACCTACTATGATGTCATCTACGGCAAGGGCTTCTCCTATGTCATCGATCCCAGCCAGCCCGAGGGCTCCCGGATTGTCTCCATGACCTACAACGGCGAAGAGGTGGCCGACGACGCCGAGTTCACCGTTGTGATCAACAACTACCGCTATAACGGCGGCGGCGACTATATCAAGTACCTCAACGAACACGGCTGTGAATTTGAGGCCAACGATCCCGGCCGGATCGTCTACTCCACCCAGTACGACATGATTCAAGGTGAGGACAAGGGTCAGGCCCGGAACCTCCTGGCCGACTACATCCGCGAAGCCGGTGAGATTTCCCCCACCATCGAATCCACCTGGAGCATCAAACTCCCCGAATAATTCCCATGCCTTGGGCCTGCTGCAAGCCTGCAGCAGGCCCTCTTTTTTGTCTTTGCCGCGCCCGGGTAGGGCGCGCTTGTTTTTTCGCAGGTTTTGCCCAGGTTTGCGCCACCTTTTGCATTGCAATGGGGCGGCAAAGACGGTATGATAAGAAAAACGACCGGCGGGAGGGGCGAGATGGAAAAACGAATTTTGGACGCGGAGACGGTGCGGGCGATGCTGCCGGACCGGGACCCCTGGGGGCACAAAGGGGACGTTGGAAAGTTGCTGCTGCTGTGCGGCAGCGTGGGGTATACCGGGGCGGCGGCTCTGGCGGCCCGGGCGGCGGTCCGGTCCGGCGCGGGCCTGGTGTTTCTGGGCGTGCCCCAGAGCATTTATGCCATTGAGGCGGTTAAGCTGGACGAGCCGGTGGTGTTCCCCTTGCCGGAGGAGGCGGGCCGGCTTGCGCCGGAGGCAGTACCGGAAATTGTAAGCCGCCTGCCGGACTGCGACGCCTGCCTGGTAGGACCCGGTCTGGGCCGTTCGCCGGGGGTCCGGGCCGTGGTGGAGGCCGTCCTGGGGGAGGCCCGGTGTCCGCTGGTTCTGGACGCCGACGGGCTGAATGCTTTGCAGGGGCACACCGGGCCTCTGCAAGCGCGGAGGGCGCCTACCGTCCTGACGCCTCATGAGGGGGAGTTTCGCCGCTTGGGCGGCTGCTCGGGGCCGGACCGGATGGAAGCGGCGGCGGTTTTGGCCCGGCAGCTGGGAGCGGTGGTTCTCTTAAAGGGGCACCGAACGGTGATTACCGACGGCGTCCGGGGGTATGAAAATCCCACGGGAAACCCCGGCATGGCCACCGGCGGCAGCGGCGACGTGTTGGCGGGCCTTTTGACGTCTCTTCTGGGGCAGGGACTGCCTGCCCTGGAGGCTGCCGCCTGCGCCGCCTGGATTCACGGAGCGGCGGGAGACCGATGCGCCGGGAATTTGGGCCAGTACGGCCTGACGCCCTCCGATCTCATTGAGGCCCTGCCGGGCTTTCTGAAATAATCCCTTCCCCGCCTGGAGTCCGGCATAATCGGCGGCGGCGCGCATAGAGATATACAGCGGACAGGCCGGGCACGTCCTGCCGCGAGTGCTGAAGGGAAGGTTGGGGTTCCATGGGAAAACTGCGGGTTTGGGTGCTGCTGCCGGTGCTGGTTCTCCTGTGTGGCTGCGCCGCACGGGAGGAAAGCCGGATGGAGGAAGCGCTGGCCTTCCGGGCGGCGTTGCTTGGGGCGGGAGGATGCTCCTTTTTGGGAGAGATTACGGCGGATTACGGCGATGAGGTGTATACCTTTACGGCTGCCTGTACCACCGACGCCGAAGGCGCCCTCTCCTTCAGCCTGACGGAGCCGGAGACCATCGCCGGGATTTCCGGCACGGTCCAGTCCGACGGAGGCAAGCTGACCTTTGACGATACGGCCCTGGCCTTTGGCCTTTTGGCGGACGGCAAGGTGAGCCCGGCCACGGCGCCCTATGTGGTGTCCGAGAGCTGGCGTACCGGCTATATCACCAGCGTGGGGCAGGACGACAGCGGCCTGCGGCTTACGGTGGATACTTCCTTTGAAGAGAACCCTTTGACGGTGGATACCTGGCTGGATGAGGAAACAGGGATACCGCTTTTTGCGGAGGTGTGCTATAATGGCCAGAGAATTCTGACGGTTTCCATATCGGAGTTTCAATACAACAGCTGATGGAGTGAACTATGAAATTACTGAAGCGTACCTGGGCCGACGTGTCGCTGGACCATCTGGCTCATAACTATACCATTCTGCGGGGGCAGGTTCCCGCGTCGTGCCGTTTTCTGGGCGTGGTGAAGGCGGATGCCTACGGCCACGGAGCCGTGCCGGTGAGTCACCATTTGGAGGAGCTGGGGGCGGAGTTTCTGGCGGTTTCCAATTTGGAGGAGGCTGTGCAGCTCCGCCGGGGCGGTGTGCAGCTGCCGATTTTGATTTTGGGCTATACCCCTGCGCTGTACGCCAGGGATATGGCGGAGATGGACCTGCGCCAGGAGGTGCACAGTCTGGCCTATGCCCGGGAGCTGGAGGCCCGCCTGGTGGGCACGGATTCCCGGCTGCGTGTCCATTTAAAGCTGGATACGGGAATGGCGCGTTTGGGATTTTTCTGCCGGGAGGGAGAAAAAACACTGGAGGAGCTTCTCGCGGTAACCCGGATGCCCCATCTTTTGACCGAGGGGATGTTCACTCATTTTCCCGTGGCGGACTCTCTGGCGCCGGAGGACGAGGCCTTCACCCGGGAGCAGTTTCAGACCTTTGAACGCTTTGTGGCAGAGATGCAGGCGGCCGGTGCGCGGCCGGAAATCTGCCACTGCTGCAACAGCGGCGCCACCATTTTGCACCCGGAGTACGCCCTGGATATGATACGTCCCGGCGTGGCGACCTATGGCTTTCCCCCCTCGGCGGAGCTGGCGGGCCGGTTGGATTTGAGGCCGCTGCTGACGCTGCGGACCACCATTTGCCAAATCCGGCAGTATCCTGCCGGTGTGCCGGTGAGCTATGGAAGAACGTATGTGACCCCCGGTCCCCGGTCCATTGCGGTGGTGTCCATCGGCTATGCCGACGGCCTGTCCCGGCAGCTGTCCGGCCGGGTGAGCTTTTTGCTGCGAGGCGTCCGGGTGCCGGTGGTGGGCCGGATTTGTATGGACATGTGCATGGTGGATGTGACGCAGGTGCCGGAGGCCCGGGTGGGGGACCAGGTGACGGTGCTGGGCGACGGCAAGGACGGCGCGCCCAGCGCCTGCGATTTGGCCGGACAGCTGGGGACCATCGCCTATGAAATTCTGTGCTCCATCAATAAGAGAATCCCCCGGATTTACTTGGATGGGAAGAAACGGACGGAGATTTTGCAGTATATTGTTTAATCCGGCGTTTTTTGTCGGCTTTGCGCAACTTTCACCGGACGGAGCATAGGATAATTCGGAAGCGGGACCGGTATAAATCCGGTGTCTACGTGGGACAATAGAATTACAGCCGCGTTACATAGAGAGAAAGACTCGGTGACGCGGGAACGATTTCTCACGGAGCGTGAAGCCAATGGATTCCAATGTTAAACGGGGCGATATTTTTTATGCGGACCTGAGCCCGGTCGTGGGCAGTGAGCAGGGGGGCACCCGCCCGGTGCTCATTGTGCAAAACGACGTGGGGAACAAGCACTCTCCCACTGTGATTGCCGCTGCCATCACCAGTCAGACCGGCAAGGCCCGTCTGCCGACCCATATCAACATTCCGGGCAGCAGCGTGGGCCTGACCAAGGACTCGGTCATTCTTCTGGAGCAGATTCGGACCATCGACAAGCGCCGTCTGCGGGAACATATGGGCCGGCTGGATGAGACCCAGATGAACCAGGTGGATGACGCCATTGCCGTCAGCTTCGGCCTGCACGGGTATTGAGCAAAACGGCATAAAATTCACCTCCCTCGCATACCATGGCGGGGGAGGTGCTTTTCTATGAGCTTAGAAGGAAGCTGGCCCGTCTATGAGGGCGGCCGCCAGGTCGGTACATGTACGGTGGCCAGGCAGGGCCTGTATCTGCGGTTCGACTGCCGGTGCGGGCCCGCCGACGGCAGGATTTTGAGGTTGGTATTGCGCAGCGCGTCGGGGGATGTTTCTCTGGGGATTCCTGCGCCGGAGAACGGCATTCTGCAACTGCGGAAGGGGATTCCCGCCAAGCGGCTGCCGCAGGAGGACGAGTTCCGCCTGGAGCTGCTGGATTCCCGGCCCAGACCGGTTCCTCCTGTACCAGGCCCGGAGCTGCAACCGGAACCGGAACCGGAGCCGGAGCCGCAACCAGAGCCGGAACCGCAGCCGGAACCGGAACCAGAGCCGGAACCGGAACCAGAGCCGGAACCGCAGCCGGAACCGGAACCGGAGCCGGAGCTGCAACCAGAGCCGGAACCGCAACCAGTGCCGGAACCGGAGCCGCAACCAGAGCCGGAACCCCAGCCGGAG
>UREY01000005.1 GCA_900546915.1 uncultured Eubacteriales bacterium
GAGGCCAAAGCCGCCGGGAAGGACAATCCCTGTAAAGTGTGCCACTAAATTGAGTGCGTTTTTTCTACACAGAAAAAAACGGCCCCACCCGGAAGTCTCCATGGATGATACCTCCATTGCCCGCCGTTTTCATTTCTACACTTGCGTAGCATATGATTTCGCGCTGGTTTTTTGACCCAATGTGGACAGAGCACACGCACAAACAAAAGTCATTGGACCTGTTGCAAAATGCAATTTTTGCAAAATCACTCTCTCCAAAAGTTAGAAATAGTGGGAGGAATCACGAAAGCTCGTGGTTTCTCCCGCTAAAAAATAGGCAAAATTCCTGAAAAGTCTATTTTGCAACAGTCCCTTTAAATTTTATGAAAGTTCCCTTATTTGTTAGGAATGGTAAGTTAAATATATCCACAAAAATGTTCTTATCCGAATCTGTATTGCTCGCATACGCACAATGGCAGGCAAATCTGTAATAGGAAGGTAAGCATCTCCTATTGCGTTACTCCCTGATTCAATTTGAATGTTCCATCTTCATAGCCAGTACGAATTCCGACATTCCATGAACTTGCCCAGCGCACTGCGTTATAGGAATAAGTCCTTGTGTTACAGCCAGAGAATGTTGTTACTGCGCCATTAGATTTGGGCTCATTCAGCATTTTCCAAAGGAACGTAACAATTTGGCCATGAGTCAGCGAAGCAGCAGGAGCCCCCTTTTGCGTACTAGTTACTGTGGATGTCTGCGGCACCACTCCGAGCCCATAAAGATAATTCACAGTACTATAATAGAAATCGGTAGTACACATCAAAGCATACCTCGACTGAACTGTCTCGACATCAATAGCTCGGACAGTGATCGAGGATGCTGTCATCAGCATCATGATTATGAAAAAACACTAATTGTGTTTCTCATGTACCTCGCAATTTATGATATTATTATACTATACTTATATAGTGCATATTTTCATAAAGATTCTCTTTCTTTTAAAAACACAAACTCAAATCATTTCAGGCAATAGGTAAATTCTCGACGTTGGCTCCCTTTCCACCGGAATGGTTATGACATGATCCGCCTGTGTCTGTTCAGGGTCATACACTGGCAAATCCCAGCTGGGAAAAAGCTCAGAGAAATGCGGCAATCGCTGGATCACATTTCCATCCCGGTCTTCCACACGCATCTCAAATCCGTCTGCCACCCAGTCTGTATCATAAATAATCGCATTCCTTGCGGAGAGAATTTTTTCTCTCATTTCAGGCGATGCATTTTCCGGGTCAAGATAAGCAAACTCCTGCGCTTCCTCCCATTCAGTTTTCAAATCCCCATCATTCTCAACGCTTTTTCTTATAATTCCATCCGAAGTAGGCCGCGAAATTTGATTTTCAGCAGAAGCCGAGGTACATAACAGCGTAACCGCAAAAACACACGCAGTGCATATTTGAATGACCTTTTTCACTTGATGCTCACCTCACAATTTATTTTAATTTATTTTAAATATATATTTTCATATATCATTCCCCCTGTCGTAGAAACAGCGTATCAAAACCGCTCTATTCCCCTGCGTTTAGAGCCAATTTCTCGATTAAGTCATTAATTTGGTAGCAGCTTCCATCATTCATGCATATTGCCATTTTCCCATCGACTGTAAACACCCCTCGATTCAAATCCGTTGGATAAAATATATTACCTTTTCCCAGCAAATTGTTGCTATCCACTGACGGCTGATTCAGGAAAACCAGTAAAACCGCCCCTGCATTCACATCTGAAAGCGCCGGACTGACTGCCTGAGAATTATGATCCTCCATTACATCACCGTCTACTGTGCGAACGACGATACTTTCTCCGACAGACACGGGCCCAAAATAATCCTCAAGAACTGTAACAGTATAATCCGTGAAGTAAGTTGTACCTTTATCAATCGGAGAATAGGCAAGTGTATGCTCCTTCTTAGTTACCAGCACTTGCGCAACAACTGATGATTCCTCAACTAGATTTTCCATTAGGCAGGGCGGGGATTCCAGCGCATTTTCTGACAGCCTACACCATAAAATCGCCCCCACTAGAACCAGAATGCAGAGACACGCGGCACTGATGCATACAATTTTAGGACTTTTCGATACTTTTTCTGTTTGGTCAAGAAATGAGTCTTCCACACACCCGATGGCGTCAAACAACCATTCATTTGGTTTCATACATTGTACCCCTCCTTCTCTAATAATTTCTTTAGTCGCTTTCTGATTCTGTACAAGGTAACAGAAACGTGATTCTCGGTCATGCGGTATCGGTTTGCAATTGCCGAAATATCATCTGCATAGTAGTAGCGACGGAGAAAGAGGTTCCTCTCGTTCGTATGTAAGCCAGCAACAAACTTCTGAATGACTCCATTCAACTCCCATCTATTCAATATATCATCCATGCAAAACTGTCCCGGAATGCACTCAGATAATTCCTCCAGTGGCGTGCATAACTGATCACCTCTACGTTTTTCCGCATGTGAATCGCGGTAACGATTAAACGCAAGATTTCTAATAATGCGCGCTGCGTATAGTTTTAAGGATTTCGGGTAATTAGGCGGTATGGAACTCCAAATTTTCAACCAAGTGTCTGAAACGCACTCCTCTGCGTCCTCCGCATTCTGTAAAATGTTCATTGCAATTGTATTGCAATAAGCAAAGTATTTTTGCTCCAATCCTGATATCCCAGCCTCATCTCTTTGCCATAGTAAATTAATAATTTCTCCATCATCCATTTTGAATCCCCTACTATATAGGACACGGTTTTCTGCCCAATATTACCTGTTCGCCGCCAATTTTTTGCTAAAATTGCGGAAAACAGTAGCCACATCGTTTAGCCCCTGCTTTTTACAAATCTGAAATGTGAATCGCAATGTTTCCAGCAAAATGAAGACACCTTCGAAGCTTTCTGTAAAGCCCTGGCCCGTAATGAGAGCATCGATGCACACCGAGAACTTGCCACTTGAGCTGGGCGGGAAACTGCCATATCCGCACTTTCCGAAAAGGGGCAAGGTAAAATAAGTTTCCCAAAATAGAAGGACATGGTTTACAGAACTCCGGTAGAATGAAGTCACGACACACCATTCTGATAGGGAGACAGCAAACCATGTCAGAGAAAATTGTACAACGGAATGAGGAAGTAATCAAGAGGAAGCTCTTTGGGGCAGCAAGGTCTCTCCATCCACCACCAGGGAACGAAACAAGAAGGTATATGTCCACATTGAGGATCGGCGAGATCGTCCTTTGGAAGGTGGGCGTGATCCGCATGTCTATGTGGATGGGGTCTATCTGCGCCGCAACTGGGGCGGAGAGTTTGAGAATGTAGCCATTCTGCTAGCAATTGCGGTCAACGAGAACGGGTACCGTGAGGTTTTGGGTGTCGCTGAGGGCATGAAAGAGGACAAGGCCGGCTGGGTCAGCTTCTTCCAGCGGCTGCGTGGCCGTGGCTTGGACAGGGCTACGCTGGTAGTCAAGATGCTTAAGGCAATTCATGCTCACGAGCGCAAAGGAACTGTCGGAGAAAAGGCTAAGGCTGTGGTGGAGGAACTCCATTCCGTGAAACGGAAGGAGGCCACCAAGAAGATAGCGGACGGCATGGAGGAGACTCTGACCTACTGCGATTTTCCCAGCGAACACTGGACGCACATCCGCACCAACCATGTCATGGAGAGGCTGAATCGGGAGATCCGCCGCCGCACCCGTGTGGTAGTCAGTTTCCCGGACGATAACTCTGCATTGATGCCGGCCTGTGCCCGGCTATGCCATGTGGCCGGTACTCAGTGGGGCAACATAAAGTATAGGAACATGAAGCTACCTTCATTGCCGTCCGACTCCATTCCTCCAGTATCTGCAAACCTCTTGACATTCCCTTTTCTGTCTACCAAACAAAAATCTACAAAGAAGAAAATTTTATCTTTCTATCTTTAAAATAATACTCTTTATCATGCTCATGAATCTCCCGTAGCACTCTGCACGGATTTCCCACAGCGACCACGTTAGAAGCGATGTCCTTCGTCACCACACTGCCGGCGCCAATTACCGTATTGTCTCCGATGGTGACTCCCGGCAAAATGACGGCCCCTGCTCCAATCCAGCAGTTTTTTCCAATATGGACCGGTGCGTTGTACTGATAAGCCTGAATCCGCAGCTCCGGTAAGATGGGGTGCCCTGCCGTTGCCACAATCACGTTGGGGCCGAACATGGTGTAATCGCCCACATAAATATGGGTATCATCTACCAAAGTCAGGTGGAAATTGGCGTAAATGTTCCGGCCGAAGTGGACGTGCCCACCGCCGAAATTGGAATATAGCGGGGGCTCAACATAGCAGTCCTCTCCAATCTCTGCAAACATCTCCTTCAGCAGAGCTTGCCGCTTGGCCAGCTCAGAAGGACGGGTCATATTAAAATCATACAAGCGGTCCAGGCGCTGCATTTGCTCTTGCAGAATTTCCCGGTCGCCGGGTAAATAGAGGGCTCCTGTATGCATTTTTTCTTTCATACTCATGGTCAAGTTCTCTCCAAATTTTGTGACGTTTGCCGTACCGGCGGCGTCTTCGCAGAGGAACAACTCTGCAGGCAAAGGATCCATGTGAAAAAAGCTTCCACACGTATGGGGAAGCTATGATATGCTCCAAGCTCTGGCCCGGTCTAGAAGGGCCTGCCGGTCGTTAGGCAGCCGACCATCTCCCACCTCGTCCAACAGCATGCGGAGCACACGGCCCAGTTCAGGTCCCTGAGGAAATCCCAGGTCCAATAGGTCCCGGCCGGAGACGGCAAGGTCCTTCAAGGTCAGGCAGGGCTGCTCCGATAGAATTCGGTCCAGAGCGGCCTCAAACCGGTCAAAGGAATCGGGGGCCGACTGCGTTCCCTTGCCGCCGTCATCGGCGCGATCCAGGGCAAGCAGGTCCCGCAACGCCTTCTCCCCCAGACGGCGCAGCAGGCGGCGCAAAGGTTGATCCGATTGCAAACGTCCCAGATCCCGGGTGACGCCGTGATAGGCAATCAACATCGCCACATGCTCCTCCAGAGCCCGAGGCGCCCGCAGATTTTTCAGAATCTCCCGGGCCATTTCAGCGCCCCGGCGGGCATGTCCCCGAAAGTGGCCGATTCCCGCCTCGTCCAAAGTAAAGCAGGCGGGCTTTGCCACATCATGCAGCAGCGCCGCCCACCGCAGGGGCAAATCCGGCGGAACTCGCTCGACCACCTGGGCCGTATGGGTATAAACGTCAAAGGCGTGATGGGGATTGTGCTGCTGAAAGCCCCAAGACGGCCCAAGTGCAGGAACGGCTGCTAGGATCACCGGAGCAAAAACCTGAAAATCCGACGCCCGGGCAGCCGGGAGGAAGCCGCAAAGCTCCGTGAAGACCCGCTCCCGGGCTTGGCTCGCCAGGGTGGGGGCAAGGGCCGTCATTCCGGCCAAAGTCTTTTCCTCCGGAGTCAGGCCGTACCGGGCTGCAAAACGAACGCCTCGAAGGATCCGCAGGCCATCCTCCTCAAACCGCCGGACCGGTTCTCCCACAGCCCGAAGAACCCCGGCCCGGAGATCGGCTTGCCCGCCAAAGGGATCGGCCAATCCCCTGCGGGGACTGTAGGCCATGGCATTGACGGTAAAATCGCGCCGGGACAAATCTGCCCCGATATCTTTTTCAAAATGAACCCAATCCGGCCGCCGGTGGTCCTCATAGCCTCCCTCCGTGCGGAAGGTGGTCACTTCCACCGGTCGGCCTTCTAGGACGACGGCAATGGTACCGTGCCTTTCCCCGATGCGCACCAGAGAAAAATCTGAGAAGATCCGGACCATTTCCTCCGACAGGGCATCGGTACACAGGTCCCAATCGTGAGGGGGGAGGCCCAGAAGACTGTCCCGCACACACCCGCCGACGGCCCAGGCCTGAAAGCCGCGGCACTCCAGGCGCTCCATCAATCCCATAACCTGAGGCGGGATCCTGAGCATGGGAAAGCACCTCCTTCGACGGTGATTTTTTGCCATCATGACACAAAAAAGAAGAAAAGTCAAGGCTGTCGTCTGGCATTTCTGAAAATCCCCTGTGCATTCCGGCAGACGCCGTTTATCCGCAGTTAGGGTACCGGATTTTCCGGTTTCAATACCGTTCCGGCGTCACAAGGCGTCAAATGGGAGTTGGAAATTAAGCCCCGAGGGCAGATCTCCACACACTGGCCGCACCCGTCGCACAGCTGATAGTCCACCCGGGCCAGGTTTTGGACCACCGTGATGGCGCCCTTCGGACAAATCTTTTGGCATTTGGAACAGCCGATGCATCCAATGTCGCAGCCGCGCAGGGTGACGGAGCCCCGGGCTGTGGAGGAGCAGGCAACGGTGATGTGCGCGCCATAATGCACCGGTACAATGATATGCCGTGGGCAGGCGGCGGCGCAGCTCATACAGCCGGTGCACCGATCCGGGTCCACCCGGGCGACGCCGTTCTCCAAGTGAATGGCGTCAAACTGACACACCTTGGTGCAATTGCCGAAGCCCAAGCAACCGAATTTGCAAATGAGCGGCCCCCGTCCGGCCACCTTTGTAGCGGCCAGGCAATCGGAAATCCCCTCATAGACCCCCTTATCCCGCGCCGTAGCTCCGGCACAGCGCACGAACGCCACCTGGCGCGCAACCTTTTCCGCTTTGACGCCCATGATGGAGGCCATAGCCTGGGCGCACTCGTCTCCTCCGGAGATGCATAAGCCCACCGGCGCTTTGCCGCCCAAAACAGCCTGCGCATAGGCCCCGCATCCGGAAAAGCCGCAGCCGCCGCAATTCGCCCCGGGCAGCGCCTGCATCAGGGGCTCCAGACGGGAGTCGGTCTCTACATAAAACACCCGGTTTGCCACAGCCAGGGCCAAGCCGAAAAGGGCGCCTAACCCTCCCAGTACAGCCACTGCCAGGCCAACTTGCCGCAATATTTCCATATTCCCGCCTCCTCAAAAGATTTTAAGGCCGGAAAAGCCCATAAAAGCCAACGCTAACAGTCCGGCGGAGATGAGCGCAATGGGAAATCCTCGAAAGCTCTCGGGACATTCCGCCTCCTCCACCCGCTGGCGGACCGAGGAAAACAGCACAATGGCCAGGGTAAAGCCCAGGCCGCCGGTGAAGCCGTAGACCAGGGATTCTAAAAAATCATACTGCTCCTGAATATTCAGCAGCGCCACACCTAAAACAGCGCAGTTGGTGGTAATCAGGGGGAGATAAATTCCCAACGCCTGATAAAGCGTCGGCATACTCTTCTTTAAAAACATCTCCACCACCTGCACGATGGCGGCAATGATGAGGATAAAAGCCGCCGTCTGCATATAGCCCAAACTCAACGGGGTCAAAATATAGTGATCCACCGCCCAGGTCACGGCGGATGCCAGCGCCATGACGAAGGTGACGGCAACCCCCATGCCCATGGCGGTATCCGTCTTTTTGGACACGCCCATAAAAGGACAGATGCCCATAAACTTGACCAGGATGAAATTGTTGGTCAAAATCGCGCCCAGAGCGATTGCCAATAAAGAGGTAACGTTCATTGGACGGCAGCCTCCTTTCGCTTTTCCGCTTCCCGCTCACGTTGCCTCCGGTCCAGGGTTTTGGAGAGCCATTGGGAGAAGGCGATGAGACACCCCAGCGTCAAAAAGCCGCCGAAGGGCAAAATTAGAAGAAGCGCAGGATATTGTTCGGGCAGGATTCGGATTCCCTCACCGCCGTGGAGGAGCCCGGCGCCAAACGTACCGCTGCCTAAAAACTCCCGGATGATACACATCACCACCAGCGCCACCGTGTAGCCCAGGCCTTGGGTGAGGCCGTCCACGGCTGAGGCCAGGACGCCGTTTTTGGAGGCAAAGGCCTCAGCCCGGCCCAAAATGATGCAGTTGACGACAATCAGAGGAATAAACACCCCCAGGCTCTCGGAAAGGGCCGGGACAAAGGCCTGAAGCAGCAGGTCTACCATGGTAACAAAGCCGGAAATGATGACCACATAGGCTGCAATCCGGATGCTGCCGGGAATCACCTTCCGAAGCAGCGAGATGAGCACGTTGGAGCAAATCAAAATAATAGTGACGGACAGTCCCATGCCGATTCCGTTGAATAAGGTCGTCGTAATGGCCATGGTAGAGCACATGCCCAACAGCTGCGCCAAGACGGGGTTCTTGGTGAGCAGTCCCTCCTTCAGCTGTCTTTTCCAGTTCATGACGTACTGCCTCCTTCCAATGCCGCCGCGCAGGCCAAGGCGGCGTTCACCCCCTGGGTCACCGCGCGGGAGGTCATGGTCGCGCCGGTCAGGGCGTCTATGGTTCCGCCGTCCTGGGTGACCGCCAATTGTCCGGTTGCTCCCAGGAACTGGTCCCGGAAGCTCTGCCCGGCGGCGCTGTTCGCTGCGGCGTTTGCACCCAGACCGGACGTCTCGGTATGGCTGATGATTTGAACGCCGGTTACCTGTCCGGCCCCATCCACGCCCACAGCCATATGAATCTCCCCGCCGTAGCCGGAAGGGACGGCTTCTACCACATATCCCGAGGAGGTCCGGTATACCGCCTCCACCAGGCCGGTTTCATCCGGGAAATTTTCCAGCTCTTCTTCCAGGACGACACCTTCCGCCAAAACGCCGGAAAGCGCTTTTTCCGTCTTTTCCCGCAGTCCGTCTGCAATGGGTCCGGCCGTAACGGCGTTGACCATCGCCAACAGTCCGGCCATGACGGCAGTGATGAGAAATAGGGTGACGACGGCGGATACGCCGCCGCTTGGGTGCTTTTTCATTTCGCCGCCTCCCTTCTGCCGACGCCGAAGCGCCGGGGCAAGCCGATCTTGTCCAGCAGGACCACACAGGCGTTCATGGTCAAAACGGCATAACTGACGCCCTCCGGATACGAACCGAAATACCGAATGAGCAGCGTGATACAGCCACAGCCCACGCCGTACAGGATTTGTCCCCAGCCGGTAACCGGGGAGGTCACATAATCGGTTGCCATGAACCAAGCGCCCAGCATTAGACCGCCGGAGAGCAGCTGGCTGGCTGCCCACAGGATCGGATCGTTCCCCCGGGGGAAGAAAAAGGAGAGAAGGGCGACAGTCCCCAGATAAGACAAGGGAATCCGCAGGCTGATCACCCGCCGCGCCACCAAATACACGCCGCCCAGGAGCAAAAGCAGAGCAGAGGTCTCTCCCAAGCAGCCTCCGGTCCGGCCCAGAAACAGCGTCAGCAGGTCTTCACCGGGCAGGGCTCCCTGATGCAGTCCGGCCAGGGGCGTGGCTGCAGTCACCGCGTCGGCATGGGAGCCAAAGAAGCCGACCCGGCTGCCCGGCTGCACCCAGGTCGTCATGATCACCGGCCAGGAAAACAGAAAGGCCCTTGCCGCCAACGCCGGGTTCATAAAGTTTTTGCCGATGCCGCCGAAGAGCTGCTTGACGACCACAATGGCAAAAAAATCGCCGATGAATAGAGTCCAATAGGGAATGGTCACGGGGCACACAAACGCAAGCAGCAATCCTGTCACCACAGCCGACAGATCCTTTACGGTTGCATCCAGCTTCATGACTTTCCGGTAACCCCACTCCAGGCCCACGCAAGCGGCTACCGAAAATCCGCATAGCGCCAGCACCCGGGGCCCGAAGTAGAACACCGCTCCCACCAGAGCCGGGAGCAGCGCGAGTATCACGTCCAGCATCAGGCGCCAGGTCCGGTTGGGGCTATGTACATGAGGAGAGCTGGACACGGTCAGCTCGTAAAAATACTTGATTTTATTCGGCATACGATCGTTCCCTCCTTACGCTTTGGCCGGTTCCTGAGCCGGTTTGGCCGGAGCGGCGTCCCGCAGCTTTTGCTTGGCTGTCCGAATGCTGTGTACCAAAGGCAGACAGCCGGGGCAGGTGTACGCACAGCTGCCGCACTCGATGCAGTCCGTCACATTCCGCCGCTTCAGCTCCGCCAGATCCGAGCGCCGCTCGGCGCTGTATAGGAACAGAGGCATCAGGTGCATCGGACACACGCGGATGCACTTCCCGCAGCGGATACAGTGCGGCGCATCTGTCAAATACCGGTTGCTCTGTCCCAAAATGGTCACGGCATTGGTCCCCTTTGTCACCGGAACGGCCAGGTCAAATTGCGCAACCCCCATCATAGGCCCCCCGGAGAGCACCTTGTAGGGATTTTGCCGGAAGCCCACTGCGTCTACCATATCCGTAAAGGGCGTGCCGATGGGAACCAACAGATTCCGGGGCTCCATGGCAATGTCCCCAGAGACCGTAACCACCCGTTTCACCAGAGGCATGCCCTCCCAAACGGCGTCTGCGACGGCGGCGCAGGTGGCGGCGTTGAAAACCGCGCAGCCCACTGCGGCCGGCAATCCGCCGGGCGGCACCTGCCGGCCGGTTATGGCCTGAATCAGCTGCTTTTCAGCGCCTTGCGGATACCGGGCCGGCAGAAGCTGAAGCCGGATACCCGGATGGCGGTGCAACGCCTCTTGGACAGCCGCTGCAGCAGCCGGTTTGTTGTTCTCCATTGCAACACAGCCCTGCTTCAGGCCCAAAATCCTCATCAGAACCTCCAGACCTTGCAAAACCCGGTCCGGCTGCTCCCGCAGGAGGCGTTCATCTGCGGTGATATAGGGCTCACACTCCGAGGCGTTGACGATGACCGTGTCCACTTTGCCCACTCCGGAAGAGAGCTTCACATCTGTGGGAAAGGTTGCCCCGCCCATGCCGACGATTCCGGCCTCCCGAATGATCCGAATGAGATCCTGGGCGCTCAGGCCGGAAATACTCGCCCGGCGCGTGATATCCGGGCAAACCGTCTCCTGAAAATCGTTGGCAATGACAACCGACAAAACGGTGGTACCGTTGGGATGAGGCCGGGCCTCCACGGCCTGGACGGTTCCGGAAACGGAGGCGTGAACCGGCACGCACAGGCCGTCGCCGTCTCCGATTTTCTGTCCCAGGTCTACATGGTCTCCCTTAGATACCAAGGGTTTACAAGGGACCCCGATATGCTGGGACATGGGAATCACCACTGTGGCGGGTGGAGGAAACGGCGTAATTGCGTGTTCCCGGGCGAGCGCCTTCCGGTCTTTGGGGTGAATTCCGCCGAAGAAGGAAAATGCCATAAGTATCATCACCTTTTACACAGATTCCAAAACGAACGGCCCATGGAGCCTTTCGGGTATACTTTAGCACTACTATACTGCGCTTTTTCCAATTTGTCCACGTTTTTTTGGTAACTTTTCATAAAAATAAGGAAATATCGATATGCTTTTATATAAAATAAGCCCACCAATCCCCCGCTGCTGCCGGCGGGAGCGCACAAATAAAAGGCTTGTTTTCATATTCTTGTCCCCGGGGACATAGTCTGTAGCAAAACCGGGAGGGATGGATATGGGTAAACGAATTGTTGTCATGATACTGTTTCTCAGCGTTTTGGCAGGGACGCTGGTCCTGCCGGCAGGCGCTGTGGATCTGCAGCTCACTGCACCGTCGGCAGTCCTCATGGATCTGGCGACGGGAACCGTCCTGTACGAGACCAATGCCCATGAGCGGCTGGCTCCGGCCAGTGTCACCAAGGTCATGACCCTGCTTTTGATTATGGAGGCCATAGATTCCGGCAAAATCTCTTGGCAGGACACCGTCACCGCTTCCGAAGCCGCCGCGGCCAAGGGAGGCAGCCAGGTATATCTGAAGGTGGGAGAAACGATGTCTGTAGAGGAAATGGTCAAATCCATTACGGTTTCCTCCGCCAACGACTGCGCCTGCGCCATGGCGGAGTACATCGCCGGCAGCGAGGCGGGTTTTGTAGAAAAAATGAATGCCAAAGCCAAAGAGCTGGGCATGGAGGACACAAACTTCGTCAACTGCACCGGGCTGGACGATGAGCCCTCCGCAGCGGAGCATCTGACCAGCGCCTACGACATCGCGCTGATGTCCAGAGAACTGCTGCTGCATCATCCCGACATTAAAAAATTTACCACAATCTGGATGGACACCGTGCGCAACGGCTCCTTTGGCCTGGCCAATACCAACAAGCTGGTTCGATTTTATGAGGGAACGACCGGCTTAAAAACCGGCTACACCTCTGCCGCAGGCCATTGCCTGTCGGCCAGCGCCCTGCGGGATGGGCTGGAGCTGGTGGCAGTCGTCCTCCACTGTCCCAGCTCGACGGACCGCTTCCAGTCGGCCAAAGCCCTTTTGGATTACGGATTTGCCAACTACGCCTTGGTGCCGGTACAAGAGGGAGAGACTCTGTCTCCGGTGCCTGTAGTCCTAGGGCAATCGGAAACCGTGCAGCCTGTGGCGTCCGGAGAGGAGCAGCTGCTCATTGACAAGGGACTCCGGCAGTCGGTCACCCGGACCGTAGAGCTGCTGCCCTCGGTTCAGGCGCCTGTGAGCCAAGGCCAGCGCCTGGGAACCCTCACCATCCAGGCAGACGGGCAAGTTTTGGGCGAAATTCCTCTGGTGGCGGAAAAAGCGGTGCCCCGTCTCACCTGGAAAGACCTGTTTCAAAATTTACTCCGGCGGGTATGCATGGCGGCAGATGCAGCGTCGGAATAGGGAATCCAACAGCCTACGGAAAAACGAGGTTGGAGCCCCCAAAGGGGCTGCCAACCTCGCAACCAGTTTTCTCATCCGACAGGCGGCGACCCGGTTTGCGCGTCGCCGCATCGTCTTTTATATCCCATCCGCCCACAGTTTACCCTCTGGGCGGGCACGCGGAACGATCCGATTTCAGGGAGCGGCTGACCGCTTCCTGCTCCTTCCCAGCTTCCTCAAGTCTCGGCTGAGGTAATGAGCAAGAAATACCCAAAGCCCCATTAAGCTGATGTAATCCAGATAGAACGACCAAAGGGGTTCCCCATAGTCCAAAAAGACAAATTCGGATTGCAGGAACAAATAAGTAGGAAAATCCCGGTCCATCCATACAAAAGCACCGTAAGCTGCGAGTGACAGGCCAATTAGGAACAGGATCCGTCTGCGGAGTTTTGAGGGGGTTGCCTTACCTGTTTTCCTTTTTGCCATCCCCAAAAACAGATTCCAGTGCAGCCCCAGATGAACGCTCATCAGGATCAAGCCCCAATAGGCGCCCAGAATGTGCAGCCTTCGGGCCGGCGCCATGCCTCCGTCAAAGGGGAGAAATGCAAACACATAGCGGGACATGGCAATGCCGCTGTACATCTGCGCCAACATCGCAAGCAGAAGCAGCATATCCACACCGATTTGAAATACCCGCATAGGGGTGAGCCTGCCTCTCAGCAGGCCTGAATACCAGCTTCGGTTTAAGATGTGATGCGCAAGGAACAAAAGGAGCATCCCCGCCCCGGCCCACTCGTGGGCCGCCCGGCCCCAGAGCTGGTAGCCCATCAGAAACAGCAAGGCCAGCGTCATCAGCACATCCACGGCGCGCTTTGCAATGGCAGTCGGCTTCATCGCGTTACCCTCTGAGTCGCTTCCCCAGCGCATACGCCTCCTGCGGGAACCGCGTGCGTTTCGTTATCTCAACGGTGCCGCAGCCCACGCCCAGGATCTCCCCTTGATTTTGAAAATTCAGGTAGCGACACAGGGTCTCATAATGCGCCTGGATATCCCGCATCGTCCAGTCGTTGCTGTCCCAGGCCGCGACAAGCAGTGCAGTTTTCAGTCCTTTTGCCGTCAGCTGTCCGTTTATGCTGTAGAAGCGGTCGATGACGGTTTTCAGCTGGGCCGAAAAGCCGAAATAGTATAAAGGCGTCACAAAGACAGCCATGTCGGAGGCCATCAGCTGTTCCTGAAAAGCAGCCATGTCGTCTTTCTGCACACAAGGTCCCGCCATTCCACAGGCGCCGCAGCCCAAACAGGGATGCAAGTCGGCGTGCCCGGCGTCAAACACTGTGACCTCGTGGCCTGACTCTTTCGCACCACGGATAAATTCCCCGGCCAGCAGGTTGGAGGAACCATGCTGATGGGGGCTGCTCTCAATTACCAGAATTTTCATTGCGCTCCCTCCTCAAAGTCCAAGGCTTTTTACCCAAGAGGAAACCTCGTTCAGCGAGGCGGAACCGCTCATCCTGATTCCGGGCAGAACCTTTGCCGCAGGGCAGCTTTTCTGCAGGATGGCCGCCGTCTTTCCCATGCCGCTTCCGCCGGAGGTGGCGAAGGGAATCACCGTTTTGCCGGAGAAATCGTAGCTTTCCAAAAAGGTCTGTACAATCCGGGGCGCCTCGTACCACCAGATGGGGAAGCCCACAAAAACATAATCGTATTGCGCCACGTTCTCCACAGGCACGGCAACGGCCGGGCGGGCAGCCCGGTCCTTCATCTCCACGCTGCTGCGGCTCTGTTTGTCGTTCCAGTTTAAATCCGCACCGGTATAGGGGGTGACCGGCTTGATCTCGTACAAATCCCCGCCGGTCGCGCTCTCTAGGGTCTTTGCCAGGCGAGCAGTCACGCCGCTGGCAGAAAAATAGGCAATCAAGGTCTTACTCATGTTTTGATCCTCCATTTCTTTTTTTATGGCAAACGATTGTACTGCTCCCGGGAAACCGGCTCCAGCCATTCGTTGGCGGCATTCTCACCCGGTACCTCCACCGCCAGGTGAGAAAACCAACTGTCCTTTGCCGCGCCGTGCCAGTGCTTGACGCCGGCGGGAATCACCACGGTATCGCCGGGATGAAGCTCCTGCGCCTCCCTGTCCCACTCCTGATACCAGCCCCGGCCTTCGGTACACAGCAGAATCTGCCCGCCGTTCCGACCGGCTTGATGGACGTGCCAGTTGTTGCGGCAGCCCGGCTCAAAGGTCACGTTGGCAATGGGAACTCCCGTCGTAGTGAGCATCTTCAAATAGCTCCGGCCCACAAAGTACTGAGCAAACGCTTCATTGGGCTGTCCAAGGCCAAACAGCCCGCCGCGGCTTTCCGCCTGACCGTCATCTTTCCAGACCTCCTTGGCCATCCGGAATGCCGCCCACGCCTTGGGCCATCCTGCATAGAAAGCCCCGTGGGTCAAAATTTCCGCAATCTCTTCTCTGGTGATTCCGTTTTTCTTAGCCGTCTCCAAATGGTATTGGAAAGAGGGATCCACAAGCCCCTGGGACATCAGCGCCACCACCGTCACCAGGGAGCGGTCCCGCAGGGAAAGCCGGTCCTCCCGGCTCCACACTTCGCCAAAAAGCACA
Organism: uncultured Eubacteriales bacterium; assembly: GCA_900546915.1. Lineage (GTDB taxonomy): Bacteria > Bacillota > Clostridia > Oscillospirales > Oscillospiraceae > Faecousia > Faecousia gallistercoris. The sequence continues at coordinate 15,138 of UREY01000005.1, forward strand.
TCGTCGTTCAGTTCTGCAAATTTCGGGGCAAAATCGCCCAAATCCCGGCGTCCCGCCGTTTGTTTCACCATACGGTATTCCTCCTAGTTTTCAAGTTCTTTTTTCACAGTACAAGGGTTTCCACAGGCAAGCATGCCTGCCGGAACGGAATCCTTTACCACGCTTCCCGCGCCGATTACCGCCCCATCGCCAATGGTAACGCCGGGTAAAATCACCGTCCCACCGCCAATCCAGACATGGTTGCCAATGGTGACCGGCGCAGTTCGTGTTCGGATTGCCGGATCTCCGTGTTCGTCCATGAAAAAACGTTCTTTGGCATGTATGGGATGTGTGGCCGTATAGATTTTCACATCGGGCCCAATCAGCGTGTGGTGGCCGATGGTAATATTTCCGGTATCCAACAGCGTGCAGTTCATATTGACCAGGCTATGGCTTCCCACCGAAATATGGCAGCCGTAGTCCACGAAAAAGGGCTGATTGATCCGGACGTTCACTCCGCATTTTCCCAAGAGCAAACGGATGATCTCCTCCCGAAGCTCCCCATTCTCCGCCGGAAGGCTGTTATAAAGACGCATCAAATCCTTCGCCCGGTTGCTCATGCGGCGAAGTTCCGGAGCGCGGGTATCATACCATGCACCTTTTATCATCTTTTCTAATTCCGTCATGAGTTCTCCGATCCCTCTGACTCCGCCAGCCCTATGCCGGAGAGCCACTGCGCGACATCGCTGCCGGGATCGGCCGCCTCGGAGCTTCCCAGGGAAAGCCCCTCGGTTACGGCAGCATTCGGCTCCATCCGCTCAATGGTTCCGATGGTGCCGGAAAAGCCGCTGCCGCCGGAGGTGACGAAGGGAGCGATGGTTTTCCCGGAGAAATCGTACTCGTCCAGGAAGGTATACAGGATCATCGGCATATCCCCCCACCAGTTGGGATAGCCCAGATACACCACGTCGTACTGCTCAAAATGATCCACAGTACCTGCAATGGCAGGCCGGGCGTCGTTTGCCTGTTCGTCCTGCGCGATATCCAGCAGGGTGTCGTAGTCATCGGTATAGGGTTCTGCGGGAACAATCTCAAACATATCCGCGCCGGTCTGAGCCTGGATTTCATTTGCTACCGACTCGGTATTGCCGGACCAGGAAAAATACACCACCAGTGCGTTAGAACCTGCTTCTGTTTCCGGCTGAGAGGACTCCTCGGCCTGCGGCGTGCTCTCGGTAGAAGCTGTGCTCTCAGAAGAGGGGGTGCTCTCTTCGGATGCGGCAGAGCTCTCCGGCCCGGAAGACGCTTTCGGGGAAGTGCTCTCCCCAGAGTCGCTGTTTCCGCAGGCGGCAAGGGTAAATACCATTGTGAGCGTCCATACAAGAGAAAGAATTTTTTTCATCGCGATATGCCTCCGATTTCATCTGGTTTTCTTCCGGCCTGCCTTTTGGATTTTGTACCGCAGATAGTCCAAGCGATCCAACTGTGCCTGCCGGAAGTGGATTTCATCCAGTGTGCTGTCCCGGCGCCGTCTGATGATCTCCAGCCGTTCCTGCTCCGTGTTCTCCCCCTCCAGCAGCAACCGCATGTAAGTCTCCACTTCGTCGTTGGAGAAGCCCACGTCATGGAGCGTCATGATGGTACTCAGGCGCTGAATGTCTTCGTCATCGTACTGCCATGCGCCCATCACTTTTTTGACTGCGCCGCACAGTCCCCAGCTTTCATACTCCCGGAGAATCTCCATGGGAATCTTGTAGCGGTCGCTTGCCTCCTGAATCGTCATCTTTTCACCCCGCATGCTCTCCTACACGAAAAATAAGGTGCTCCGTCTGGAACACCTTGATTGTAGCGCATGGGGTTCTATATGTAAAATACTTATATTTTATCGCCGGAAATAGCTTTTAGGTATTGCGCAATCAAGTCGATAAAAGCAGCTGTGGCGCGGGAAAAAACGGCGTCCTTCTTCCAGATTAAAGCCGTACGAGATTCCACCGGCGGGTGCAGCGGGATAAACCGCAAGTTCTCATACCTGCAATTCAGGCGGATGCAGAGTACCGCGTCCATGCCGTTGCCCACCAACATCGCCTCGTTGTAAAGAAGGTTGCCCACCGCCGCAATCTCCAGCTTATCATATAATTCGCCGAACCAGCGGATCAGCTCCCCGTGGAAGTCCCGGGAGCCTGTCACCAAGGAGATTCCCATAAGGTCCGCAGGCTCTATGTACTCTTTCCGGGCCAGTGGGGAATCCTCCCGTACCAAGACGCCCCACTCTTCTTTGACCGGCATCGGAACGAATTCATATTTGCGGATATCCACCGGCTCGCCCATGACGCCCAGATCCAAGAGGCCCCGTTCGATATAATCCTGAACATTATCCGCATTTCCGCTGTAAATTCGAAATTGCACCAGAGGATGCTTGTTCCGAAACGCCACCATGGCTTTGGCCAGCTCCCTTGTACTGCGAAACTCTCCGCTGCCGATGGTGATTTCTCCTGCAAGCTCTGTGTCTCGATGGAGAAAATCGCGCTTGGTTTTGTCCGCGAGGGAGAGCAGCTCCTGAGCCCGGCGCTTCAAAAGCAAGCCGTCCTCTGTCAAGACAATGTTGTGATTGCTGCGGGTAAACAGCTTCACGCCCAATTCCGCCTCCAGCTGCATCATCTGACGGGACAGAGCAGGCTGGCTGATATGGAGCATTTGCGCCGCCCTCGTCATATTCTCTTCTCGGGCGATTGCCAAAAAATAATGTAATACGCGAAGTTCCATGTGCGTGCCCCCCTTCCGGGTTCTATTATATCCTGGGCGTCACACAATTGCAACACATCGAACCGGCCGCCGACTTTCGGCAGGAGCCGGGCCGCATATGGCAGACGCTTACTCTATCTATGGGACTCCTCGTAACAGCAGATTTTTTCCGGCAAAGGGTATTCTGCCGGGGATCAGCAGGAATTTCCGAAAATCCCGGGGAAACGGTTGATTTTCCCCGGGAGTTCCGATATAATATGTCTCTAGATTTGGAAAAAGAAGGCCGCTTGCGGGAGGAAATCAACATGCTGAAAAATGCGGATAAAACCATGGATAAGATTGTTGCCCTGTGTAAAAACCGAGGCTTTATTTTTGCCGGCTCAGAAATCTACGGCGGACTGGCCAACACCTGGGATTACGGCCCCTTGGGTGTGGAACTGAAAAACAATGTAAAAAAGGCCTGGTGGAAAAAGTTCGTCCAGGAGAGTCCCTATAATGTGGGGCAGGACGCGGCCATTCTCATGAATCCTCAGGTCTGGGTGGCGTCGGGCCACGTGACCACCTTCAACGATCCGCTCATCGACTGCAAGGCCTGTAAAATGCGCCACCGGGCCGATCAGCTCATTGAGAACTATAATGCCGCCAACGGCATCGAGGGCGTCCAAGTGGAGGCCATGGACCAGGACAGCCTGGTAGCCTACATCCGGGAGAAGAAAATCCCCTGCCCCGGCTGCGGCAAGTCGGATTTCACCGACATTCGGAAATTCAACCTGATGTTTAAGACCCATCAAGGCGTCACGGAGGACTCCGCCGCAGAGGTTTACCTCCGTCCCGAGACGGCGCAGGGCATCTTCGTCAACTTCAACAATCTCCTGCGGACCACCCGGCGGAAGCTGCCCTTCGGCGTCTGCCAAATCGGCAAGTCCTTCCGCAATGAGATTACGCCGGGCAACTTTACCTTCCGCACCCGGGAGTTTGAACAGATGGAGCTGGAATTTTTCTGCAAGCCCGGGACGGATTTGGAGTGGTTCCAGTACTGGCGGAACTTCTGCCGCCAGTGGCTGCTGAATCTGGGAATGCAGGAGGAAAACCTGCGGCTCCGGGACCACAGCCCCGAAGAGCTGTGCTTCTACTCCAAAGCCACAACTGACTTCGAGTTCCGGTTCCCCTTCGGCTGGGGCGAGCTGTGGGGCGTGGCGGACCGCACCGACTACGATCTCACACAGCACGAAAAAACCTCCGGCCAGGACCTGAAATATTTTGATCAGGAAGCCGGGGAGCACTATGTGCCGTATGTAGTAGAGCCCTCCCTGGGCGCCGACCGGGTGACTCTGGCTTTCCTGGTAGACGCCTATGACGAGGAGGTTGTGGGCCAGGACAAGAAGGGGGCGGATGACGTCCGCACCGTTCTGCACCTGCACCCTGCCCTGGCTCCTTACAAGGCCGCCGTATTGCCCCTGTCCAAAAAGCTCTCCGGGAAGGCCGAGGAGATTTACCATCAGCTGCAAAAGGACTTTATGGTGGACTTTGACGACACCGGCTCCATCGGCAAGCGCTACCGCCGCCAGGACGAGATCGGAACGCCGCTGTGCATCACCGTGGATTTTCAGACTGTGGGCGATGAAACCGCTCCGGCAGATCACTGCGTCACCGTCCGGGACCGGGACACCATGGAACAGGTCCGGCTTCCCATTGAGAACCTAAAGGCCTACCTCACAGAGAAGACGGCGTTTTAAGCCAAATAGGCGGCGGGGCGACTCGCCGCCTGGGTCTATCCGGGCAATCTCGGAGACGTCCGGAGCATCAGCCGGAGGTTTTCACCGAGCTTTGGAATCTCTTGCAACGGTAAGGAGGCGGCGGCGTGTACGCGGCAGATTTTAGACAGAAAGCCAAAGACGCCCTCAGCGGAAAATGGGGCATCGCGGTGGGCACGGCGCTGGTTGCGTCCCTGATGGGAGCGGAAAACTTTCCGTTCCAGTTGGATATCCGTTTGGATTCAGAATCCATGCAGCTGCTGCAAGCAGCGTACCCCAGGCTGTTCCAGGTGCTTCTGGGTCTGGCCGCCTGGACGATCACCTTGGGCATCATCGCCTTTTTCCTGGGCGGCGTGATCAACCTGGGTTACTGCAAATTCCAGCTAAACCTGTTGGACGGGAAGCCTGCACAGCTGAGCGATTTGTTCTCTCAATTCCACCGTTTCTGGGGCGGCTTTTGTCTGTCGTTTCTCACGGGGCTATTTGTAACTCTTTGGAGCCTGTTCTTGATAATCCCCGGTATTGTGGCCGCTTACAGCTACGCCATGGCTCCCTATATCATGCTGGAAGACCCCCAATGCACCGCCAGCGAGGCGCTGGCCCGCTCTAAAATGATGATGCAGGGCTATAAGGGCCGTCTGTTTTGCTTGGAATTCAGCTTTTTGGGCTGGAATCTGCTCAGTGCCCTGACCCTTGGCATCGGCTATCTGTGGATCAACCCATACACCTCCACCTCCATTGCCGCCTTTTACCGCTGGCGCGCTGAACAAACAGCGGGCTACTCGGGTTGGACGTTTCCCCCGAGCCAAACATAATACCAACACGGAAAGAACGGTGCGCTGCAAAATTTTGCAGCGCACCGTTTTTTTCAGAAATTGGGAAGGGTAACCTTTTCACAAAACCGGCTGTCCCATACCCTCGGTATCAGGTCCGGGCCATTCCATCTACGCTGAGAATGACGCCGGTGATATAAGACGCCTTCTCGGAGGCGAGGAAAACAAAGGCATTGGCGATATCCTCCGGCTGCCCGATCCGGCGCAGGGGAATCTGGGCAACCAGAGGGTCCAGATATTCCTTGGGAACCGCCCGCATCATGTCGGTGTAGGTGATGCCGGGAGCGACAGCGTTGACGCGAATGCCCTTGGGGCCCAACTCCCGGGCAAGGGAGACCGTCAGACCATTGACGGCAAATTTGGATGTGGGATACGCTACGCCGCTGGGCTGTCCGTAAATGCTCACCATCGAGGACGTGTTCAGGATGACGCCGCCGCCTTGCCGGGTCATGGAATCCACCACCGCCCTGGTGCAATGATACACACCCTTGACGTTTAAATCCATAACCTGATGGAAGGTCTGATCGGTATAATCGGAAAACGGCGTGGATTCCGAAATACCGGCGTTGTTTACCAAAATGTCGATGCGGCCGTATTGCTCCGCCACGGCGTCAAACGCGTCCTTCACCTGGTCGTAGCAAGCCAGGTCGGGACTGATTCCGGAGACAGCAGCCTGGGGATCCCGCTCCTTGAGCTGCGCGACGGCCTTTTGGGCGCTTTCCGGGCGGGAGCCGCAGAGAACGACCGTAGCGCCTTCTGCCAAAAACGCCTCTACCGTGGCAAAGCCGATGCCCCGGCTGCCGCCGGTTACGATTGCAATTTTCCCTTTCAACAGCATGCGAATGTCACCTACTCCAATAAAATTGAGTCTGCACCGGCGCCGCCTCCGGTTTCGGCCCAGGCCCTGGGACTAGTATAACAAAATAGAGCCGTCTTGTATATCCCATTTTGCCTGCAGGGATGAAACCCACAATGTCATACCACACGGATACGCTCCGCTTTCCGCTCGGTCTGCTCGTTCTCGCAGCTTCTAAAGAGCAGGCGGTCAAGTCCTCCCATTCGCTTCTCACATTGCGCGAACCTTTCCGGAGATATGGCTTCCCGGCGTAACAAGAGGCATGTGGATCTCAAAAATAGGTACAGATTGCATCGACATCTTGCCGCAGTACGCCCATGTAAAACTGCTTAAAATTCTTATGCCCATTCTCCCTTCTCGGCGCCCTCAATATGCCTCCTAATTTCTGTTTCATGTTCCACACAAAGTTGGTAACTCTTTTCCATGAATTTCGGCATCGGCATGGAGGACAGCATTTCATAGAGTACGTCCAGAATCGGTTTGCCCTCGATCTGCATGGTATAGAAATACGGATAGACACAGGATTGATGGGTGTAATAGGGATTTATCGGCCCCAGCCGGTCATCCCGCATAATCGGCTCAACCACCATTTCACTAAGAATCCATTTTAGGTGGGGCGTTTCATATTCCGCCGTGTCATCGCCAAAACGCTCCTGCCATACATAAAACCAAACAAAGTGGATGATTTCGTGCATGGCTGTTCCCAACGCTCCCGCTTTGCTTTCCAGATAAAAATTATCAAAGCTGTTCTTGTCAAGATACCGAGGACTAATCGGGTTAAACGTGGTATAGCAGACCAAGTCATTGAACACATCGTCCAACTCCACACCGAAGATGTCCTGTAAAGCGGCTATAATTTGAGGTTCATAAATTTGCCAATGAGCGTTATATTCTGACAGTTTATTTTCTATCTCGGATCGGTGGGCGGCGTAAAATGCTTCAAAATATGTATGCAAAAAATCGAGTCGTTCCGGATCGGACATGGCATGATATTTTTTCCGATCCACATCCGGATAGAAATGAAAGAACGGTTCTCGCCAGAAGTCTGTCATGCTCGTTTTCGTAAATTCAAAAATACCGGCAGCGCTATATTTTGCGCCGCCAAATTCAAATCTTAGTTTCATTTTGTTTCTCCATATCCACTTGAAATCCGTCTCCAGCTTCCCATTCTCATGTTATACGTACACCATTATACACAGACGCGAGTCGATTTTCAACAGATTTTTCGAACATCCGTCAGTTCACGAAAGCGGCAATTTTTGCAAATATTGGGCAATTCCACAATTTTTTCAGGTACTCTCCATACCCTATGTCAAAGTGGCTTCTTTAGATCGGAAACAAACGACGGCATTGCGTTTCGGCTGGATGCCGTTGTTTGTCTTCCCGGAGCGTCTTTTTTCGCGCTCTCACAAGTTACAGTCGATTTCCCAGGCTTTGCACGTATGCATGCATCTCGTTGCGAGAGCGAATGGAATGGGTATGCGCTAGAATTTCTTCCTGCTTTTCTTCCGTTTGCCTAGAAAAATACGCCATGGCCCGGGGATTTTGGGCCAACGCCATGCCAAATCCCAAAGGAAGTTCCATCATGTTTTCAAATCTCCTTTTCAATTGGGGCGAATTTTGCCGTACGACCGGCAGCTTTAGTATATGAAACGAAGATTTCGTTATCCCCAGCCTCCGCGAATAAATCTCTTCCAACCGGCGAAACTGATGGTAAGGCTGTTCAGATTTATCCATGGGCTTGCTTCTCGAACACCGGTCCACATGATGGAAGAGGGATCCTGCCAAAATGGAAAAGCATTTCTTAATCCTGGCGACAACCAGTGACTTTCTCTGGAAATTTGAGATGGAAAATGTAAAAATCCTGCAGCAGATGGGCTATGTGGTACACTACGCCGCCAACATGAACGAGCCGCATTACCTGCCCGGCCCGGAAAAAATCCAGGCGCTGGGCGTGCAGGCGCACCACATCGACATCGCCCGTTCCCCCTTTATGGTGCAGTATAACTATGCTGCCCTGCATCAGCTTGCGGCTATCATCAAATCATACCAAATTCGGATTTTGCATTGCCATACGCCGGTAGGCGGGCTGCTGGGTCGTTTGGCGGGCCGGCTGTGCAAGGGGTTGGTCGTCATTTACACAGCCCACGGCTTTCATTTTTACCGGGGGGCGCCGCTGCTGAATCGCGTGGCCTACTATTCCGTAGAAAAGGCTTTGGCAAAAAGCACGGATTTTCTCATCGTCATCAACCGGGAGGACTACGAGATAGCGAAAAAATTTCGCCTGAAAAAAAACGGACGTGTGGAGCAGATTCCCGGTGTGGGACTGGATTTGGAAAAATTCCATCCCCTGCCGGAGGAAAGGCGGCGCATCCTGCGCCGGCAGCTGGGCATCGGTACGGAGGATTGTTTTTTTGTCTCTGTGGGCGAGCTCAATGAAAACAAGAACCACAGAGTTGTCCTGGAGGCCCTGGACAAACTCAGGCATCTGCGGGGCAGTCTGGCCGGTATTCGGTACGGAATCTGCGGAGACGGTTTTTTCCGGGACCGGCTGCAGCGGTGGATCGCGGAGCTGAACCTTTCAGGCGTCGTGACGCTCTACGGCTACCGGACGGACATTCCCCAGATACTAGGCTGCGCGGATGCCGCCGTTTTTCCCTCCATTCGGGAGGGATTGGGGATGGCCGGTCTGGAGGCGTTGGCCATGGGAATCCCGGTCATTGCAGCAGATAACCGGGGAACCCGAGAATACATGCGGCACGGGAAAAACGGCTTTGTCTGCAGCCCGCACAATGGGGAGGAATTTGCCCGCAGCATGGAGCGGATCCTCCATCTCCGTGAGCCGGAAAAGAGGAAAATCGCCGCCGACTGCCGGGCCAGTGCGCAGCCCTTCCGTCAGGCTGATACCATTTGCCGCATGCGGGAAATCTACCGGATGGCAGATCAGCGAATTGGGGAGGGATAAACGAATGTCCGAGGTGGAAATCAGCGTCATCATGGGGGTATTGAACCCTGCCGCGCCCCATCATCTGCACCAGGCGGTACGGTCTATTTTGGAGCAGAGCTTTCGGAATTGGGAAATGATCCTATATGACGACGGCTCGGACGCCGCCTCTGCCCGGGAAATTCAAAACGTGGCAGCGTGGGACGGCAGAATCCGGTCCTACAGGAGCGAACAAAATCGCGGCCTTGGGTATGCGCTCAACCAATGCATCCGGTATGCAAGGGGACGTTACCTGGCCAGAATGGACGCAGACGATGTGGCGGCGCCCAACCGGCTGGAACAGCAGCTTCAATTTTTGCAGACGCACCCGGAATTTCAGTGGGTGGGGTCCAATGCGCTACTGATGGATGAAAACGGCGTCTGGGGCGTTCTAAAAATGCCGGAGCGTCCCCAGGCAAAGGATTTTTTGTCCCACTCTCCCTATATTCACCCGTCCGTCCTGTTTCGCAAGGAGGTGCTGGTACAGCACGGCGGCTACTGCGCCGACCGGCGCGTGCTGCTGTGCGAGGATTATGAGCTGTTCATGCGGCTGCATCGGAACGGAAACCGGGGATATAATCTGCAGGAGCCGCTGCTGCAATACCGGGAAAGCCCGGCCTCTTACCGGAAGAGAACCCCAGGACGGCGCTTGCGGGAGATGCGGCTGCGCTATCACGGCTTCCGGGAGCTGGGCATTCTCACCGGCGCAACCTTCCCCTATGTGCTGAAGCCCCTGCTGGCCGGGGCAGTCCCCCCTTCCATCCAGCATTTCGTAAAAAAACAAATCCGGCAGCCGGGGGAGCATACACAAAAGGGAGGAAAACGTCCCCATGGAATTTCAAAAACAGGCTAAATGCGACAAATGGGAGCCGTATCAAGAGATTTTAAGCCGAAATCCCCGCATGGAACGGATTGTACGGCAGATTTCCTTTCCGACGAATGACGCGGCAGCTGTGACAAGCGTCTGCGTGCTGGCGCCCTCTCTGGGAAGCTTCACCCAGTGGCTGCTTCAGGGGGCGCTGACCGGCGGCAAGGAGCGGCTGTACTTTCTGGCGCGGGACGGCTACCTGATGTACCAGGCCGCCGGGATTTTCTGTGAGGTCCTGGATTTGCCGGTGACCTGCCGGTATCTGAGCTGCTCCAGATACTCCCTGCGTCTTCCCGCCCTTCACCGAAACCGGGAGGAGGCGCTGGATTTTCTATGCCGCAAGGCTTCCGGTATGACTCCGGAAAAGCTTCTGCGCCGGGCTGGGTTGACACAGGAGGAGTCGGCCGACGTGCTGCGCCGGTTGTCCCTGGGGCTCCAGCCGGAGGAAGCCCTCGCCCCGGCGCGCTTGCCGGAAATCCGCCGGGCGCTTGCCTGCTGCCCTACCTTTTGGACGTACGTGGACGAGCACTCCCGGGAAGCGATGCCCGGACTTGCCGGGTACCTGCGCCAGGAGGGGCTGCTGGAGGAGCGTCCCTATGCCATCGTGGACAGCGGCTGGACCGGCTCCATGCAGAAGACCCTGGGCGACATTCTGGGAGATTTGGGACGTGGGCAGCAGCTGGAGGGGTACTACTGGGGACTTTATGAGGCGCCCCCCCACGTCGACCGGAGAAATTACCACTGCTGTTACTTCCGGCCGGAGGACGGTTTGAGAGAAAAGGTCTTTTTCAACAACTGTCTGTTTGAAGCGGTTTTTACGGCGCCTCACGGTATGACCCTGGGGTACCGCCGGCAGGGACCGGTCTATGTCCCGGTTTACGGCGCCTCCCCGGCCGCCCGAAACGGTTTTCTCCAGGGAATCGAGCCGTATTTCCGGCAGTATATCCGGATACTGGCGGCAGAAACCGGGAAAGCTGAGGTAACGCAGTATGATTTCCGGCAGGATCTGCCCGCCATTCGGGCGCTGCTCAAGTCGTTCATGACCAGACCGTCCCGGGAGGAGGCGGAGACCTTTGGAAGTCTTCCCTTTTCCGACGATGTGCTGGAGGGAGGCGAAACGCAGCTTGCCGCTCCGCTGACCCAAGCGCAGATCCGCAGGCACCATCCGCTGCCGCGGCTATTAAATCTGTCCCGCAGTCCCTTCCAGGAAAGTCCGTGGTATGAGGGCAGCGTGATGCGGTACGGCAGAGGTGTTGGGTATCACCTGCTCCAGCACACGATGTTTCAGTATCTGCGGTATATCCGGAAGATTCGTTATGCTCGAAAGAAGGATGGAAAGAGCCATGGCCGGTTTGCAACAGCGCAGGCAATTCGCCTTTGTCATCCGGCAGCTGACGGCAAGGGAACTCAAGCGTAAATACGCCAGATCCTATCTCGGCATTGTGTGGAGCGTGCTGAATCCGCTGCTCTCCATGGCCGTTCTCTCACTGATTTTTTCTCAGCTGTTCCGGCGTTCCATTGAAAATTATCCCATTTATTATCTGACAGGTTATATTTTATGGCAGGCGTTTACAGGCTCTACAACTGCCGCCATGACGGCGTTGGTGGACAACAAGCCGCTGCTGCTCAAGGTAAAATTTCCCATGGAGCTGTTCCTCCTGACTCGCGTGTACACCGCTCTGATTAATTTGGGTTATTCTCTGGCCGCGTACGCCGTGATGCTGGCTGTGTTCGGCGTAATGCCCCAATGGCCGGCTCTGATCTCCCCCCTGATCATTTTCTGCCTGTTTTTATTTTCTCTGGGTATTTCCTATATTCTGGCGGTGGCCTATGTGTTCTTTGGAGACATCAAGCACCTGTACGCGGTTGTGCTCACCCTTTGGATGTACTGCTCGGCGATTTTTTATCCGGTAGATCAGCTGCACGGCGGAATTCGCCTGGTGATACAAAATAATCCCATCTATGTCTATATCCATTGCCTGCGCAAGGCCGTCATGTACGGGGCCTGGCCGACGGGGGTGGAGCTGTGGCAAATGCTCGCCTGGGGCGCCGGTATGTTTCTGGTCGGTCACATGATATTTCGCCGGAGCCGCAACCGCATCATGCAAAGAATCTAGAAAGGTGGGAGGGAACATGCCGAAAAAATCCCCCAGGACTCATCCGCCCCGCCCGCCCAGGCAGCCGGACAACACCGACATTGTGGTGGAGCACGTGACGATGCAGTTCCGGCGGGCAAAGGATGAGGCCACCAGCCTCAAAGAGCTGCTGATCCGTACGCTCCGGGGCGATCGGCGCTACGAGACCTTCCGGGCGCTGGACGACGTCAGCTTTACCGTCATGCAGGGAGAGGTGGTGGGCATCATCGGCACCAACGGCTCCGGCAAAAGCACCATGCTGAAAATCATCTCCGGCGTTTTGATCCCCACAAGCGGGCGGGTCCGGGTAGACCGCCGAAAGGTGCAGCTTCTCACCCTGGGGACCGGCTTTGACCCGGAGCTGACCGGCCGGGAAAACGTCTACCTCAACGGCGCAATCATCGGGTATACCAAGGAGTATATTCAGCGGAAGTATGACGAAATTGTGCGCTTTGCCGAGCTGGAGGGATTCATGGAGGAAAAGGTGCGCAACTACTCCACCGGGATGGTGTCCAGGCTGGGCTTTGCCATTGCCACGGCGCGGGACACGCCGGAGATTTTGATTCTGGACGAGGTGCTGAGCGTGGGGGACCTGTTTTTCCGCCAGAAAAGCGAGGCCCGCATCCGGGAGATGATCCACGCCGGTTCCACGGTACTGATCGTCTCCCACGCCCCTTCGGTCATCCGAAATAACTGCACCAAAGCCATTTGGATTGAAAAAGGGCGTCTGCAGGCGGTGGGGCCTCCGGGAGAAGTCTGCGATGCATACGAAAAAATGCGGAAATAATCCGATCCGGACGGAAGGGGCAGAGAGATGAGAACGCGTATATACCAACTTCTTGTCAACCGGGTTCCTGGGATCCGGGAGCGCTATTTGCGTATGCGGCAGAAAAAAGGAAGACTGCCCGCACTACTGTATCTGCTCTGGCTGCACGTGCAGTACGTCCTGCTGTTCCGCCGGAACCTGGCAGACCCTGCAGCCGCCGATGAGGAAAAGCTGCTGTTTTGCCCAGGCAGCGAGTCCTCCCTCTCCCGCCGGGAAGCTCCGGAGGCATTTGCCCAGAGACTGGCGGCGTATGACGTCATCTCCTTCGACGTTTTCGACACGCTGCTGTTCCGCCGGGTGTCCCGGCCGGAAGATGTGTTCGACCTGGTTGCCATCCGGCTGCAGTATCCGGATTTCAAACGGCTGCGGGTGGAGGCGGAACGGCTGGCCCGGCAGAAAAACATGCGGGAGAAAAAAACGAATGAGGTGAGCCTGGAGGAGATTTGGACCGTACTGGAACAGACAACCGGCATCCCTATGGCCGTCGGAATCCAGGCCGAGTGGACCTGCGAACAGACTTGCTGCTATGCAAACCCCTATATGCTTCCTGTGGTTCGGGAGCTTATCCGCCGGGAAAAGTGCGTGATCGCAACATCGGATATGTATTTGGGAGAAAAGCGGGTGCAGGAGCTGCTGAGACGGTGCGGCTACTGCGGCCTGCAGGCCTGCTTTGTCTCCAGCGACCGGGCGCAGTCCAAAAGCGACGGCGCCCTGTACAGGCAAATCCGGAAACAATACGGGGAAGATCGGACATACGCGCATGTGGGAGATCATGCCTACGCAGATCAGATCCAGGCCAAAGCCGGCGGGTTTGTCCCCTTCTATTACCCCAACACCGGCCTGCAAGGCGGACGGTACCGCGCCGAGGATCTGTCGCCGTTGACCGGCAGCGTCTACCGCGCTGTGGTCAATGCCCAGATTCACAGCGGGCTTCGGGAATTTTCCCGGGCATACGAGTATGGTTTTATCTACGGAGGGCTCTTTGTCACCGGGTACTGCCGTTTTATTCATGAATATGCTGCCGCCCATCAGCCGGACAAAATTTTGTTTCTATCCCGGGACGGGGCTGTTTTGCTCCAGGCATACCGGTTGCTGTACCCGGAGGAGCGCGCGCATACCGTTTACGCGTATTGGTCCAGACTGGCGGCGGGGAAGCTCACGGCTCAGTATTATAAGCAGGATTATTTTCGCCGCTTTCTCTACCACAAGGTCAATCAGGGCTTCACGATTCGCCAGGTCCTATTGGGGATGGAGCTGCCGGACTTTGTGGAGCCGCTGTGTCGGGACATCCAGCTGCGTCCAGATGAAAACTTGACGAATAAAAATGTCGGAAGCATTCAAGACTATCTGATAGAGCACTGGGACCGGGTGCTGGAGCGCTATCGGGAGCAGCGGCAGGCAGGCGGTCTTTACTACGGGACGCTGCTGCGGGGATGCAAGCAAGCGGTGGCCGTGGACATCGGATGGGCCGGCAGCGGCCCATTGACGCTCAACTGCGCCGTCAACCGGATCTGGAATCTGAACTGCCGCATCACCGGTCTGCTTGCAGGGACCAGCTCCCGTCTGAGCCCGGAGCCGGAGGCTGCCGAGCCCTTTTTGGCCGGCGGACAGCTGGTCAGTTATCTCTATTCCCAAGGGGAAAACCGGGACCTTTGGAATGCCCACGACCCGGCGCAAGGTCACAATCTATATTGGGAGCTCCTGTTGAGCGCGCCGGAAGGCAGCTTACAAGGATTTTATCCGGGAGAAGCCGGGGGATACCGGTGCCTGTTCCAGAAAAACCGGGCGGCTCCGGAGCAGATCCGGCAGATCCACCGGGGCATTTTGGACTTTGTCCGGCAGTTCCTGGAGGCAGAACGGCAGCTTGGATTCCAACTGCCCATCCGGGGACGGGACGCCTACGCACCCATGCGCAGTGTGTGCAGCCCCAAAAATAAGCGGTTTATCCGGGAACTGGAGGGACTGTTGGATGAAATTCAGATCGGCGTGCCGCGCTGATGCGCCCCTGGTTTTATATCATGCGGTCAGCTCCTACCAGTTGCTGGAAGTGATGCTCCACCGCTTGCAGTTTCACAGCAGGGACCGGGCCGTTTTGCTCCTGCCGGATTTTATCACCCGAAAGTATCCCCAGTACCGGAAGCTGCGCACCCGGGGATTCTTCGATGAGGTGTATTTATTTCCGTATCTGCACATCCCCCATGGCGGGGAGAAGCAAATCCTGCAGGACACCGTCCGGGGCTACCAAATGACGGTCCCTTACGCCATTTCGTCCTTCTCCCGCATATACGTGGCGGGCGCACACTTTTACTTTTCTCTGTATTTGCTCCAAAATCGGATTCCCTTCATTTTTTTGGAGGATGCGGCAGGCATGCTCAGCCATCCGGAAAGGCTGAACCAGGGACTGGCCAAGACGTTCCCGGTTCACGCGGCAATCGCCCGAAAATACGGCCTATTTACAGGTGAAAACGACTGTGTCCGCCGGATTATCTGTCTGAAGCGGGCGCAATCCATAGACGTCTCCGGCCCCCGGTACCTGGATTTTTCCGTGGAGGAGGCGTTGCAGAGCCTGACCCCTCACACCAGACGGAGCATCATCCGCTTCTTTCTGAAAAGGCGGCTCTCCACCCGGGCCGACGCCATTCTACTGACCCAACATTTCGCCCATCTCGGTCTGATGTCAGAGGCACAGCAGAGACAGCTGTATCTCCGCCTGGGAACCCAGGTCCTCCAGGGCGTCCAATTGACAATCAAGGTCCACCCGGACGACACGCTGGATTACCGGGCGCTCTTTCCCCAGGCGCAGGTCATTCGAGAAATCTTCCCCTCGGAATTGCTGCCCTATGTATTTCGGAAAAAACCGGCGCGGCTATACACTCTGGACTCCACGGGCTGTGAAAATCTGCGGGAGCATTTCATCATTCAAAAAATCAACCGGAATGCGCTGCTGCGCTGACCCCTTTGCTCCGGACGTCAAAGGATGGTGGTATCTATGGAAAAAAACAGAATTTTAATTGTTGTAAATTCCGTATATCAACTGTTTACAGCAGTACACATGCGAACGGCAATCTTACGGGAGCCGGAGGCGGATCTGCTTCTGACCGATGTGACGCCGCAGCTCAAAGAATGCCGGACGCGGCTGGAAGAAACGGGGTTGTTTCACCGGATTCTATGGGGAACCACACTCCAATGGTGTAAAAAATATGCCGGCGCCAAAGGAGAGGTCCTCACAGAGGGGTTTCGGGATCCCCGGAGCGTGCTGCATTGGACCTTAAGCGACGAGCTGGGAGATTATTCGGAGGTTTACTTTTCCAACTTTGATCCCTTCATCCGGCTGCTGGCCTGCTGGTTTTACCGGCAGCCCTGTGCCTTTTTCTGCTACGAAGACGGCTTTTCCTCCTACGTCATTGACGCCCTGCGGGAGGACCGGGCTCCCATCAACCGGCATCCGGAGGGGCGGAGGATTCGGGAGAAGCTGGCCGGCGTGCTGTTGTATGAGCCCCGTCTGGCCATGCGGGGCGACGGGGTGCGCAATCTTCCCCTGCCGAAAGTCCGGCGGGAGGAGGGAGAAGGGAAGACGCTGCTAAACCATATTTTTGACTATAAAAAACCGGAGGATATGGCGGATTTTATCTTTCTCGAGCAATCGTTCCGGGCCGAGGGAATTCGGACCAACGATATTACCCTGATGCGCATCTGCCAGCAGGCGGTAGGACCGGGCCGCTTTTTGGTCAAGCCCCATCCGCGGAACCCGGAGAACCTCCCGCTGCAATTGGGCCTGACCCGAAAATACCCGGGCCGGGCGCCATGGGAGCTGTTTTTACTCAACGAGCCGCCGGACGCATACACGGTCATCACCGTTTGCTCCAACGCCGCCTTAACCGGCAGGCTGGTATTTGACGCGGATCCTCCGGTGGTCATGCTGTACCGGCTCTTTGAGGGGAAGGTGCTGTGGAAGGAAGACGCGATTTTGCAGAAATACCTGGGGAAATTCCACCGGCAGTTTGGCGGGAAACATTACTATGTACCGAAAACGGGATACGAGCTGAACCACATTCTTGCGTATTTAGGAGGTTGTCATGAACAGTCCGATTAAGGTCTCCGTGATTATTCCGGTCTACCAGGTTGAAAACTATCTGGAACGGGCGGTCGACTCTGTTTTGGCGCAGACGCTCCAAGAGATCGAGATCATCCTGGTAGACGACGGCAGCGAGGATGCCTCCGCCCAAATCTGCGACCGCTATACGCAGGAATACCCGGACCGCATTCGCGTCTTGCACAAGGAAAACGAGGGACTCGGCCTGGCCCGCAACGCCGGGGTCAAAATGGCTACAGGAGAATATGTGGCCTTCTTGGACTCGGATGACACGGTAGACCCGGAAATGTATCAAGCGCTGTATGAAAAGGCGGTGGAAGCGGACTACGATCTGGTCATGTGCGATGTGCAGATCATTTATGTAGAAGAAAACCGGACCTCCACCGTGGTCTCCTACCCCAGCCAGGAGGTGGACCTGGCGGACTATATCGCCAACGGCAACAACATCACCTACAGCGTCAATAAGCTGTTCCGGCGCAGGATTTGGGAGGAAAACCGGTATGAAAAGATGCTGTTTGAGGACATCTCCCTGATTCCCGCGCTGGTGACCCGCTATCCCAACCTCGGTTACGTGCAAAAGCCCTTTTACCATTACTACAGAAGGGCCCACACCCTCTCCACCACCTTCACCGGCTCTATGGTGGACATTGTGCAGGCATTCCGAAATTTTATCGACACCAGCGATCCTGCCTACCGGGAAGAGGTTGTGTACTGTGTCGCCAAGCAGCTGCAATGGAACATGACCCAATCCCGGGTGCTCTTTCTGGCGGATTTTGTGGAATTTCTCAAAGCATATCAAAAAGATTTTCTGCTCAACCCGTACCTGGCTCAGGATGCCAAGCTCAAGGGGCTTTTGCATTACCTGAAGCAGGAGACCATTCCGGAAAATTTGATTTGCGTCCACCTTGGACGCCCTCTCCCCGCCTGGTACCGGGATACGCTCCGGACGGAATTCCCAAAGGCGAACCTGCTGGAAGTCGGCGAAAACCCCTTTCCGGAGCAGCCGCTGCCGGAGAATGTCCGCCGGGCCCTGGCTGAGGGACACACTGCCTACGCAGAGGAGTACTTTGCTCTGAGGCTCCTGTGTAAACACGGCGGCATTGTGCTGGCCCCCGGGATGCGGGCCAATTTAAATCTGAAAAAGCTCCGCCTGAACCGCATTTTCTTTGGTTTTGAAGGACCGGACTCCCTGGAGACAGGCTGCTACGGGGCCGTTCCGGAGCACTATGTGGTACAGGCTCTATTGGCCACCTATGAAGGGCATAACATCTTCAACCAGGCCCTTCTTCCCCTCCGGGACCGGCTGCGGGATTTTTTGGTCTTTCATTTCAAGCTGAAGGTCAATGGAAAAAAACAGCTGCTCCGCCATGAAATTCAGATTTATTTACCCAGCGTGCTGTCCTATGACATGAAAGACGGCGAAAACTGCTGCAAGAAGGCGGAGCTGGAGGTTCCCGACGGCTTTGAGCTGGTCAGCAGCGGCGTTTTAAAAATGTGGTCCGATCAGCTGATGGAAAACTGGAACCTGTACAAGCAGGAGCTTCGCCGCAAGCCCCAGACCGGCAAGGCGCCGCCTCCGGTGGGAAAACCGCAGCCCGACACCGGCGCGCTTGCGCTTCAGATTCAGGAGGTCGTGCGTCTGTATGAAAATTCAACCAGCTGGCGGATCACCAAGCCCTTGCGCGCCTTGAAAAGCTGGTTTGATCGAGTGTTTCGGAAAAGGAGGAGACCGTAATGCGTACCGTTGCTGTGATTCCGGCGCGTTTTCATTCCAGCCGGTTGGAGGGTAAGCCGCTGATGGACATCTGCGGCAAGCCGATGGTGTGGTGGGTATACCGGCAGGCCGCGAAATCCCGCCGGATCGACGCGGTTTATGTGGCGACCGACCACGAGAAAATCCGGCTGGCCTGCGAGGCACTTCAAATTCCCTGTGTGATGACCTCGCCGGAGCACCGCACCAGCACGGAGCGGGTATACGAGGTGTCGCAGCGCATTCCGGCGGACGTTTACCTCTGTATCAACGGCGACGAGCCGCTTTTGGAGACGGCGGTGATGGAGCAGGTGATCCCCAGGGATCCGGAAACGTTTTTCGCCGCAAACCTGATGACAAAAATTCACGTCCCGGTGGAGGCCGTGGACGACTCCAATATTAAAGTCGTCACCGACCAGGAGGGAAATGCCCTGTTTCTTTCCCGCAGCCCGATTCCCCACCCCAAGGCGAGCATCCAATTTGACTATTTCAAACACCTGGGCGTGCTGGCCTACTCCCGGGAGGCGCTCCGGTTTTTTGCGGAGACGGAAAAGGGCGCCCTGGAAAAAATTGAGGATATCAACGAGCTGCGCTTTGTGGAGCACGGAAAAAAACTGAACATGATCCCGGTAGAGGCAAATACGCTGTCGGTAGACACCCCGAAGGATTTGGAATATGTACGAAACGTCATGCAAAGAAGGCTGGAAAAGGAGGACCTGGAGCTGTGAGCATTCGGATTCTGGATTGCACGCTGCGAGACGGCGGCTATATCAATGATTGGAAATTCGGCAGAGACACCATTGTGTCCATTTTGGACAAATTGGACCAGGCTCATATCGACATCATCGAGTGCGGCTTTTTAACCGGTATGGTAAAAGACGCGGAGTGCTCCCTATTTGAGTCGGCGGAGGCCATTGAGGCGGTCCTCCCGAAGCGGGAGAGAAACTCCATGTATGTCGCCATGATCGCCATTGGAGAAAAGGAGCTGGACCCTTTGAAGCTGGAGCCGTATCGCGGTACCGGAATTGAGGGCATTCGGCTGACCTTTCACAAGAAGGAAATTTCCCAGGCTTTCAGCTGGGCCCAAATTCTCATGGAGAAGGGCTACCGCGTATTTATGCAGCCGGTGGGAACGGTGTTTTACAGCGACATGGAGCTGCTTCAGCTGGTGGAGCGCATCAACGAGCTTTCGCCGTATGCGTTCTATATCGTGGACACGCTGGGCAGCATGTATCGGAACGATGTTTCACACCGGTTTTATGTAATCGACAAAAATATGAAGCCGGGAATTCACATCGGCTTCCACGGTCACAACAACCTCCAGCTCGCCTTTTCCAACGCTCAAATCCTGGGCAAAATCCAGACCAAGCGGACGCTGATCCTGGACGCCTCGGTATACGGCATGGGCAGAGGCGCGGGAAACCTGCCCACAGAGCTGATTACGCAATATATCAACCGAAATATCGCTTCCCGGTACGACGTGAGCATGGTTATGGGGATTTACGACGAGTATATTGCCCCCATTCGCAAAAAATACGAGTGGGGCTACACCATGCCCTATCATATTGCGGCCAGTCATGTGTGCCACCCCAACTACGCCACCTATCTCATCAACAGGCAGACTCTGACCATGCAGGATATTGAAAAAATCATTCAATCTATTCCGCCGAAGCACAAGGTGCTGTATGATCAAAAGCTGATCAAGCAGCTCTATGATCAGTTCCAGAGCAGGCAAATTGACGACAGCGCCGCCGTCGCGGAAATCTCCCGATTGGTCCAGGGGAGAAAAATCATGCTCCTGGCGCCGGGGAAAAGTCTGATCAGCCGGTATGACACCATTTTGGACTTCATGAAACAGGCACAGCCGTATGTCATTTCCGTGAACTTCGTGGACAAGCAGTACCAGATGGACGCCTGCTTTGTCAGCAGCCATAAGCGGATGGACGTCATGGGGCAGGAAAATTTGGGCCAAGTGCGCACCATCCTGACTTCCAATATTCCCGGCGGCGGCGCGGGCAGCCTGTACGTCGATTACGATCACTATACCAATGACGACGACATGGTGTCGGACAATGCCGGTCTGATGCTGTTGAAGCTTCTGCAGCGGTGCGGCGCACAGGACGTTTATTTGGCGGGCTTCGACGGCTTCCATCACCGGCACAACGGCAATTATTACAGTGATAAGCTCAACCTCAAGGTAAACGAGGAAGAGGTACAAGAGCGTCGCAGGCGAATCCGGAAGCAGCTGAAAGCCTTGTCGGAATCCATGCGCATCACGTTTTTGACGCCATCGGTATATGAACAGGACGAGCCCCATGTATAATTGTGTGTTATTTGATATGGACGGTACCCTGATAAATTCCTATGCAGGCATTTTTCATGGGTATCAGCGGGCGTTTGCGCAGCTGGGGGAAAAATTTCCGGGAGAAGATTTGGTGCGCCGGGCCATCGGCGCACCGCTGCCGGAGGTATTTGAGCGGCTTTGCGGCTTCCGCCCGGAGCAGACCCGTATGGCGGTGCGGTATTACCGGCAATATTACGACGAAAAAGGCAAGCATGAGGCGTTTGCCTATGCAGGAATTGCCGATACCCTTAGTCGGCTTAAAGCAGCCGGGTATTTTCTCGGCACGGCAACGCTGAAAAAAGAGGCGTTTGCCCTGGAAATGCTGGAGGAGCTGGAGCTGCTGTTCTATTTTGACGCGGTGTGCGGCGCCGACGCCGACGGGCGCCTGGCAAAAGCGGACTTGATTCAAATGGGTATGGACCGCGCCGGCGCCCGGCCCCAGCAGACGGTCCTTGTAGGAGACAGCCTGTATGACGCGGAGGGCGCCCGGCAGGCAGGCGTCGCCTTTCTGGCCGTCACCTACGGCTTCGGCTTCCGGTCGGCGGAAGAGGCCCGGCAGGAGCCCGGCGTATCCATGGTGGCCAGGAACCCGGAGGAGATCGCCCGTCTGCTGTGCTCATGAGCACCGATGCAGGCCTCTCGACTTCTTGGAAAATAACAGGGCTGCGCCGTGTGCGCAGCCCTGTTGCTCGTATCGCGCCTCCCAAGTGACAGCCCAGTGAAAAAACTCCGGCCTGCCGCACAAAAATGCCTTGCAGAGCCCAATAAAAAATAGAAACAGGGCGCGCATTTCTGCGCGCCCTGTCAAACCCCACTTCGGCCGTGCGCACCCAGTTATAACCTGCACAAAAAGGCAGGTGGGTTGCCGCTCTGCATGTTCACTGCTTCCAACGTCCACCGATCGTCTCGGCGCCGGCGGGAGGCCTGCAATCCAATGAAGAAGTCCTGCATCCCGAAAATAAACTGTGGGTTTAAAAGGATACGTCACGCACCAAGCAGGGAGAAAATATGAAGTTGTGGAGAAGGGATCAGGCTTCGCTGTCTTCCTCGTCTTCGTAGAGCTGATCCATCATCAGCTGATAGACCGCCTCCAGCTCTTCTGTGTCGGTAATGGCGGAGAGGATGGGCTCACCGTCTTCCTCATCGGCCCGAAGGAGGCTGACCTCCAGCTCTTCCTCCTCCTCGTCTGCGTCGGAGGCAGGAACAACCGCCAGATAATGGGCGCCCTGATAGTCCAGCTCGGAGAGAATCTCCAGCTCATACTCAACGCCGTCTTCGTCGGTAATGGTAATGAAATCAGAACCGAAATCTTCCATGTTACAATCCTCCAGGCCCCTGACAGCCAGGGGATTTTGATATCATAATAGTAACCGGTTTTGCCCAGAAAATCAAGAGGAAATCTGTGCTAGGAGCAATAATCTTCCAGAGCCTTGGCCAGAGGATAGTCGTCCGGCAGGCGGATGCCCTTCTCCAGGGCCGCCTGATCCGCCGGGGGCAGAGCCGAGGCCGGCATTTCGGTAATCAGCCAGGGCTGTGGATCGTCGTCCCGCCATACGGCCACATACCCCCGGGAGATTCCCAGGAGATACCCTGCCAGGCACATCAGAATCAAGCGCTTCTTCCATGTTTTCAATCCGCATCACCTCATGGCCAGTTTTCCCGTTCCGCAGGAAAATATCAGGGGGATTCCGAAAATTGCGGACAGAAATTGCCGGGACAGCTCCCCTTGCCGGTGTTGCTTCCATGTGCTATGATATGAGAAACAAGGGGGGAATGTGATGGCGCAGTTGACCGACGACATTCAATATCTCAAAGGCATCGGACCGGCAAAGGCAAAATTATTTGCAGCCCTGGGAATCCATACTGTGGAAGATCTTTTATACCACTATCCACGGACCTATGAGGACCGCACCAAGCTGGTGCCCATCGCATCGCTGGAGCCGGGCCAGCCCGCCTGCTTCCAGGCCATGGTCATGTCCGCCCCCAGGACCAGTCTGATTCGAAAGGGACTGGAAATCACCCGGGTGACCGTGGCGGATCATTCCGCCAGGCTGAACCTGACGTTTTTCAACCAACGGCATATGACCGAGCGGCTGCAATACGGCCGGGAATATATCTTTTACGGAGCAGTTTCCGGTGATTTCATCAGCGCCGGTATGACGAATCCCGTTTTTGAGGCGCCGGAAGAGCCGCCTCTGGTCACACGGCGCATTCTGCCGGTCTATCCCCTGACCGGCGGTCTGTCCAATCGGGCCGTTTCCAAGGCGATCGCTCAGGCCCTGGAGAGCTGCGGAACGCCGCCGGAGATTCTGCCCCAATCGGTCCGGGAGCAATATGGCATCCTCCCGGCGGAGACGGCCTATCGGGCCATACACCGGCCGTCGGACAGCGGGGAATTGGACCAAGCCCGGCGGCGCTTGGTATTTGAGGAGTTTTTCCTGTTCTCCGCCGGTCTGAGTCTGATGCGGGCCCGGCGCACAGTCCAGCATGTGCCGGAATATCAAAATCTGGACTGTAAGCCATTTTACGCCGCCCTGCCCTTCCCGCTCACCGGAGCCCAGCGGCGGGCCATAGAGGAAATCACCGGCGACCTGCGCCGGAGTAGCCCGATGAACCGCTTGCTGCAGGGAGACGTGGGTTCCGGCAAAACCGTGGTAGCGGCAGCGGCGGCCTATTGCGCCGCCCAAAACGGCGCGCAAACTGCGCTCATGGCGCCCACGGAGATTTTGGCTGAGCAGCACTATCGCTCCCTGGCTCCCCTGCTGGAACCCCTGGGCGTCCGGTGCGTGCTGCTCACCGGCAGCCTTCCCGCCGGTGAAAAACGGCGGGTCCGCCTGGCCTTGGCCGGAGGTACGGCCGAGCTGGCCATCGGGACCCACGCGCTGCTCTCTCAAAGCACAGAATTTGCCCGTCTGGGCATGGTCATCACCGACGAGCAGCACCGGTTCGGCGTAGCGCAACGGGCAGCGCTGTCGGAAAAGGGCGTGGGGACCCACTTGCTGGTCATGTCCGCCACCCCCATCCCCCGCACGCTGGCCCTGATTTTATACGGAGATCTGGATGTTTCCGTCCTGGACGAGCTGCCTCCAGGACGGCAAACAGTGGACACATTTCTGGTGAATGAGACGCATCGGGCCCGCCTGAATGGATTCCTCCGCCGGCAGGTCCAAGCGGGGCATCAATGCTACATCGTCTGTCCCAGTGTGGAAGAGGGGGAAACCGAATCCGGCAAGGCCGCCCAGGTCTGGGCAGAAACGCTGCAGCAGCGTGTGTTCCCGGAACTGCGGGTCGGCCTCCTGCACGGCCGGATGAAAGGCGCGGAGAAAGAGGCCGTCATGGGGGATTTTGCCAAGGGGAAGACGCAAATCCTGGTCGCGACCACCGTCATAGAAGTCGGCGTGGATGTGCCCAACGCCACGGTGATGGTTGTAGAGGACGCAGACCGGTTTGGCCTGAGCCAGCTTCATCAGCTGCGGGGCCGGGTGGGCCGCGGAAAAGCCAAAAGCTACTGCTTTCTGTTGTCCAACAACCGCAACCCGGAGACTTTGGCCCGGCTGAAGGCGCTTTGCAAAACCTCAGACGGCTTCCGCATCGCCGAGGAGGATCTGCAGCTGCGCGGGCCCGGCGACTTCTTCGGCCACCGGCAGCATGGCCTGCCCACCTTCCGGGCGGCCAATCTCTCCATGGACGTGGACCTTTTGCTGCAGGCGCAATCGGCCGCCGCCCAATGGATCAATCAGGAGGGCGATGCCGCTACACCGGAGGCCGTTTGCCTGCGCAACCGAGTGCAGCAGCTGTTTGCCGACGGCTCTGTTGCGCTGAATTGACGGCACGCCCTGAAACCCAGAAAAATTTCTTTGACTCTTTTCTGATCTTCTGTTATAATAAGTTGCTTATTTTGACCTGCGGGAGGAATTTGTCATGCGAATGAGAAAAAAACCGAATCTGAGACCGCGGATGGAGCGGTGTACCGATTGGTGGGTTCGGGAGCCGGTGTCCATGCCGGGACGCTGGCGGGATCTGGCCCCGCAGTGCAAATCCCTGTGGGTGGAGGTGGGCTGCGGAAAAGGCCGGTTTACCGTGGAGACAGCCGCTGCCAACCCGGAGATGCTCCTGATTGCCATGGAGCGGGTGCCGGACGCCATGGTGGTGGCTATGGAAAAAGCCCGCGAGCAAGGGCTGCGGAACGTGTTCTTTGTGGACCTGGATGTGGCCAGAATTGAAGAGTGCTTTGCTCCCGGGGAGCTGGACGGCATGTTCATCAATTTCTGCGACCCCTGGCCCCGGAAAAAGAACGCCAAGCGCCGTCTGACCCACCGGAATTTTCTGGCGCGGTATAGCCGGGTTCTGACGCCCGGGGGCCAAATTCATCTGAAAACAGACAATCCGCAGCTTTTCCAATTTTCCCTGGAGGAATTTCAGGCACTGGACTTCCCGGTCCGGGCGGTTACCTGGAATCTGCACGAACACGGCCCCGTCGGTATTATGACGGACTATGAAGAGAAGTTTTACCGGTCTGGGCTGCCCATTCACCGCTGCGAGGCGACCGCGCATCCCATAGAAGCGACAGAAGCTGCGTATGAGAAGTCGGAAGAACGGGAAAACTCTGTTGAAGAACGCGGAGAAGACTGACAATTTCCGCGCCCCGCTCGATCCTACTGATGGGAAATCCTCAAGAGAAATGGGTAAATCTTCAGAATTTTCATTCAATTTCCAGGATTTTGCCCTTGCCGTTTTGGGAAAATCGGGATATAGTCAAAATGGCGGCGTGGGACCGCCGAGTCTGAAACAACGTGGAGGAAGTGCGTTTTTATGAGCAACGGAAAAAAGCCCGCAAAGGCCAACGACGACTCCTATGCCGTATTACAGTCTCTGATTGCCAAGGGCCGCAAAGAGGGCATGCTCCGAGCTTCAGAGCTGAACGCCGAATTGGAAAAGCTGGACATCTCCCCGGAAAAGATCGAGGAGATTTATGAAAGATTCGACACCCTGGGCATCCAGATTGTAGGCGCCGACCTGGAGTTGGATCTGGACGACGCGCTGCCCCCGGTGGGGGACGATCTGGCCGGAGGGCTGGACCTAAGCGAAGTAGAAGAAGAGGAATTGGTAGACCCGGTGGATCTGGCTGCCGAGTACAACCTGGACGATCCGGTGCGCATGTACTTGAAAGAAATCGGCCAGGTCAAGCTTCTGTCGGCCGATGAAGAGGTGGATCTGGCCAAGCGGGTCGCCGCCGGAGACAAGGCCGCCAAGGACAAGCTGACCGAGGCCAACCTCCGCCTGGTGGTCTCCATCGCCAAAAAGTACTCCGGCCGGGGGCTGCATATTCTGGATCTCATTCAGGAGGGCAACACCGGCCTGATCCGCGCGGTGGACAAGTTTGATTGGACAAAGGGAAACAAATTCTCTACATATGCCACCTGGTGGATCCGGCAAGCCATCACCCGCGCCATTGCCGATCAGGCCCGCACCATCCGGGTCCCGGTGCATATGGTGGAGGTCATCAATAAGGCGACCCGCTGCAATCGGAAGCTGGTGCAAGAGCTGGGCCGGGAGCCGACCATGGAAGAGATTGCCAAAGAGCTGAATCTACCCGTGGAAAAGATCATTGAGGCCAACCGCACGGCGGCGGACACCCTGAGCCTGGATACCCCGGTGGGCGACGAAGAGGACACCACCATCGGCTCCTTTGTGGAAGACGATAACACGCCGGGGCCTGCCGACGCCACCTCCAACGCCCTGCTGGCTGAGGCTCTGTCCGAGATCCTGGGAACGCTGACGGATCGGGAAGCGGACGTCCTGCGGATGCGCTTCGGAATGTACGACGGCCGGACGCACACGCTGGAAGAAGTAGGCCAGATTTTTGGCGTCACCCGGGAACGAATCCGCCAAATTGAGAACAAGGCCATTCGAAAGCTGCGCCACCCCAGCCGCGCCAAAAAAATCAAAGACTTTTACTGTTGATTTTATCAAAAAAGCTGTCTCAAAATCAGAGTTTGAGACAGCTTTTTTTCCATGGCTGTGTACGGAGCGAAAATTCCAAACGGCGCAGCCCGCCTTACAGGCTGGAGTAACCGTTGCCTGTCACCAGAGCGTCGATTTTGTCTCCCCGGCGGCACATGGGGCAGTTGTAGGCGCTGTAGCTGGCATAATCCGGCAGGTCCGATACACGAAACAGGGCGTTGATGGGCGTGCCGTCCTCTGCAGCTTCTGCAGCGCTGTAAATGGCAGAGACACCGGCTATCTGACCGCCGTAATAACGGACGCAGTCCATACTGCGGCTGATGGTAATGCCTGTGGTAACAGAAGCCATGAGAATGAGAACGTGCTTGCCCGATATCATGGGCTGGAGGTTGTCCCGGAAAAAGAGCTGAGATTCGTTGCTGAGCTCCGGTGTGATCACGTAGATGGTCTGATGCGCGTTGATGGACATAAACCCGGCTCTGGTCAGCTCATCGGCCAGACAGGTCCCCACAACCTGCATCCCGTCCAAGCAAACGATGGTATCGACGATGGTGCTGGTCACATACTGCTTGACAAGCGCCTTTGCTACCGCTTGGGCCTCGCTTAGGCGGCTCTTTTGGAATGTCACATCAATGTAATAATTAATATGACTGTGGTTGGTCACGAAATGGCCTTTGGCTACGCGCAAAGCAACGTTGCTTTTACGCACAGGAAGCTTGACAAGATTCAACATACGAATTCCTCCCATTTCCAAAATATGGTCTCCAATTTCCACCTATTTTTATTATATCGTATATCCTGGCAGTCGGGCAAGAAAAATATAAAAAATTTGCCCCGGCATATTGACAAAATTTCCGACCCGGCTTTATTTCATTCGCCGAAATAAACGATTTGTCCCTCGGAGTGCCCTGGGAAATTTCGTCTAACTTTATATAAAACTGTCGAAGAAGCTCGAATATGAAGTAGGGCGTTGAAATATGGCTCGTTCTCATTATAATTATAAGAAAACGAAAGGGAGGGAATGCTTTGACAGACTTGGATGACATCCTTTACCAGTTCGGGATTTATCCAACGCTCCGCGGCTACCACATCACCTGGGTTGCCGTAGACGTCGGGCGGGAAGATCCCGAAAAGCTGCAGATGCTGACAAAGTGGCTGTATCCGGCAGTAGGCCGCCGGTGCGGCTGCAGCAGCGCCGCCGTGGAACGAAATCTGCGGGCTGCGGTAAACCGGGCCTGGGAAACCAATCCCAAATTGTTCTCTCAGATTGCCCGGCGGGAAATCACCTTTCCCCCAACGGCAGGGGACTTTATCTGGATGCTCTGCAGATACTTGTCGGAAGTAAAGCAAGAAGCATAAGGGGAACCATTTTGGGTTGAAAAGCAGGTCCTTCCGTGGTATGATCGTACCTAGAATTTGAAAGCGGGAGGGTTCACATATGGGAAGAATCGCACCGAACGGCACGCCGGTGGTGGTACAAACCGGCGCCAGCGTCATCGTCGTCAATCCGGCGGGTGAGATCCTCATGCAGCAGCGCCGGGACGACGGCACCTGGAGCTACCCGGGAGGGCGGATTGAAATTGACGAAACGGTGGAGGATGCGGCCCGCCGGGAGGTTTGGGAGGAGTCCGGCCTGACCGTGGGAAGCCTGGAGCTTCTGGGCGTTTTCTCCGGGCCGGAACTAAATCATGTATATCCCAACGGCAACGAGGTCTGCGGCATCGACATCGTATACGTCAGCCGGGATTTTTCCGGCACACTCCGCTGCACAGATGGAGAGGCGGTCCGCCTAGGCTTTTACCCCATTGACCAGCTGCCTCAGCCCATCTCCCCCATGAACGCCAAACAAATTCAGGCCTATCGAAACAGCCAAAAACGATAAGCGGACGATTTCGAGCAGACGACCTGTCCCTGCCCAGGGACAGGCCGTTTGTTTTGCTATGCCGGGAAAAGAGCAGCGGAATCGTCCCGCATCAGTACGCGAAAAAGCGCAGCCGCCAGGGAAACCTGGAGCTGCGCTTTTTCGCATCAGGACAATCTGCCCACTCGTCTTTTTAGAAACGTACAAACATTTTCCGTTACGTTGCGTCTTCCGGATTTGCCGGTACGGCCAGATATTTTGCGGCCAGCTCCCGGACCATTTGGGTGTACACAGCCTTGCAGGTTGCCGCGTCTCCCCGCTGCAGGGCGGCATAGCAGGGAGAGAGATACCGGTTCCAGATGGCCGGATAGACCGAGGCCGGGTCGTCCGCCAGCTCGATGGCCATTGTAATTCCGGGGGCCCAATCATAATACTGGGCAATGAGCTGCGGCCCGTCCGGCTGCGCCTGGAGATAACCGTCGCGGAAGCTGCGGAAGGCTGTAAGCTCCGGACCGTCATCCGGCTTGCCCAACCGGCTGCACGCAGCGGTGGTGATAAAGCACAGCTTTCTCCGCTGAAAGCCCTGCAGAATGTCCGGATAGGTGGTGAGCCGGAAGGGCTTGGCGGGATACCGCTCCAGCCACTGCTCTTGCAAAATCCGGCAGAAATCCTCGCAGGCCGGGCTGTTCTCCAGGCGGATACAGGGAATCAAAAAGAGACAAATGGTAAATTTCATATCGTCCAAAAGAGCGTCCCGGCCGCTGCGGCCTTTTTTGTGCCTGACGAGCCAGGCCTCCAGCTGTGTGAGAAATCCATCGGACAAAGCAGTCAGCGCCGCTTCCGAGCCCTGCTGGGGCATGGCCTGCGCGGCGGCAGGAATCCTTTGGCACACAGGCCGGCAGGCCGTCCGGTATTCCTGAAAATAAGGTTCAAATTCACCCTTGGTCAAATGGCGAAGCGCGCGGGGATAGGCCGTAACACACTCCGGCAAATGGGCCGCAGCAAAATCATACGCTTCCTGAGCCTCCGCCGCCGGGACCCGCTCCGTCTGCGACGGCTCCGGAAGCAGCTCGGCCAGGTCCAACCGGGCTCCGCAATACAGGCAGGAAAAATGCCGCAGTTCTGCCGGAATTTGCAGCCGACCGCCGCACTGGGGGCAGATTCCGGGAATGAGTCTGGAGTCTTCCACATCAACAACCTCCTTGCCGGGTTGGATCGTGCGCTCCGCCGCAGGAGCGGCGCCTCGACAGATCCACAGGTAGCGACAAATGGTAATTTTTTCTATTTTTTCATACTTTCTCTCCGGTGTCAACCGCTTTCCAAATTTTTCCGGCAAAATGCCGGATACAATTCGGGAAGCGTCCACATGTTTTGCCCTGTCCGGGAAATACTACCTCTGACAAACCTGGTAGAAAGCGGTGGTATCCTTGCAGACATTTGCCTGTGGAACCAAAATCATTGCCGGGCCCGGAGCCCGGTGGAGTTTGAAAGATTGGGGAGCCAAACGGGTCTTCCTGGTCACGGATCAGTTTTTTTCCGAGAGAGGGACCGCCCGGGAAATTGCCCAGGCAGCGGCGGAAACCTGGGAAATTTTTGACCAGGTCATGCCGGACCCCACAGCCGAGCTGGTGGCCCGGGGCACAGCCCGGCTGAAGGCGTTCGCACCGGATTTGGTGGTGGCATTGGGCGGCGGAAGTCCCATGGATTGCGCCAAGGCTATGGTCTATTTTTCCGGAGAAACGGTTCCTTTGGCTGCCATTCCCACCACCTCCGGCTCCGGCTCCGAGGTGACGGATTTTGCCATTTTGACCCACGACGGCGTCAAGCATCCTCTGGTTCATGAACGTCTCCGTCCGCAAACGGCGATCCTGGACTGCGAGCTCCTGGAGGAGCTCCCCCGGAGCCTCATTGCCGACGCAGGCTTTGACGTACTATCCCACGCTTTAGAGGCAGCCGTGGGGCGAAATGCCGGTCCGATTACAGACGCCTTGGCCCGGGACGCATTTCGAACGGCTTTTTCCCTGCTGCCTGCTTCCTACAGTGGAGATCCCGGGGTCCGACTTCCCATTCATGTAGCGGCAACCATGGCCGCCATGGCCTTTTCCCAGGCTGGGCTGGGTATTTGTCACGCCTTATCGCACAGTCTGGGCGGTCAATTTCATGTCCCCCACGGGCGGCTCAACGCCGTCCTGCTTCCTGCCGTGGTGGCCTGCAACGCCCAGACGGCTGGGGAGCGTTATACGGCTCTGGCCCGGCAGGCGGGACTGGGCGGCTCGGCGGAGACGGTGGCCCTGCGAAATCTGAAAAACGGGCTGATTCGCCTGCGCCGGGAGCTTCGGCTGCCGGCCACCCTGGCAGAAGCCGGCATAGCGCCTCGCGACCTTCGGAGAAACTTGGGAATCATTGTGGAGGCGGCTCTGGCCGATCCCTGCTGCCGGACCAACCCGGTGGAGCCCACCCGGGGGATGCTGGAGGAGCTACTGACGGAGGTGGCAGGCCGTGGGTGAGAAGCTGCACTCTGTGGGCATTGACGTGGGAACCTCCACCACCCAGCTGATCGTATCCCGTCTGACGGTGGAAAACCGGGCCAATGCCTATGCCGTACCGGATTTTACCATTGCAGACCGGGAGATCCTGTACCGGAGCCCCATTCACTTTACGCCCTTGCGGTCGGCCACGGAGCTGGACGCAGAGGGCATCCGGCAAATCGTGGCGGAGGAGTACCGTCAGGCGGGCATCCGGCCCGAGGCGGTATCCACGGGAGCCATCATCATCACAGGAGAGACGGCCCGGAAGGAAAACGCCCGGGCTGTCCTGGATAGCCTGAAGGAATTTGCCGGAGAATTCGTGGTGGCCACTGCGGGGCCGGATCTGGAGAGCGTTCTGGCGGCCAAGGGGGCCGGAGCCGAGCGGTTCTCCGCCCAAACCGGCAGGACGGTTCTGCATATGGACATTGGCGGCGGCACCAGCAATCTGGCCCTGGCGGAAGGGGGCCGCATCACCCAGACCGGATGTCTGAACGTGGGCGGCCGTCTGATTAAAATAGACCGGGGCGCGGTGCAATACGTCTCCCCGGTGCTGCAGGGGCTGTGCAGTCTCACCCCGGGTCAGCCGGTGACCGAGGCGGACCTGGCCCCTGTGATAGAGCTTCTGGTGCAAACGCTGGAAACGGCCGCAGGGCTGCGGACAGGAGAGATTCCCCCAGGCCTTCTGACCAACCGCCGGATTTCTCTGCCCCCCGGTCCGGTTACCCTGTCATTTTCCGGCGGTGTGGCGGATCTCATCCGGCAGAGTCCCCCGGACCCCTTTGCGTACGGAGACATCGGCGTGCTGTTGGGCAGCGCCATCCGGCGCAGCGCTCTATGCCGGGGAGATTACGTCTTGGGGGAGGAAACCATCCGGGCGACGGTAATCGGCGCCGGTTGCCACAGCACCCAGCTGTCCGGCAGCACGGTGTTCGCCCGGGACGTGACGTTCCCCCTGCAAAACCTGCCGGTCATTGCCTTGACCGACCAGGAGCAGGCCCTGCCCGGCTGCCGCCTGGCTCAGCGGGTGGCGCAAATCCGGGACCGGTGGGAGGCGGACTCTCCGGCTGTTTTATTTCTGCCCGGAATGCGGAGTCCCGGCTACGATACGCTGTCCGATCTGGCCGGACGTCTGGCCGAGGCCCTGCCGCAGTTGGGAAGTCCCTCGGTCGTCGTCACAGGCGCGGATATGGCAAAGGCCCTGGGGCAGGCATTGGCCACCCGCCTGACCGGTCCCCTGCTGTGCCTGGACGGCTTGGAGCTTCCGGACGGCAGTTTTCTGGACGTGGCCGCGCCCGTCGCAGCGGGAACCGCCTATCCGGTGGTAAAAAAGACCCTGGTCTTAGCTTGAGCGGCATGTTCCGAGTCAAATCAAAGGGAGTGAACACATGATTTTAAAAACAAGGCTGTTGGGAAAAACATATGAATTCCGGGACCTCAAAGATGTTTTAGCCAAGGCCAATGAGGAAAAGACCGGCGACCGGCTGGCCGGTCTGGCGGCGGAAACCGCCCAGGAACGCGTGGCAGCCAAGGTGGTGACTGCCAGCCTGCTGCTGTCCGATCTGCGGGAGCATCCGGCAGTGGCCTATGAAGACGACGAGGTGACCCGAATCATCCAGGATGACGTGAACGAGCCGCAATACAACAAAATCCGAAACTGGACGGTTTCGGACCTGCGGGAGTGGATTCTGGACGAAAAAACCACCGGAGCGGATATTCGCCGCCTGAGCCGGGGCCTCACCTCGGAGATGGTGGCGGCAGTCGCTAAGCTGATGAGCAACCTGGATCTCATCTATGCGGCGCAAAAGATCCGCGTCACCGCTCACTGCAACACCACCATCGGGTTGCCGGGCACCCTGTCCTGCCGCTTGCAGCCCAATCACACCACCGACGACCCGGACGGCATTTTGGCCTCCACGCTGGAGGGCCTGACCTTCGGCGCCGGGGACGCCGTCATCGGCTTAAATCCGGTGACGGATTCGGCGCAGCGGGTAAAAGAGGTTCTCGAGCGGTTCCGGGAGGTCAAGGAGCGCTGGAACATCCCCACCCAGACCTGCGTTCTGGCCCATGTCACCACCCAAATGGCCGCTGTGGAAGCGGGCGCACCGGCCGACCTGATCTTCCAGTCCATTGCCGGAAGCCAAAAGGGCAACGAAGCCTTCGGCTTTTCCGCCAAAACGCTGGAGCAGGCCCGGGCCATGGCCCTGTCTCGGGGCACGGCGGAGGGACCCAACGTCATGTACTTCGAGACCGGCCAGGGCTCGGAGCTGTCCTCCGAAGCGCACTTCGGAACAGACCAGGTGACCATGGAGGCCCGGTGCTACGGCTTTGCCAAGCGGTTCGCCCCCTTCCTGGTCAATACGGTGGTGGGCTTCATCGGGCCGGAGTACCTGTACGACGCCCGACAGGTAACCCGAGCCGGCCTGGAGGATCACTTTATGGGGAAACTCACCGGCATTCCCATGGGCTGCGACGCCTGTTACACCAACCACATGAAGGCGGACCAGAATGACATCGAAAACCTGGCCACCCTGCTCACCGCCGCCGGATGCAATTACTTCATGGGCATTCCCCATGGCGACGATGTGATGCTCAATTATCAGACCACCGGCTTCCGGGAGACAGCCGCCCTGCGGGAGATTTTCGGCCTGACCGCCATTCCGCCCTTCCAGGACTGGCTGGAGAAGATGGGCTTCGTGGAAAACGGCCGCCTGACCGCCAAGGCCGGCGACGGCTCCGTTCTGATGTAAGGAGGCAGCTATGAATCAAGAAGAACTGAAAACCCTGGTGGCGCAGATGCTGCGGGAGCTGGCCCCTCAGCCGGAGCCCCAGGTGAAGGGCAGCGAGTACCGGCCCACCGTGCCGGAGCCGCAGCCGGTCGGGCAGGCGGAGACCCGGGACCAGCTGCTGCCCGACATTTCGGAAATCGACCTGCGGGAGCAGTATCTGGTGGAGCACCCCGCCGACGGCCCCGCCTTCCGCCGACTGAAGGCCAAGACCCCGGCCCGGCTGGGCGTAGGCCGGGCCGGCCCCCGGTATAAGACCGTCACCCAGCTTCGCTTCCGGGCCGACCACGCCGCCGCACAGGACAGCGTATTTTCTGAAATCGGCCCGGAATTTGCCCGGGACAACGGATTGATTCCCGTCAAAACCTGCTGTGAAAGCCGGGAGCAATATCTGACCCGGCCGGACCTGGGGCGGCGGTTCGACCAGGAAAACAGCGAGATCATCCGCAGAAGCTTGCCCCAGCGGGCGCGCATCCAGCTGGTGATCGGCGACGGCCTGTCCTCCGCAGCCATTTTGGCCAACGCCATGGACTGCGCCCGGGCCATTGCACAGGGCTTAAAAACCTACGGCGTGGACCTGGGACCCATCTTGTATGTGGAGAACGCCCGGGTAGGGTCCGGAGACTTCATCGGAGATCTCACCGGCTGCCAGGTGATGTGTATTCTGGTGGGAGAGCGTCCCGGCCTCGTGACGGCGGAATCCATGTCGGCCTATATCACCTACAATCCGCATACCGGCATTCCCGAGTCCAAGCGCACGGTTGTGTCCAACATCCACCGGCAAGGCACCCCTGCCGTAGAAGCCGGAGCCCACATTGCCCAGCTTTTGATGAAAATTCTGGAGGCGAAGGCCTCCGGTGTAGATCTGTTGCGAGGTGAGGTGTCGTGAGACCGGCGATTCCCGTAGAGATTCTGTCGGTGCAATATCTGCCCAACGCGGATCCCGCTCTGTGCCGGGCGCTGGGCGTCCAGGGCGGCTGGCGGTGCTTGGGGCTGCTCTCCACCGACAGCGACGACGCCACCTATATTGCCCTGGATGAGGCCACCAAGGCCTCCACGGTCCAAGTGTCCTATGCCAGGAGCCTGTACGCCGGAGCGGCCAACGCCGCCACGCCCTTGGCCGGAGAGGTCATCGGCATTCTGTCCGGCCCCACCCCCTCCGAGGTGCGCAGCGGGATGGAGGCCGCCCTGGGCGTCCTGACCGGCGGCGAGGTGGGCTTCCGGGGGACGGAAGCCCGGCAGGAGCTGGTTTATTTGGCCCATACGGTGAGCCGCACCGGCTCGTATCTGTCCCAGGAGGCGGGGATCCGGGAGGGAGAGCCTCTGGCCTATCTCATCGCCCCGCCTGTTGAGGCCATGACCGCCATGGACGCGGCGCTGAAGGCGGCAGACGTGCGTCTGGCCAAATTATACGCGCCGCCCTCGGAAACCAACTTCGGCGGCGGCCTGCTCACCGGCACCCAAAGCGCCTGCCGCGCCGCCTGTGAGGCCTTTGCCGCCGCAGTGGAGGAAATTGCCGCCCATCCCAAATAAAAACTCGGGGGTTGGGTATGCTAACATCAAATTTTCCCCATGCGTCCGCACGCTGCATAGGCCATGACAGGGCGCAGACAGAATCATCACCAAGGAGGAATCACCATGGATCAGGATTTGGCCTCCCGGCAGGAGGCCAGGGAGCTGGGAAAGCGAGCGGAGGAAGCCCAGCGGATCCTTCGTACCTTTTCCCAAGAGAAGCTGGACGGCATCGTCCAGGCAGTGAGCCGGGCCTTTTTGGAACATGCCCGGGAGCTGGGCCGCATGGCCTGCGAGGAGACCGGCTTCGGTAATCCTCAGGACAAGGAGATCAAAAACCGCTTTGCCGCGAGCCGGGTTTGGGAGGCCATCCGGAGTCAGCGGACGGTAGGCATCCTGCGAGAGGATGCCCAGCAAAAAATCTGGGACGTGGGCGTTCCGGTGGGCGTCATCGCAGCCATCGTCCCCTCGACCAATCCCACCTCCACCGTTTGCTACAAGGCCATGATCGCGTTGAAGGCCGGCTGCGCGATCGTATTTTCCCCCCATCCGGCGGCGGCCCAGTGCACCCGCCGGGCGGCGGAAATTGTGGCGCAGGCCGCAGAAAGCGCCGGCTGCCCCCGGGGCGCGGTAGCCTGCCTGCAGACGCCCACCATGGAGGCCGTGGACGAGCTGATGAAATGCCCTCCGGTCCGGCTGATTCTGGCCACCGGCGGGCCCGGGATGGTAAAGGCGGCCTATTCCTCCGGCAAGCCCGCCATCGGCGTGGGCGCAGGCAACGGTCCGGCCTATATCCACAAGTCGGCGGACATTGCCAAAGCCGTGTCGGATATCATCCGCTCCAAGACCTTTGACAACGGTACCGTATGCGCCTCGGAGCAGAGCATCATCGTGGAACGTCCCATTGCAGATCAGGTCCGCCGGGAGGCCCTGAAGCAGGGCGCCTACTTCCTGTCTCCGGAGGAGGCGGGCAAGGTGGCCGCCGTCCTCTTCCGACCCGACGGCCGGCTGAATCCCAAGGTGGTGGGTAGAAGCGCCCAGAAGGTGGCGGAGCTGGCAGGCTTCCGGATTCCGGAGCAAGCCAAGGTCCTGGTCGCCCGGGAGACCGAGGCAGGCCCCACCCGGCCCTATTCCTGGGAAAAGCTGTGCCCCGTTCTGGCCTATTATGTGGAGGAAAATGAAGACGACGTGCTGAAAAAGGCCGTGGCGGTGCTGGAGCACGAAGGGGCCGGGCACAGCTTCATGATTCACGCCCAGGATCAGGCGGTAATCCGCCGGTTCGCCCTTCAGATTCCGGTATCCCGGTTCTTGGTGAATACACCCGGGGCCCTGGGCGGCATCGGAGCCACCACCAACCTCTTCCCGGCCCTGACTCTGGGCTGCGGGGCGGTGGGCGGCAGCTCCTCCTCCAACAACATCGGTCCTTTGGATCTCATCAACATTCGCCGGGTCGCCTGGGGCGTCCGGGAGGTGGAGGGAGCCGGACCAGAGCACGGCCATGTGAGCGAAACCGTTATCAATGCCCTGGCGGCAGAGATTATGAAAAAACTAATGTGATAAAAGGAGACGAGCAGGATGTCTGATTTGAGCAATACCAACGCATTGGGAATGGTGGAAACCAAAGGCCTGGTGGGCGCCATTGAAGCGGCGGACGCCATGGTGAAGGCAGCCAACGTGCTGCTGGTGGGCAAGGAGCAGGTCGGCGGCGGCCTGGTGACCGTGATGGTTCGGGGTGATGTGGGCGCCGTGAAGGCGGCTACCGACGCAGGCGCTTCCGCTGCCGAGAAGGTGGGCGAGCTGATCTCCGTCCATGTGATCCCCCGGCCCCATTCGGAAGTGGCGGCCATTTTGCCCAAGGGCAGAGAAATTCCCGGCGGGGAAGGATAATCTATGGCCCTGTTTACCGAGGCGGCGGTCCGGGCCAACCTGCGCAACCGGGAGGGCCGCCGGGTGTTCTATTTGGGCGACGGAGACCGGCTGACCCCCGGAGCCCGGGATTTCCTCCGGGACAACCACATTGAGCTTCTCCCGGCAGAGAAAGCCCGCCCTCAGGTATACAAAACCCTGCAGGGGGCGGAGCTGCGGGAAAAGCCGGAGCACATGACCCATCTGGACGCCCAGATTCTGGTCCCTAAGGACCACCCCCGGATCCTCTTCCGGGGGCAGGTGGATGCCCTGGAGGCGGATCTGCTCTTGGCTCAGCGGGAGGCTCTGGACGAGGGCTACCGGGCCATTTGCAAGGATCTGGGCGATGCCCTGGAATTCGCCCGGCAAGCCCTCCGCCGGGATGTCCTGAACGAGCCCATGGAGGCCATACGCTTGGGCGGCCTGGACCCGGCGGAGCTTCGGGCCAGAAGCCATATGCCGCAAAAATACTATCATCAGCCCCATTTTATGCCGGACCACACTCAGAGCCGGACCCTTCTGACCATCAACCGGGCCCGTACCACAGCCCGGGCGGCGGAATTGGCCTGCTACCGGGCCTTCCGGGATGTGAGCGGCCTGTGTACCCGGGAGGACCTGCTTCAGGGCTTCAACCGGCTCAGCAGCTTCCTGTGGATCCTGGAGATCCGGCTGGCCTCGGGGCAGGAGAAGAAAGGGTGAGTCCATGGAGGAACAGATCAGCCGCATTGCCGCACAGGTGGCAGACCGGCTTTTTATCGAGGTGGAGGCCTCCGGCCGCCACGTGCATTTGACCAAGGAGCAGGCCGTAACGCTTTTCGGACACGGTCTGACTCCCCAGCGGCCTCTGTCCCAGCCCGGTCAGTTTGTCTGCCAGGAGCGGGTGGAGGTTCTGGGCCCAAAGGGAAGCTTTCCCAAGGTGGCCGTCCTGGGTCCTGAGCGAAAGGCGGGACAGGTGGAGATTTCTCTCACCGATGCGGTCAGCCTGGGCCTGACACCGCCGGTACGCTTGTCCGGGGAGATTCAGGACTCTCCGGGCCTCACCCTGCGGGGCCCCAAGGGAGAGGTGCATCTCACTCAGGGCGTCATCGTAGCCCGGCGTCACATCCACATGCCGCCGGACGAGGCCGTCGCCCGGGGTCTGACGGACCGGCAGGTGGTGCGCCTGAAGATGTTCACCCAGCGCCCCCTGGTGTTTGACGATGTGGTGGTGCGGGTAGATCCCCATTTCACGCCTCGGGTGCACATCGACTTTGACGAGGCCAACGCCTGCGCATACCGCAGCGGAGACTTTGGGATGATCATTCGTGGATGAGGCATTGGTTCAGGCGGTGACGGACCGGATCTGGGCTTCCTGGAACCAGCGCCGGCCGCAGGCGCTGCTTTTGGGCCGGGAGCCCCGGGAGGATTTGGGGTACCGGTATGTGACGGAAGGGTCCTTTGACGCCGTGGTCATCGGCAGCCTCACGCCGGGCCAGCTGCTGTTCTTCCGGGACGACCGGGTGCTGGCAGCCCTCTTAGAGGGGATTCCGGTGTACCTGTACACCCCGGGCCTGCCCGCCGGCAAAAACCGGACGCTCCAGGCCAGACTCAGTGCGGCCCAGCGGGAGCTGAAGTCCTGGGGCGTGGTATTCCTCAGCGGCCCGGACCGGCGCCGCCTGGTCTCGGCTGAAGAGGCCCGGCGTCTCAAGGCCCAGGGAAGAACGCCCGCTCCGGGCGCCGTACTCACCCCTTTGGCCAGGGAGATTCTGGAGCAGCCCTAGGGCAGCCGGGCGGCAGGATGGAGGAAGGAACATGGAAATTGGAACGGTAACCGGCTCGGTCTGGGCCACCCGAAAGGCCCGGGAGCTGGGCGGACACACGCTGCTGGTGGTGCGCACGGATATGGGGAAATTGGTGGCTGCGGATTTTGTCGGCGCCGGAGCCGGAGATCGGGTTCTCTTGGTCACCGGCTCTACGGCCCGGCTCTACTGCCCGGAGTCCCCGGTGGATACGGCCATTGTGGCCATTTTGGATCAAATGGAGGTGGACCATGTCTCCACATGAAATACTCATCGCCGTCATGGCCGGGTTTGCCGTTTTAGGCGCGCTGGACCGAATCTTCGGCAACCGGATCGGCCTGGGGCCGGAGTTCGAAAACGGCATCCTGGCTCTGGGCTCTCTGGCCCTGTCGATGGTGGGAATCATCAGTCTGGCCCCGGTGCTGGCCAATCTTCTGCGGCCGGTCGTCGTT
Organism: uncultured Eubacteriales bacterium; assembly: GCA_900546915.1. GTDB lineage: Bacteria > Bacillota > Clostridia > Oscillospirales > Oscillospiraceae > Faecousia > Faecousia gallistercoris. Next base: position 55,084 of record UREY01000005.1, read on the forward strand.
CCGGTATACCGGATTCTGGGCGCAGACCCGGCCATGTTCGCCGGAACCATCCTGGCCAACGACATGGGCGGCGCTCCCCTGGCGCAGGAGCTGGCGGGCAGTCCCGAGGCGGCCAAGCTGGGCGGTCTGCTGGTGGGCGCCATGCTGGGCGCCACCGTAGTCTTTACCATCCCGGTTGCTCTGGGCATTCTGGACCCCGGAGACCGCCCGGCCCTGGCCAAGGGCGTTCTGGCGGGTATCGTAACCATTCCCCTGGGTGTTCTGGCCGGCGGCCTGGTGGCAGGCTTTCCGGTTCTCATGGTCCTGCGGAATCTCATTCCCATCGTGCTCATCGCCCTGCTCATTGCCCTGGGCCTGTGGAAATGGGAGGGCGGCATGATCCGGGGCTTTGCCGGATTCGGAAAAATCATCGTGGCGGTCATCACCGTAGGCCTGGCTGCCGCCCTGGTGGAAGCCCTCACCGGCTTCGTGGTGATTCCCGGTATGGCCCCGATCTCTGAGGGCTTGACCATCGTGGGCGACATCGCTCTGGTCCTGGCCGGTGCGTTTCCCCTGGTTTGGACCATCACCAAGGTGTTTCGAAAGCCCCTGCTCCGGCTGGGTCACCTTCTGGGCATGAACGACACCGCAGCCGGCGGCCTCATTGCCAGCCTGGCAAACTCCATCGCCATGTTCGGTATGGTCAAGGACATGGACCAGCGGGGGAAGGTCATCAATGTGGCCTTTGCCGTCTCCGCCGCCTTTGTCTTCGGCGACCATCTGGGCTTTACCGCCGGATTTGATCCGGAAATGCTGCTGCCGGTCATCGTAGGCAAGCTGGTAGGCGGCGTCACCGCAATTTTTGTGGCAATGGCCATTACAGGAGGAAAAACCCATGACAAAAACCGAGCTTGAGCGCGCCGTACGATCTATCTTAATGGAGCAGCTGGGCGCGCCGCAGGTGCTCTCCCTGGATCTGCCCCGGGTTCAGGTGGACGAATCCGACCGCCTGGACACGGGAAATCCCAACGACCGGGTGTGGACCCACGACCTGCTGACCCTGTCCCAGAGCCCCCGGCTGGGCGCGGGTCTGATGGTCATGGAGAAGACCACGTTCCCCTGGCATCTGACCTACGACGAGGTGGATTATATTATCGAGGGACAGCTGACGGTTTACAGCCAGTCCGGTTCCGTCACCGCCGGTCCCGGTCAGGCGATCTTGATCCCCAAGGGCAGCCAGATTCAATTTTCCGCGCCGGAATTTGCCCGGTTCCTGTATGTCACCTACCCTGCAGATTGGAACAATCAGCCGTCGTAACCGCGACGGCTGATTTCCTGTCCCGCATCCCTGCGTATCCCCTACGCTTGTCCCCCCGCCGGTCAAATAGCCCGACCGAAAATGCCCTCTTTTTCTGCACAGAGCCTCCGCTGCTCCTGATTGGGACGGCAGAATACGCTCCGGTATCCGTCACTGCAGGCCCGGGGCATCGATTGGGGAGGACAAGCCGGCGCTTCCATTCCGGCAAAATCTACGGTTTCTCTTGCCAAGCTCCCGTTCCATGGATATAATGAAATCAAACCGTACCAGCAAGCCCACGGTATCCTATCCACAGGAGGCCCTGCTTCTTATGAACTGCACAGAGAAAAAGCATATCCTGCTCATTACCACCGGCGGCACCATCGCCTCCATGCCGGGCGGCGAGGGACTGGAGCCGCACCGCAGCGACGTCATGGAGCGGGAGCTGAATCAGCTCCGTACCTATTACCGGATCTCCGTCCAGGACCTGATGTGTCTGGACTCCTCCAACATCCAGCCGGAGGAATGGGTGATCATCTCCCGGGCTATTTTCGAGGCCCGGGACAGCTACGACGGCATCGTCGTCTCCCACGGCACGGACACCATGGCCTATACCGCCTCCATGGCCACCTTTATGCTGGAGAATATCAACATCCCCGTGGTATTCACCGGTTCCCAGCTCCCCCTGGCCGATTTTCTGTCCGACGGGCCGGAAAATCTCCGCACCGCCTTTGCCATGGCCGCTGCCGGGAAGCCCGGCGTATTTCTGGGCTTCGACCGGAAAATCATGCTGGGCTGCCGGGCCGTCAAGGTCCGCGCTTCGGGATTTTCCGCCTTTGAAAGCATCAACAGCCGTTATGTGGGGCGCGTCACGGCAATGGGACTGGAGCTGGATGCGTCTATGCTGCCCCATATCACAGGCCCGGCCCGTTTTCGTCCCCAAGCCAGCCGCCAGGTCTTCCTCCTGAAGCTGACCCCCGGTGTGGACCCGGGAATTTTCGACACTTTGGTGGATCTGGGCTATCGGGGCATCGTGATCGAGGCCTTCGGCCTGGGCGGCATGCATTTTCTGCACCGAAATCCGGGGCGGGGCATCCGCGGCGCTGTGGACCGGGGCGTCAGCGTGGTGGTCTGCTCCCAATGCCTGTACGACAGCAGCAACCTGAACGTATATCAGGTGGGAAAGCGCCTGCTGGAGATGGGTGTCATTCAGGGCGGAGATATGACCACCGAGGCCGCCATGACCAAGCTCATGTGGGCCTTGGGCCAGGGCCTGCAGCCGGAAGAGGTGCGCGCCTTGTTTCAAAAAAGCCTGGCCGGTGAAATCACGCTTTAAGCGCCCGGCGCTTTTCCCTTTATTTTCCTTGTGAAAGTTCTTTCTTTGTGGTAAACTAACGCAAAACGACGGATTGCATTGGGGAGGAGTTTTCTATGGATCCAATTTACGTCACCGGGCACCGAAACCCGGATACGGACTCCATTGTCTCAGCCATGGCCTATGCGGCCCTGCGCAACACCCTGGGGGACCGGGAATATCAGGCCGCCCGGCTGGGGCACATCAGCGACGAAACCCATCTGGTTCTGAACCGCTTCGGCTTCCAGCCGCCGGTTCTCATCAAATCCATGTATACCCAGGTCCGGGACCTGGAATACGATACCCCTCCCGTTCTGGGCGCCGCCGTCACCGTGAGCCGGGCCTGGAGCGTCCTGCAGGAAAACGGCAGCCTGCCGGGAATCCCCGTCGCCAACGACGACGGCACCCTGTACGGTATGCTTCTGCCGGAGGACATTGCAGAATATGACATGCAGACCATTTATACCCCCCGTCTGGACCGGGTTCCCGTGTTCAATCTGCTGAGCGTCCTGGAGGGAAAGCTGCTGGGCGAGGCGGAAGACTCCGTGGATCTAATCAGCGGAGAGGTGATCATCGCCCTGCCGCAAAGCCGGGAAAGCCTCCTGTTTTCCCAAACGGACTCTGTGGTCATCTGCGGCCACCAGCCGGATCTCATCCGCCGGGCTTTGGAGCTGAACGTAAACTGCCTGGTTCTGTGCCAGACGGAGCTGCCGGAGGAGCTGCGGAACCTGGAGACCCGGACCTGCATCATCTCCACCCCCTGCGACGCCTACCGGGCGGTACGCCTCATCTATCATTCTTCCCCCATCGGCCGGATCTGCCGGCGGGAAAAACTGGTCACCTTCCATCTAAGCGATCTGGTGGACGACGTGCGGGAGATTGTCTTGAAGGAACGCGCCTCCTGCTATCCCATCCTGGACGAGAACGAAAAAATTGCCGGACTTCTGTATCAAAATCACCTGCTCCGTCCCCGGCGCAAGCGGGTGGTCCTGGTGGATCACAACGAACGGGCTCAGTCCGTCCCCGGTCTGGAGGAAGCCCAAATCCTGGAAATCATCGACCATCACCGCCTGGCCGACATTCAAACCACCAACCCCATCTACGTCCGAAATGAGCCGGTGGGTTCCACCACCACCATTGTGGCCAGCATGTTCCAGGAGCGGGGCCTGATGCCCTCGGAGCACATGGCCGGTCTGATGGCCGCCGCCATTGTCTCCGATACCGTCATGTTTAAATCCCCCACCTGCACCCCTCAGGACCGCCGCATGGCCGCCCGCATGGCGCGAATTGCCAACGTCTCACTAGACGAGCTGGGAAAAGCCATCTTCTCCGCCTCTGCCTCGGAGGACCGGCCGGTGGAGGATTTGCTGTTCACCGACTTCAAGGAATTCCACATTGCCGGGCACTTCTTCGGCGTCAGCCAGATTACTTGCGTGGATTCTCCCCACCTGCTCACCCGAAAGGACGAGTTTCTGGCCGTCATGCGTCAAACCATGGAGGAAAAAGGCTACAGCATGATCATCCTGATGCTGACCGACGTCCTGCTGGAGGGCACCCAGCTCATCTATCTGGGGGACGAGGATACCATTCGCCACGCGTTCAATGTGGACGTTCGGGACAACGAGGTTTTCCTGCCCAAGGTCATGTCCCGAAAGAAGCAGATCATCCCCATGCTCACCGCCCTCTGGGGCTAATGATTTCGGCGATTGCAGCCAAACAGCAACGCGACATGGCGCCGGTTCAGTCCGACGCCATATCGCGTTTCATTTTGCTCAGCGGGCCGGTTCATGCTCCGGCACAGACCCGACCCGGCGCATCGGGCAGGCTTCCAGTTTTTCCTTTCCGTTTTACGGCACAACCGGCTCGTCCGGCGCGGAGTGCCATCCTCCGACCGGGACACGAGGCAAAAAGAAATCCGGCGCACGGGAAGGACTTGCATCCTTCCCGTGCGCCGGATGACTCTACTATGCTTTACAGAGCTTTCTTGGCCAGCTCCACCACAGCGGCAAATGCCGCCGGATCCTGAATGGCCATTTCGGACAGGCTCTTGCGGTTCATTTCCACACCGGCCTTCTTGATGCCGTTCATGAACCGGGAATAGTTCAGGCCAAAGGGAGCCACGGCAGCGGAAATCCGGGTGATCCACAGGCTGCGGTAGCTTCTCTTTTTCTGCTTGCGGCCGATATAAGCATACACGCCGGACTTCTTCACGGCCTGTTTGGCCATCTTAAAGTGCTTGGACTTGGAACCCCAATAGGACTTCGCCAGCTTCAGGGTCTTGTTTCTTCTCTTGCGCGTCATCATCGCGCCTTTTACTCTTGCCATTGCTCCATATCCTCCTATTGTAATTCCAAATTATTTGTAGGGAATCATCTTTTTGATGGTTTCCACATTGGTCACGTCCGCATAGGCCGTGCTGCGCAGGCGGCGGGTACGCTTGGTGTCCTTCTTGGTGAGGATATGGCTCTTAAAAGCGTGGGCTCTTTTCACCTTTCCGTTTTTGGTCAGGTTGAATCTCTTTTTCGCACCGCTGTGGGTTTTCAGTTTGGGCATGTTGAAACTCCTTCCGTATCGTAAACATTGGCTGGCTTATCTGGAACTCTTGGGAGACAAAAACATCGTCATAAAGCGTCCGTCCAGCTTTGGGTTCTTCTCCATATTTGCCAACTCGCTGCAGGCAGCGGCAAAGTCCATCAGCAGCTTTTCCCCAATGTTGGTATGGGCCATCTCCCTGCCCCGAAACCGCACCGAAACCTTAACTCGGTTGCCATCCTGCAAAAACTTTGTGGCATTTTTCACCTTGGTATTCAGGTCGTTGGTGTCGATACCGGGAGACATGCGAATCTCCTTGATCTCCACCACCCGCTGGTTTTTCTTGGCCTCCTTCTCCCGCTTCTTCTGGTCGAAGCAGAATTTCCGGTAGTCCATGATTTTACACACGGGGGGAACGGCGTTGGGCGAGATTTTTACCAGGTCCAGTTCCTGCTCTTCTGCCATACGCCGCGCCTCCGAACCGGGAACAATCCCCAGCATCGTGCCGTCCGCGCCGATGAGCCGGACCTCTTTGTCCCGGATGTCCTCGTTAAGCTGATGATCTAATTTGCCGATGGGAAAACACCTCCAATTTTCAATCAAAAAGCGGATGCCTCATGCACCCGCCAAACACACCGAAACGCCCGGCACAGGCCGGACCTTTTCGCAATGTTGACCCCCGAAGCAGACTGCGGGAGGTGAGGCAGGGCAACCAGCCTTCTTTGTTTTCCTGTAGATTCTATCACACGGTACGCGTCTTGTCAATGGTTTTTTTCATTCTCGGGAGCGGAATTTCCGGCAGGTATGGCGGCTTTTGCTTTACTTTTTCTCCTTTTTCTGGTACAATGCAGGAAAACAAGTGCGAGGTTGCAACATGCTGGAAAAATTGCAGGCAGTGGCCAGCCGGTATGAAGAGCTGTGCGCCAAGGCCGAACAACCGGATTTTTACGCCGACCCGGCCCGGGCCGCCAAGCTGCTGAAGGAAAAAAACGAGTTGGAGCCCATTGTAGAAGCCTATCACGCCCTCTGCCGGGCCCGGCAGGACCAGCAGGAGGCCCAGGAGCTGCTGGCCGGAGAGACGGACCCGGAGATGAAAGAGCTTTGCCAGGAGCAGTTCCAGGCCGCCAAAGCGGCGCAGCAGGAGCTGGAGCAGCAGCTGAAGCTTCTTTTGCTGCCCAAAGACCCCAACGATGATAAAAACGTCATCGTGGAAATCCGCGGAGGCGTGGGCGGCGAGGAAAGCGCTCTGTTTGCCCACAGTCTGTTCCGAATGTATTCCATGTATGCCGCCGCCAAAGGCTGGACGGTGGAGCTCCTCAACTACAATGAGACGGAGCTGGGCGGGGTCAAGGAGGCGGACTTTCTGATTAACGGCCGGGGCGCCTGGTCCCGCATGAAATATGAAAGCGGCGTACACCGGGTTCAACGGGTACCGGAGACCGAATCCGGTGGGCGGGTGCACACCTCCACCGCCACGGTGGCCGTGCTTCCTGAGATGGAAGAGGTAGACGTGGAGATTCGCCCGGAGGACATTGAAATGCAGGTCTTCCGCTCCTCCGGCGCAGGCGGACAGCACATCAACAAAACCTCCTCTGCCGTCCGGCTGATTCATAAGCCCTCCGGTATTGTGGTCTCCTGCCAGGAGGAACGCAGTCAGGTGCAAAACCGGGAAAAATGTATGCGGATGCTGGCCTCCAAGCTATATGAAATCGAAGAAGCCCGGGTAACCGGGGAGGTATCCGGACTCCGGAAAAGTCAGGTGGGCACCGGGATGCGCAATGAGCGCATCCGCACCTACAACTTCCCCCAGGGCCGGGTGACCGACCATCGGATCGGCCTGACCTTATATAAGATCGACTCCGTGATGAACGGCAGCCTGGACGAGCTGATGGACGCTCTGGCCACTGCCGACCAGGCGGAAAAGCTGAAAAACAGCCAAAATTAAATCACAGCCGCTGTGAAACGGCTGCCGCCGGATCGAAAACCAAGCGCCCCTCTTGACTTGCCAGAGAACACATGCTATGATGGTGAAACGGCTGCCGCCGGATCGAAAACCAAGCGCCGTTTTCCTGTCCGGCCCTTCCGTTTCCTCATAGCGGCCCATCTCTTCAGAGAGAAGGTTTCGCATGAAAACCATACTCCTTCCTGCGGAAGATCCGCAGACGCCGGCCTTGGCCGCAGACATCCTGCGGCGCGGCGGGCTGGTGGCCATTCCCACCGAGACGGTGTACGGTCTGGGGGCCGACGGCTTGAATCCGGAGGCTGTGGACAAAATTTTCGCAGCCAAAGGGCGGCCCGGGGACAACCCCTTGATCCTTCACGTCACGGGTCCGGAACAGCTGCCCCGGTTCTGCCATGATATTCCGGACGCCGCCTATCTGCTGGCCCAGCGGTTCTGGCCGGGCCCGTTGACCATGGTACTGCCGGCCAATGCCTGCGTCCCCCGGCGGACCACCGGCGGGCTGTCCACCGTCGCCATCCGCTGTCCCAAAACCGCCGTCACCCGGGAAATCATCCGCTTGGCCGGCGTCCCCATCGCCGCCCCCTCAGCCAACCTCTCGGGGAAACCCTCCACCACCACAGCCCGGCACGTCCTGGACGATCATGACGGGCGCATTGACGCCGTTGTGGACGGAGGCCCCTGCGCGGTAGGCGTGGAATCCACCATCGTGGACCTGACGGAAGCCCGCCCCCGGCTCTTACGGCCGGGGGGCGTTACGCCGGAGGAACTGACCCAGGTCCTGGGAGACCTGGTGATTGACCCGGCTGTCACCGCCCCCCTCCGGCAGGACGCCGTGGTCCGGGCCCCCGGGATGAAATACCGCCATTACGCGCCCCAAGAGCCCGTCCTCATCGTTTCGGGCTCCCGGGAAAAGGCCGCGGCGTATATCCGCGCCCACTTCTCCCCCGGCGACCGGGTGCTCTGCTTTGAAGAAGAACTTCCCTTATATGAGGGCTGCGATCCTCTTTCCTACGGTCGGGAGGCCGATGTCGCCTCTCTGTCTGCCGGGCTGTTCGCCGCCCTGCGCATTTTGGACAGTCCGTCTGTGGGCAAGGTCTTCGCACGCTGCCCGGTGGGCGGCGGCGTCGCCTACGCCGTACAAAACCGGTTACAGAAAGCGGCCGCCTTTCATATCGTCGATGCGGAGGCGGAGTCATGATTTTGGGCATCACCGGGGGCTCCGGCTGCGGAAAGACCACAGCCCTGCAGGCTGCCGGGGACCTGGGCGGTCTGATTTTGGACTGCGACGCCGTGTATCACCGGCTCCTGGCGTGCTCTCCGGCGCTGCTGGACGCCATTTCCTCCCGCTTTCCCGGCGTCGTCTCCGACGGCAGGCTGGACCGGAAGAAATTGGGCCGGATCGTGTTTTCCGACGGGAACGCCCTGCAGGCGCTCAACCAAATTGCCCACGGCGCAGTCAAGGCCGAGGTCCTGCGGCAGCTGCAAGACAGCCCCGCTCCTTTCGCCGTCATCGACGCCATCGCCCTGTTTGAAGGCGGTCTGGCGGAGCTGTGTCAATACACCATCGCCGTGACGGCCCCCTGGGAGGCCCGGATCGCCCGGCTCATGGCCCGGGAAGGCATCGACCGAAGCTATGCCTCTGCCCGCCTTCAGGCCCAACATCACAACGGCTATTTTCAAACGCTCTGCGACTTCACCCTGGAAAACGACGGGACCAGGCAGGCCTTTTATGAACGGGCAAAGTCGCTGTTTCTCTTCCTTCTGAACCGCCCTGACCCAGACGGCGGTTCCCAGAGGAACCCATATGACACTGCATATCCCACTTCACATACTTAAGGAGGATCATCATGAGTAATCAAACCCTGCGCGACACCCTGCTGTTTCAGCCCAAGCACGGCTACGACCGCCTCACGGAAGCCCAGCGGGCTGAAATGGAATCCTACTGCAAGGATTACGCCGCCTTTATGGATGCGGCCAAAACCGAGCGGGAAGCCGTGACCTACACGGTAGCCGCCGCTGAGCGGGCCGGCTTCCGTCCCCTGACTCCCGGCATGTCCCTGAAACCCGGAGACAAGGTCTATCGAAACAACCGGGGCAAAAGCATTCTCCTGGCTGTCATCGGCGAGGAAAGCCTGAACGCCGGTATGAATATTTGCGCCGCCCACATCGACAGCCCCCGTCTGGACGTCAAGCCCAATCCCCTGTACGAGGATTCCGAAATCGCCTACCTCAAAACCCATTACTACGGCGGCATCAAAAAGTACCAGTGGACCACGGTACCCCTGGCGCTGCACGGCGTAATCTATAAGAAAAACGGCGAGGTGCTCACCGTCACCGTGGGAGAAAGCGACACGGATCCGGTTCTGTGTGTGTCCGATCTGCTCGTCCATCTGTCCGCCGATCAAATGAAAAAAACCTTGGCTGAGGGCATCACCGGCGAGCAGCTGAACGTGATTCTGGGCACCGTTCCCCTGCCGGACGACGAAGGCGCCGACCGGGTGAAGCTGGCCATTTTAAACCTGCTCCATGAGAAATACGGCATCATCGAAGAGGACTTCCTGTCTGCCGAGCTGACCATCGTTCCGGCGGGCAAATGCCGGGAGGTGGGCCTGGACCGGAGCCTTTTGGGCGCTTACGGTCACGACGACCGGGTTTGTTCCTTTGCCGCTCTGGCTCCCCTGCTGGCTCTGGGCACGCCCGCCAAGACGGCGGTTTGCGTCCTGGCCGACAAAGAGGAAATCGGCTCTGTGGGCGTGTCCGGCATGCAGTCGTATTGCTTTGAGACCTTTGTACGGGATCTTTGCGACAGCCAGGGCGCCAGCCTGGACCGTTGCTTCGAGAACGCCTTCTGCCTCTCCGCCGACGTAACCAACGCCTTTGACCCCAACTTTGCCGAGACCTGCGACAGGCGGAACAACTCCCGCCTGAACTACGGCGTGGCCATTTGCAAATACACCGGCTCCCGGGGAAAGGGCGGCGCCTCCGACGCCTCCGCCGAGGCCATGGGCTATGTCCGCACCCTCTTTGAGCAAACCGGCGTCGTATGGCAAATCGCCACCCTGGGCAAGGTGGATCAGGGCGGCGGCGGCACCGTAGCAGCCTACATGGCCAACCGAAACATCGTCACCGTGGACGCCGGCGTCCCGGTCCTGTGCATGCACGCTCCCTGGGAGCTGGTCAGCAAGTTCGACACGTATATGACCATGAAGGCCATGGCCGCTGTTTACGCCGGAAAATAATTTTAGCGTCTTTCGTATCGTTAGCAACGTCACGGTAGATTTTCCGCCGTAGCGCTTCCGATGCGTTAAGTCCGGAGTCGCTTTTGCCATACTTCCCCTATGAGAGGCAGGAAAAAGGAACTGTCTTTCATAGGGGATTTTATATGCCGGGAAAACGGCAACTTAGCGTGGAAAAAGGTCAGGCAGCAGGGACGGAGGATTCCAGCGGTGGAAAAAATACCACACAAAAAAGGAATCCCCATTCACCCGGATCAGACAGTCCCACGCGCCATACCCGCCGATTCACAGGAAAACCTGCGCGGCTACTTGCCGTTGGAGAAATGCGCAGACCCCTTCCCTGTAGCCGTAGCTTTACCGCCTCCACGGGGCGGCCGGCTATGGAAAGGGAGCCGTCTCCTTCTGGGCACAAAAAAGAGCCGGCTGGGTTCCAGCCGGCGGATAGTTCCCAATCACCTTCTAATCATTACAGCGGTGTGAATTGACGCATACTATAGATAGACCGAAATTTCTGAGTCGCACTATCTTTTTCTCCATCCCAACAGCAGCGCCGAATTTAGAATGACCAGCACAGAGCCTGCGTTATGCACAAGCGCGCCGATCACAGGGCCCAGTAAGCCGGTTATTGCAAGCGCAATGGCAAGGAAGTTCAGTCCCATGGAGAAGGTCAAATTGAGCTTGATTGTGCTCATCATCCGTTTGGAAAGAGAAATGAGATGTGGAAGTTCTTTGATTTCATCCTCTACCAGAACAACATCGGCAGCGTCCATCGCAATATCACTTCCCACGCCGCCCATCGCAATCCCAACATCTGCCTTTTTGAGGGCGGGGGCGTCGTTGATCCCGTCACCAATCATACAAACGGCGCCGCCATTTTTCTGGTACCGGTCTATGTAGTTTAATTTATCCTCCGGCAGACAGTTTGCATGAACTTCGCCGATCCGCAACTGGCCTGCAATCGCCTCAGCTGCGTTTTGGTTATCACCCGTCAGGAGTACCGGCTGAACGCCCAGCCGGCCGAGGTCCTCCACCATCTGCCCGCTTTCCTTTCGGACGGTGTCCGACAGAACGAGATAACCAGCCGGTACATCGTCAACTGCTAGATAAATCACCGTGCCGCCTTCCTTCAGATATTTCTCCACACCTGCCGGAATGATTGTCTCATGACCCGAAATCAGCCTGAGGTTTCCTGCCTTAATTTGCCTGTCGCCCACCTTCGCGGTAACCCCCTCTCCGGGGCGCATCTGAAAATCCCGACAGCCACCGGGCTTTTTCCCATAACATCTGACTACAGCCTTGCCAAGGGGATGCTCGCTCATCTGCTCGGCTGCAGCGGCAAATGCGTAGATTTCCTCTCGGCTAAAATCCGATACGCTTTCCACAGCCGTTACTTCCGGAACTCCATAGGTGAGGGTGCCGGTTTTGTCAAAGGTCACTTGAGAGACCTTGGCAAGACGCTCCAGCGCGTCGCCTTCACGGACGAGGAAGCCGTGTTTGGTCGCGTTGCCGATCGCGGCCATAATCGCTGTCGGCGTTGCAAGCACCAATGCACATGGGCAAAATACCACCAGAATGGTAACTGCACGGATGATTTCTCCCGATAGAAACCAGGTGAGGACTGCAGCAGTCAAGGCAATTCCCACAATCCAGGTTGCCCACTTATCTGCAAGGCCAACGATTTTGGCCTTGCCTGCATCGGCCGACTGGACAAGCCGGATCATCCGTTGAATGGAACTGTCCTTCCCAACCTTTGTGGCTCTCATTTCAAAAGCGCCGAATTGATTGACCGTTCCGGAGAAGACCGCATCCCCGGCTGCTTTGTCCACCGGGAGAGATTCTCCAGTCATAACCGCTTGATTGACAGAGGTCTGCCCCGAAAGGATAATACCGTCCACCGCGACGGCTTCGCCGGGCAGCACGCGGATGATATCCCCCACCCGAACCTGTCCGGCAGGGATGATTTTTTCTACTCCGCCTGAAATCACCCTGGCCGTCTGTGGGGTGAGACGGACCAGCTTTTCAATGCCTGCGCGGGCTTTGGCAACAGTCAGGTCCTCCAGCAACGCGCCAAGCTGCATGATAAAGGCAACCTCACCGGCCGCAAAATCCTCCCCGATACAAACCGAAGCAACGAGAGCAAGGGACACCAGCACATCGGCTTTTACATCAAAAGCGGTGACAAGCCCAATCACTGCCTCTGTCAAGATCGGAATGCCGCAAAGAATAATGGCAACCCATGCCGCATCGAATGGCAACGGAAGCAGATCAAAGATACTGACTATGAGCGCAAGGCCGGAAACGGACAAGAACACAATATCCTTTTTTATGCCGCCTAGTTCCATCATACATGCGAGCTTTTCCACCATTTTTTTCATGCTGTACCTCCTCCATATACCCATAGGGGTATGTGTATATTATACCACCATGGGGATCTCTTTGTCAAGGGAATCCTGAAAGGAGCTGCCTCAAAACTCAATTTTTGCAAATGTCCTTTTCGCAAAAGTTGTAAAAATGGCGCAGAAAACGAAATACAATCGTTTTCTGCGCCATAAATTTTAGGCTGTTTTTAGAAATTTCGATTTTGAGCCGGCCCCTCCCTGAGAGATTTCGTTCTACTGCATATTTGCAAAGCGTTCTACCGCCTTGGTGAAGCTCTCAATGGTTTTATCCGCATCGCCGTGTTCAATGCCGTCCTTGACACAGTGCTTGATATGGCCTTCCAACACCACCTGTCCCACCTTATGCAAAGCCGACTTGGCAGCATGGATTTGTGCCAGCACATCTTCACAGGGAATGTCCTCGTCAACCATCCGATCAATTGCCTGCACCTGCCCGATGATCTTTTTCAATCTGCGATGCAGATTCTCAGAGTCCATACATTGTCTCATATTCAAGCCTCCATACCGTTAGGGGTATCCGTATTGTAACAACTTTTCCCTACATTGTCAACGTCAAGGAATCGGCAAGCCGGGGGCAAATCCATGGGCCCCAATCCCCCGTTGCATCTTTTCCATTCCCGAAAAAGAGGGAGCCGCTGCACACGGCCGGCAGCGGCTCCTTGCGGTCCGGTAAATGGGAACGCCGGACCTTAGATGAAAAGAAAAGAAGAAGAATGAAAGGAGAAAGAGAATGGACATGCGATCTATGAACAAGCCGCCCTGCGGCTGAGTTGTTACCCGCTTAGTCGTTTCCGTTTCCAAAGAAGGGGAAGAAGTAATTGTACCAGTCCTCATAGGAGCCGGAATCCGGCATCTCGCCGCTGTTTTCCTCCGGCTGGGTGCTCTCCTCGGGCTGAGTCTCCTGGACGGGGCCGGTGGGCGTATCCGCCGTCTTCTCATCAAAGGTGATGTTCAGCGTCAGCTCCTGGCCGGAGCGGAATACGGAGACAGTGGTGGTATCCCCGGCGCCGAAATTGCGCAGCGCATAGAGCAGGTCCGAATAGCCGGAGACTTCCTCATCTCCCAAGGCGGTGATGATGTCACCGGCCTGCAGACCGGCCTTGTCGGCGCAGGAGCCCTCGGTTACGCTTTGGACTCTGGCCCCCAGAGGCAAGCCGTAGGCTGCCGCCGTGGCAGCGTCCAGGTCCTGGGTGTTGATGGTGACGCCCAAATAGGCCTGCCCTGTGATATAGCCGTACTCCATCAGATCATCCACCAGATCCATCACGTCATTGATGGGAATGGCAAAGCCGATGCCTTCGATGGAAGCGCCGGAGGAGGTGGAGCCGGAGTATTTGGCCGTGGTGATTCCCACCACCTCGCCGTTCATATTAAACAGCGGCCCGCCGGAGTTTCCGGAATTGATGGCGGCGTCGGTTTGCAGCATATTGAGGATGGTGCCGTCGGTATTTACAGACCGGTCCTTGGCGCTGACATAGCCCACCGTCTGAGTGGAAGTGAGCTCGCCCAGAGGATTGCCGATGGCGGCCACCTGATCGCCTACATCCAAGCCGTCGGAGTCGCCGATGGTCACTGCCGGAAGATTTTCGGCTTCAATCTTCAAAAGCGCCACGTCGCTGATGGAATCGGAACCCACCAGCCGGGCCGTATACTCGGTTCCGTCGTACAGCGTGACGGTGATGGTCTGCGCGCCGTCGATGACATGGTGGTTGGTCAGCACGTAGCCGTCCGCCGTCAGAATAAAGCCGGAACCGGTCCCGGTAAAGGACTCCTGTCCAAAGGTGCCGTTTTTCACGCCCTGGTTGGTAATGGCTACCACAGACTGCACGTTCTGCGCGTAGACCTGCGCCGGGGTCAGGGCGCCGGGGTTGGATACCGTGTCCACTGTGGCGCCGCTTCCGTTTCCGTGCTGGATGGCATTCTGGGCGTTGGCCAGATCGTCCAACTGGCTCTGAAAGCTGGACTGCAGCTCCTCGGTGGTCTTCTCCCACTTGCTGTCCACCAAATGGGCGGTCAGTGCGCCGCCGCCGACACCGCCGACGATGGCGCAGGCCAGCGCGGCCGCTACCACCCGGCCGGTGCCCCAGCCCTTCTTTTGCTTGGGTTTCTTCGGCGCTTTCTGCTTTTTCGCCGTCTCAACCGGCCGGTACGCCGTTTCCCAATCTCCTGTGGGCCTTGACTGCTGCCAGGACTGCCGGTTCATCTCGTAGGGAGAATCCGCATAGGGGGATTCCCGCCGTCCTGCTCCGGCGTTGTGATACGCGCCGGAGGACTCGGTCCGCTCTCCGACAGGCTCAGCCGCCTGCGCCGTGGGAGCCGCTTCCTGCTCCGGAGGGAGCTGAATATCTTCCGGTTCAGAGGAACCGGTCCCCTGCTCCGAGGGAAGCGAAGCATCCTCCGGCTCAAAGGAGCCGGACGCCTGCTCCAAGGGGATTTGTGTATCTTCCGGCTGGGAGGAGGCGCTCTCCTGTCCGGTCACGGCCTGGGTATCCTCCTGCGGGAAATGAGACTGTTCCGTCTCCTCCGCCCGGATCGCCTCTGCCTGGGAATCGTCTTGGTCTTTTCTATTGGTACAGCCGTTCAAACCGTTGTTCTCATATTCTTCCATATTGTCGCATCTCCTTGCTGGATTTTCCCTCGCCGGATTTCTTTGATGCCGTTATCATACGGCTGATTTGTGAAAAAAGTATGACCATATGGGAAACGAAATATAAACTTCCCAAGGACTTTTTGTAAACATCCCCGCCCCATCACTGAGAAGGGGCGAAAGCCGCAAAAGTAAGGGCTGCATAGGTGATATATGCGCCCGGCGGCTTCTGCATCCCGAGATTTTTTCACGGTTCCTGAAGCAGCCGCTTCGCGCATTTGTCTTTCTGCAGATAAGACCCGAGCACCCCATGGAGCGTTCGCCTCTGCTCTTATCATATCCCTGACGCCGGAGAACATAAACCCATGCAAGCAAAAAATGGCCCTTATGGATGCGTTTCGGGCGGAACGGCCTGAGGTTCGGCCGCCCCGCCCGGGATTTCATTGGTTCGCTGCATTACCGGGTGGTTTCCACCTGAATCTCCCCGGAAGTGATCTTTTGGGCCAGCTCCTCCACCTCGGCCTTGAGTTCGTCGGGGACCTGTTGGGTCGAGCCCGCTTCCCCGTAGCCGATGCCGATGAAGCCGGTGGCCATATCCGCCACCCAGGTGGTGCCCCATTTGGAGGTATCGCCGGAAATGTAGTCCGAGACGGCTTCATAAATGGAGTCGCCCACCTGCTTCATCATGGAGCAGATAATCACATCGTCGGCAATATATTTCTGGTCGGAGTCCACGCCGATGGCGTAGAAGCCGTTCTCCTGGGCGGCCTGGAACACGCCGTCTCCCGTCTTGGAGGCAATCTGGAAGACCACATCGGCCCCCTTCTCGTTGAGCGTCAGAGCGCACTCCTTGCCCACAGCGGGATCGTCGTAGGTGTTGGCGTACACGGTCTGCACCGCCACATCGGGGTCGGCGTACTGAGCGCCCTGGGTGTAGCCCACGATGAAATCGTTGATGGTGTCGGTATCCTCGCCGCCCACGGCGCCCACGACGCCGCTCTGGGACATCTTCGCCGCAATATAACCGGCCAGGAAGGAGCCTTCGTTCTGGGCGTAGGTGATGTTCAGGACGTTGTCCACAGGGGCGGAGGTGGCGTTGTCAATCCAGATAAAATGCACCTGGGGATACTCCGGCGCCACCGTCTCCACATCATAGAACTCCCAACCCACCAGAACCACAATTTCGGCCGCATCGGCGGCGTTGCGGATTTGCTGGGTGTGGTCCACATTGTTGCACTCGATGGTCTTGACCTGCACGCCCAGCTCTTCAGCCAGGCGGTCCGCCCCTTCCTTGGAAGAATCGTAGAAGGAACGGTCCCCAAAAGCGCCGGCCACCACAACGGCCATGGTCACATCTTCCGACGTCCCGCCGGTGGTCTGCGGAACGTCATCCTGCGTCTTGGCGCAGCCGCCCAAAAGGCCCAGAGCCAGCACCGCCGCCGCAACCCACGCAATCACTCGTTTCATATTCTTCTCCTCTCTCAGCCGGTCTTACGGCGCTTCCGTGGTGGCCGCATCAGAGCCGCTGTCCAGGTCGCCATTGCTGGCGGGCAAGGAGGGAGACGTCTCCAGGTCGCTGTCCGTCACAGGCAGGTCGTCCACAGGCAGATCTCCGCTGCTGGAGGCGCCGTCCGTAGGCGCGGTGGTCTCCCCGTCGTCGGCAGCGCCGGTGGTCTCTTCGCCGGTCACGGAGGTGTCGCCGGTCTGGTCATTGTTCTTCTCGTCGTTTTTGCTGCAGCCGGCCATGAGGGTGAGCACCAGCATGACAGACAAAAGCAGCGCCATGATTTTTTTCATTTTCTTTACTCCTTGAAATAAATTTCCGGTCTTCCGGTATAAAATTTTTGTCGATTTCGGAAAACCGGATTTATTGTACATGGATTTTACTCGGAAGTCAACTGGAAACGTGAAACGACCTGCCGCACTTTCTATCTCGCGCTTCCAGACCTTCCCTTGTCCACCCCAAAGCCGCAGTGATATCATGGGACCAAAACCGTAGCGTCTGTTACTCCGCCTCCAGTCCTTTCATAGAAAGCGCGTTTATACGATGGCGTAGATTGGTCTACTCTGCCTTTTGCCACAGCGCTTGCGCTTTTACTTAAAATTTATCAACACATTTTTCCACGTTTTTCAAAGATGGTTTTGCACACTTTTCCGACCCTATTTTGATGCCGGGGCACACATTTTTCCGATTTGAAAAGGCTGCAGCAAAATCTTCGCCTTTCACATGAGAGAATTTCATCCAAGCAAGACGAGAGGCCGCCCCCTTTGAGCTGACCTCTCGTCTCATTTCTTGCCCTATTCTATTTAAACGAGTCTTTCGCTTTTTTGCTCCCACTCATTGGTAGGGTCCACCGCTTTTGGGAGTATCACTACTCACTATACTTATAATACACAACGCAGAGAAACATGTCAACAAATTTTTCGTCACCCGAACAGGAAATTTTTTACTCTCTCTTGCTTTTTCCCCAAGCGGGCGGTCATGAATTAAAACTTTACATCATAGTCCATCTTTCCGTTTTCAAGATAGCAATTTTTAAGTTCGTAAGGTCATATAATTCGCAAAACAAGGTTTCGCGCACCCCGTTTTGGTGTTTGTATCATACGAAAAGGCTCCCGTTCTCGGCTATTTATCTCGCCACTGATTGCGCAACCTGGCAAGATACTGACAGATTTCCAAGTCCTGCGATAAAGTCTCACGTATCCAAAAAAAAGCACATAGATATTCGGCCAAAATACGATTCGATCGTATTTTGGCCGCAATGCCTATCGGCTCCGTTTCTAGCTGGACTGCCTCCTCAATGCTTCTTAAAAAATTTTTCTGGGTATTTACTATTTTCTTGGATTGCAGTATAATGTAGATACAGAGAGTCTCAAGTAAGTAATAATGGCAGAGTGCACCTTATCACTCCCCTTTCACGCGGAAAATTCATGCCGTTTCAGGTGGGGCCGACTCCTTGCGCTGTTGTCATTCCCCCTGGAATGGAGCAGCCTTTGTCTGATCACGAACTTCTGTGCACGGTCTGAAACGTCACGGACATGTCGCATTTTTAAAAAACTTGACATTGCCGTTCAATTAAGCTACAATAAATTTACCTCCCAGGTAAATAGAGGGTGGGGTGTAGGCTTGCTGCAAATTGAATATAATAACCGAGCACTTGAAAAAGTGTGCACCGACGCCCAGGAGGCAAGAAAAAAATACGGACAGAAGATGGCAGAAAAAATTCAACAACGAATCGGTGAAATTTCTGCAGCGCCGTCAGTTGAAACACTGGTGCAGTTCAAAATCGGACGTTGTCATGCTTTAGGTGGCAATCGAAATGGGCAATACGCGATGGATCTTGTCCATCCATACAGACTTGTTTTCAAAAAGAACGGCGCAGATATTCAAATTGTCAAAATACTAGAAATTGTGGACTATCATTAGATTGAATGGGGTGACTTGATATGGTGCAGAGCCGTTCTATTATCTCCGTGCCGCCAGGTGCAACCATTAAAGAGCAGCTTGTGGACAGAGGAATCAGTCAAAAGGAATTCGCATCCAGAATGGGAATGTCCGAAAAGCACATAAGTCAATTGATCAACGGGCAAGTCCACCTCACCGCTGATGTGGCGCTTCGTCTAGAAGCAGTTTTCGGTATTCCAGCAAGCTTTTGGAACAATTTGGAAGCAATTTATTGTGAAAAACTCGCAAAAGCGAAAGCTGAAAATGAAATGGACGCTGACATTCAAATTTCCAGAAGATTTCCATATAACGAAATGGCAAAAAACCATTGGGTGCCGGCCACTACGAAACCTGCAGAACGAGTCTTGAATTTGCGGCAGTTTTTTGAGGTTGCGCGATTAGAATTATTGCAAAACCCCGACAGCCACCTCATACCCGGGATTGCATACAGGAAATTATCGGAAGGGGAAGGTGCAGACTATGCTCTGTATGCATGGGCACAGCGAGCCAAGCTGGAAGCAAGGAAGATTCCCACCCATTCGATTCACGTTGGTAAGTTAAAGGACCAGCTTGGGGAGATCCGGAAAATGACTGCCGTTGATCCAGCGGTCTTCTGCCCAAGACTGCGGGAGCTTTTTGCAAACTGCGGAGTAGCACTGGTTTTTCTCCCCCATATTGGAGGATCCTTTCTCCACGGAGCCACATTTTATGATGGTAATAAAATTGTGCTTGGCATGACCGTCCGCGGGAAAGATGCCGATCGTTTTTGGTTTAGCTTATTCCATGAAATTGCCCATGTCATTTATGGTCATATGAACCAACCCCATGGTACTTCTCGTGAAGATGAAGCGCAGGCCGACCAATTTGCAGAAGACGCACTCATTCCGAATCACGCCTGGAATGCCTTCCTGCAATCCGGCGATTTTTCTCAGTCGGCAATCGTCAAATTTGCGCGCGCGCAAGAAATAGATCCCGGCATTGTTGTCGGAAGGTTGCAAAAAGAAGGTTGCATTGGATACAACAGATATAACGATATGAAAAAGAAGTATGAAATTGTATAGAATCACCCGACTGCAAGTGAAGGGGCCCTCTCGATTTTGGAGAAAGGTTCTGATCCCCGTGGAAAAGGGCAATTCTCTGTATGCGTCCGGAGCTTTCCGCCATTCATGCAGACAATTATATTGTTCCTATTCTGACAATTTGAAAGATCTATCGCAATAATTAGATATAGGCAAAATACGGTCTCTATCTTTAAGTAGAGGCCGTTTTTTAATAAGCCATATTTAACCGCAAAATGCTTCCTCAGGTGCCCGGCGGGGAGTCGGGGCGTTGCACTTTGAGAACCATAAAAGGGCGCTACTCGTGGACGGAATAAGCCGGGCTGTCTCAGAAGTACCTTAGTATGTCAAAAAATCCCCTATCGGCACCATTTTTTGCCGTGCTGTCTCCTCAATGCTTCTAAAAAATTTTTTTCTAGGTGTTCACTATTTTCTCGAATTGCAGTATAATGTGGGCACAGAGAGTCTCAAGCGAGTAATAATGAAGAAGTGTACCTTATCACTCCCCTTTTACGCGGAAAACCCATGGTGTCTCAGGGGGGGCCGACTCCTTGCGCTGTTGTCATTTGTTGCAGCATATGAACCTTTCCATCATATGCTTTATACTATAAGAAAGGATGATGTAAGTTGGCAACGAAGAGTGTACTGAAGATTATCCTAATTAAAGATCGGCGATCCGCCAATTCTCTCGTCGCAGCTTTAGAGAATGCCAGCGGGAAAAAGTCTAAAGAGGTAACCATATCACAAACCTGTCGCGAACTTGGCACAGAGGAAATCAAAAGCATGTTTGGAGAGAAGACCGGCATTGTTGCCATGAAATTATAAAAAATGCTGTATTATATATGACAATGCGCCTATAAAAAGTCATGGCAAACAAGTTACAATTTCAAAAGATGTCCGGGATGTTCCCCGTGTGGTAAGCGGCGACAGGGTTACTCTCGCGGTGGAAGGAAACACCGTGCACACCGTCAATTCTGCTGTCTACGCTATGCAAACGCTCCAGCAGGAAATGTCCGGGGAAGCAGAACACACCGGCCTGACTTCGGAAGATGATATAACGGCGCTTGTCAACGAGTTGTCATGGACTTTTGAATCAAATTCAAAAAAATTCACAAGCTGCTGCTATTTCCCCGCTTGCGCACGTTTACTTTTTCCGGGGGATGGGATATAATCAAAGCAGAGATAAAGAAAACTTGAGTTCTCAAGAATAGAAAGGGTGACGGATATGAATTTAGCGAAAATCTCTGCAAACGGTCAAATCACTGTGCCCGTAGAGATCCGACGGCAGCTCGGTCTGAAATCCGGCGATAAAATCCTGTTCTTCCAAAAGCAGAACGGGGAGATCGTTGTCAGCAATGCCTCCGCTGCGGCCATCCAAAAAGCACAGGCAGCTTTTGCCGGCGCCGCTGAAACAATGGGAATTTCCAGCGAAGATGACATTCAGGCGCTTGTAGACGAAGTGCGCTATGGAAAGGAACGGTAAAATGCGGATCCTGATTGACACAAACATTTTATTTTCCGCATTGGTCTTTCCCCGTTCAAAACCGGCAAAGGCGTTACTCTACATCGCAGATAACCATGAGATTGTTTTGTGTGACCGAAACATCTTCGATGTTCCTTCGGCATAGCAAGGGCCGGTAGCCTGTTAAAAGGTTCCCGGCCCGCTGTGTTTCCATCTGCTGGATCTCATTTTGCAACATACGCTTGATTTTGTCGCCCATAACGCTTCTTTCTCTGGACGGGGCATACCGTCCGTGATTCTTACAGTTCACAGGGACTTTGGCCACCGCTTGGGCGGCACCGGTGTTTTCCTCCCGGAAGCTCTTTCCGGCAAAGAGGATGGGGCTATGCGGTCAATAGATACAGGCCTGCGGCTGCGGTAGCGGCTGTTCATGACAAAAAGCATCTACTCCATCGCGCAGTCTGAGCAAGACACGCGCTTTCTTTTTTGTCTTATTTCTCATTTTGTAGCTGTGGATTCCGGGCAGCGCCTTGAGACAACTCTATGCTGCATATCATGCGCAATCGGAGACAAAAATGAGCATGATATGCTCCGATTCTTTATATGTCTTGCTGTATAGTATTAGAAAATCCGCACGACAACGGGGCAATCACATACCGGCTCCGGATTTTCAACTGTGAGCAGCCCCGCGAAGAAAGAATCTCTTCTCAATTACAGGGATAAAAACTGAGATAACAGGAACGACGAGGTGCAGTCATGGCATACAGCAGAACGGACATTTTGCGCGCAATCGACCGAAGCTTATATGCATCCCGGAGGGCATCCGACAATCCGGCATTGGAAGAGGAATTGGCGCGCAGAGAGCGCAATCTAAAAAGTGAACAGGCGTTGGACCTTTTGGAATTCCTCCTGAATTTAGACCCGGCGGAGGAATGGAACCGAATTCTGGAGCAAGCAAGCCATTACCCGATTGAGACTCTGGGCCTGTCCCAACGGTCTTATCACGGATTGGTCACCTACGGGATTTACCACATCCGGACGGTTGCCGATTTGCTCCGCCTGCCGCTGGCAGATTTACGCAAACTCCGAAATTTGGGTGACAAGAGCATTGCAGAGATTGCACAGGCCAAGGACAAATTTCTGGAGGAGCTGCGGCGCAAAGGCACGAGATGGGGGTAGCGCGGCTATGCGCCGTGGCATCCTGGCCCGGGAATTACCATGTCCTGAATTCTCAGAAAAATTATTGATATGCAATAGG
This sequence comes from uncultured Eubacteriales bacterium, assembly GCA_900546915.1. Lineage (GTDB taxonomy): Bacteria > Bacillota > Clostridia > Oscillospirales > Oscillospiraceae > Faecousia > Faecousia gallistercoris. The sequence continues at coordinate 77,654 of UREY01000005.1, forward strand.
TCCCCTCAAATAGCTCGCAGGCGAAGAAGCCCGGCGCTCAGCTAAGTTACCGTTACCATGAAAAATCCGCACCACAAGGCGTGGATTTTTCTATTTCTCCGCCATCTTGCACAAGGTCCAATATTGCAATACTTGTATTTTGCTAAATTTTTAAAAGCTGGCATAATAGCAGCATAGGTCCGACGGCAAGGTCAGCTTGCAGAAGCTCCCGGTCTTCTCGCCTGATTGAGCACATAATTCCTTACTATACAACAAAATTGAGCATTTAATGCTCTAATTAGTTTAAAAGTGAGTATCATATGCGCCGGTTTCACCGGAATCGGGGTATATAATATTGGTAACACAAACAGGGGGAGGGAGGATTGCCATGTATGAGGAGTTCACGCAGAAGCGGATTGCCCAGCTGCGGATCCAGCGGGGCGTATCTGCCAGAGACATGTCTCTCTCCCTGGGACAAAATGTGTCCTATATTAATAAAATTGAAAATAAGCGGGCTTTGCCTTCCTTAGAAGGCCTGTTTTACATATGCGAGTATTTCGGAATCACGCCACAGGAGTTTTTTGACGAATCCATTGTCTGTCCCGAAAAGCTGCGGGAACTTCTCCAGGAGGCCAAGAAATTGGACTGTACCGCATTAGCGCATATCATTGGCGTGATCAAAAAGCTGAATGATAGTACGCTGGATTTTGTTTGGAATTAGATTCCATAGTAGACACCAGCAAAAATCCGCGCTTCCAGAGTCATTCCACAGCACGCAACGCTTCCTCCCTGCCTCTCAGAACCGGGCAAGGCCCGCAGTGCGGAAATGTTTCTTGTAATTTGCCGGCTCTTGGGGTACAATACATCCATCAGCCGGCTGCCTGTTGTGGCCGGGACTGGGGAGGTTTGCAATATGGCAGTATTGGTAACCGGCGGTATGGGCTACATCGGGTCGCACACCTGCCTGGAGCTGCTGGAGAGCGGTTATGAGGTGGTCTCCGTTGACAACATGTGCAACAGCAGTCCCGTCTCTCTGCGCCGGGTTGAGGAGCTGACAAATCGGTCTTTAAAATCCTACGAGGGCGACGTGCGGGACGAGGCGCTTTTGCGACGGATTTTTTCAGAAAATGAAATTGAATGCGTCATCCACTTCGCCGGTTTAAAGGCGGTGGGAGAGAGCGTGGAAAAGCCGTGGGCGTATTACGACAACAACCTAAACGCCACGCTGGTGCTCACCAAGGTGATGAAAGAGGTGGGCGTGCAGCGCATCATTTTCTCCTCCTCCGCCACGGTGTACACCGCAGACAACCAAATGCCCCTGCGGGAGACCAGCCGCACCGGGGGCTGCACCAACCCTTACGGCTGGACCAAGTATATGACCGAGCAGATTCTGTCGGACCTGGCCCGGGCGGACTCCGGCTGGTCGGTGATTCTGCTGCGGTACTTCAACCCCATCGGCGCCCACGCCAGCGGCCGGATTGGGGAGGATCCCCGGGGAATTCCCAACAATCTCATGCCCTATATCACCCAGGTGGCCATCGGCCGCCGGGATCACTTAAACGTATTCGGCGGCGACTACCCCACGCCGGACGGAACCTGCATCCGGGACTACATCCACGTGGTGGACCTGGCCAAGGGCCACGTGGCGGCAGTCCGGTACGCCGCCGGTCACCAGGGCGTCGAGGTGCTGAATCTGGGGACGGGGCGGGGCTCCAGCGTTCTGGAAATGGTGCGCACCTTTATGGAAGCCACCGGGGTCCAGGTCCCCTATGAAATGGCAGACCGCCGGGCCGGGGATATCCCCGTGTGCTACGCGGACCCCGCCAAGAGCCGGGAGGTTCTGGGCTGGACCGCCCAAAAGAACCTGGCGGATATGTGCCGGGACAGCTGGAACTGGCAGCGTCAAAATCCCAGAGGGTACGACGAGTAAGCGCGGTCCGGCAAGACCGAAATCGGAAAATTGGACTGCAAGTAGTATGGCCCCCATAGAAAGCGCCGCTTTTCAGCGGCTGCTTCCTGTGGGGGCCATAGCTCCTTTTATTGATCAAACCCGGCGCCCGGTTCTTTCCCGGCAGCTACATGCAATTGCTTTACCCGGCATTGCCGTCCATAGAACTCAGCTTCCCTTCGTTGCTGCGGATGTTTCTCTTTCGGGGCTGCTGGGGCGCCGAAGGGCCTTGTACGCGTTCCAGCGTCTGCAATTCTCCTTTTTTGAGTCGAAACACCACGTCCGCCTGCTCGGCCAGCTCATGAGAGTGGGTCACAACCACCACGCACTTGTTCATCTGATGGGCGCTTTCTTTCAAAATCTCGATGATATCCTGAGCCGTGTCCTCATCCAGGTTGCCGGTAGGTTCATCCGCCAAGATGATGGGGGCTTCGCTTGCCAAGGCGCGGGCAATCGCTACCCGCTGCTGCTGGCCGCCGGAGAGCTTTAACACGTTTCGTTTGGATTCTTCCTTCGTCAACCCCAGCCGCTCCAAAATAGGCAGGGGCGGCAGCTTGGAAGTGAGCGATACATTTTCCACGGAGGTTAAGTAGTCGATTAGGTTATAGGCCTGAAAGACGAAGGACACATGGTTCCTCCGGTGGGCGGCAAGGCCCGTTTGGGAAATATCCTGCCCTTCAAAGAGAATTTTTCCCCTTGTGGGGCTGTCCAGGCCGCCCAGCAGGGAGAGGAGCGTCGTCTTGCCGCAGCCGGAGGGCCCCAGGATCGCGTAGAGCTTCCCCTGCTCCATCCGGCCGCCGACGCCCCGCAGGACGTTCTGTTTTCCATCGTACGTGTACTTCAAATCTGCAAATTCTAATATGCTCATGAAAGATACCTCCTCAATCCATTTGAGACAGAATGGCTCTTGGTTTCAATCGAAGCACGGTGACCGCCGCCAGGAACACCGCCAAAATTAGGATGCACGTGCCGATGCCATAAACTGCCGCCGTATCCCCAGAACGGATCACCACGCTGCATCCAACAGCTTCGCCGACCGTCCGACCGATCAGGTAAGCGCCCATCTTTTCTGCCAGCAGTGTCGCCAAAGCGAAGGAGGCGGCGGCTGCCGGAACGGCAAGCAGGATATTCTCCGTCAGGAATTGGAACAGAATTTCCACTTTGCTTTTTCCCACAGCCATTAAGACGCCCGCCTCCTTCTTCCGGCCCCGGGTCCAAAGAATCAGCAAGAGGGCAATCAGCGCCGCGCCCGTCACAGCAATTATAAAAACCGCTGTATCCATCATTGTCTCAAGGGAAGAAAGGGGGTTGGAGATTAAGTCGAAGTTCTCCGTATCCGTGGAATAGACAAAGGTTTTCCCTTTGAGCTCCGGCAGGTTTTGGATGGTATTGAAAAGATTCTGCACATCCTCTGCAGAATTGACATAGACGTCCAGGGAGCCAAGCTCTAAGGCCGTTTCATTCCACATTTTTTGGTAGCTGTTCATGTCGATATAGCCCTGGTTTGCCGGAATTTCGTCCGCCATCATGGCGTCTTTGCTCATACCCTCTGTACCGCTGAAAATTCCCACGATGGTAAAGGTGTTTTCCGAATCGCTGTCCAAGTCGTACATGGCGATGTCGTCGCCCACCGAAAGGCCGTTCTTATCCGCCAGCTCTTTGGAAATGAGCGCTGCGTAAGAATCATCCGGCTGGATATGGCGGCCCTCCACCAGCGTATAGGTTCCGTTCAAAAACTTTAGACTCAGCTCTGAATTCATCGTCACGGTATAGGGAACCGGCTGTCCATGCCCCCCGGTAAAGTCAACATTCAGCGAACCGGGAAAATATTCAAAATTCACACCGGCACCCCAATAGCCGTCCTCGCTTTCCGCGCTGTAAGCGACTACACCTTTTACTTTGGAAATTGCGTCGATGACGTCCTGGGTGATGTAATCGCCGTTATACTGATAGGTCATGCCGTTGCTGTTTTCTGTTCCGGGGCCGTAGTTTTCCCGGTTATTGCTGTCAATTTCCACCCGGATCGAGGCCCCTACCGTTTCCTTCATCTCCGTGGTTCCTTCCGCTGTGGCATGGCCTACCGATAAGGCAATCAACGCCGTGGAAGCCGGCAGTGTAAAGACCAAAAACAGAATCAGGCTGCGGCCCTTCTGCCGCCAACAGTAGCGGACTGCCCGTTTCAAAAAATTCATATCAAATGCCTCCTTTAACTCATCTTGGTTAAAATTTCTTTGGGCTTTAACCGGAGAACCATGCCGCCGGCAGCCAATACCGCCAACAGGACGGCTCCCAATTCTCCGGCGAGCAATACGATGGAACCGAGCAGATCTGGTTGCAGGTAATTCGCTTCGTTACCACCGGTTTGCAATGCCGCCGTACCGGTCCCCTGTGCCAGAGCGCCAAACAGGAGGCCATTGAGCGGTTCGGAACAGAGCAACCAAATCAGGAAAGCAAAGAAAAATCCGGCCAATAGAAGCATCCAGGCCTCCAAGATAAACTGCCCGACAATTTCCAGCTTGGATTTGCCTATGGACAGATAAATTCCGGCTTCGTGGATCCGTCCCCGGATCCGGATCATCAGGATCAGCATCAGAATCGCCACACTCACAGCGGAAGCAATGGAAATCAGCGCCACCGCCAGATTTTGCAGATTTTGAAGCTGACCGGCAATCTGCTCATACTGAAAATCGTTCTCCCGCAGGATGTGGTTCTCCCAGTCAATGGAATCCACCGCCTTTACCCGTTCCAGCAAGGCGTCCAGCTCCAGAGGATCTGCAATGTAACAGGCAATCTCGCCCTCATAGACGCCTTCCTGCTGTTCCTGCAAGTGCACCAGCAGATGGCTGTCGGAATAAATATGATTTGCCGCCTTCCCCGGGGTGGGGGTATCCGGGCCGTCGGCGGCATTGCCGCACTGGAAAATACCCACAATTTCCACATCCGCAAAGGCTGTCTTTTCCGGGATGGTGTCGACATACGCCCCGTCTTCCTGATCGAAACCGGCATGGGTGAGGGTAAGCACATCTCCCACTTCCAAGCTGTTTTCCGCCGCCAGCTCCGCGCTGATGAGGATTTTATTTTCATCCTCCGGCTGGATGTGGCGGCCTGCAAGCAACGAGTATCCCTCGTTTAGAAATACATCCGTCAAGTTAGAGTTTCGCACAGCGGTGATCTGCCCCATGTTGCTGCTCTCGTTGTCTCCGGAACCCGGCAGGAAATGAAGCCGGTCGCTCTTGGCATAGCCGTAATGCTCCGTATTGTAGGCTTTCACTTGTCCTGCAGCCACATCCAGGACCTCCTGAATGCTCTGTTGGGAAATGGTGGGCGCACCTCCTTGGCTGACTGCCCCGTTTTCCATTGTCATCTGTGCATAGGGGCGGATATAGAAAGCAGCTCCAATGTTGGAGCGCAAATCCCCAGCCGCCTGCCCTGTGCCGTTTACAATGGAAAAGCATAGAAGCAGAAGGGCCGAGACCAAAAAGAAAAGCTGGAAAAGCAGCAGGGCTTTCCCTTTCCTGCGGGCCAGGTAACGGGCAGCCCGCTTGCAAGTGTCCATAAAAACACCGTCCTTTCGTTTGATGGAGCTCCATCATACAAAGGGACGGTTTGTTTTTCGTCTTGATTTGATTTATTTTTGATTTAATTGCAGATGGCTCGGGGCGCAATGCCGCGCTTCGGTTCCGCCTTGTTACAAAATTCCATTGTAAACCGCACGCCGCTATTCGTGTTTTCCAAACGGTAAGAAAATCCGTGTTGATCCAGGATGGCCTTGGTGATATACAGCCCCAAGCCGCTGCCGCCGGTGGTTTTGTTGCGGGATTTCTCCACCCGGTAGAAGGGAGCGAACAGGATCGGCAAGTCATCTTCCGGGATGGACGCGCCTGTGTTGGTCACAGTCAGGGCGGAAGGTGTGAGATAGATGAAGACCTCCGCCCCTTCCGGCGAGTGACGAAGGGCGTTGCTTAGAATATTATGAACGGCCTTATGAAGCAACGATGCGTTGCCGGTTACGGAAACATCTTCCTTAAGCTGAGAATAAACCGTAATCTGCCGCTCTTTGGCCAGAGGGAGCAGAATTTCCGTAACCCCGGCAAGGATTTCCGATAAGGCTAACGGCTCCGTTTTACCGGCTAGGCCTTCCATCTCGATCTTTGAGATGGAAAGAATTTCTCTCACCAACCGCTCCATGTTTTCCACTTCCTTGAGGGTTTCCGGCAGTGCTGTTCCTGTGTCCTTGTATTTGCCGATGCCCAAAATCATACTCTCAATTTGACCTTTTAAGACGGTAATGGGAGTTTTCAACTCGTGGGAGGCCGCGGCAAAGAAGTCCCGGCGCTGACGGGACAGCTCTGTGATGTGCTCCATGTCCTCCCGCAGTCTTTGGTTGGCGTTTTCCAGTTCCTTCATGGCGGCATCCAGCCGCTTCGCCATAGTATTCAGGCTGTCGGCCAGAGCGCCCAGCTCATCGGTGCGGTTTACCTTGCACGCCCAGGTCATATCCAAATCCGCCATGCGTTTGGAGACATGGCTGATCTCCAGCACAGGCCGCACCAGCACCCGGCTGCACAGAAACGCCCCCAGGGTAGAAATGAGCAGAATCAACATCAGCAAGTACGGAAGCAAATGTAGAAAAGCCACGGTCAGCTCATCGCCTGGGGAAACGGGAGCCGTAATGCTCAGATAATAGACCTCCTTTTGATCTGCAAACTGGATTTCAGCGGCGGTGGTGGTGATTGTATCCTGCTCGATACTCTGCTCGTCCCAAGCGCCGAAGCTGCGGTTTTCGCCGTTGCCCATGAGCACAACCATGGCGTGATGGTTCCGGCAGAAGCGTTCAATGGGGCCTTGAATATCCTCAAACTCCGTCTGGGAAAGGGTCTTTAACAGCTGCTGGATATCCTCCTCTACCCGGCTGGTGGTCACCACCGTGTAGCTCTCAGGGAGAAAGAGCATCACCAACCCGTAGATGAGCACGCAGCACAGGGCGAGAAGTCCGGTTATCCACAGGAAGACCTTGGCGCTCAGGCTACTTCTGATTTTCTTGAACAAGTTTATATCCCACCCCTCTGACCGTTTGCAGGCAATCTGTATTTAGTTTCCTGCGCAGATTCATGATGTGAATATTGACTGTCTTTTCCTCACCGACGAAATCATATCCCCATACCTGATTGAGGAGATTGTCCCGCGTAAATACCCGTCCCGGATGAAGCAGGAACAGCTCCAATAGCCCGTACTCTGTGTTCGTAAGGCCTACAGCTTTTCCACTTACGGTAACGGAACGGCTGCTTCGCTCCAGCCGGATATTCCCCCAAGAGAGGACGTCGGCAAGCTCCTTGTTTTCCCGTTCTTGGACTCGCCGCAGCACCGCCTCCACCCGCATGCGTACCAACCTTACGGAGAACGGCTTGGTGATGTAATCGTCCACCTTGAGCTCAAAAGCCTTCACCTGGGCTTCCTCCTCATCCAGTGCCGTGAGCATGATGATGGGCGTCTTGGATTCCCGCCGGATCATCTCGCAGACGGTATAACCGTCAATCTTTGGCATCATGATGTCCAGCAAGACGAGAGAAAAGGACTGCTCCCGGAATTTTGTGATCCCTTCCAGGCCATCGCCCGCCACCTCCACCGTATATCCCGCATCCGTCAGCAATTCCGAAAGAATCGACTGAATGGCGGCTTCGTCTTCTATGATCAAGAGTTTTCCGCTCAAAAGATCACCTCCAGATGCGCCCTAGTATAGCATAGAAGAATTTATTTTTGGTTTAGAAAGCAAAAATTTTCACGAAATTTCCCAGGAAAGATTTCTCAAAAAGACCTGCTTTTTCATCCGTGGTACGTGTGCCGTTGGCCAGGCGCAAGTCGATACGGTTTCTTGCAAAACAAATTGCAAATTTTAATAGCCGGTACCGCAGAGAGCAGCTTCCGGTACCGGCTGATATGATTTTTGCTTTTATTGCTGAGACAGCTCATCGGTGAGCCGCATAATCTCCGGGGCCAGCTTCTTCCGGCGCTTTTGGGTGATATGGTTATAAATCGGATAGGCTGCAGCCACAACCGCAATCCCGATCACGCCGATGATAATGCCGGGGATGAAGAACCGCTCTTCCCAGACCATCGTGCAGCACATCCCGACACCAAGAAGCAGAGTTCCAAGGATTCCCACGATGATGGATGCAATGGTGCCGGGCTTTGTGGCGCTTTCATCCAGCCGGCGTAGCTGCTCCATCTTACTTTCCTCTTTGGGAACATACTTTTCCCGAATTTTCCGGATTTCCTCCTGCTGCTTGGCAGAATAGCTGTAATGAAATGTATCTTTCTTTTCACTCATAGCAGTAGACCTCCTGTTTTTAGAATGTGCAAACATGGCACATAGATGATATCGCAAAAACAACAGCGCTATATTTTAAATGATTGACTCTCAGCTTTTAGCCTTCTCGATGCGTGGACAATCATATAGACGGCCATTCCCAAGACGAACACGCATACCGCTCCGCCGGACGCCCCGGTCATGAAACGCCGGAATTCCGGCTGGTTTCCTCCAAACTGGGCCAGCATAGCGGTTTCCAGAGACAGCATGGAAACCAGCGCCGCCGTCAGGCTGATGGCTTTCGCCGCCGACAAAAGAGGGCTACCCCGCTTCCGGAACCTGACCACGTTGATGACGGCCGCAATCGTAATATAAAAGGTATACGCTGCCATGGCATAGATCAAAACACCGGAATAAGTAAATCCCCGGTTTTGGTTTACGATGTAGATTACGATGCCTGCCAGCGCCTGGTTCATCAGCAACAGTACAATCCCGCAGGTGCGATAGCTGCGCAGCTCCGCCGGAATATTTTCTCCTACGGGCGTCTTATGCACCTGGCCCACCAAAAGTCCCCGCATAACGGACAGCAGGATATAATAAAAGGCCAGGGCCACAAACCAGGCGGACCGATACCGCACACCGGAATATAGGTTTAAAGCGGCGTACAACAGGTTCATCACCAGGCCGCCGTGAAGGGTAACCTCCGAGCGAAAAACAACATCTCCCAATAGCTTGTTTCCAACCGGATAGCTGCGGATCTTTTTCATCAGCGGCATTTCATCCCATCCGTTTTTTGCGGCCTTTATCATCCCCGCAATCCCCGTAGAGGTGATAATCACAGCGTAAGCGGAAAGGCCAAACGACACATAGGCAAGGGGGGACTTGTTCTCAGCGCCCAGATTGACAAACACAAACACAAAAGACGGTAGGGCAATCAGAACTGTGGGCAGCGGCGGCAGGCAGCATAGCTTTTTTAAAATCTGTTTAAACCTTTTCATCCGTCTCCCTCCTGAGTTTGACGGTAAAGGTGCTGCCTTTTCCCACCTGGCTGCTCACCTGGATGTCCCCCCGGGTGATGTCGATCACCCGCTTGACCAGCGCCAGGCCCAAACCGTTGCCTTTGGCAGCATGGGAGGTATCGCCCTGATAAAACTTTTCAAAGATATGTTTGCCCACCTCTTGGCTGATGCCGCAGCCGGTGTCTGAAACCATAACCACAGCCTGGTCTCCTTCCGTTGCCAGAACCAGTGAGACGGCGCCGCCCGGCTCTGTGAACTTGATCGCGTTGGAAAACAGGTTATTCCATACCAGCGACAACAGCTCCGGGTCTGCCGTGACCCGGACATTTTCCTGAATCTCCGTCTGGATGTCCAGGTTTTTGTCCTCCCACAGGTCTTCAAACCCCAACAGACACGCGCAGAGCTGTTCCCCCAAGTCATAGGTCCGGGCACTGGGATACAGCGTCTGGTTTTCCAACTTGTTTAGCTTCAGGATGTTCGTGACCATTTCCGCCAAGCGCCGGGATGCATCTGTAATCGCCTTGGCATATTCCATGCGTTTTTCCTCGGATAAACCCGGCTGCTGGAGCATGGTCCCATAGTTCTGCATGACCGCCAGCGGCGTTTTGATTTCGTGAGACACGTTGGCGATGAAATCCGTCCGCAGGGTCTCCGTATGGGACAGTTCCTCCGTCATACGGTTGAAGTAGTCAATGATCGTATTAAACCCATCGTTTGGGTCAATGCTGCGTATTTTCCCAATCCGGGCGGAAAAATCCCCCTCCATCACCTTTTCTGCGGCGCGGACAATATGCTTCACAGGGCGGTCAATCATAATCTTCCGGCGCAGACAGTCCAGGAAGGCGCAGATGAGGCTCAAAACAACAATGTTCACAAAGGTCAGCTTGGCCGCCAATTCAATATGCTCTTTTTGCAATTCCAGCCCGGTCGACCCGGAAAAAACATGCAGAAAAAGCATCATACAGCAGGTGATGACAAAGCATAAGATAAGAAAGAAAATGAGATAGTTGCGCAGCGCAAGCAATCTATGCTGGAACCGTTCCTGTTTTTCCAGGCGCTTCATTTCAGCACCGCCTTATAACCCAGACCATGGACCGTTACGATTTCAAAATCCCCGCATTTGAAAAACTTGTTCCGCAGCTTCGTCATATAGACATCCACCGTGCGCAAGCCGGAGGTTGTATCCCCTTCCCAAAACTCGTCCATCAGCTGGGAGCGGGTAAAGGTCTTTTTGGGGTAGGAGAGGAGCTTATAGATCAGGTTGAACTCCCGCACGGTCAAGGATATTTCCTCTCCGTCTAGATAGGCCGTACGCTCATCCGCGTCCAGAAGAAGCTTTCCCACCTCCAGCTTGCGGCTGTTTACAATCTTCGCCCGGCGAAGCAATGCGCCGATGTGCAGAAGCAGCTCATCCAGGTCGATGGGTTTGGTCATATAATCGTCAATCCCCGCCTTGAACCCTTTCTGCTTGGCGGAAAAATCATCCCGCGCCGTCATGAACAGAATGGGAATCTCCTGATTCTGTTCCCGTATGGTCTGCGCGAACGCAAAGCCGTCTATACCGGGCATCATGATATCGGAAATGATCATGTCAAACAGAGTACCGCCGTACATCGCGTCATAGGCCTCGTTGGCGTTCCGGCATCCGGTGGCCTCATATCCGTTTTGTCCCAGGAAATTGCAGACAGCGCGATTCAGCTCTTTATCGTCCTCCACAACTAATATTCTAAACATCCCAAATGCCTCCTCACGTTTTTTACATTATAACATGGAGTTGTTAAAGTTTTGTTTGCGGTTTCCCGGTTTTTGATTTTTTCTCCAAAGATTACAGCGGACTGCTGAGATTTTTTGCAGTCCGCCGTAAAAAACAACTCATAGGAGAGCTATGTGTCAACAAAGGGGCGCGTCAGACAATGCCCATCCTTCTACAACCCGGACACCGATATCGCCGCCGTTGTCCTTAAACTTTACAAACTCCATCGTATGCTGAAGAATCTCCTTGCCGGTATCCAGATTTTTGACCCGAACTGTGTAGCGGATCGCGCACCAGTTATCCCGAATGATCATGTTGTCAAAGTCGCCCAACTCCATGGTGAAATGCTGGAACAGCTTGCCCATCATATCCTTATACTCCTGCAGGGTACAGCGCTTCTGGGCGCCGCCAAGCGGAATATTGTAGTGTGCATCCGGCTCATACAGCGTTTCGCACCACTTCAGCCAGCCCTCGTAGCCGCCGTTCCAGTTTTTAAATCCATTTTCCAGTCTTTCTCGAATTGCCTGCTCCAAGTTTGTACTCATCATGCATGCCTCCATTTTATAACATTTTTACTTCTGGTGTTGTTTGCCGGTATTCCTACCGGCCTCCATTCTGGCCTGTTGTTCCAAATGGCGTGCTTTTTCCGCAGCGGCTTCTTCTCGGGCCGCCTGTTCTTCTGCCAATCGCTTCTTGGCATCCTCCACAGATTCTCCTTCTCTAGCCAGGAACTGGTCCACAAACCGATCGGTCATTTTGGTAAATCCGCCGACCACACCTTCTTCGATCTTCTTGTAGCCGCCCATGACACCCTCGGCAATCTTTTCATTGACTTGTACCAGTTTCGATCTTGCCATGGTAAATTCCCCCTTAATAGATTTTCCTGCGCCTACGCACAAAACAAATGACTGCCGCTGCGATACCGGCCAATGCAGCCACACCGGCCACCGTGGGAACCATAAACTTTGTCATGTATCGTTTCCTCCTTACTTCAGGCCTTTGATAAGAGGAATCAAGCAGAGCAGAAGCACGATGCCGACTACGCCCACCAGGATTCCAGGAATCAACATGCTCCACACCATCACCATGCACATGCCGACACCGAGAACTAAGGCGCCCACAATTCCCAACAAAACGGAACCAACCGCCTTGCCGCTCAGATGAATCGCGGGTTTACCTTCCATCCTGCGGCGGACAAGTAGCAGCATCAGAAGGACCACTGCGCCTATCACGGCAATGACCACGCCCGGACGAAACGCGTTCCACTCCGGCAGCAGACACATGCACATACCAATGGCAAACAGGATCCCGCCGATGGCGCCCATCATCATGGATACGAAATTCTTTTTCTGCATAACAGACAACCTCCGTTTATTTTTTGTGATCTCTCACTTGACGGCTTCATTCTAAAACCACTTTGTTTTCAAATTGCTTAGAAAATGTTTGCAAATGATTAAATCGGATTTGTTTTTTCTTTCAGCCTTCTCAGCTGTCTCCCCCTCTTTTGCAAGGCACGTGGCGGCCAGCCGGTCATCCGGTCTGTACAAAAACATAAGGGCAGTATCCTGTTTACCTGCGTAAAATGGATAATCCGTGCTCAATGCAGACGGTGCCGCGCAAGCCTCGGACGGCCATTGTGCTCCCCCCAGAAGCTGCGGAGCTTCCGGTCGCAATCCACATTGACCGCCGGCCTGATAATGCGATTATGGATATGCGCTTTGTCGATTCAGCGTCGGCTACCCGGCTGTCACACGCATAGCTGGTAATCAGCCGCCCGTAGTCTGTTTTTTGCGGATTGCCCACATAGTCGATGATGTCGCAGATGGCCTGGCTCTCGGTGCGGCCCTTGCCAACGTGCAGCGGCATGATGCGCGTGGTTGCCATATAGGGGACCTCCTTTCCATAAAAGAAAAGGACAGCCGTGTGAGCTGCCCTTTGGTCAATCTGAATTTTCAATATGCTGTTGTGCTTTTAAGGCCGCAATCCGCTCACTGTCTACAAAGTGGGTCGCGTACCATCTTTCAATTTCCGAATCGCCGCTTTTGCTGAACCGCAGCGGGATTACCGGCTTGTGTCCCTGCCCATTTTTCTTTTTTACGCCCCACTGCTTGTAGTAACAGAAGGACGGCTTTAAGCCGGTTTTCTGCGCGTACACCCGTATCTGGTGCATAATAAAAGAGAGTTTTCGCAGATTAACCGTACAGACCCGTTCCAGATAGTCCACACGACCGGACCGCCAGTCCTCATATTTCTGTTTTGGAAGAACGCCAACCTCCATCAGCACATCCACTGGGGCCGCATAACCCCGCCGCTGGCATTGGTGGTAGACCGACGAATGTACCTTTCCAATCAATTCCTTGTCATCCATTTCCATTACTGTCCTTTTCCTCATGCCAGTTCTTCAAGACAGCCTCAACCTGGGCAATCAGCTGTTCCTTATCCGGCATATAGAGGACGTAACGGGACGCAAAAATATTGTTGGACAGGCCGCCCAGGGCGTATTCCGCCGCAACGCTGTCCTTTTCCGTGCAGAGGATAATCCCAATCGGCGGATTGTCGTCCGGGTCGTTTACCTCCGCCGCATAGTAATTTAAGTACATATTGAGCTGACCGGCAGCCTCCGGCGTCAGCTTTTTCGTTTCAGCTCGATCAGCACATAAGCGCGGAGGATTTTGTTATAAAACACCATGTCCACATAGTAGTGGGTATTGTTCAGCGTGACGCGCTGCTGGGTCCCGACAAACATGAAGCCGCGTCCCAGCTCTAGCAGAAACTTTTCAATTTGCAGGACAAGGGCTTTTTCCAAATCGCTTTCCAACACAGGCTTATTTTCCGGCACTCCCAAAAATTCAAATACATACGGATCTCGGATGCTGTCGGCGGGCTGATTGATCTCAATCCCTTTCTGCGCCAGAGATAATACCTTTTCCTTGTTGGCATCTCCGCTGGATAACAGCAGGCGCTCATAAAGAGAGCTGTCGATCTGTCGTTTCAATTCCCGAACCGACCAGCCGGAATGGATAGACTCCTTCTCATAGAAGCTGCGTTTGCTGTCATCGGAAATGCTCAAAAGCTCGCAGTAGTGCGACCATGACAATTTAACAGACGCTGTCTGTTGAATTGGATAGCTCTGATAAAAGCGTCGCATAAACTGGATATTTGAAACCGAAAAGCCTTTGCCAAATTCCCGCGTCAGTTCTCTGGAAAATTCCTTTAAGGTCTGTTTCCCGTATTCCGCGCGGATTTGATTTTGCTGCTCATATTCTACAATGATACGGCCAATATTCCAGTAAGTAGTCAGCAGCTGGGCATTGACCTGCTGCGCCACATTTTTTCTTGCACTCTCCAACAACTCCCGGATTTCCAGAATCATCGGATTGTTTGGAGCCAATTTTTCTTCCATGCGCACACTCCTTATTTCAATCTGCCGGCGCTTGACGGCAGAATAGCTTTTCTCAATGATCAGTATATCCTATTTATGGGAGAGTATTCAAAAGGAAAAGTACATCATAGGCGGCCCTTTCTGTCAGTCCATGACCTGCGCTATCTACTTGCAGTTAATCACCAGTTTCAATTTTGTCGCAGCGCACCGTTAGACGAGTCTTTCCACCCAGAGTACAGGTGAATAAGGACAGATCCCAATCATCAGAGACCATCTCCTCGATAGCGGCAGGATTCAAGATTTGCACCTCTACCACATCATAAGAAAAAATATTTCCATCTACATCCGTGAAGGTCACGCGGTCACCAGCAGAAAGATTACCAAGGGAGCCAAAATGGGTACGATAATTGTGAGCTGCAATCACAAAGTTTCCCTGGTAGGCTGTCCCAACGTATCTACAGGGCGCTATTTTCAGCTTAGGATAGCTCCACTCGCTCATGACTGGCAGCGAGAGGTTAAGGGCCGGGATATCCAATGTGCCGATGTATCGGTTGCCGTCAATGTCCATTGTGGGCATTTCCATGTCCGGGTTCAGGATATAGTCCGGAATTTCACTTTCTCCTGGCCCGGCAGGGGAGGAGGGTGTTTGCACCAGCATCGAATCCGGCGTTTGCTTTTGTAGCTGTTCCATAACTTGGGTAACCGCTGTGCCCGCCCGGTGCTCGTCCCATAGGTTGTATACGGTCAGCAAAAGGGCTGCTGCAATCAGCAACAACCCTCCCGCCATTAGCCAGTTTCCGAATCTATGCCTGTGTTTTATTCTTTTCATGGCGTTTAATTCCCCATCCAATCAAGAACAGAAACAGTCCCCCACAGGCCAGCAGTGACACCGGCCACCAGAGTACCCCGGTCTGCGGCAAATCAGGCCCTCCAGGCCCAGGGCCTTGGGGCGTCGGTTCGTCCGGAATATTCGTTTCTGGGGGCGGAGGCACGTCACCCCCTGGCGTGGGTTCATCAGGAATCTCCTCTGTATGAGTATTGGTCATCACAAAGGTGATGCCCTCCCTGACGACGGAGACAGTGTAGCCCTCCGGGGTCTCATACTCCACCACCCGCCACTGGGATTTCTGATCCAGATCGCTCCAGGTATACCGCCAGTTGTTTTCTTCGCTCAGCGTTACAGTATCGTAGATTTCGCCATCCCGAAGAAGCTGGACTACGATTTCATCCGGCCGGTCAACTTTATTCCCATCGTCTCTCCAGACCTTTAGCACTTTGCGATTTATGGTATCGTCATCATCGTCCCCATCCCCGCCGCCGGGCGGATGATAGTTGCTGTCATACTTGCAGGAAACCGCCGTGTCGTAGAGCCATGTATCGTTTTCTTTGTCTAGGTTAGGCAGGCAGAGCAGAAACGGCTCCGGCGTATAGGTGTAGCGGCCCTCCTGAAAACGGTCGCCTACCACCAGATATAGGCCAGTGGACAGGCCGTTGAAGATCACCCGCCCGTCCGCTCCGGTCCGAGCCGCCTGCGCGGGCGTTAAGCCGTCCCTCGCCACATAGCCGTCCAGCGTCTGCGCCAGGGCCCGCCAGCCTGCGCTGTCCAAGCCTTTTACTGTGACTGGGTACTCCGTAAAATCGCCAGTTAAAGTAAACTGGGCCGTCTTCGACACATCAGCCACTCGGTACATCCGGAACTCCACCCCAGAAAAACCGGTTTTATCCTTACCGAAATAGATGGTCAGGGCGGCCTCCCGGCTGGTGTCAATGGCTGTATAGGCCAGGGCTGGCGCTGACAGGCTCACGATACAGAGCAGCGCACAGAGCAAAGACACGCCCTTTCTCAATAGTCGCTTCATAGGTTTCCCTCCTTGGACCTCATCACTTTTTATGTTTCTTTCCGTTGCTGACCAACAAAACTACCAGCAGTACCAATAAAATCGGAACCGCCACCAGCGGGGCAATGATAATTGGGTCAATCTGCAGGGCATCCGCCGTGACACGGATAATTCCGGCATTCTCCAGATTGTCGATCCGGTGGCCCCTCACCAGCAGCCGGTGGGAATTGACCCCGTAGGGGGTGCAGGTGACCAGGGTGCAGTAGTCCTGCCCCTCTACGATCTCCAGGGCCTCCATTTCATTTGGCAGGACGATGAGGATCTGGTCCACCTCATAGGTCAGGACCTCGTCCAGCACCCGGATCATAAACACATCCCCCTCCACCAGCTTGTCCAGGTTCGTGAACAGCTTGGCGCTGGGCAGACCGCGGTGACCGGATAGGCCGCAGTGAGAGCCTTCGCCGCCTACCGGAAGGGAGGTCCCTTCGATGTGGCCGATGGCTACCTGGAGGATGCTCTCGTCTATGCCGTGGTAGATAGGAAGGTAACATTTGATACTGGGGATCTCGATATAGCCCATGATGCCGTTGCCGGAAACATTCAGAAGGCTCTGGTACTGCTTCCGCTGGGCGTCCGTCATAATATAGCGACTGTTATTCCGGGGTAGCTCCAGGTTATACGCCTGGGCCTCCCCCCACATGGCCTCGTATTCTTCCTGATTGATGTCCGCCACCGCCTCGGTATAGCTGGCGATGGCCCGGGTTTGGCGGAATGAGTTCCAGTAATCGCTGACAGAGGGATACAGCAGCAGGGACAGCCCTATAAGGAACACCAGGATCAAAATGATATTGGATAAGTTTTTCTTCATGTATTCGCTCCTTGCAGGGTTCTCCGTACCGCTGTATCCAGGGGGCTTTCGCCCCCTGGAATAGCAGTTAGGATATTGGCTTACTTCTCGGACACACCCATGCGCTTTTTGGTTACAAGCAGGATCGCTGCTCCGGCCACCAGGATACCGCCCACCACGTAGAAGATGGTGGTACCCATGCCGCCGGTGGAGGGAAGCTCCGTACCAGAGTTGTTCTCCACGATGATGGAGACGGTTCCAGTTGTCACATTGCCCTCCTGAGCCTCTCCGTCGTCAACAGTGACCTCCAGTTCTGTCAGCTGCTTTGTTCCCTCAGCCGAAGTGGCCTCGTCAGAAACAGTGGCGGTGATGGTCAGCTTCAGAGGTTTCGTGAGCAGGTTGTAGCCTGCGGGGGCCACGGTCTCCTCCAGGTAGTAGATTCCGGCATCCAGACCGATGATTTCGAATTTGCCGTCCTCGCCGGATTTCAGGTTGCCGTTTGCGGTGCTGTCGCCATTCTGGTGGGTCGGCATCTCGGAGGTCCAGCCGGTGAGCTTGCCGTTCTCGTTGATGGCAGCGTATTCCTTCTCACCCTCCGCATCGGTGCGGTACAGGACGAACCAGGCACCCTCAAGGTGCTTGCTATAAGTACCCTCATTTTCAGAACTGCCGTCTACCTTGTCCACATCCAGCTCGTAAGTAAACACAACGACCGTCTCATCCGGGGTCTTGCCGGTCTCGCCGCCCTGCTCGTCGTTGGGGTTGTTGGAATACTCCAGATGCACGCTGTTAAGGTTGCCGTCGTTGCCAATCACCGCGCCGCTGGTCAGTGTTGCGGTGTACTCCACGGTGATTTTGCTGTCAGCTTTGACGGAAGTAATATCCTTCAGATCGTCAAATACCACATGGAACGAGCAGCCATCGTCCAGACCGCTGGTCACCACGGTAAAACCGCTCTCAATCTCGACGCCGTCCACCTTCACAGTCACATTCTCTACCCCAAAGCCCTCGGCCAGTGTCAGGCCGTTGGACAGGGTATCATGAAACACGAATTTGTAGGTCTCGTAGTAGTCATAATACTCACTCACCGTACCAGTCAGCTTAAAGGGCACGTTGTCGCCGATGTTGTAGTCTGCGCTGTCGCCCCAGTCCTTGGTGCTGTTCTCCTGAACCTCCTTGTCCACAGTAGGCACGGAGGTCTTGGGGGTCACGGTGATTTCGTCCTGGCCCTTGGTGTCCACGATGATCAGGGAGTTGGTATCGTTGCCTTCGATCTTCGTCGTGTCCACGATCATCCAGTAGCCCTGCGCCATGTCCGTGAACTGGCCGTTAGAGGAGGTGGCATCGGCGGAAATAGCCGGGTTCGCCGCCTTGATCTTCTTGTAGACCTTCACCATGAAATCATGGATGCTGCCAATTTGGGTGATGGCGCCGTCGTCATCTTTGATGTCGCTGGTCAGGGTACCCAGATAGGCGATGACCTGCTCCTGAGTCACCTTGTCCTTGGAGTCGGGCTTATCCCCAAGAGATTCTTCCCAATTCTCAGCAAACACCAGCTCTTTCAGAATATCCGCATACTTGTCATTCAGGGTGTAGGCGTAGTTCACCTTATCGCCGCTTTGGCTGGTGGTCAGGTTCAGCAGCTTGTAGGCATCATAGCTGCGTGTCAGGGGTTCGTCTGCCATAGGCATCACGCCCATGGGATCGTTGATGGTGATAGTCACCGTGTCATGTTCCGCTGCGAACGCGGGGACAGACAGCGCCAGGACCATGATGACGCTCAGCATCATGGCGGCAAATTTTTTCATTGCTTTCATGTTTTTTGATACTTCCTTTCTTTTTTCTTATGAGGCGTTGAGTGTTTTATACGCGCGTCAGGAGGCCCCACACTCCTTTCTGCGCAGAGTTTTATACATCAGGATCGCCAGCGCCAGAAGCGCAAGACCGCCTGCTGTAAACAGGAAATTGCCGGGTCCGCCAGTGGCGGGTAGGATTACTGCCGGGGAGTTTGCCACCGTCAGCGTATTATCGCTGGACAGGACATTCTCGCCATCCAAAACAAACGTTACGGAACCCTTCTCATCAACCGTGACCGTATAGACCTGTTCCTTGCGGACATAGCCGTCTGGCGCTTTGGTCTCCTTTAGGTAATATGTCTTGTCAGGTGATAGGCCACCAAAGTAATAATACGGCCTTCCATCGGCATCCTGCGTCAGGATGCCCTGGCTGATCTCCGACGTGCACGCCTCATCCTCATACAGGGTAAATTCAGCGCCCGTCAAATATTCTTCCGTATCATATGCAGAGACCTTATACACACGGAAATTTGCCTTGTAGTTTGGCACCTGGTATTGAACGACCATTCCACTATTGGCAACATAGGGGGTCAGATACGTTTTCACATTTCCCCCCGCATCAGTGAGCATCTGATAAATCAAGAAGAAGGCAGCGTATCCGTCCTCTGTCAGCAGGTAGCCATCCGGGCTTTCTGTTTCCCGCAAAAGATAGATTCGATTGGCATAAATAGCCTTATTGCCATCCCCAGTGAACACCAGCGTGCCCGTCTCGTCTGTTGTCCCCTCGAAGCCATGCGTAACATCCCAGCAGTCCTCGTATTCACCCAGTTCTCTTATCTTCTGATCAAATTCTTCCTGAGAGATTGGTCCGTTTTCCTGAAGATAGGCTATGATCTCAGCCTGCTCTTCCTCATCCATGGGCAGCAGCTCAAATTTTGCGCCGGCCAGGGCCTTCCGCGTGTCATCGCCATCATACTTATAGATATCTACTCGTGCCTGATCTACGCCAGCACTGGCACTCTGGATGAACACACTTTCCTCTACTCTTTGCGGCGTGCCGCTGATTTCCGGAATAACCGCAGAATTGTGATAGTCCACACGGTCACCCACAGTACCAATGATTTTTGCATCATAGGTCACACGGTATCGCTCATACGCCCAGTTCGTTTCCTGACGTTCAAACAGTATGGTCAGCGTTTGATCATCCACATAGGCCTGGTATCCGTCTTGAAGCTCATGCTCTGTTCCAGCCTCATCGACACCGTACACAGCGATGCTCTTGACATCCAGGCTTAGGGTATCGCTCAGCGTATCTACCAGCGAAAAGTAGCCGAGCTCTTTCAGCTCATCCGTCATCATGACATTTAATACAAAGGTTACCGTATAGTCATTGTCTGCAATAGGACTGTTTTTAATGGACTTATTAAGCTCCATGGCATCCAGCGCATAATCTGTATAAGAAGATCCCATCAATTCATCGTCCATATAAGCCCGGATCGTGTTGCGGAGTACGGCATCGTTCTCCAGTTCTGAAAGTTCGTCAGCCGGAATCACCACATCATAACAGAGATAGAACGAGGCCTTTGTTGCGGCGTCAAGCGTGTCATAATCAACATTGTCCGGATTTTTAAAATCAGCGGCATACTTGGCAAATGCAACTGCATCCGCTCCAGCCGGATATAAATAGTGTTCCGCTTCACTGTAATTTAGCGTCAATGTAAAACCGTTTTCCGTTTCTTCCACATGGAGAAAATCAGGGTATATCGTGTCAGACCAGTCAATAATGTCTTCCTCTGGCAGCTGGGAAACACTGTTGACGTGATCTAAGAGCCAGCGCTGGTTATCCGCATCCCACTCCACTTGTGCACGGTATATCTGGAGCGAATCCATTACATAGTACGCTCCATCTACTCCGCTGACCGTATCCACCCATTGATCTTTTGTAGACAGAAGGCTCCGATAACGGTTATCCAGCAATGACAGATAGGTCAGTTTCAGACTGCCGTCCTCCAATGCCTTGACCTCACCCAGCCATTTCTGTACCGGCTGAAGCTGCTGACTCGCCGTCTGATAATATGCTGCATCAGCCCGCAGGAGGATGCGGTCTCCTGTACTGGCGATCCCATAATAAATCGCATTGTTGGTGCGTCTGGTCTCCAGCAACGAGGCATCCTGTGCACAATGTGTTTCGTATTTCAGGTGAATGGAGTACCCCTCCGCAAGCGGAAAGTCGCTGCTTTCTACACCCACGCCGGGCAGATAGCTCCCCACGCTGCCATTGGTCAGGAGGGTCAGTTCGTACATATCATCCTGTTCGCTATACCACAGCTCAGAAGCACCCATTTCCGATGAGGCGGCTTGCTGCAAAAACGTTTTTCCGTCGTCAGTTATTCCGTAAAGATTAGGATAGATCTTCCACGCGCTCCATCTGTAATATCCGAACCCAATGTATCCCGGCGCAACTCCGTCCGCACCCCGGCAGAGGACTTCATCTGCATCCATCGGAGCCCCATTTGTGTCCGTCACAGTAACCCGGATGCCCGTCACACGCTCCAGCTCTTCCACTGACGAGAAGACCCAGAAATAATTTCCGCTTTTTACTGCATCCGGTCCGGCGCTTGCGTAGGAATTCAAATCTTTCATGGTATCTCTGGGGCTACCCGACGCACTTTGGTCAGGCAGCTCATCCCAGATCCACGCATTTTCCTGTCGGCTGGCACTCTTATTCTCCAAGGTGAGCTCCCATTGGGCAGTCTGGTCATTGCGATAATCAAGCAATGCCTTATTCAACGTTGTTTCAATTCCATACACCTCGCCTACAGTTCCAATAGGGAGTCCCTTAAAACTGCTCTGCGCCTGATTCATATTTTGGCCGTACTGAGAAAAATCGCCAGGGTAGGTCGTCCAGTAGTGCAGTTCGACGCCGAGATTGGGCGTATTTCCATCTTCACCTTCCACACCCGGCCAATAAAACTGATTTTCGCACCAATAAAGTTTGGTATCGTCAGTCAGTGAAGACACATCTTCCAGGCTGTCCACTTCTTCCCATGTCAGCGGGACAGTCTCCCCTTTGTGGCCGTTCCAGTAAGCAATAATGTATGGCTGATATTCACCACTGTTCTCCTTGATATAATCAAGCGTTCCTTTGTTATACGCATCCTCGTTCAGCGTGTCTCGAATGGGACTCCCGGAAGCGTCATACTGCCCAGCTGTTGAGAGAGCAATCGTCCATTCTACATAGGAATTATCATCATCTGGGAGAGTCCCGTCTTTATGAAATACGTCGGCAGGCGTTACATAAGCAATCTGGGCAGAGACTTCGCGAAGCCATACTCCCTGTTCCGTGCTAAGGAATGCCGTATTTTGATAGGAGAGGGATTGCGCCGCAGACTGTGCCTGATCCACACCGTCTTTGGGCAGAGTAGCAGTATAGGTATAGGTGTAGGATGCTCCGGCGGGGATCGTCATTGCGTTGGTCGCCGCAGTCATGACTGTGTCATTCTCTGACAGTACCGGCTCTCCAAATATCCCCGGCTGTGCGGTTGAATCCGTAGATTCTGCCTTAACCTCTCCAAGCTCCAGACGAATCCCAAGGTCGGAAATTTCCATTCGATCTCTCAGGATAATGCCGGACATTGGATTGTCACTATTATTCGTGATGGTAATCGTAAAGGTCCAAGTCCAGCTCCCATCTTCGTTTTGTACTGCATCACTGGCTGTTTTTTTCAGTGCAAGTTTGCTCTTTTCAATATCTTCCGGATAAATCTGCACAGATGGACCACTGTCAAATTGGTATGTTCCTTCCGCTGAAAAACTTGCGCTGAAGTCCGCTTGTCCAGACATACTGGTGGAATGTTCCGTAATATCCAAAAGCAAATATGGCTCCCCATCCACCTCCTGATAGGAATAAGTACCGAGTTGTTTCCCATTACCGTCCAATAAAGGGTGATTGGTTATATCCTGAACCGTAATTCCCTCAGGCAGCTTGTAGTAGAAATGGTTTCGGCTGTCGCTGGTTGTTCCCAGCTCAAACCATATCTTAACATCCAGTTCTTCATTTACTGCACCAGATACCGCATCTGTTTTCCCATTCACGGTAACATCCGTTTGAGGAACAGCTATATATATCTTATCGCCCACCGAAATCGTTTCCTGTTCGTTGACCGCCTGCATTTTCAGTAAGTCCTCTGTATACCAAAACAGGAAGAGATGACTATCCTCACGTTTTTGTGCATTCCGAAGAGCCTTGTTTAGATCAGAACCACATCCAAATGTAATTTCCAGTGTACCCTCTTGATTTGGTTCTCCCCCTTGGTCAAGGACAATCTCCGTGTACCGTTCAACTTGAACGGTACGATCATCATCGTCGTCGATACTTGACGATGTAGACGCACTTGAATTGTCCGGCTTTTCATCCCGGATAGGTTCCGTACTCGTATTAGAATCAGTTGCTACCGCATAGGACTGGGCTACAATAGAGACGTTATGTCGGGACAACGAAACTGGCGCAACACCAACCGCCTGTATAGCCCTAACATTTTGGTGGTAGGGGCTGGAGAGCTTTGCTGCCATGAAAGACGCATTGCTGTCTGTCGCCAGCGGATCATCAGCTGGTTCTTGCCTCCTATCTTCAGGCTCTTCCACCGAAGGTTTCTCCTCCGGCTGAACTATTTCTGCCTCATCCATACTGTCAGAAGGAGACGGCTCCTCAACAGATGGCTCTTCTGAAATATCAGGTGTTTGCTCCTGTCCTGATTCTTCTGTGTCCGAATCCATCGGATCATCCACACCGGGTTCTGCGCCTTCTGCCGACTCAACGGTGGCTTCCTCGCTGGACACTTCTTCACCAGGCGCAATCTCTTCCGGTATAGTTTCTGTTTCCGTGGGAAGGGAGTCCGGCATTTCTTCCTCTATTTCTATTAGAACTTCTTCCTCAACGATTTCCGTACGATACCGGTCCACACCGTTGATCCACGGCAAGGTAAACTGCGCAGATTGGCCTTCCGATAGTGTAAACCAATAGCAGACAACACCATCTTCGTCATACTCTCGGTGAAGCTTGATTGCCTGTCCACCTACATCTTCAATAACGGCAATGCCATCCTCATCAAAACCAAACTGGCTTTCATCCAAACCGGCATTATCGCCATCGGCAGATATAACAAAAAATGTTTCCTCTCTGCCATCCTCGGCCTCAGCATAGATCTCTGTGTCAATCGTTTCACCTAAAACAGCCTCAGACGGTGTAGCTGTCACTTCTAATGTGCTGTGTTCCATTGTGATCGCTGGTAAAATCAGCAGGTAGGTGGTCACAAACACCACCACTGCCGCCATGCCGGTCACGATTCGCAACCACCATCGGTGCTGCCTTTGGACTTGCAGAAGCCCTAATGCCTTGGTCAGAAGATTCTTCTGGTCCATTGGCTAATCCTCCTCTCTTGCTACCTCAACGGGCCAAAGCCATCCATTGGCCAGACCCGAAATACTAATTCCCCTACAATCTGTTCCTCCGCCACACAGCCGATGGCAGAACTGCGGGAGTCTAAAGAGACTGAACGGTGATCGCCCATAACAAACAGCCTGGATTCCGGAACTTGGTAGGGAAAGTCCAGGTCACACTCGCCCAGGGCTTTTTCTGAAATATATGGCTCGTCCACTTCTTCGCTGTTCACAAACACCGTCCCATCCTCTTTAATATCTACCCATTGGCCGGAGGTAGCAATCACGCGCTTGACCAGAATACGGTTGTTATAGTAAAAGGCAATCACGTCCCCCGTCTCGAAATCCGCACCCTTGACGGACAGCACGATCTCACCGTCGTTCAAGGTAGGCGTCATGGACGTGCCATAAATTTGCAGCACCGGGAGCCAGAGGGTGGCGATTAGAACAGCCACCGCCGCGACAGTGATGAGGATATATATCGTACTGCGTAAGACCCTTCCATACTGTTTACGGTAAGTCTCCCGCTTTAATTCTTCTTCCAGCTGCACCACAGTGGGAACTGCCCCCGGCAAAGTTGACCTTCCTGTTTTCGCTCTCATGATTTGCCTCCAGCCGTAAGAAGTTCCTTCAGCTCCCTGTGATCTTCGTAAAATATTTCCAGCCGCTTGGTGACCTCCGCCCAATACACCTCCGACTTCTCTTCAGCTTCCGCTATCATGAGCTGACATTTGTGTTTGGTTTGTTCTTCCATCTCCTGCACGGCTTTTGCAGCGTCTCTGAGCTGTTCATCCACCCGCTGTCTGGTCTCAGATTCCAACTGAGCGCAGACCGCCTCACGCCTTGCGCAGACCTCCTCAATATTCGCACTGCGCTGACGAATATTTTCCAAATATTGTTCAGCCGCTGTCTGGGCAGCGTCAAAAACACCACTGAGCTGCAAAGCCGCCTCCGCAATAGAACCGGCCTGCTCAATATGAAGCTGCCGGTCCTGCAACGTTGCTTTTGTTGTTTCCAACTCCGCTTGCAGGGAGTCACGCTCACGGCTAACAGAAATCAACAGTTCCAGCAGGTCTTTCCGGCTCAGTTTCCGCAATTCCCGATCTGTCACAGCGGTAACCTCCCTTCCTTTCAAGGTGCGCAGGACGGTGTCGAAAGCAGACTTTTGGAGCCAAATAGTGTAGAATCAAAATGGATTGTTGCACAGAGCCTTTTACACTATATATGGGGTGGTATGGCAGCTGTCTAACTATATCTTGAATGTGTTATGTAAGTGCACAGACGGTTTTGAAAGTCTACCCCCAAAACCAAAAAATTCACGTTTCGAGTCATAATTTTTTGTCTACAAGGCTGCCCCACTTTAAAAAGGTACTATGAACAACCCCTAACTCAGCAGCTGCAGCTCTCGCCGTAATTTCCCCCCGCCGGAATTTCTCCCACAGGGGCGGGAAGGTATCCGGGATGGGTTTCTTCTCCCGACCGAACCGGACGCCTCGCGCCTTAGCCGCCGCAATGCCCTCCGCCTGCCGCTGCTTGATGTTCTCACGTTCCACCTGTGCTACATAGCAAAGGATTTGCAGCACTATATCCGCAATGAAGGTACCAGTCAAGTCCTCAGCTTTCTGCCGGGTGTCCAGAAGCGGCATATCCAGCACCACGATGTCTGCCCGCTTTTCTTTAGTAATAATCCTCCACTGCTCCTGGATCTCCCCATAATTTCGTCCCAGCCGGTCGATGGACTTGACCACTAATACTTCACCGGGCCGCAGTTTCCGCAGCAACCGTTTGTATTGAGGCCGCTCGAAGTCTTTTCCGCTGAGCTTGTCCAGAAAAATATTTTTCTCTGGGACGCCAAACTCCTGCATAGCAATCAGTTGGCGCTCCTCGCACTGGTCCTTGGTCGATACACGGACATATCCGTACAATTCACTCATTTTTATGCCTCCTACACGTTTTTTCTATTTCATTGTATAGGATGGGCATTTTGCATTAGAAATTTACGCAGTTCCGCTATATGGATCAGTTCGGTATAATTCTTGCAGGAATAAAATAGGCCAGTGGAAAACCTTCAAAAGACTTGACAAATCCCAGGTGGGCAATTAAAATAAAAAGTAGTCAAATATTTGACCGTAAAAGAATAGACTCATGGGGTGGTGAACTATGACTAAGGAGGACAAGAAAAACGCCTATCTGTATTGCAAGTTCAGGGACCAGCAGTACGCTTTGTATGATGAGTATGCAAAACGCCACGGTATGTTGATGAAAACCTTGCTGGTGCTGAACGCTCTCTTTTATGCAAAGGAAGGGATGACGCAGGCAGAGATATGCAAGCGAACATTTCAGTCAAAGCAAACCGTGAATTCCATCATTAGAAATCTCTGGACAGATCACTATGTTACCATTACGGAGATACCGGAAGATAGACGAAACAAAATGGTGGAAATGACAGAGGCGGGTCGGACCTATTGTGAAAAGGTAGTCCGGCATATCACTTGGGCGGAGGACACAGCCATGTCGATGTTTACGCCGGAGGAACAAAAGCAGTTGGTTGATTTGTCCCGGACATTTACAAAGAACTTAACGATGTTGGTAAATCAGGAAACGGAGGAATAACAAATGGAATTTTATGAGGTCATTAACACAAGAAGAAGCATCCGTCAGTTTGAGGACAGGGAGATTCCCAGAGAGGTGTTGGAGCGGATTTTGGACGCAGGCTTGAAGGCTCCATCTTCCAATCATCAAAGAAGATGGGAACTTCTCACCCTGACGGATAAAGCTATGATAAGGGAGCTGGCTAAGTTTATCCGTCCCTATCCCTGCCGGATTCAGGAGCCGAAGACCCCGCAGCAGGAAATGTTTAAGATTGCTTACCCGCGTCAGCGCAGCATGATCGAGGAATCCGCCTGCGTCATCCTCCCCTATTACAAGCAGAAGTACCCTCTGAGCGAGGACAAGAACGGCTATGGTCTGA
>UREY01000006.1 GCA_900546915.1 uncultured Eubacteriales bacterium
TTCTGGCGGCGCAGTTGTTTGGAGTTCCGGAGTATTACATCGAGAAGTCCGACATCGGCACAGGAAACGTGGAAATTCATCCGTACCAGCTGCCCGACCTGGATTTGGAGGAAGAGGATTAAACTTTTATGTGGATTCTCACATAACAGGGAGGATTAGAATATATGATGTCCGGCGTCACGTCGCTGGACGCCGGGTCAGCATAGGTCCGGGGTCCGGCGGGGGGCGCGGTAGAGACGGACCTGGATAATAATGGAAGATTTATTGCGCAGAAATATTTTGTTTTCTCTTTCTCTCTTTCAACTTCGCGGGTATTTTGTTGGAAATTGTTGAATTTTAATATAGAATACCTCGAATTTATAGGTGAAATTTGCAATGTTTTTTCAAAAAATTTTAGAAAGTTCTTGAATTTTCGATAATCATGTGCTAGTATGGAGGTGCTGAGAAATCAGGATCTGCTATCATACGGCGTAACATGCAGCATTCCATGCCAATGAGGGCCGTGTCGCCCGGCGCGAAGATCCCTCAGCCCGGCAGGGGATATGGTGCGCAGCATATCCCCTGCCTTTTGGCAATTCCAATTTGAAGAATCCGTCACCCATGGATACCCCCATTTTTGCATGCTGCAGCAGCAACACGCATACATATGATTCCGGAAACTTTGCAGATCTGGAGGGTAAGACCCATTCCCGCAGCAGGATTTCGGCAGATACCGTCCAGAGAACCGCCGGGAATTGGGGAAAGAACTGTGTTTGCGCTTCTGCAGACGGGAGCGGGCTCCATGACCAGCGTGACGGGAGCATGGCGGGAAAACTTTTGTTCTATTGTGTAGATGTTAGCGCCCAAACAACCGCGCGGGACAGGTTATCACATTTCATTTGCCGGACTGGGGTCTGGAGACTGGAGGAGACATGGAACTGCGGATTGAGCATCTTATGAAACGGTACGGGGAGAAGGTGGCGCTTGCGGATTTTTCGTACACCTTTACGCCTGGAATTTACGGAATTTTAGGCGCAAATGGCGCGGGCAAGAGCACGCTGATGAATCTGATTACCGACAACGTCAGCCGGGATGGCGGCAGCATTCTGTTTGATGGGACCGAAATTTTAAAGCTGGGCAAGGCCTTCCGGGCAGCGGTGGGCTACATGCCCCAGCAGCAGGGCATGTATGACGATTTCTCCGCCCGGGCGTTTTTGCGGTATATGGCGGAGATTAAGCAAATTCCCGCCAAACAGGCTCGGGCCCAGATTGAGCAGCTGCTGGAGGTGGTCAATCTCCGGGAGGTGGCCCATAAAAAGGTGGGCGGCTTCTCAGGGGGGATGCGGCAGCGGGTGATTCTGGCGCAGGCCCTCCTGGGAGAGCCCAAGGTCCTCATTTTGGATGAGCCGACGGCCGGACTGGACCCCAAGGAGCGGCTTCGCCTGCGGAGGTACATCGCGGATCTGGCCCAGGATCGGATTGTGTTTCTCACCACACATATTGTTTCGGATATTGAATCCATCGCCCGGGACGTCCTGCTGATGCAGGAGGGGAGCATAGTCGCCCACGGGACGCCGGAGGATCTCATGGCCCGGGTGGGCGGGAGCAGCCTGGAGGATGTGTACATGGCGTATCTGGGGGAGGAATGACCATGGAAGCAAAGCGTATTTTGCTGGGAAAGCAATTTCTGTTTTTCCTGGTTTTGCTGCTGATACTCAACGGGTTCTTTTTCCTCTATCAGCAGACCGGCATGACCGGGGACATCCGCTTCTACGGCGACGCATACAGTCGGCGCATTGACGAGCTGTCCGGCTATACCTGGGAAGAGGTGGTGGAGCAGTGCCGGGCCGACCGGGATTATGCGACGGAGCAAATCTTCACGGACTCCAGCTGGAGCGCAGATCCGGAAAATATGCTGTTCCTCCGCCTGGCCCAGGATCTCCAGGAGCAGTATGCGTATCTGACTTCCTATGAGGACTATTTGGAGCGCATCGGCTCCGACGCCAAAAAGCTGCAGGCGGTGAGCTTTTTCTCCGATCCGGATAGTCTGGCCTATCAGAATACCGTGAAGACGGCGGAAGATTTTGAAGCCATGAAGGGCGTGCCCCTCACGGCGGGCCGGGATCGGGCCGTGACGGCGGTGTTTTCCGACAGCTGGGCGGATTACAGCATTTTGCTGCTCCTGGCCTTGGTGTGCGGTCTGTTCCTGGCGGAGCGCCGGAAGGGCCTGTGGCCCATGATGTACGCCGCGCCCGGCGGCCGCGGGAGATTGGCCTGGAAGCGGGCGGGCATTTTGCTCGCTGCGGCCTGGATCGGAACGCTGTGCATCGCAGGAGGGAAGATTCTTCTGTCCGGCTGGCTGTATCATGGCCTGGGAGAATGGGGCCGGACCTTGCAGTCGATCCCCATGTTCCAGAATGTCCCCACCCCCATGACCGTGGGCCAATTTTGGCTGCTGTACCTGGGGGTTAAGGCGATGGGCGCCTTCTGGATCGGTCTGGTTCTGTGGGCGGTGCTGTCTGCCATTTCCAATTTGAGCCTGGCGCTGTGTGTGCTGGGGCTGTTGGCCGGAGCGGAGTACGCCTGCACGGCCATTGCCTCCAGCTCGGCCTTCGCCTTCCTGCGGTACTGCAACCTGTTCAGCTATATCGACTACATCGACGTGTTTACCCGGTATTTGAATTTAGAGGTTTTGGGCGGCCTGATTTCGGGCAGCCGGCTGGTCCTGGTTTTGCTGCCGCCTCTGTGCGTGATTTTCCTGGCCTTGAACGTGGCTGTGGCCTGCCGGAAGCGGCCTGTGGGAAAAGAGGGCCGGATGCTCCGCTTTGCCGACGGCCTCCGCCGGAAGACGGACGGCTGGACCTCCCGCCACCGCTTGTTCGGCTTTGAGGGGAAAAAGCTGCTGATCCGGCGGAAGGGCATTGTGCTGCTGGCGGTGTTGGTTCTGGTGCTGCTGCAGGCCCAGGCGCCCCCCCGGCAGTATGACCCTCTGGATATGTACATACAATACTATGAGGAAAAATATGAGGGCCCGATTACGGAGGAAAAAATTCAGGCCATCCAGACCGAGGCGGAGGCGGCTCAGGAGCCGGATCGGGTGGCGGCGCTGCAGCAGATTGCCGGGAAGGCACAAGAGGCGGCCCCCGGGACCTGGATTGTCCCCTCCGGCCCCTATGATGCCATATGGAGCTACAATTTAGATAATTATCACCGTTCCACCGCCCTGAAGGCGCTGCTGTTTCTGGTGCTCCTTCTGGCGCCCCTGTTTTCACAAGAGCGCCAGGCGGATATGAAGCCCCAGCTCTTTGCGGCTCCCGCCGGTCGGGGAAAGCTGTGGAGGCGGAAATGGACCCTGGCGCTGCTGCTGTCCACCCTGGTTTGGGCCATGGTGTACGGTACGGAGCTGTACCTCACCACCCGGTCTTACAGCGATTTTCGCTGCCTGGCCGCGCCGCTGCAGAGCCTGGAGGCCTTTGCCGGTTGGTCCGCGCCGCTCACCATTGGGCAGGCAATGGTTTTATACTATGGGCTGAAGCTGATGACGCTGTATGCCGCTGCCGCCGTGTGTATGCTTTTGTCCGGGTGGTGCCGGAAAAATCAGAGCGCCCTTCTGGCCTGTACCGGCGTGCTGGTGGTTCCCGCCGCTTTGTCGGCCATTGGTTCCAACGCGGCTGCGTTCGTATCGCTGCTGTTGCCCTTGGCCTGTGTGGAGGTCTTTTCCAATCCGGTCCCCTTTGTGCTGACGGCGGCGGTGGGCGCTGCCGCGTGGTATGCCTCCTGGTACTTCCAGGCCCGGCGGCATTTGGCGTAACGCTCCACGGCGTATTTCTGGCCGGGCAGATCCTGAGACGGGATTTGCCCGGCTTTTTTCCCTTTCTGTTTGCCCGCACCGGGCCGGGGAGAATCGACCTGTCGGCACAGCGGCCGGTGGTAGGCGGCGCGCCGGTTTCCGGGGGTTCCCATTTTCTTTTTCTTGACTTTTTTCTCCACTGCGGGTAGACTGGTATTGTCCCTTTCCAGATGATCACAAAGGAGAGACCCTTATGCCGAATTTTGCGATTGTAACAGACTCCGCTGCGGAGCTCCTGGAAGAGCTGGCAGCCAAATGGGATGTGCGCATCATGCCCATGGAGTTTACCATGGGTGGAAAGTCCTATTTGCACTACGCCGACTACCGCCAAATGGACGCAAAGACCTTTTATGACCGCCTGCGCAAGGGCGAGATGGCGACCACCTCGGCCATCAATCCCCAGAGCTATCTGGAGTACCTGCGGCCGATTTTGGCATCGGGGCAGGATGTGCTGCTGCTGGTGTTTTCTTCCGGCCTGTCCAGCACGTATCAGAACAGCCTTCTGGCGGCAGAGGAGCTGCGGGTGGAGTTCCCGGACCGGAGGATCTGTGTGGTGGACACCCTGGCGCCCTCCGGCGGCCAGGCTTTGCTGGTGTACCATGCCGCCCGCCTGCGGGAGTCGGGGGCAGGCCTGGAGGAGACCCGGGATTGGGTGCAGGCCAATAAGCTCCACATGGCCCACTGGTTCACCGTGGACGACCTGATGTTTTTAAAGCGTGGAGGGCGGATTTCTGCCGCCACGGCGGTGGTGGGGTCCATGCTCTCCATTAAGCCGGTGCTGCATGTGGACGACGAGGGCCGTCTGGTCCAGGTGTCCAAGACCCGGGGCCGCCGGGCCGCTCTGCGGGCGCTGGTGGAGAAAATGGAGCAGACGGCGCTTGACCCGGGCAGCCAGACGGTGTTCATCGGCCATGGAGACTGCCTGGACGATGCCGAGTGGGTGGCCGGAGAGGTGCGCCGCCGTTTCGGCACCCCGGAAATTACGATTGCCTATACCAGCCCCATCATTGGGGCGCACTCCGGCCCCGGTACCCTGGCCCTGTTTTTCCTGGCTACGGGCCGCTGAGACAGAGAAACGCAAGACAGGATGGAACATACGTGATGCTGCAAAAATATCTTTTGGTTTTCCTGGTTTCCATGGTCCCCATGATCGAGCTTCGGGGAGCGGTGCTGCTGGCTCCGGGCCTGGACCTGCCGATGCTCCCTTCTTACATCGTCTGCATTTTGGGCAATATGCTCCCGGTGCCCTTCATTTATCTATTTGCCCGGAAGGTCCTCACCTGGGGCGCCGGGAAGCCGGTGATCGGACGCTTTTTCCAATGGTGCCTGGTCAAGGGACACCGGGGCGGAGAAAAGCTGCGGTCCAAGGCCGGTCGGGGGCTGTTTCTGGCCCTGATGCTGTTTGTGGCCATTCCGGTGCCGGGTACCGGCGCCTGGACCGGCACGCTGGCCGCCAGCCTTCTGGATATGGAGTTTAAGCCGACGGTGTTGGCGGTGCTCTCCGGCGTGGCCATTGCCGGGGTGATCATGACCCTGGTGGGCACCGGCGTCTTCGCCGTATTTTCTTCCCAGTGAACCGGACAGAAAAAGCCTGCCGGAAAACGGACGGTGCTTCCGTTTCCGGCAGGCTTTTGGCCTGCACCTATGTGCTCGGGCGCGAGCTTAAGAGAGCAAATAGGCCGCTACAATTTCTCCGAAGTAGACGGTGTGGGGGTCCTGCCCGGCTGCGCCGGCAGTTTGCGGATAAAATTTTTCCTGGATTTCTCCGGGCATGGCTGAGAGGTCCTGCTTCCGGCGGTACAGCACTTTGCACTCCAGGGTGAGAGGCAGCTCCTCGATGGCCGGAACGGAGACGACCTGGGGCGCTTGCAGCGTCAGGTTCAGCGCCTTGATTTTATCCGTGTCCCGCCCGGAGCGGGAGCCGCAGAAGCTGAGGGTGGATGGAACCGGCTTCTCCCAGGGGATGTTGACGGTAAATTCCGGATTTTGGTCCAGAAGCTCCTTGGTGTACCGGCTCTCCCGTACGAAGGCGGTAAAAATAGGCTTTCCCCACTCGATGCCCAGGGTCCCCCATCCGATGGTCATGGTGTTGACGGTCTCACCGGCTTTGACGGTGAGCAGGACCCCGGTTTTCAAAGCCTGTAAAATGTGTTGGGCATAGTCAAAGACTGCAATTTGTTGTTTCATAGCATGGACTCCCTTGTCTGTGGAATAATAACATGATATACCGGCGCGCGGGAATTTTCAAGGGCATATTGGCCGGGAGGAGGATCTGCCCGTCATCTCGGAGCCCCGCGCCGCACGAGGCTTGCCGTAGCCGCCCCATGGTCCGCCCCCGGCGGGATGGGCAAGACGGACAACGAAAAGGAGAGAAACGCAGAATGTGGATTTTATTCGCTTTTGGCTCGGCTTTTTTCGCGGGCGTCACCGCAATCTTGGCAAAATGCGGAATCCGGCAGACGGATTCTCATGTGGCCACGGCGGTTCGCACCGTGGTGGTGTTGCTTTTTTCCTGGATTATGGTGTTTTTAGTCGGTTCCCAAGGGGACATCCCGGCAGTGGACGCCAAAACCTGGGCGTTTTTGGTGCTCTCCGGCCTGGCCACAGGCGCGTCCTGGCTGTGCTATTTCCGGGCGCTGCAGCTGGGGGACATCAACAAGGTGGTTCCCATTGATAAGTCCAGCACGGTACTGACCATGGTGCTGGCCTTCCTGTTTCTACAGGAGGGCCTGACCTGGCTCAAGGCGGCGTCCATGGCGGCCATTGCCGCAGGCACCTACCTGATGATTCAAAAGAAGGCGACCGGGCAGGAAAAGGCCGGAAGACGGGCGTGGCTGCTCTATGCGCTTCTTTCGGCGGTCTTCGCCAGCTTGACGGCCATCTTAGGCAAGGTGGGAATCGAGGGCGTGGAGTCCAATCTGGGCACGGCGATCCGCACCGGGGTGGTTTTGGTGATGGCGTGGGTTGTGGTTTTTGTGACGGGAAAGGGGCAGGAGGTCCGCCGGATTCCCCGGCGGGAGCTGGGCTTTCTCTGCCTGTCCGGCCTGGCCACCGGGGCCTCCTGGCTGTGCTATTACAAAGCCCTGCACGACGGACCGGCCAGTGTCGTGGTGCCCATCGACAAGCTGAGCATTCTGGTGACCATTGCCTTTTCCTATTTTGTGTTCCACGAGCGGCTGACCCGGCGGGGCGCCGCCGGTCTGTGCCTGATTGTGGCGGGGACGCTTGCCATGCTGCTCCCGGTGTAACGGCTCCGCCGCCCGGCGTCAGCCTTCGTCTGAGAGGGTGTCGTCCACTGCCTGCCAGGCTTGGCTGAATTCCTGGTCCCGAAAGAGCTCGGTGAGGCCGGTCAGCTGCTTGAGGCGGAGAATTTCGTCCCGGTCCATGCCCAGGTGCTTGGAAATCCAGGCGTCCGACCGGCCCAGCTCGTGGAGCTCCCGGATGATGTTGCTCATAAGGCTGACGTTGTGGGACCCTCTGGCCCGGTTGTGGCGGATGGTGCTGGCCATCCGGCAGTCGATGGGCTTATGAATGACGGAGACGGGGAGCTTGCCCCCCTCCCGCCGGTAGATATCCGGATAATCCAGCATGACCCGGTAGCGGTGGAAGCCGTCTACGATGATGTATACGTCGCGGTCGGTGTCATAATAGCATACGATGGGCATGGTATAGCCGTCCTCCCGGATGCTGTCGTACAGCAGCTTCAGCTCCGGCGGGGCGACGGAGTTTGGATTGTATGTATTGGGCTCGATCTTCTCAATGGGGACCGGGATGATGCCGTATACGGGACTTACGAATGCCATGTTTTTTCACCAAGCTCTCCATATTTTTGCTTGAGACTTTGGACCATACGCTGCTGCTCCCGGGTCAGGCCGAATCCCATGGAGCGGCAGTTGTGGTCGTTTTTTAAAATGCAGAAGCACATGCGCTTCCAGCTGGGAATATCCCGGGTGGATTTGATGTCGTCTGTGTGGTCGGGAATTTTGCCCAAGAAGATGATGCGGGTGTTCCTCATGACGGTGTAGTTGGAGACGCCGTTGCGGCGGATCCGGTATCCGTGCGCCTCCAGCTCCCGGATGGTCTCCTCCTCCAGCCCGCCTCCCACCGTGTGCCAAAAGCGAATGGAGGTTTGAAATTTTTCGATGTAGCCCTTTCGCAGCCGGGCCGGCAGGGTGGCCAGCAGGAAGTGCGTGTAGGACTCCCAGGTGTGCCCCGGGGGCAGGGTGATGTTCCGGTACCCCATGGCCCGTGTTTTTCCGTATATGGCGCCGAAATTTGCCCCCTGCACCCGGCCGACCAGCTTGACCCAGATCTGAGGGTCAATGATCCGGTACAAGTTCAGGCTGTCTTTTGCGCTGTCGTTGAACGGCGAGGCCACGCGCATTTGGGAGGGCTTCAGGCCGGCCATGTAATACAGGTCGTACAGCCGGTTGTAATCATAATGGAAAATGGCGTTTGCGTGCCAGACGTCCCCGGTGGTCCAGTCATATAGGGGCGAAGCGGTCCACACGTCCTTGAATTGCTTGCTGATCCAGCAGGTATCCCGGTAGCCGTGTTTTTTGTTGAGAAAGCCGCTGTAGCGCTGGAGGGACTCGTCGGCGCGGATTCCCAGCAGGCAGACGGTTTTTCCATACCCGTGGGATATGCGGTACCAGCGGCAGAACTGCCGGGCCAGGTCCTCCTGGTGCATTTTGTAGCGGTATGTGGTGATGGGATTGTTCTGCAGGTGAATGACGTAGGGGTGCTCCGGCATGGGACGCACCCAGGCATCCTGCGCGGTGTCGTCCCATGGGTACCAGAACATCTCGTAGCTGCTCAGGGCGGTCCGCGTCGCCATGGGCAGGCACACCCAGTAGGGCTCCACGTCCTTCTCCACCCGCGCAAACGTGCGCTCGATGTACTGGGTGGTGGCGCTGTACTGCGCCTCGAAGTCCTGGTGAAACAGGCCGATGCGCCGCTGGGGGTAGTATTTTTTTTGGAAGTCCAGGACGAGGTTGAGCAAGAGGCCGCTGTCCTTTCCTCCGGAAAATGAGACGAAAATATTTTCAAATTCCCGAAATAGGAAGTGAAGGCGGTCTTGCAGGGCGTTGTATACGTTCTGATCCAGGTATGTCCGTTTCATAGATGCCACCAGAGCTCCCGTTACAAGAAATAGAACATGCCTGCCTATTATATGACAAATTCTGACAAATTTCAACGTTTTATCCCCCAATATAGCGGTAAAACCAGGGACCCAAACGGCCGCGCCGGAAAGGCGGAGGCTTGGGGGAAGGCCATCATGGAAAAGAAAAAACGCCGATGCGCCGGAAAAGACGTTGCTTCCGGATTGGCAGCGGCGGCCGGGGAGGGGATTTTCAACCCCGGAGGATCAAGGGTTTGCCGTAGGAAATGCGTTGACAGTGGGCCGGATGCTGGAGTACAATATAGTATCGTAACCGCAGCGCGTCCGGGTCGGCTCCCGGGCGCTTCGGGCGGAAGCGTGGATGCACCGCCGATTCCCGGCCGGTGAGAAAGGAAGGATTGTGTATGATTTATCGGGAATTTCAGGATTTGAAGCTGTCGGCCCTGGGTATGGGCTGTATGCGCCTGCCGGTGCAGGAAGGCGATGACAGCCGTGTAGATGAAGAAGCGACGGCGGCCATGGTGGACTACGCCATGGCGCATGGCGTCAACTATTACGATACCGCCTGGGGCTACCATGGCGGCCATTCGGAGACGGCTCTGGGAAAGGCCCTGGCCAAGCATCCCAGAGATGGGTTTTATCTGGCGGATAAGTTCCCCGGATACGACCTGTCCAATATGGGCAAGGTCCGGGAGATTTTTGAAGCGCAGCTGAAAAAATGCGGCGTTTCCTATTTTGACTTTTATCTGTTTCACAACGTCTGTGAGATGAACATCGACGCCTATCTGGACCCCCAATACGGCATTTTGGACTATTTGCTGGAGCAGAAAAAACAAGGCCGGATCCGCCACCTGGGCTTTTCCTGCCACGGCAATCTGCCGGTTTTGAAGCGGTTCCTGGAGGCCTACGGCAGTCACATGGAGTTTTGCCAGCTGCAGCTCAACTACATAGACTGGACGTTCCAGGAGGGGAAGACGAAGGTGGAGCTGCTGGAAGAGTACCACATTCCCGTCTGGGTGATGGAGCCCCTGCGGGGCGGCCGGTTGGCCCGGCTGACGGAGCAGGAGGCCGCGCCCCTGCAGGCCATGCGGCCGGAGGAGTCCGTTCCCGCCTGGGCCTTCCGCTTCCTCCAAAGCATCCCCAATGTGGGGGTCACCCTCTCCGGCATGTCCAATTTGGAGCAGCTGAAGGAAAATATCGCCACCTTTGCGGCGGAGAGGCCCCTGAGCGCTTCGGAGATGGAGGGGCTGCTGAAGACGGCGGAGCGTATGGTGAGCCAAACCGCCCTGCCCTGTACCGCCTGTCACTACTGCGTCAGCCATTGTCCCCAGGGCTTGGACATTCCGGCTCTGCTGGCGCTGTACAATGAGCATAGCTTCACCGGCGGAGGCTTCATCGCGCCCATGGCCCTCTCTGCGGTTCCCGGGGACAAGCAGCCCGGCGCCTGCATCGGCTGCCGCAGCTGTGAGGCGGTCTGCCCGCAGCAGCTGAAAATCTCCGAGGCCATGGCCGATTTCGCAGCAAAGCTGGGCGGGTGAGTGTTGGCCTTGCCCGGCGGCCTTTGGCCCATAACCCGGATTTTCCGCTGCCTGCAGGATGACCTGACTCCGGTTCTGTGCTGCTTCAAGAATGCCTTGACACGGCCTGCTTTTTCTGTTAGGATACCCAAAAGAGGATACATGCGCGATGAAGGGAAGAAGTACCCAGGCAACCCGCTTTCAGAGAGCCCCCGGTTGGTGCAAGGAGGCAAGCGGCCCTGGCGAAATACCTCCCGGAGCGGCCTGCCTGAAGGCGCAGTAGGGCAGGACGGGTCGGCCCGTTACAGCCCCGGTTTGTAAAAACCATGAGGAGCCCGCCCCGGCGCGGGCTTGAATCAGAGGTGGTACCGCGTTTTTTACGCCCTCTGTCCCAACAGGGACAGAGGGCGTTCTTTCACGGAAGCTGAGCCTGTGCCGAAAAACCGGCTTTACAATTTTGGAAGAGAATATGTGTAACGTGCTGGAGAAAGGAGCTTGTGAGATGGACCAAGTTGCAATTACCTATTTGGGTCATGCCTGCTTCTGCCTGGAATCGGGTGGATTTCGGACGGTCATCGACCCCTATGCCGACGGGATGGTGCCGGGTTTGCCGCCCCTTCGGGTGGAGGCGGAGGCGGTGTATTGCAGTCATGCCCACGACGACCACAATTTCACCCGGGCGGTTGCCCTCCGGGAGTCCAAGGGATCGGGGCCTGAGGTGGAGCAGTGGCAGACGCCGCATGACCCGGAGGGCGGACGGAAGCGGGGGATGAATACGGTCCGGGTGTTTCACTTCGGCGCGCTCCGGGTGGCGCACCTGGGGGATTTGGGCCGTCCCCTCACGCCGGAGGAGGGGCAAAAGCTCCAGGGGGTGGACTGCCTTCTGGCGCCGGTGGGCGGATACTATACCATAGACGCCGAACAGGCCCGGGCGCTGGTGGAGCAGGTTCGGCCCCGGGTGACGATTCCCATGCACTACCGGACCCAGGACGGCGGATTTCCGGAGCTGAGCCAGCTGGAAGCGTTCACCGGAGGCTTCCCCGCAGTCAGCCGGGGCGGCAGCACGCTGCTGCTGAACGAGCAGACGCCGCAGCAGGTCCGGGTACTGACGCCGCTTTGCGCGTCGGAGATTTCGATTCGTTCCGGAGCGCGCCCGGCCCTGGAGCAGCTGCTGCATCTGTATGCCGATGCCGGTTGGGCCCGGTACACGGCGCAGCCGACCCTGCTGGACCAGGCGTACGACCGGTCTTTGGCCGTGTGGACGGCCTGGGACGGCGACTGCCTGGTGGGCGCGCTGCGGGCGGTGGGAGACGGCTGCACCGTGGCCTATATCCAGGACCTTTTGGTGCTGCGGCAGTACCAACGCCGGGGAATCGGCGCCGGGCTTTTGCGGCAGGCCATGCAGCAGTTTGCGTCGGTGCACCGGCTGGTCCTGCTGACCGACGACCAGCCCGCCGTCCGGGCTTTCTATGAACACGCCGGCCTTCGGCAGGCCGGCCGGTACGGCTGCACGGCGTACGTGCGGTTTGCAAATTCGTAAGAACAGGGGGATCACAAAATGAAATTGTATGACGAACTGGTGGCCCGGGGCCTCATTGCCCAGGTGACCAATGAAGCGGAAATTCGGGAGATGATTGACCACGGCAAGGCCACGTTTTACATTGGCTTTGACCCCACGGCGGATTCTCTCCATGTGGGGCATTTTATGGCCCTGTGTCTGATGAAGCGGCTGCAAATGGCCGGAAACCGGCCCATTGCCCTAATCGGCGGCGGGACGGCCATGATCGGAGACCCCTCCGGCCGGACGGACATGCGTTCCATGATGACCCGGGAGGTCATTGCGCACAACAGCGCCTGCTTCAAAAAGCAAATGGAGCGCTTTATTGAATTCGGACCCGGCAAGGCGCAGATGGTGAACAATGCCGACTGGCTTCTGAATCTCAACTACGTGGAGTTCATCCGGGACATCGGCGCCTGCTTCTCGGTCAACAACATGCTCCGGGCGGAGTGCTTTAAGCAGCGGATGGAAAAGGGCCTGTCCTTCCTGGAGTTCAACTATATGCCCATGCAGTCCTATGACTTCTACTACCTCTTCCAGCACTACGGCTGCAATATGCAGTTCGGCGGCAACGACCAGTGGTCCAATATGCTGGGCGGCACGGAGCTCATCCGGCGGAAGCTGGGGAAGGATGCCCATGCCATGACCATCACCCTTCTGCTCAACTCGGAGGGGAAGAAGATGGGAAAGACGGCCAGAGGCGCCGTGTGGCTGGACCCCAATAAGACCAGCCCCTTTGAGTTCTACCAGTACTGGCGGAATGTGGAGGATGCGGACGTGCTCAAGTGCATCCGGATGCTCAC
Organism: uncultured Eubacteriales bacterium; assembly: GCA_900546915.1. GTDB lineage: Bacteria > Bacillota > Clostridia > Oscillospirales > Oscillospiraceae > Faecousia > Faecousia gallistercoris. The sequence goes on from UREY01000006.1 coordinate 12,830, forward strand.
CTTCCTGCCCCTGGAGCAAATCGATGAAATGGCGAACTGGGCAGACGCCCAGCTGAACACCGCCAAGGAGATCCTGGCCTTTGAGCTGACCAAACTGGTCCACGGCGAGGAGGAGGCCCAAAAGGCCCAGTCTGCCGCTAAGGCCCTCTTTGCAGGCGGCGGGGACGACAGCAGCATGCCGGAGACGGCGCTGCCGGAAGAGAAGCTGACGGAGGGGAAAATTGGAATCCTGAATCTGCTCACGGCCTGCGGCCTGACCGCCTCCAACGGAGAAGCCCGGCGTCTGGTGCAGCAGGGCGGCGTCTTTGTCAACGAGGAGAAGGTCCCGGGCATCGATTACGCCGTGACCCGGGAGCAGCTGGAGCAGGGCGTGAAAATCCGGAAGGGGAAGAAGGTCTTCCACAGAGTGGTCCTGGCCCCATGAGTCGGGAGGTGCAATTTGGAAAGGCCCGAATCGGGGAATTTGCGGCGGTCAACCGCCTGGCCAGACAGGTCCATGAGCTTCATGTGGCCTGGCAGCCGGAAATCTTCCGCAAGACGGAATTTCCCATCTCCCAGGCCGCCTTCCGGGCGCTGGTGGAGGAGGAACGGCTGTACGTTCTGCGGGAGGGGGAAGCGCTTCTGGCCTATGGCATCGTGTCCTTCCGGCAGATGGACGGGCCCGGGCTGGCGCCCAGAGCCGTAATGAACCTGGAGCAGCTGTGCGTCTCAGAAGAACGCCGCCGCCGGGGTCTGGGGCGGCAGCTGCTGGAATGCCTGCTGCGCTTGGGCCGGGAGAGGGGCTGCACCGACCTGCAGCTGACCTGCGACCCCCACAATATAGAAGCGGCGGCCTTTTATCAGAAGCTGGGGATGACCGTCAAGACGGTGCAGTACCGGCTGAAGCTGTAGCGGCGGCCTGTCCGCAGGCCCCGGGTTGAATGGGAGAGAGGCGGCTTGTCCTGCGGGACATTCGGAAAGGCCCCTTCACGTGCCGGTTCCCTCAGGACATGCGCCTGAGGGAACCGAGGGTTCGACTCTTTTACGGGGTTCTGCGACACAGAAGACACGAGATTTTATCTGAGGAAAATTCCCCAAAATCATGGGGACTGATCAGGTGGAGGAAATTTTATGAGTACAATATGCGGAGCGAACTGCGACCTTTGCAGCCTCCGGGAGACCTGCCGGGGCTGTGCGGAAACCTGCGGCCGTCCCTTCGGCGGGGCCTGCCTTGCCGCCGAGTCCATAAAGGCCGGCGGCAAGGAGCGGTTTGCGGAACAGAAGCGGCAGCTGATCTCCCAGTTTAACGCCCTCGGCATCGAGGGTATGCCCGAAATCACCGAGCTTTTTTGCCTTTGCGGTTCGTTTGTCAATCTTGCCTACCCCATGCCCAACGGCCGGCAGGTGCAGCTCCTGGACGACAAAAACATCTATCTCGGCACGCAGGTGGAAGGAGCGGGGGAGGATCGATGCTTTGGACTGGTCGGAGGAACAGATTTTCTCCTTGTCTGCACCTACGGCGAGGGAGGAACCGATCCCCAGCTTGTGATGTATCGGAAAACCTGCTGAAACTGCGAGCAGCCCCGAAGATACAGACAGCAGAAGGAGCCCCGAAATAGAAAATATTTCGTTTGATGCCCGGTGGCGTAGCGTCAGCGGCGCTACCTCTGTTTTAGTTTGGATCGTTGGTGGTTGCAAAAGGGAATGGGTGTCAATGATCTCCGTTTGTTTCCTGGAAAAAGCTGGGTTTTGCCTGTACATGCATTTTGCTTTCAGGGAAACGAGAGAGATGCAGCTTGTGCAACGATACAATGTTTTATGACATACCTACAGATCAGAGGGTAGGCACATAGATAAAGAACCGCGCGTTAGTCTGTATACTTGGTCGCATTGGCGGGCAATATCTAGATCGTGCGTTACGATCACAACGGCTTTATTTTTATAATTTACAGTCTCTCTTAAATACATCATTACAATGAGAGAATTTTCTTGATCCAAAGCGCCTGTTGGTTCATCAGCCAGTATGATTTGCTGATCGCAAATCATACTGCGGATGATTGCAACACGTTGCCGCTCGCCGCCTGAAAGATTTCTTACCGTCGTATTTAATTTGTCGGTGACATGAAGCTTGTCGGCCAATTTTTGCGTGATTCTTCGGTATTCCGCAACGCTTTTTTTCCTTTTGCTGTATAAAGTGGGGACAAGAATGTTCTGCCATGCGCTATCTTCCTCGATCAAAGCAAAGTCCTGTACAATATACCCGAAATACCGATTGCGCAACTGACACCTTTGCCTGTCGTTTAAACGGCTTGTGTTTTGACCATCTACAAAAATCTCACCGGAATCAGGAGCCAAAACAATTCCCATTAAATTTAGAAGCGTTGTTTTGCCACTGCCAGAGGGACCCATAATGGCGACCATCTTGCCCAATGAAACAGTCAGAGAAACATTGGATACAGCCTGTACTGTGGTGTCATGGTCCAAGAAGCTTTTGCTGACTTGACGAATTGATAATATATCCATTAATAATCCCTCCTCAAATTCCCCAAGCCGTTTAATGTACCGATTCTTCTCCCTGCATAGTTGGCCGAAAAAATATACAGAATGAAAATTAGAGAAACGAGTAACGGCAGGAGATACCATAACGCCATCTGATTGACAGCCAGAACATACACGATGCCGGCAATGGGAAGGGCATGCAAAGCGAGGACAAAGCCGCCCACACGTCGTTGAATCATGCCGATGGGCGCACCGTATAGGTGGTGTACGGTGTAATCGGCAACACGCACCTCGATCATTCGAATTATGTTGCACAGCAATAACAAAAGCAGCAATACACCCGATAAAATATAAAACCATATGTATAGTCTGTGCGCACGTATGGATGCAACTGTTGTTGTTTTTGTAAACTCCTCGGTTGATATCCCTCTATAGAGCGCACCATATTCATTATAAAACATGCTTTGGAGTTGGTTAATTTCTGCATCGGATGGATTCAAAAGTACCATGCGACCAAATACCTCGCTGCTTAATCTCCACCACGGAAACATTGCATCGATTGTTTGAAAGTCCCGTGTACAGAGAATGAGGGCGTTTGATAGCATGGGGTTTTCGGCTTCTATATAATATAAAGGATGAAATAGATCAAAATCTGACCCGACTGTACCGATGACATCGATTTTCTGACCTGCAATCGTAAAACTCTTTCCAACATCCTCTTTGTGTGACTCTGGGGTAAAAAAGGCCATGGATGACTCGTAATCTAATCCTGCCAAATTGCCATACTGCCCAAAAAGAATAAGAATTGATCCGTATTTTGCATCTACAAATCCGTCATTCCCGATAAAAACATAGCTTCCTGCATTGCCATCGGCGGATAAATTGTGCTGTAAATACGAAATTACGTCTGGAGAATTTGATATTTGCCGGTTGCTGGATGCAGGCTCCATTTGCGTGGGCATAAACTGAAACATAACAACTTCCTTGTCAATATATGACCTGATGGAAGAATACTGCTTGCGAACAGAAGAAAAGCTAACAGATAAATAAAGAATTGCCATAGCTGTCATGGTTGCAACGATGATATAGAAAATAGCCCAGGTCCATTCTTTTTGAATGTCCCGCAAAACCTGTTTTAGTACCATTTTAGTATCTTCCCTCCTTCCCGCGATTTTTGTGAAGCCAGTCAGAAAAGCAAAATATCTGCAGGAAACCGGCGAATAAGATATTACAAAATCCGCTGATTACAGCGACATGGATATATGCCCCCTGATGAAGGAGGTTGAGCTGTGTTTTCCCTAGAGCATACCCCAGAGATGTGCCTAAGATGGCAACACAGCTGAGTTTGAACAGGAGCTTCCCGAAAAGCGACAAATAGGTCGCACCATACAGGTGATGTACAACTAAGTATCGATTGCTTTCTCGATACATCATAAATACAGAAAATACAGCACAAAAGATGAGGCCAAAAAACGCAAACAGCATAGAACGGGAGACAAAATCGTCAAGAAACATTTTAACAATTATTTCCCCAATGCCGAAATGACTATCACTATAAGTTTGAAACTCTACCGTTCTGCCGGTATTTTCTATTATATTGCATAACTCGGATAAAATATTGGAATCTGAAATATTTGTATACAGGAGACCTTCCATATCGGTAATATTTAATAGAGGGAAGTAGAAAAAAGAATTTCCCTGGAAGGCGGGCGCATATTCCCGATCTATTGTTCCTAGTATTTGATAATCATATACTCCTGGAAATAGCACATCATCCTCTACATAGCTATCGAGGTTCTTTGACGTATTTTGAATTATGGCAGTTTTCGGATCTTGCCCGGTAAATGAAACATGATATGTTGTCTCAAACCAACCGGCATAATCGATCGCAGCGATACCAGCGGCAGAAAAGCCTTTGTAAAAGAGCACGGCATGGTGTTTCGATGCCCATGCGGAAAGCGCTTCCTTCATGGAATCAAGTTTTTGATTTTTTTGAAGGTTGGATTCACTTTCGTAGGAAGACGCATAAACGATCAGTCCAGAAAAACCATCTGTGGCCGAATCAAAATGTGTATTGTATACCATGTAGAAAAAAAGTGTCGTGAGCATAAAAGTAATAAGCAAAGAAGTGAACGACAACAAAGTACCCTTTCTTCTTCCCATAGCACTTTCCCCCCATTCATAAACTCGTGAGCCCCAAGCGCGTTACATCAATTCCTCATGTAATGAAAATGTGAATTATTTTGTGACCGGCGAAACGCTGACCGGCCAGATTCCTGTTCCGGTGGGGACCCAATCGAAACCATACCGAAATTGGGTCTTACGGGAATTGGGGATAACGGAGTCCGTATATGTATAGCTTCTGCTCAAGATGCGACCGTCGGAAGGACCGGTACCCCATGCAGTGTATAGTCTGCCTGTATCTGCTGTAATGTTGCCAAGCAAATCGTAACGCCAGTAGCGGATATAGCCACGAGCGGCATGGCTCCCGTTTTCTACATATGACGGCTGGCATTGTACATAGCCATAATAGTAGAGGGACATATCGTCATGGCTGTTGGTAGCGTAGTTTGGGGACGAAGAGGCCGCTAATGCGGTTGCGGCGCCAGTCAGCAGAAGGACAACGAGCAGACAGGACATGAATGCGGCAAACTTTTTGTTCATAAATCCTCCTTTCTTTGGGGCTCACGAGTGCTTGGGAACGGGTCAGAAGAATTTGCGGCTGCTTTTTGGATGAGCCGGGAGCATGCTGCAACCGGAAAACAATGCGGCATACCAAAAGACCATGACGGCAATGATCCAAGCAAAATCACGAATCGGGAAAAAGGAAATTGTGGTAAAGCCCTTGATACAGATATACGCACATAGATACGACAGAGGAATCCCTCCGACGTTGCGCAGGACCACAAAGACGCCGCTCCGTTTGCGAAAAACCATCAGCAGGATGCCGAAGATCAGTACAAGGGCTGCAGAAATAATAGCCAGATAGCTTAAAGAAAGAGAGGCTAGGGAACGCTTGCCGGCAAAATCGGTTTTTATATTGCTCCAAATAATCGTATTGTCGTCATGTGGGTCTGCCGAACAATAAAAGACCATGTTTGCATCTGCCGGGATGCGATAGCATGGAGCGTCTTTGCCGAGAAATCGATCTAAAATAGAACTCCATGCCATAATATCAACATAAACATTTCCGTCAATATCGACATACCGCGTGGCTTTGTAAGAAGTGATGCCGTCGTGAAATATGATGATTGCATCCCGATCTGAATATTCTACAACTTGAAATAAGTCTTCTGTATTTGGGAGGTATTGCGGCGAAGAGAGAAAGGAAAAAACGGACAGTAAAATGACCGCCAGGATTGCAGTCGCCAATACAGCGGTTAAGCATTTTTTCTTTTTCAAATCTCGACGGATGCGGGCAAGCGGCTTCAGGTCGTATTGCGGAACCGGAACTTGTTTTTTCATGGCCTGCAATTCAGTGGAACAAGAGCGGCAATGCGCCAAATGTTTTTCGACCACCTGTGCCGTAGCATGGCTTGCCATTTCTTCGGCATAAAGCGGTAACAGATCTTTTATGATTTCACATGGAAGGTCCATTCATCATCCTCCATTCGTTTCTGGATTTTTGCTTTTGCTCTGTGGTAAGTAACACATGCCCAGTTATCGCTTTTTTGGAATATCCGGCCGATTTGCTGAAAGCTCAGGTCGCAAAAGGTCCGCAGGTAGAAAACTTCTTTATACGGCTCGTTCAAAGCGTGCACAATTGCGTAGATCTGCGCTGCTGTTTCAGATTGCGTAAACGCCTGCTCCATATCAAACGGGTCGGCAACGGCAATCTCATCAATGGGAACATCGCGATTTGATTTCTTTTCCAGGTAATGCAGATAACTATTTTTGGCAATCTGACATAGCCAAACCCGAATGTCACATTTTCCCTCAAATTGGTCCATTGCAGCCATAGCCTTCATGAAAGTTTCGCTGGTGATATCTTCAGCAATGACCTCGTTTTTTGATAGTTTTAAAGCAAATAGATACACGTCGCCAAAGTACAGCTTGTATACTTCCTCCAGATTTGCGTCACCCATGACTCATCTCCTTCCTCTACTATATAAGACCGGTGAGGCTTTCAAATCTTACAGAGGGAAAAATTTTTCTTTTTCCATGCGCAAAAGCGTCGCTCTCCCCCATGCGCCGGTTGATCCGTCGGATGGGCATAGCTGCGTCCGGATTTGTTAGAATGCAACGGAATCACACCCTGCTTGCCGCAGTGCTTTGCCGGATACCGGTAAGCTGCAGCAATTTTCTTTTTTATTATACCACTTGCTTGCGGTATTGTCATGTTTTGGAAAGGACCCGTCATGGTGTCGGCCGGTTTTTCCGTTTTTTCCATGCCGTATCTCGCGGCCGACCATACAAGCAGGGTTTCCCCCATCCAGATCCCCGCACTGCGGCAAGGGGGGTGGATGGAAGCTTCGCGTATTTCCATCAGCGGGCCCCTATGAGACTGCCGAAGAAAACAGCGCAAACGGAAAACACCCTGGGGTGCTTCCCACTTGCGCTGATTCCAAGATCGAATATTAGATAACGGCTGCTTTTACGGTTGTGTGGACATCAGATGACGTGCGTTTCTCTGCTCCGGATCTTTTTGGCTTGAGCCCCCTGCTGTCCGGGCTTTATCTGGGCCGGGTCCGTGACTTTGCAGCCGAAGGGCTGTGGGGTTTACCCACGGAGGAAGCCGTTACCCGTGTTCCGGCTCCGGGCCTGGGCCGGAGCTGCTTCCGGGGGTCCCGGAGGGAGCGCCCACCAAGCGCCGCAGCAGCTCCAGATGCTCCGGCGTCGGGTCCGTAAGAGGCAGGCGGCAATGGCCCACGTCCAGTCCGGCCAGGCGCAGGGCGGCCTTGACGGGGATGGGGTTGACCTCGCAGAACAAAGCGTCGATGATGGGCATCAGGGCGGCTTGGAGATTGGCGGCTTCCCGGTACCGTCCGGCCAGGCACAGCCCGGTGAGCCGGACCACGGTTTCGGGGTAGAGATTGGACAGCACGGAGATGACCCCCAGACCGCCCAGGGCCATGACGGGGACCGTCTGATCGTCGTTGCCGGACCAGATGAAAAACTCCGGACCGCAGGCCTGCCGGATGCGGGCGATTTTTCCCACGTCTCCTCCGGCCTCTTTCACGCCGCAAAAGTTGGGATGGGCGGCCAGGGCCCGGTATACGGAGACGGGAATGTCCACCCCGGTGCGGGACGGGACGTTATAGGCGATGCAGGGGATATGGACCTGATCGGCAATGGCGGTGTAGTGGGCGATGAGCCCGGCTTCTGTGGCCTTGTTGTAATAGGGGCTTACCAGCAGCAGGCCGTCGGCGCCCAGCTTTTCCGCCTCCTTGCTGAGCGTGACGGCGTGAGCCGTGTGGTTGGAGCCGGTGCCTGCGATGACCTTGCACCGGCCCCGGACATAGTCCACCGTGTGGCCGATGAGGTCCAGCCGCTCCGTGTCGCTCATGGTGGCGGACTCTCCGGTGGTTCCGCAGACCACCAGGGCGGCAATTCCGGCTTTCATCTGCCGGTCCAGCAGCTGATCGTATGCTTCCGTATGGACGAAATCCAGCCGGAAGGGCGTGACCAGGGCGGTACATGCGCCTTGGAACAGTGGCTTCATTCAGAATCCCTCCTTCAGCTTATTGTATGCCGGCCGGGGCCGGTTTTGTCAGTTGCAAAGGAGCCGGGTTTGTACTATAATACCCGAAGACTTGCAAATATCCCCGGAGCTGAGGGAGGCTTTTTTATGAAGACCCACGATTTTTGGTATGATTTGCCGGAGGAGCTGATTGCGCAGACGCCCCTGGAGCGCCGGGACGGCTCCCGGCTTCTGGTTCTGGACCGGGAAAGCGGCGCCATGGAGCACCGGCATTTTTATGATATTGCAGATTATCTGAACCCCGGAGACTGCCTGGTGATGAACGACTCCCGGGTGCTGCCGGCCCGTCTGCTGGGGCGGCGGCCCACAGGCGGCGCGGTGGAGGTGCTGCTGCTGCGGGACCTGGGCGGCGGCGCCTGGGAGTGCCTGGTGAAGCCGGGCCGGAAGATGCAGGCGGGCCAGGATGTGGAATTTGGAGACGGCGCGCTCACCGCCACGGTGGCTCAGGTGCGGCCGGACGGCAACCGGGTGGTGCAGTTTCACTACCAGGGGATTTTTCTGGAGATTCTGGAGCGCCTGGGCAAGATGCCCCTGCCGCCTTATATCAAGGAGGAGCTTCGGGATCAGGAGCGGTATCAGACGGTTTACTCCCGGGAGGCGGGCTCCGCCGCCGCGCCCACTGCCGGTCTGCATTTTACCCGGGAGCTTCTGGAGAAGATCCGGGAGAAGGGGGTGTCCGAGGCGTTTGTGACCCTCCATGTGGGCCTGGGCACCTTCCGGCCGGTGAAGGCCGAGGAGATTGCCGACCATCACATGCACAGCGAGCTGTGTATGATGACCGAACAGACGGCGGAGCTGCTCAATGAGACCCGGCGGCGGGGCGGCAGAATCATCTGCGTCGGCACCACCTCCTGCCGGACTCTGGAATCTCTGGCGGCGGAGGACGGCAGCTTTTCCGCCCGGAGCCGGTGGACCGACATTTTTATCTATCCGGGGTACCGCTTCCGGGCCATGGACGGCCTGATCACCAACTTTCACCTGCCGGAGAGCACCCTGGTGATGCTGGTCTCCGCATTTGCCGGTCGGGAGCACATCCTGCAGGCCTATGCCGAAGCGGTGCGGCAGCGCTACCGGTTTTTCAGCTTTGGAGATGCCATGCTGATCCGGTGAGGGCCTCGGTCAGGGGAAAAACCAAAAAGCAAAGTATGTATGTGCGGTACCGCGCCGGCTGGGAGAAGCCGGAATGATTTTTTGGCAGGCCGCGCCTCCGGGGAGGGAGGCGGCTGCAGCAATCTGGGAGGAATCGTATGTTTGAATTGCTGAAAACAGAGGGCAAGGCCCGGCGGGGCGTGTTTACCTGCGCCCACGGCACGGTCCAGACGCCGGTTTTTATGAATGTGGGCACCCAGGGCGCCATTAAAGGAGCCCTCAGCGCCAAGGATTTGCAGGACATCGGCTGCCAGGTGGAGCTCTCCAACACCTATCACCTGCACCTGCGCCCCGGGGACCGGGTGGTGCGGCAGCTGGGGGGCTTGCACAAATTCATGACCTGGAACGGGCCGATTCTGACGGACTCCGGGGGATTTCAGGTGTTCTCCCTGGCCTCTCTCCGGAAGATCAAAGAGGAGGGCGTTTATTTTTCGTCCCACATCGACGGCCGCCGGATTTTTATGGGGCCGGAGGAGAGCATGCAGATTCAGTCCAACCTGGGCTCGGATGTGTGCATGGCCTTTGACGAGTGCATTGAGAATCCGGCCCCCCGGGACTATGTCCAGGCCAGCGTGGACCGGACTTACCGCTGGCTCCAGCGCTGCAAGGCGGAGAACAGCCGCCTGAACGCCCTGCCGGACACCGTCAATCCCCACCAAATGCTCTGGGGCATCAACCAGGGCGGAACCTACCGGGACATTCGGGTGGCGCATATGCAACGCATTGCGGAGCTGGATTTGCCGGGCTATGCCATCGGCGGCCTGGCGGTGGGGGAGAGCACGCAGGAGATGTACGACATCATCGAGGCGGTGGAGCCCCATATGCCCCGGGAGAAAACCCGGTATTTAATGGGGGTGGGCACGCCCGGCAACATCATCGAGGCCGTAGCCCGGGGGATTGATTTCTTCGACTGCGTCATGCCCGCCCGAAATGCCCGCCACGCCCGGCTCTTCACCTGGGAGGGCGCCGTCAATCTGAAAAACGCCAAGTATGAGACGGATGCCGGACCCTTGGACCCCCAATGCGATTGCCCGGTGTGCCGCCGCTACTCCCGGGCCTATTTGCGCCATCTGTTCCAGGCCGGCGAGATGCTGGCCATGCGGCTGTGCGTGATGCACAATCTATACTTCTATAACCGTCTCATGCAGCGAATTCGGGATGCCTTGGATGCGGGATGCTTTGCCCAATTCCGGGAGGAATATTCTGACCGGTTAAGTCGGCGAATTTGAAAATACCGCTTGCAAATCCCGCTTGGGATGGTATAATGATGGGGAATAAAATACGGAGGAATTGCAATGCACTTATTTTTGGAAACCACGTCGGCAGGCGGCGGGATGGGAAGTATGATTATCATGATGGTGGCCGTTGTGGCCGTCATGTACTTTCTCATGATTCGCCCGGAGAACAAGAAGAAAAAGGAAGCCGAGCAGATGCGCAGCGCCGTCAAGGTGGGCGATAAGATCATCACCATCGGCGGTGTGGTAGGCGTGGTATGCGCCGTAAAGGACGACAAGATTGTCATTGAGACCAGCGCGGACCGGGTTCGGGTGGAGTTTGCCAAATGGGCGATTTCTTCCAACGAGACCGCGAACGAGGCGGCGAAGGCTGCAGCCGAGAAGGCCGCTGCGGCCAGAAAGCGCGCCAAGGAGGAGAAGAAAGCCTCCAAGGGCTGATCCATTGCCCCGGAGGGAGCCTGCCGGTGTTTCTGCTTGCGGAAACACCGGCATTTGTATGAGATTTTACAGCTGTTTTACGAAACGGCTGCAGAATTTATCTTAGAATGTAGTATAATAGGGTTAGCCGGTAGAGACGGAGAAAGGCGGCGTTGCTTCATGCCATCAAATTACGCACACCATCACTTCGGACAGCGGGTCTGGCGGGGGATGCCCCCCTGGATGCGCCGGTATGTCCAGGCGGACCGGACGTTGTATGAAATCGGACAGCACGGACCGGATATCTTGTTTTATTATGGAGCGCTCCGGTCCAATCCGGTCAGCGCCGTAGGCTACGAAACCCATGAGAAGCAGGGAAGGGAGTTCTTCTCCCACGGGGCGCGGGCATGGCAGGAAGCAGGCCGACCGCCTGCCATGCTGTCGTACCTGCTGGGCGTGGTGTGTCACTTCACCCTGGACGCGGCATGCCACGGCTATGTGGAGAAAAAGATGCAGGTCAGCGGCCGGAGCCACACGGAGATTGAGACGGAGTTCGACCGCTATCTCCTGGAGGCCGATGGATGGGATCCCCTTCGCCACCGGCTGACCGGGCACATTCGGCCCAGCAATGCCCGGGTTTCCATGATTGCGCCGGTCTATCCGCCGGTCAAGCCGGAGGAGGTCCTGCACGCGCTGTGGGCGATGAAATGCTACGACGGCTTGCTGACGGGGCCCAGCCGGTGTAAAAGGGGCCTGATTGACCTGGGGCTGAAGCTGACCGAAAACGGCGAGATGCACAGTCTGATGATTCCCCGGGAGCCGAGTCCCGCCTGCGCCGACAGCAACCTCAGATTAAAAAAGCTTCTTGACCGGGCTGTCCCGGAGGCCCGAAGGGCCATAGAGAGCTTTTTGGCATTTTGCAGGGAGGGCACGCCCCTTCCCCCTTCCTTTGACCGGACCTTCGGCGCCGGAGCGGGTTGGCAGAGCATACCCGTGCTGCCCTATGAACAGGAGGTTGGCTATGAAGTTTAAACTCACTGCCTTGGAGAAGAAATGGGTCTTGTATGATGTGGCGAACTCCGCCTTCACCCTGCTGATTTCCACCATCATGCCCATTTATTTTAATTACCTGGCCGACGGGGCGGGGCTGTCCTCCGTGGATTATCTGGCCTATTGGGGTTACGCCACCTCCCTGGTGACGGTTCTGGTGGCGATTTTAGGGCCGACCCTGGGGACGATGTCGGATTTGCAGGGGCGGAAGAAAAAATTCTTCCTGGGCTCGGTGCTCATCGGCTCGGTGGGCTGCGTGGTGTTGGGCTTTATGCAATCCTGGATTTGGTTTTTGGTGCTGTTTGTGCTTTCCAAAACCGCCTACTCCAGCAGCCTGGTCTTTTATGACGCCATGCTGCCGGATATCACGCAGAGAGAGCGGATGGACGAGGTTTCCTCCTACGGCTACGCCTGGGGGTATATCGGCAGCTGCATTCCCTTTGTCGCCTGCCTGCTTCTGGTTTTATCCTATGAGTCCATGGGGATCTCCATGGAGACGGCGATGGCCCTGGCGTTTTTCCTGGTGGCGGCCTGGTGGCTGGGCGGCGCCGTTCCGCTGCTGCGCGCCTACCGGCAGAAGCACTATGTGCAGGCCCGCCATGCGCCGGTGGCGGAGAGCTTCCGCCGTCTGGGGAACGTGTTTTCCGAGCTGCGCCGGAAACCGGAAATTCTCTTTTTCCTCCTGGCCTTCTTTTTCTATATCGACGGCGTTTACACAGTCATCGACATGGCCACGGCCTACGGGACGGCTCTGGGGCTGGATACCACCGGTTTGCTGCTGGCGTTGCTGCTGACGCAGGTTGTGGCGTTTCCCTGCTCCATTTTCTTTGGCCGTCTGTCCCGCCGGATGGACGCCAGGGTGATTTTGTCCGTCTGCATTGGGGCGTATTTCGGCATTGCGGTGTTTGCCTTCTGGCTGGAGAGCTTGACGGATTTCTGGATCCTAGCGGTGTGCGTGGGAATGTTTCAGGGGACCATTCAGGCGATTTCCCGGTCCTATTACTCAAAGATCATTCCGGCGGAGCGGGCAGGGGAGTACTTCGGCATATATGATATTTGCGGAAAGGGCGCCGCCTTTACCGGGACGATCCTGGTCTCTGTGGTCAGCCAGGTGACCCACAGCACCAACGCGGGGGTGGGCTCGCTAACCGTGATGTTCCTAATCGGATTTCTTTTGTTCCAGGTTGCCGCAGGGAAGCGGACCCAACAAAATGCATAACGGGGCCGGGGAAGATGCCGGCCGGGCCAAGGGGCGCGCTGCACAGGGTTGCGGCGCGCCTTTGTTTTGCGCGGTCCCGTTTTCAACCCTTCCGCCTGGGAAAGATGGGAAGCGGCGGCCCATTGTGCGCTTTTTCTCTGTCGTCATGTGGTATGCTTGGGGCTGCAGGAAGGGGGAGAAAAAAGGCCGGATATCTATACAGGACATGAAAATCACATATAAGGTTGCAGATGAAAAATAGAATTTGGCTTCTCGCATACAAAGAAGTTTTACATAAAAAAGACAGGACGCGGAAAAGGCAAGGCAGCCTGAGGTTTCCAAAAAATGTTACGAAACATAGGAAAATGACGAGGACCGGCGGAATCTCCACCGATTTTTTTTGCTGGGGGCTTTATTTGCAAAAAAATTCGAATTCCTGATTTAAAACGGGGGAATGACAGCGCTTTATTCGGCTGAATATTTGCTGCTTTTACAAAATGCAGAAACTTGCCGTATAAAAAGTCAAAACCCTGGAAAATTTTACCTTGAAAAATCCTAGTAAGTGTGATACAATCCTGATAACGCATTGCAGCACCTGGATACTTGTCCTATTGCTTAATAGAGCAAATCGTTTTTCCAGAAAATTCCAGTTGGTGGAAGAAGTGGTCGGATATCTCTCGCGGGAAACCGCGTGGATATGAAATGCCGGCGCAAGCCGGTAAATACACGAAAAGGAGAACGAGTATGAAGAAAATGCATCTGCCTTCCCGTCTGCTTTCGCTTCTGTTGGTGGTTGCGTTGCTGTCCAGCTTTGCCGTACCCATCGGCGCTACCGGCAGCGACACAAGCGTCAACTTCAAGCAGGTAGACAACGGCGCAGTCTCCGAAAGCCTGCTGCAGGAAATTTCGGAGCAGGAGTCCAATGAACCGGATTATGCGGATACCGACGTGGTCCGCGTATCCATCGTTCTGGAGCAGGAGTCCACTCTGGAAGCGGGCTTCTCCACCATGGACATTGCAGAAAACGCTTCGGCAATGTCTTATCGGGAAAACCTCCAGAATGAGCAGGCCAAATTGACCGATTCCATTGAAAAGGCCATTGGTGAGAAGCTGGACGTGGCGTGGAACCTGACGCTGGCGGCCAACATCATCTCGGCCAATGTGGAATATGGTCAGATTGCAAAAATCGAAGCGCTCTCCGGCGTACAGGAGGTGGTTCTGGAGACAAAATACGAACCCCAGACCGCAGACGCTGCAGAGCCCAACATGGCCGTCTCCACCCAGATGACGGGTACCAACCTGGCCTGGCAGTCCGGCTACACCGGCGCAGGCATGCGGGTGGCCATCATCGACACCGGCTTGGATTGGGACCACCAGTCCATGGATCCCGATGCTCTGGCCGTAGCTCTGGCGGAGGACGCCGGCTACGACGACATGGAGTATGAGGATTATCTGGCTGCCATTGATGTGATGGACGAGGCCGAGGTGGCGGAAAAGCTGAGTCAGCTCCACGTTGCGGAGCGTTCTCCTGAGGTCACCGCCGCAGATTTGTATCTGAACCTGAAGACCCCCTTTGCTTACAACTATATTGACGAGGACCTGGACGTGACCCATGACAACGACAGCGCCAGCGAGCACGGCTCCCACGTGGCCGGCATCTCTGTGGCGAACCGTCTGGTGAAGTCCGGCGACGACTATGTCTCTGCCGTGGACACGGTGGGCGTAGTGGGCAACGCGCCCGATGCCCAGGTCATTGTCATGAAGGTCTTCGGCAAGGCCGGCGGCGCGTATGATTCCGACTATATGGCCGCCATTGAAGACGCGATCATTCTGGGCTGCGATTCCGTGAACCTGTCTCTGGGTTCCGCCGCCGCCGGTATGACCACCAACAGTACATACCAGGATATCCTGGACGGCCTGGTGAACACCGACACCGTGGTGGTTATGTCCGCCGGTAATGAGGGCTACTGGGCGGAGATGGCGAGCCCCATCGGCTATCCCTACCTGGAAGCTGCCAACTACCACACGGGCGGTTCTCCCGGTACATATACCAACTCTTTTGCCGTTGCCTCTGTGGACAATGACGGCGGTGTCGGCAAAGCTTTCAGCGTAGCCGGACGGAGCTTTGTGTATAGCGAGACAGAGTATACCAACAAGCCGCTCAATACCTTGGATACCTCTGCCGACGGCAGCGGTACCGACCTGGACTACGTGTTTATCGATGGTGTGGGCCAGCCTTCCGATTTTGAGGGGATTGACGTCACGGGGAAAGTGGTCTTCTGCTCCCGGGGCACCACATCCTTCTTTGAGAAGGCCGAGGCTGCTGTGGCGGCCGGCGCCATTGCAACCATCATTTACAACAATGAGCCGGGCGTCATCAATTTGGACCTGAGCGACTATACCAAGACGGAGCCCTGTATCTCCATTACCCAGGATGCCGGTAAGTACATCCGGGAGAATTCCGTGGATGCCGGCGGCTATTTCACCGGTAAGATTACCGTCAGCAAAAAGACGGCGATCGTCCACAATGATTCTGAGACGCTTACCATCAGCGAGTTCAGCTCTTGGGGCATCCCCGGTGATCTGAGCATGAAGCCTGAGATCATCGCGCCCGGCGGCAGCATCTACTCCCTGAACGGCGCCGTTTCGGCGACCGATCAGTACGAGCTGATGAGCGGCACCTCGATGGCGGCTCCCCAGGTCAGCGGTATTGCCGCTCTGGTGAAGCAGTACATTGAGGAGAATGAGCTGTCTCAGCCCGGCATTACGGACCGCGCCTTGGCGCAGAGTCTGATGATGTCCACGGCGACTCCTCTCAAGGACGCCAACGGCAATTACTACCCCATTTTGCAGCAGGGCGCAGGTCTGGCCGACACGGCTGCGGCGACCAGCGCGGATTCTTACATCACCGTCGACGGCATGCCCGACGGCAAGGTGAAAGCGGAGCTGGGCGACGATCCCAACCGGACGGGCGAATACAGCTTCAGCTTCAACATCCACAACATTTCCAACGAGGGTAAGGTGTACGCTCTGTCCGCAAGCCTGTTTACCCAGGATGCGTTCCGGTCCTACGCCAATGCCAACATGAGCCAGGACGAGACCGCTCTGTTCATGGACACCCTCGCCACACCTCTGGATGCCAAGGTCACCTGGAGCTCCGACGGCCAGATCGTGAACTCGGCCGGCGAGATGAGCAACTGTGACTTTGACGGCAACGGAACGGTGAATGCCGACGATGCCCAGGCCCTTCTGGACTATGTCTCCGGCGCAAGGGATACCATCAACGCCATAGAGTTTGCCGATGTGGACAACGACGGCGATGTGGATTCCTACGATGCCCACCTGTTCCTCAATAAGCTGGGCAAAGATACGGTGACTGTGCCTGCCGGCGAGAGCGTCAACATCACGGTTACCATGAAGCTCACAGAGGAAGAGAAGGCTTACTTGAACGAGTACTACACCGGCGGCGCTTATGTGCAGGCGTTCGTGTTTGCCGAGGCCCTGACCAATGCCGAGGGTGTGACCGGCACCAGCCACTCCATCCCCATGCTGGCCTATTACGGCAACTGGACGGATATGTCCATGTTCGACATCGGCACGGCTCAGGAGTTTGCCACCGGGCAGGATGTCCGGACGCCCTACATGGCCAATACCGAGACCAACACCTTTGCCATTACCTACGCCAACGATACCGCCAACAAGTATGTCTTCGGCGGCAACCCCCTGGTTCCCGACGAAGTTTACATGCCTGAGCGCAACGCCATCAATTCCGTCAATGGCGACAAAATCTCCGGCGCGTCCTTTGTGGCCATCCGGAATGCGGCTGCCTCCAGATTCCGCGTGACCAATGTGGCCACCGGGCAGACCCTGGCGGAAGCCTTCCCCGGCGCAGTCACCGCCGCTTACTACTACAGCAACGGCGGCCGCTGGATGAACACCGGCTATAACCTCAACACCAACTGGGCTCCGGAGGGCCTGGCAGAGGGCGACCAGATAGAGGTTGCTCTGTCCCTGGCGCCTGAGTATTATCTGCAGGCCGACGGCTCTGTGAATTGGGACGCCATGGGCGACGGCGCCACGCTGTCCACGGTAGCCACGGTGGACAACACGGCTCCCGTTCTGGAGGATGTCTCCCTGAGCCTCACGGGCAATACCCTCACCGTCACGGCCAGCGATAACCGGTATGTGGCCGCTGCGGTTCTGTACAATGCCGGCGGCACCGGTGTTCTGGCTTATGCCGGAGCCAAGGCCGACGCTCAACCCGGCCAGAGCTACGAGTACACCATGAGCATGGACGGCGTCAGCGGGAAGAAGTTCCTGCTGCAGGTCGCCGACTACGCCATGAACGTGGCCACTTATGAAGTAGAGCTGCAGCTGGGTGAGGAGCAGCCCCTGCCCGAGCGCATCGCTTTTGATGTGGAGCTGGGCGCCTGGGTCGGCTTCAACCGGGAGTCTGACCATCCTTTGGAAGCTTGGTCCTCCGCATCTGAGATCTATCTCGCCGCTACCATTGTGGATCATATCGCCTTTATCGCCAACGAAGACGGGTTCCTGTATGTAGCGCCGGAGGATGAGCTCTCCGATCTGACGCCTGTGTGTCAGATGGACATCATCCCCACGGATATGGCCTACAACCCGGCCGACGGCATGATCTATGCAGTTGCCGATGGAGCTCTGTATACCGTGGATAAGCTCACCGGCGTAACCCAGGAGATCGGCGCCATCGGCGTGAGCACCAACACCCTGGCCTGCGATGCAGAAGGCACCTTCTACTGCAACAAGTACGGCTCCGGTGAGGTTTACTCCTTCACCCTGGATACCATCGCGGCCCCCGAGCTGTTGGTAAAAACCAACCTGTCCACAAGCGCCTATGTGCAGGCTATGGAAATTGATCCCAATACCGGCCTGCTCTGCTGGAACAGCTACTACGCCATGAGCTTCCTGGGCTTTGTGTCCGGGTACAGCTACTATTACGAGATCGATACACAAGCGGGTACCTATACGCGCTACAACGATCTGTATGATGAGCTGACTTGCTTAATCATTCCCGAAAAGACCTCCGGCGGCGGCTGGACGGAGCCCACCACGGAAGTTTCCGGCATGCAATTGTCTGCCGGCTCCCTGCGGATTCTCCGCGGCGGCTCTGCCAAGCTGACGGCCAATGTGCAGCCCTGGACCGCCACAGACCGTTCCGTCACCTGGACCTCTGCGGATCCCAGCATTGCGACCGTGGATGCCGACGGCAACGTCAAGGCGGTGGAGAAGGGCGAAACCGTCATTACGGCAACTTCCAACCTGGATCCCACCGTTTCCGCCTCCTGCACCGTTGTTGTGGAGACTGTGGAGGTCACGCTGGAGGGCGCCGTACAGGATGCCGACGGCAACCCCATGCTCTTCACCTGGGACCTGGAGAACGACAGCACCTGGACCGGCGGCACGGCCCTGGATACCAGCATTATGTCCGTCACCAAGGATCCCCTGAACAACGTGCTCTATGTCAACGACGCCGCGACCAACACTTGGGCCATGCACAAGGTGGATCCGGCCACCGGCGAGAGCGTCGAGACGGCGGGCAACTCGACCGGCGTACCTCTGTGGGATATGGAGTACAGCTCCTACTTCTCCACTGCCGAGGCGCCCATGGTCAGCAGCGTATACGGCTATTACTTCCTCTCTCCCAAGGATCCCATGAATCTGGACTCCATGGCCTTTGACCTGTCCGGCCGTGTGAATTACCTAACGGCCCTCACGTCTCTGGGCTATGAGGAGTACTGGGACGAGGAAGATCAGGTCATGCTGGATACCGAGCATGTGCTCCTCATGGATGAGAGCGGTACCATTTGGCACTTCTGGATCTATGAGACAGACCAGGGCATGAGCGCCTGGCTGGCGTCGTATCCCTCGAACCTGCCTGAGCTGGGACTCACCTTTGAAGGCTACAACAACATGGAAGCGATGTACTGCTCCCTGATTGTGGGCGAGGACGGGAACCTTTATCTGTCCTACTTCACAGGCGATACCAACCAGATTTACCAGTTGGTCTTCAACGAGGAGGCCGAAACCTATGAGGCTGCCCTCCTGGGCGATATGGGCAACGGCGTATGGCCTGCCGCTCTGATCTCCGCCAGCTCCAATACTCCGGCGGAAGGCGGCAACCAGGCGTTGATCCCCGCCGATGCCGTGAAGCTGGATGCGGAACCGGTTACCACCGAGGAGCTGCAGGCGGCTGCCGCCGGCGCTGCGGTGACCATGAATGCGGTCAGCCCGGCCGACAACGCCCAGAAGGACCAGATGGACGTTTCCGAAGCCGACGTACCGGCCGGTTCTCTCCAGGCCGTTCAGGTTGGCGACGTCCGCAAGACCGATGTGAACCGTCTGCCCTTGGAGCTGAAGGGTGTGGAAACCGGTACCGAGTGTCAGGGCAAGACTGTGACGCTGTCCATTGTTGCCGACAACGACACCACCAACGGCGTGTACACCGTGGCCTATGACGCATCCAAGGTGACCTTCACCGGTAAGTCCGGCCTGGTGGATTACACCAGCTTCTCCGACCGCGACGGCGTAGTGACCTTCGCCTATGCCGCCAAGGATGCCGTTCCCGCCGGTACGACTTTGGCCACGCTGACCTTTACCGCCGAAGCCGACACCGAGGCCACCTTCACCATCACCACGGTGGAAGAGGGCCGGAACAAGCCGGGAACCTCCGAAACCCTGACGGTCACCGTGCCGGAGCACGACTATATCGTCTCTGTGGTTCCCGCGACCTGCACGGAAGGCGGCTATACCCTGTATACCTGCCGGAACTGCGGCTCCAGCTACAAGGATCACTTCACCGAGGCTCTGGGCCATGACTGGAGCGCTTGGACGGTGCAAACGCCCGCCTCCTGTGAGACCGACGGCGTGGAAGCCCGCACCTGCGCCCGCTGCGGTGAGACGGAAACCAGACCCATCCCCGCAACCGGTCATAACTACGACATCACCGTGGTTGATCCCACCTGCACCGAAAGCGGCTACACCCTGTATACCTGCACCGTCTGCGGCTACAGCTATCGCGACGAGGTCGTCGAGGCTACGGGCCACAGCTGGGGCGAGTGGACTGTGACGAAGGAAGCCACCTGCGAGGAAGCAGGAGAGGAGACTCGCACCTGCGCCAACTGCGGCGAGACCGAGACCCGCGCCCTGGAGGCCACCGGCCACGACTGGGGCGAATGGACCGTCACCAAGGAAGCCACCTGTGAGGAAGCAGGCGAGGAGACCCGGATCTGCGCCAACTGCGGCGAGACTGAGACCCGCGCTCTGGAGGCCACCGGCCACAACTGGGGCGAATGGACCGTCACCAAGGAAGCCACCTGCGAGGTAGCGGGAGAGGAGACCCGGACCTGCGCCAACTGCGGCCAGACCGAGACCCGCCCGATTCCTGCCACCGGTCATACCTATGTGGAGACGGTTGTAGCGCCCACCTGCACCGAGGAAGGCTACACCCTGCATACCTGCGAGGTTTGCGGCAGCAACTACAAGACCGATGTGGTGGAAGCTCTGGGCCATGACTGGAGCGAATGGACTGTGACGGAAGCCGCCGATTGCTTCCATGCCGGCAGCGAAACCCGGACCTGCGCCCGTTGCGAGGCGTCCGAGATTCGTACCATTGCCGCCAACAGCGACAACTGCCCGTCCAAGGCCTTCAAGGACGTGGACATCAACAGATGGTATCACAAGGGGATTGACTTTGTGGTTA
Organism: uncultured Eubacteriales bacterium; assembly: GCA_900546915.1. Taxonomy (GTDB): domain Bacteria; phylum Bacillota; class Clostridia; order Oscillospirales; family Oscillospiraceae; genus Faecousia; species Faecousia gallistercoris. The sequence continues at coordinate 33,793 of UREY01000006.1, forward strand.
CCCAGGGCCTGATGGAAGGCGTTGGAGACGGCCTGTTCCTGCCCAACGGCAACCTGACCCGGGGTCAGATGGTTACCATTCTGTACCGCCTGGCCGGTCAGCCGGAGATCAGCGGCAAATCTCCCTTCACGGATGTTCAGGAAGGCCGCTTCTACGCGGATGCGGTTGTCTGGGCTGCTGAGAACGGCATTGTCAAGGGCGTAACCGAGGAGCTGTTTGTACCCAATCGTTTCGTAACCCGGGAGGAAATGGTGACCATGTTGGCCCGTTACGCAGAGCTGAACGGCGTTGAAATCACGACGGAGGGCAGCTTGAGCGCGTATCCGGATGCGGACCAGGTCAGCAACTATGCCGTGGCGTACATGACGTGGGCCGTGGAGAACGGCATCCTCAACGGCGCCGAGGGCATGCTGATTCCTCGGAAGACTGCGACTCGTGCACAGGCTGCAGCGGTTCTCCTCCGCTACTGCGAGGCCTTCGGCGAGTAAGAGACACAGGGCTTGCTGCGTATCGAAGCATTAAGCCTATGAATTTCCAAAGCACACGGCCCCGATTTTTCGGGGCCGTGTTATTTATTAAAAAGTCCCGCAAAGCTTCGCGCTTACAGGCGCCATCGAAAGCGAGACATCGGGTTTCCTCGCCACATACGTGTGAGAGAACATGTGGCAGAAGCACAGCTCCGCCCTGCCGGCACGTAAAATACGCAGGCAGGGCGGAGTTGTTTGTTTCCTTTAGCTTTCTTTTTCTTCGTGAAGAAGGACGGTTTTCTCCAAGTAAACAGGCCGATGCTTGGACTGCTCAAAAATTTTCCCCACATATTCTCCAATCAGCCCCAGACAGAACAATTGCAATCCGCCCAGCAACAGGATGAGAACAATGAGAGAGGCGTATCCCGGCACGGCAATGCCCCAAATCAGCTTTTGCAGCACCACAACAAATAGATAAATCAGGGACGCGAAGGCGGCGGTCAGGCCCAGATAGGTGGCGGCCCGGAGCGGCGCGGTGGAAAAACCGATGATGCCGTCGACGGCATAGCGGAACAGCTTCTTAAAGGACCATTTGGTGGTACCGGCCGCCCGCTCACAGGCGGTGTAGGGGATAAAACAAGTGTTGTATCCCACCCACGCGAAGATTCCCTTGGAAAACCGGTGATACTCCGGCAAAGCCAGGATGCTTTCCGCCACCTTGCGGCGAAACGTACGAAAATCGCTGGCATCCGGGCGCAGCTTCACAGTAGAGAGCTGATTGATGAGCCGGTAGAAATTTTCTTTGAAAAAGGTCAGAACCTTCCCGTCGCCCCGTTTATCCTGGTAGGCTGCGACGATGTCGAACTCCGGCTTGGCGTCCAAAATCTCCACCATCTCCCGCACCAGCTCCGGACGCTGCTGCAGGTCTGCGTCGATCAGGGAAATGTAGTCTCCCTTGGCGCGGGACAGACCGGCGTACAAACCGGCTTCCTTTCCAAAGTTGCGGGAAAAGCTGATGACACTGACGGGGCAATCCTGTGCGGCATAGAGCTTTTCCAGCTCCGGCAGGGTTTGATCGCTGCTGCCGTCGTCGACGTAGATAATCTCATATGCGTACCCGCAGCCTTGAAAAGCGTGCATGACCGCTTTTTGAAAGGCTGCTACATTTTCTTCCTCGTTGTAGCATGGAACGACCAAAGATAGCTTCATATATATTTCCGCCTTTTTTGTCATTGCCGTTATTATAGGGCCGATTTGCCTTTGCGTCAAGAGAATTGGCAGAAAAGTTCAGGCGTACCGAAGTACACTGCGGAAAAGGAGGGAATTGGGCGACGAAATGCCGGAGCTCCGCTTTTGCTGCCCGGCGGGTGATTCCGGGCGGGATTTCGGCCTGCAGGAGCGGGATCTTTGGGCGCGTCAACCCAAAGTCGGCGTTCTACACAAAATACTTCTTTTTTGAAATATATCTTGCAATTTAGAAGTATTTGTGCTACACTTGGTTTATCCGAACCACCGTGTCGGAAAACAGAACGAGGAGGAATATCCAATGAAGGCAATGTGGAAACGCGTCTTATCCGTACTGCTCTGCGCCGCCCTGGCACTGAGCATCTGCCCCATGACCGGGGCAGCCACCACCGGCGAATCCGACGAAAAAATTGTCTATGGACAGGCGGGCGCCGTTACCTTTGTTCCAGAGGGGTATACCTATATCTTTTTGGACGAGGACGGAAACCGCTCCTATTCTCAATTCGCGGCGTCCGATATGTACATATCCGAACGCAGGCTGACTGCGGAGGAGGCACAGGCGCTGGCTGCCCTGGACTATGAAGGGCAGGAGTCTGTAGCCCTGGAGGACGGCACCGCCATTACAACCAAGACCTTCGATGCCCGGCAGGCCGCTGCCTATTCTCAGGCGGTGCAGGAAATCCTCTCCGGCCGGTCCCTGGAGGCTGACGATACCGTCACCCTGCGGCTGGAGGCCCATCCCCGGTCCGAGAAGGTGCCGGTTCTAATTGTATTTGAGGACGAGCCCGTTGCCCGGATGGAAACCATGACGGTTCAGGTAGGCACAGAGCTGGGACAGAAGGAGCTGTCCGCCATGGAGCAGGTTGTGGCCGCCCAACAGCAGTACACCTGTGCCATGGAGAAAAAGCTGGGCTACAGCATCCAGGTGGAGAAAAATTTCTCGCTGATGGTGAACGCCGTCTCCGCCACGGTTGCCTACGGCGATCTTCCCGCCTTGCAGGATATGCCCGGTGTGAAGGAAGCTTACCTGATGCCGACCTTCTCCGTGCCGGACGTGCAGGCCACGGCGGCTGAAATCACCCCCGCCATGAAGTATGTGGGCCCCGGCATGGGCGCCACCGCAGCTTGGGATTTGGGCGATCGGGGCGAGGGGATGCTGGTATCCGTCATCGATACCGGCCTGTATCTGGAAAACCCCATCTTCGCCCAAGCGCCCGCCGATGCCGGCCAGGTCGCTCTGAGCAAGGAAGACGTTGCGGCTGTTTTGGAACAGAATCAGCTTCACGCCCAGACCCTCCTGGAGGGCGTCACGGTGGACAGCGTATATTACAGCAGCAAGATTCCCTTCGGCTTCGACTATGCCAATCTCACCGCAGCTTTCGGCAACGACGACAACTATTTGGGACACGGTACCCATGTGGCCGGCATTGTGGCCGGCAATCTTCCTGAGGACTTACAGGAGAAATATGAAACCGCTACCTTGGGGATCGCGCCGGAAGCGCAGCTTCTGTCTATGAATGTATTTGATTCCAGCGGCGGCGCACAAATGGACTGGATTCTGGCTGCTTTGGAGGACTCCGTGCTTCTGGGCGCGGACTGCATCAACCTCTCGCTGGGTTCTGCAAACGGCCCCGTCTGGATGGAGGGAGTTACCGAAATTTATGATGCGGCCTGCGAGGCGGGGATCCACGTGGTAGTTGCTGCAGGCAACGAGGCTTTTACCGGCAGCCACAGTCTCTGGGGCGGCGATATGGTAAAGACCAGCTCTGTTTCCACCGGCACGGTGGGAATGCCCGGCAGCTTTGATTCCGTTCTGACCGTTGCCAGTGTGGAGAACTCGCACGTCCTCAACAGCAATGCCGCCTGGGGCGATTATTTGATGTATACAGACTCCTACGGGAACTCCATTACCTTTGCCTATCAGGAAAAGGAAGACGTGCCGGAGGGGAAAACCCTGCGGGAGCTGTACGAAGGACAGGTGTTCTCCTACGCAACCAGCTTGGAAGATGCCGAGGGCAAGCTGCTTTTTGCAGAGTTTGCAGGCGGAGATGCCTCCCGGCTGGCTGCCGAGGCGAAGGAAGCCGGCGCCGTGGGCCTGGTTTTGTATGCACCTTCTCTGGACCTGTTCTACAGCTACGTCGATTATACCGTGACCCATTATGATCTGCCTGTGGTTTCGGTTATGGGCTATTATGCCGTCCATGTCTTAAACCGTGATGTGACCAAGGGGAAATTGACTGTGGTCGGGACGTGGAACGACAGCAGCATAGCCGGGCAGATGTCCAGCTTCTCCAGCTGGGGACCTACGGACGGCCTGACGCTGAAGCCGGAAATCACCGGGATTGGCGGAAATGTTTTCTCCGGCTGGAACGACGGCTTCGCGGTAGCCTCCGGTACCTCTATGGCTTCTCCGGCAGTTGCTGCAGCAGCGGCCCTGGTACGGCAGCACCTTCAAAAGAGCGGCTTGGAGGAGGATGCGCTCACTCATGCGGTCAATTGCCTGCTGATGAGCACGGCGTCCCCGATTCTGGACGAGGAACACCATGCGCTCTACGCCGTACGCCGCCAAGGCGCCGGTCTTGCCAATATAGGCGCAGCCCTGGCCTCCGAGGCTTACATTCAGGTTACCGGAACCGACAAGGCCAAGCTGGAGCTGGGAGACGACCCGGCGCGCACCGGCGTATATGAGATGTCCTTTGAGGTTGTGAACTTCTCTCAGGAGCAGAAGGAATATACTTTGGATACCACGGTTCTGGGGCAGGTTGCAGAAGGGGGTCAGATTGTAGACGGCGAGGTGACCTACCTCACCTTACCCTACGAGAAGGAGCTTTCTGCCGGCGTTACCTCCAGCCTGACCGACGGCACGCTGACCGTCCCGGCCGGCAGCACCGCCCAAGTGACGGTCACCGTCACCCTCAGCGAAGCCGACCGGCGCTATATGGAGGAGCGGTTCCCCTGCGGCGCCTATGTGGAGGGCTTTGTGCAGCTCTTAGGTAAGGAAACCCCCAATTTAAGCGTCCCCTTCCTGGCGTTCTATGGGGACTTTTACAGCGCTCCCATTTTGGAGGACGGGACGTATGAGTCGCTTTTGGCAGGAAACGACTCCTATACCACCGCCGACCAGTTCCACAACTCCATTTGGGGCTATGACCACACGATGCAGTACAACAACCCGGATTTGGGAACGGCTCCGAAGCAGCGGTATTTGGGCCAGACCAACAGTGGCGCAAACCAGTATCCCTACTGCATTTGGGACGGGAGCAGCGATACGCTTCCTTTCCAGATTCAAAAATCCGGAATTTCCCCCAACGGAGACAACGCGCTGGATTTCTTCACAATGGGGCTCGGTCTGCGCCGGAATGCGGAAAATATCCGGTATACCGTTACAAACCAAACCACCGGCGAAGTCCTTTGGACACAGGAAACAGGCCGGGTGGGAAAAACCTACTACAACAGCACGTACGATCAGGTCATGTATGCCGGTGTGTATGCCAATGAAAGCCTTTCCCTTGATTGGCTCTATCCAATTTACGGGGAGACAGACTTCTGGGGAAATGTAACTTATTACTATGACAGCAGCACCTGCCTGCTGCCGGAGGATACCCAGGTGGTGATTCGGGCAGAGGTGTTTCCCGAAAACAGCCGGGGAGAGGAGCGTGAGCCTGAGGTAATTGAGTTCCCGCTATACATCGACACAACAACGCCGTTAGGCAGCGCGGAGAACTATATTATTGAATCAAAATTAACTGATTACGGAGACTATGTCTTTACGTGGATGGATTTGTCCATCGTCTCTGTAGAAGACTGGTATCCTGACTACGGCTATATGATTCACCTGGAGCAGGATGAAGACGGCAATTGGATCGGCGGCCGGATTTCTGCCAATGTATATAATACCGGTGTCCCCGGAGCGGATGTGGAGCCTTCGGCCGGTTTCAACATGGAGTTCCATTACGGCACCAAGAGCATCATGATGGTCTCTGATTATGCCGGCAACATCTGTATGCTGGAAACCGTACTGGACGAATCCCTGCTGGACTACGTGGAGCTTTCTGCGGAAACGACTCTGCTGGATGTGGGGCAGACCCTCACCATAGAAAACAAAGCGGAAAATGAGTACACCATCCAATTGGCCTGGCAGACCTCCGACCCGGAAATTCTTGAGATTGTGGAAGAGGAGGACGGCTCCTGCACCGTCCGGGCCGTCGCCCCCGGCACGGCTACGATTAGCGGCGGCTTCGGCCACTGCGACGAGCTTGGTACCGACGGCAAGCTGATGCGTTCTGTAGAAATCAAAGTCATAGACCGCTCCCTGTGCCATCAGATCGAGCTGCGGAACTCGAAAGCTCCTACCTGCACGGAGGACGGCTATTCCGGCGATGAGGTATGCACCAACTGCGGGGAGACGATTTCGGTAGGGAAGGTCCTTCCGGCCTATTGCCCCAGCAGCGCGTTTACTGACCTGGATTCCACCCAGTGGTACCATGACTATGCCTGCTATGTGCTGAGAAACGGTCTCATGAAGGGCACCGGCGCCACGACCTTCGCCCCCTATGCTCCCCTGACCCGTGGGCAGATGGTCACCATTTTGTACCGCGCCGCCGGAGAGCCTGAGGTTACCGGAGCCAGCCCCTTTTCGGATGTAGTCCAGGGCAGCTATTATGAAAAGGCTGTCATTTGGGCGGCAGAGCAGAACATTACCGAGGGCGTCTCTGCCACAGCCTTTGCGCCCCATGCCGATACCACCCGAGAGCAGATGGTTACGTTCCTGTATCGCTTTGCCCGGCTCCAGGGTGTGGATGTTACCGCAGCCGGTAGCCTGGAGCACTATTCCGACGCCGAACAGGTATCCCCCTGGGCAGTAGATGCCATGATCTGGGCCGTGGAACAGGGCATTGTACACGGAACTGCAGCCGATATCCTGAACCCCCGGGGCGTTGCGCGCCGGATTCAGGCGGCAAAGGTCATGGCTGTATGGGATCAGAAGTTCTGATTTCTTCTTGAGCCGGGTCCCCCTTGGGTCTATGCCGCAAGGGGGACCAAAGAAAATGAAAATTTCTCCATTTTCATTGCCAAAATTACCAGGACCTGCTATACTGGAATTACCATACTGAGGAGATTCCGCGATGAATGTTACAGTAAACCGAAAACCTATGCTTTTGTTGGAAGCGGCAGAGCTGGTTTACGCCTACGTCAACCGGGTGTCTGCGGAGCAGCTGACAGGTAACGGGGCGTATTGCATTCCCGCCGGGGATGTGCAAAATATGATGAATACAGCTTGCGCAGGCCTGGACAACAGCAACCCCCTGCTGGATTTTTATTTCAGAGGGGTTACCCTGGAAGAGGGGTACGCGCGAAAATTTTACCTGGCAAGCTGCATTCTGAATCTGGCCAATTTTACAAGCTGCTCCGCGCCCCGGGATTTGGTGGAGGCCCTGTCTGCTTACTGGAAGCGGGGACAACGCCCCTTGCAAGTGGAGGGGATCGACATGCGCACCGTGCATCTTTCTCAGGCGGCGCAAAGCTTTGTCCCCTTATCTCAGCAGGTGATGCGGTTGCCCCTTCCGCAGGAATTCCAGATGAAGCTTCTGGATGTTCTTTTGGACTATGAGGCGCATCTGGGGTGCGTGGCCCGGCTTTTGCAGCCGGTGGTCGATGCGCTGGAGCCTCTGCTGGAGCCTTGGGTGCAGCGGGCTATGCCTTTGGCGGATGCCTGGGAGGCTCTGCTCGTAGACAAGCAGCTGGATGCTCTGGACTCTGTGCATAGTAATTGGGAACCCAAGGGCTACACCAGCATTTACATGGCGCTGCGCTATTTCTTCCCGGAGGGAATGGCGGCGACCTTCTTTTTAAGCGACGGCGCGGCGCATTTGTATATGGGCGTGGCCATGTCTGTGGATATGAGCCACATGGAGGGGGAAGAACAGAAATCGAATGAGCTGAATGAGCAGGAGCTGGCGGCTCTGCGCCTGTTGGCAAATCCCGCCAGAATCAAAATGCTCCGGCTCATGGAGGAATCTCCCAAGAATTTCCAGGAGGTTGCCACAGCACTGGGCATGAACTCCGGCGTTGTCTTTCGCGATATGAACAACATGGTCAATGCGCTTCTCCTGCGAAAGGAGCTGATTTGCGGAAGAAATTATTTTGTGACCAATCGAAGCGTCATCCGCCAGCTGACCGGTAAGCTGACCCGCTGCCTGGATTGAGAATTCTGCAAGACTACCCTGAAATCTGCGCCAAGCTCCGGTATGCCGCTTTTATTCTGCCACTGCCGTCAACGGAGACAATCCGGCAGCTCAGGCGATTTTAGAGGCGATGAAGCAGGTGATAGAGGGCATGAAGAGCATGAACCAGAATCCGGAAATCCGGCAGCAGCTGGAGAGCACCCTGGATGAATGAAAAATACCCCTGAGTCGGCCGAAAAGAGCTGACTCAGGGGAAGTTTTTTGCAGTCGAAAATGATAAACGCGGCTTCCAAATGTCGTCAAAATGAACAAAAGGAGCAATCAGAACATTTTGCAGAGAGAAAGGGGAGAAAAGCCGCAGAAATAAGAAAAAGCGCCACTTTTACAAGTGGCGCATACCTGGTGGACGATAACGGACTCGAACCGCTGACCCTTCGCACGTCAAGCATAGAGGTCCGAGGTGGTCTACGTCGGAGATAGTCTAAAACCGGCTGTGGCAACTACCCTCCCCGCGAGCGTGCGCATCGTTGTGCCCATTGGGCAGACACTCGCGCCCACCGCGGGGAGGGTAGTTGCCACAGCAAGGACCCTGGAGCAATCTACACCTATTTTTTGAACCTCCCTTCGGTCGGCTATGATGACGGAGAAGAGAGGGCGGATTTCAGACCGGTCACTGCCTGACGCATAGAGAGAAGATCCGGATGGGTATACCGAGCAGTAGTACCGATGTTGGTATGTCCAAGAAGCTGTTGCACGGTGCGGAGGTTGGCACCGGAAGCAAGGGAGAGTGTAGCAAAGGTATGGCGGCAGCAATGAGGCGAGAGCCTACGCACATCCGGCTCAGCCTCCCGCAGCTGGTGGAAGAAGCGGTCATAGTCCCGGGAGAAATTCCGAGGATTCATCAGAGTACCGGACTTGGTACCGAAGACATAGACGCCGGTTTTGGGCAGAGCATGGAGCCGATAGGAGAGTTCAGGAAGCAACGGTATGACGCGGAGACTTGCAGAAGTCTTTGCTACATGCTCCTGAACACGAGGTTGATTTTGGTCCATATACACAGCGCGATTCACAGTGAGCGTATCATCGGTCAAGTCGGTCCATTTCAGACCCAGCAGTTCGCCACGCCGCAGGCCGGTCAGCAACAAGGTCAAGACAGCTGTGGCAATTCTTACATTGGAGCAATCCAAGGCGAAGCTGATGATACACTTGACTTCTTCCAGGGTAAAAGCCTCTCTGGGACGTTCAGCAACGCGAGGAATCCGCAAATGCTTAGAAGGATTTTTCCAACACAGATCATTATCCAGAGCGTCACAGAATAGCGAATGAATCAGAACCCGCATCTTGTCCATGTAGGACTTGGAAGAAGTCCGAGCAAATTCATTCAAGAAAGCTTGCAAGTGCATGGGGAGAATGTCCGTCAAGTCCATTTGCTTTAAGCTGTCCGGGATATGTCGGCAGAGAATTTCCAACTGATGGTAGGAGGTGTCCTTGATGGTTCCCAGCTTGTAAGACTGGAGCCACAGAGGAAGCCATTGCCCCAGTGTCATACAGAACGCCTCCTTTGTGTGTACGAGCCGATATACTCAGCCAGAGAGGAGAAAATGAAACGCTCAACAGCCGGCCAATTATCCGGAGCCAATGAGGAATTGCTGACGTGCTCCAGCATGGACAGGTATTTACGCCTTGACTTTCTATCCACGGAAGAGGTCATGAGTTCGATCAACTCCGGATAGAGCAGGCAGGCTTTTACAGGGAATGGGAGAGAGTCAAAACCCAGGTCAAGCTGCAAAGAGCGGAAACAGTACATTTGCGGGAAGAGCTTTGAAAAGTCACCGGCAAATCCACCGTCTACCGTAATTTCACAACGAGTCACATCGCAGGTAAGAGAGGACTCTTTGGTTTTATCATAGAGCTTGAGAGAACCGTGGGACTGCCTGGCGCCTTGATATTCGGTAACAGAACCATCTTCCCGAAAAAGCCGGTAGCTCCGACGCTGGTCCCGAATCAGGATGATGGAATCCCGCTTGCAGGGGAAATCGAAGGCAATGTCGAAGCGAATCAGTTCCACCTTCCAAGCAGAACCTCTCAAACGAGCAACCACTTGTTGGGAGATCTCCAGAGGAACTTTGTTGGGATTATAATCGAAGACGGCTTCCGGTGCGATTTGCTTACAGGAGCTGTCAAAGCAGTAACGGCCGAATAGTACGGCGCAAGACCAATCAACACCGGAGAGTGTGCAAGTCCTACAGTAGGAACCAATCTTGAAGTAGTCCTTGTATGACCATTGGACATCGCATCCTTGAAAGAACATGTTGTCGATATGGCAAGAAAGCTGGTCAATGGAGGCTACAGAACACCGCTTCTCATAGCTGTAGTTCTGGTACTTGTATGTAAACTTGAGACGGATGCTGTCCACCGAAATGCGGCAGGAGGGCATATCTAAATACCGTCCGTATGGGATACCTTCATACACAGAACTCACCTCCAGGAGAACGGAAGCTCTACAGAGCAAGTGCAAGTGGGGAAAATTCCCCGTTCAGGCCCCTGTTAGAATAGGGGGCCGAGGGCGTTTTTGTAATAATTCTGTAACCTTTCCAGGGAAGTCATGGGGGCGCGCTGCTAAAGCAACGCGCGCCCCCATCCTGAGTGATTCGATGCGGATGGGGAGCCCCAGCAACCAACCGACCCTGCAGCAAATCGGAAGTGCCGAGACGGCATACAAGGCGAGCCGGTGAGACCCACCCGGTACCGACAGCCGACGGGAAGCCGGAAGCGCCGGAAGGAGTGCCTACAAAGGCCTACAGCGGTTCAAGACGGCGCGGACCGTTCCAAGAGGTGCACAGCACACCAAGAGTTGCGGTAACATGCCTGCGGGCATAGGCTGTTCTACTGAGACCGCCCGGAAGGAAGGGGAGGCTCCCGGAAGTCAATGGTTAAAATCTCAGGAAGCTGACCCCAAGCAGAAGAAAGCAGCTGATGGTATGTAAACCACAATTCAGAGCAACGGTCAATGCAGACATCTTCAGCGGCAGACAGCAGCAAAGCAAAGTCATACAGGCACTCAGAATCGGTCTGACCAATGTGCAAAAGACGCTCCTCCATAAACTCACCTCCTCATCTGTAATGTATTTCTTGATTTTTTGTAATGCGTAGCCTTATTTTACTACGGCTAAACACGAAATTCAAGTTTGCCTTACCAAAAAATAAGAGTTTCTCTAATTTGCACAAATATAGAACATGAAAACTAGGAATTTTGTCAAAGAAAGCTTGATTTATAAGGCAACACATGATAACATAGGCCCAAAAAGGAGGGGAATGCAATGCAAAACCTACCCCACAACTTTGCCTCGACAATACACCCCTATTTCGAAGAGCCATATTCAGCAGAAAAAAGAAAACAACTCTTAGGGAAGAGACTGCTTGAATTAAGAAAAAACTACCATCTTACGCAGAAGGAAGTAAGCGATATCATCGGCATAACTGCACAGACGTACAGCGGTTATGAAAAAGGGAAATTCGAACCATCGGTTGAAACGCTTATACGTCTGTCATATCTATACAATACGAGTATGGACTATCTGACAACGAAGTACGATAACCCCAACGTACCGGAAAGCGAAATTGAAGAAATGGTAAAAACCTATGACCCTGAAAATGTTAGGAATATAGAGGAGCGGCTAGCTTTAATGGACGCTGAAATTAAAGAACTGAGACGCCGGATACAAGAACACAAGAAATAAAATACCCCTGAGTCGGCCGAAAAGAGCTGACTCAGGGGAAGTTTTTTGCAGTCGAAAATGATAAACGCGGCTTCCAAATGTCGTCAAAATGAACAAAAGGAGCAATCAGAACATTTTGCAGAGAGAAAGGGGAGAAAAGCCGCAGAAATAAGAAAAAGCGCCACTTTTACAAGTGGCGCATACCTGGTGGACGATAACGGACTCGAACCGCTGACCCTTCGCACGTCAAGCGAATGCTCTACCAGCTGAGCTAATCGTCCAGAGCACGTTGCCTATTATAGCGCCCGCGGCGTAATTTGTCAAGAGGGGAGGATGCTTTTTTCCCAACAATATGGAGCGGCAATTTGTGATACGCGGCGGCTTCCGTAGAAGCAAGCGGTGAGATCGTGGTACGCATATTTCTCTCAATTTTAGTTTTTCCCACGATTCCAATTCTGTTTTCCCAGAATTGCTGTGATCATGCGACCGATCCGATTTCTCGATCGGACATTTCCTATTCTTATCACCGGCGGGCGCCACCGGCTTTTGTCTTTTTCATTTATATGTTTGCCGTTTCCGGACTGCTTTTCCGGTTGACTTTTCCTATTCCGGGGGATATAATGACAGAAAAGAAAAGTGAATCGGTTTCAGTGCTGCCTGGATTCCTTCGGGGCCAGGTGGAGAATAGAGAACCGGGTGCAAATCCCGGGCGGTACCGCCACTGTAAACGCGGAGGCTGCATACGTGACGAAAGTCGGTCATTGGGGAACTCCCTGAGAAGGCTGTATGTGCGCTGTGGATGCGTGAGTCAGGAGAACTGCTGAAGCTTTCTTTCCCGTCAGGCCTTTGCGCGTACAAGGTTTGGCGCGATTTGTATGTGGAAAAGCGGCCACGACAATGGGACTTTGGTTCGATTGTCGTGGCTTTTTGCATGTACAGTCTGTGACTCGAAAGATCTTCCCTGGCAGAACTTGCCGCATTTGCTTTTCTAAAAAATTTTTGGAGGAACGAGTCATGCAAAAGAGAATCGTCAGTATGCTTTTGGTTCTGGTCATGGTCCTGGGCATACTACCCGCCCCAGCTTATGCGGTGGGCGGAGAATCTCACATTTCGGTTCTGGATTCTGCTCCGGCTGCCGCAGAGGTGCCCGCCGGAGAAATCTATGAACTGGATTTGTCTACCGTCTTTTCCGACGGAGAGGGACACTCCCTAACCTACGCCTTCAGCGGCGGCGATTTCGGGGAACACACGAAAATTACGGACGGTAGGCTGTATTTCTCCGTCAGCGAACCGGGCGATTACACGCTGGTCGTTACGGCTACCTGCACGGCAGGCTCCACCGCCAGTCACACCGTGGCAGTTACCGTGACGGAGGCGGATTCCGGTAGCTCTGCGCAGTATGACTATGATGAGACGCCTGCCGCCTCTGTGACCGTCTACGTCACCATCTCCAACGATGGAAAGCCCCTTCTGAGTAACGGCGGCGGGAGTGTTGTAATGGCCAATTTGGAGGTTACGGTACCCTATTTCGACCTGGGCCTTTACGGTTTGGATGCTTATTACCGTTACCACACGGAAAACGGACAGGGCGCTTATGTAGACAACGTGATTGTAGCCCGTCCCACCGCACTGCACCTGTACATCTATCTTTTGGAGCGGTATTACATGGGACTGGACGAGTCCGAGTGCTGCCGGGGTACTTCCGGCGTTCTGAATTATTCTGAGAATACTGCTGTTCGTTACTTTGACGGCACGCTGGCGTATAATAGCGGGTCGCTGAAGGCGGCAGACTTTTCAGGCAGTCCCACCAGCTTTTTTATGAATAATTTCTGGGGGCACGACCTGAACCTGAAGTATTACCGCAATCACATGTATCCCCTGATGAGCCCGGGCTGGGGCTCTACTGCGGACTACATTCTGCTGTCCGACGGGGACGCCATCGACATCGGCCTGTTCACCGATTGGGGCTTCTATCTGGAGGGCGAGTTCTGCTGCTTTGACCGCGATGTCTACACCGGGGAGCCGGGGGATACCCTAGCGGTCGGGCTCCGGCGCTGGAACGCGGAGAGCAGTGAGCTGGAGGCCTATGCCGGTCTGGATGTGGCGCTGTACAACTCCAAGTGGGAAAAAGTCCAGGATTTGGCAGATGGTGAAACCAATACCGGCGCGGACATCCGCATTACCCTGCCCCAGACGCCCGGCGTTTATTACCTCCTGGGCATGGATGTCAATGCAGGCACAGCGGACGCGGTGAACGCTCCGGCTGCGGCTCGAATTGAAGTGGCCGGTGAGGCGGCTCCGGAGGAAGGCTATCTGTCGCAATTGGCTCTGTCCCAGCTGCGGCAGGTGAACGTCAACGGCACGGCAAAGGAATTTCCCATGGACCCTGCCTTTGCCGCTTCGGAGCATACATACACGGTATGGGTACCGGACAACCAAACCGGTACCTATGCCTGGGCCACCCTGTCGGAGGCCGCTCCGGAGGGCTCCGAAATCACGGCCAAGTGGAATCATACCAGCGGCGCAGCCAAGACGGCGGCGATTACCTCCGGCTCGTCTTACGGGCAATTTCTCAGCGGCCTGCTTTCCGCCGGTGAGACCGGCGGCGACGTGACCCTGGAGGTGGGGGCCGGGGAGGACCTCCAGTCCTACCTGCTTCATATTCTGCGCACGCCCACCCTGTCTGACCTGTCTTTGAAGGATGAGAACGGCGATGCGGTCCGGCTGAACGAGACCTTTGGGGCGGAGACGACGGCTTACACAGCCAGTACCACGGCCGATGAGCTGACGGCCTTGGCCGAGCCCTATGAACCGGGGTACACAGTGACCTACAATGGAAGCGAAAGCGGCGTGATTCCCCTTTCCGACGGGGAAAATACCGTCGTCATTGTAGTAAAAAACACGGCTGGCTACGAAAAGAGCTATACCTTGACGGTCAACAAGGTTGCTTCTATTTCCGTCACGTTTTCGGTGACGCCGGCGGACGCCACGGTGAATCTTCAGGACAGCTTCGGCGACCGGATTTGGCCGGTGAATGGGGCCTATTCCCTGTTGGCCGGCGCCGATTACAGCTACACCGTCACCAAAAACGGCTATATCGGCCAGAAGAACAGCTTCCAGCTGACCCAGTCCGGCGTTGTGGAAATTGCGCTGGAGCAGGCGCCTGCCAACGAGTCCATAGATGAGACCATCTATGCCCAGTGGGGCAGCTTCCGGGGAGAAAACAACCTGGGCATTACGGAGGCGAGAACTCCCTATGACCCGGAGGAGGCGGAGCTGCTGTGGGCTGCGCGGTACGGCTCCGGCTGGTCCTCCGCGCCCGGTTCCCCCATCCTGGTGGACGGGGATATTGTGACGTACATCGGCAGCACCATCAAGCGGCTGGACCGGAACACCGGCGAGATTGTCGCGGAGGGAACCATGGCAGGTTCCTCCAGCTTCTCCATCGTTCCGGCCACCTATGCTGCGGGAATGATTTTTGTGGGCCTGTCCAACGGAAGAATCCAGGCCTTCAACGCGGAGACCCTGGAGTCCCTGTGGCTTTATACCGATCCTCTGGGCGGTCAGCCCAACTGTCCCATTACCTATCAGGACGGATATATCTATGCGGGCTTCTGGAATAACGAAACCAGGGACGCCAACTTTGTCTGCCTGTCCGTGACGGACGAGGACCCCACCGCAACGGAGGAAAGCAAAATCTCCACCTGGAGCTACACCAGAGCCGGCGGCTTCTACTGGGCCGGCGCCTACGCCACAGAGCAGTTTGTTCTGGTGGGGACGGATGACGGCCAGAGCGGCTACAGCTCCGAGTCCGCCAGCTTATTGGTTTTCGACCGGCTGACCGGCGCGCTGCTGGACTCCCAGGACGGCATCCGGGGAGATATCCGGTCCAATGTCTCCTATGATCCCGATTCCGACCGGGTGTTTTTCACGTCCAAGGGCGGCGTTCTGTGCAACGCCAAGATCGACTGGACCACCGGTGAAATTCTGGATTTCCAGCAGGTGGTTTTAAAGGATTCCAAGGGCAACGATTATGCCATGTCCACCTGCACGCCTTCGGTGTACAACGGACGGATCTACCTGGGCGTGGCCGGTACCAGCCAGTTTGGAGATTTTTCCGGACACGGCATCTCCGTTTTCGACCTGAATGAGGACGGCACGATGGTCAACGCCTATGTCTATGACATCAAGGGCTACCCCCAGACCTCTGCCATGGTCTCTACGGCCTATGCCGACGAGCAGGAGGGGTATGTATACATTTACCTGCCCTACAACTCCACGCCCGGCGGGGTTTCCGTGTTGAAAGACAGAAAGGGCCAGACCGAGCCCATCACCACCACAGACGAGGGCTACAGCGAGGTCTTTACCCCCCTGTCCCCGCTGAGCCAGTATTGCATTTGCTCTACCATTGCCGATGAGTACGGCACGATTTATTACAAAAACGACTCCTGCTACATGATGGCCGTCACCTCTCAGATTCTGTCCATTGAAGTCACGCAGGCGCCCACCGCCTGGACCCAGAATGAGGACGGAACCTGGACGGCCGAGGGCCTGAAGGTGGCTGCCAATCTGAAAAATGGCCTTCAGCGGGACGTGACGGATTATGTGACGGTGGCGGAGAGCCGGGATGCGGACAATTTAATTGTCAGCTACACCTATGGCTTCGACAGCGCCAATTACGGCCTTAAGACCCTGACCACAGAGATTCCGAAGCCTGTGGAGGCTCCCGAGGAGACCCAGGCGGTCATCCGCCTCAGCACCTCCGGCCAGACTGCACAGCTCTATGCCATTGTCGATGGCGTGGAGGAGCAGACCGACCTGCTGTCCGGCGTGACCCAGGAAAACAGCACTTACACGCTGGACCTGCTTACCGGCGAGTACCGCCTGTACGCCTACGATGCCGCCGGCAATTGCAACGGCTCCATGAAGCTGGTGGTGACGCGAGAGGGCGAGCCCACCGGACTGGGCGACTATGCCGAGCGGAACCATTTCTTTGTCCTGACCGCCTCCGGCATCTACGCAACCAACCGGGATGCGGAGGGCAATCTCTGGGTGGACGGCACGGACTATACCGTGACCGGCTCCGCTACCAACCAGGCGAAGACCTTCGACCGGGAGTCCACCTTCGGCGTGGACAGCAACGGCCGTAAGAGCATGCTGTGCCTGGAGGGCGACTCGGTGACGCTGACCTACCGGCCCGACGAGACGCTGCATCCTACCTTCATGGACACGGTTCTGACCAGGACCCTGAACGCCAGCTACAGCTATTTCAGCACCGCCATTGCCGAGGGCGTTCTGGTGAACTTTGTGGTTCCGAAGGACGCCACGGTGGATGCGGGCCGGTTCCACACCTACTACGTGTATGACTTCTATGAGCTGTACAGCAGCGACCTGACCGCCGAGGATACCGACACCTACACCTACCGCGTCCCCAAGGGAACCCAGTGCTTCTACCGGGTGCAGCATGAGGACGGCGTCACCTACTGGAATTACGCGTCCTGGGGCGCTGAGTCCACGGTAACCGTCTCCGCCCAGGATCTCTATCTGGACGATACAGATTTCACGCCTGCCACCATTTACCGCTATGAGCAAAATGTGTACGACCTGGCGGATATCTATGTGAATGTCAATGAAAAAGGTTACATGGATCTGGACGTGGGGGAGACTTATGAGCTGAATGTCTTCCGGAACTGGATGTCTGTGGAGAGCTTCATCAATTCCAAGGTGGGTCTGCCGGATATGCACTATCAGGTGATCGACCCGGAGGGAAATCCCAGTGACGTTCTGACCATTGCGCCCAATGAGAAAAACAGCTCCGTAGCCACCGTCACGGCCAATCGGGAGGGCACCGCCATCATCCTGGTGACCTATGACGCCATGACGCATATGCAAGGTATGAGCAATACCGCTTCCAAACGGTTCTCCGCCATCTGGCCGGAAAATACCGGTGTGATTGTGGTGACGGTGGGGGCAGACGGCTCTGCCATCCAAACCAATATGACCATAAACGAAGGGATGAACGCCGCCATAGAAAAGCTGGCGGAGGACGCCCTGGATGCCGAGCACGATCCGTTGTTCTATGTGGGGGAAGAGGGCGCGAGCTACACCTTCACGCCGGAGAGCGGCTGCACCGTCACCGTCAACCGCCCGGTGCTGGGGACCCGGACCGTGAGCTATGCGGGCTTTACGGACGACGGCGTTTCCGTCGGGGAAGACGGCGCCGTTACACTGACCGGATTGACTGCGGGCCGGAATATCGTCCGGGTGGAAAAGGACGGCCTCGCTACCTATCAGATCATCACGGCCAAGCAGGTGAGCTATGAGCTCCAGGACGCCGACGGCAACAAGCTGGAGCGCGTCAAAGCAGGAGATACGGTGAAAATTCAATTTACCGGGCTGACAAACCCCGCAGAGAAGATGTCCGGCAACTACAATTTTAACGCCAACCTGTATTATGTGGGAGAAGACGGAACCAAGTTCGGCGACGGAACCGGCGGAATCGGCGTATATGATTTCAACGGGAACCCCGCCCGCCAGACGCGCACCATTACCATTCCCCAGTACTGGACGGAAGATACCTATACGCTGTCCGGAGGCGCCATTCGGCTGGGCGGCTTCGGCAGTCCTGCCGGCGCGCACCGCTCCACCACCTACGCCAAAGGTCTGAATCAGAACTTTACGGCCCGAAGCGTGAAGATTTTCTTGGGCCGGCTGCCGGAGATCACGATTGAACTGGAGCATACGGACTTTATCAGCGGCGCCTTAAGCTTCCAGGATGAGACGGGCAGCGCCGTTGCCCGCACGGACCTGACGGTAACCCTGACCGATGAGGCGGGCAATGTGCTTACAGTAGACGAGGACGGCGCCTTCCTTGCCCTGGAGGGAACGTATCAGTATACCGCCATGGGTACGGGCTATGAATATGTCTATGGGACCGTCTCCGTCACGGAGGAGGGGGAAAATTCCTTCGTGATTTCCATGAAGACCGCCGCAGAAAATGCCTGGGACGGCGCGACGGAAACCGAGCCTGCGCAGGACGGCGACGGGGTTTATCAAATTACGTGCGGCGCTGAGCTGGCGTGGTTTACCCGGCAGAGCCAGTCCGGCGCGGCAGTCACCGGCGTTTTGTGCAACGACATTGATCTGGCCCACTATCCCTGGACCTATCAGGGCGGCTCCGGAAGCAACGCCACCATTTTGGACGGCCAGGGGCACGAGATTGTCTCCTTAAATTCCTCCGTCGGCCTGTTCTATTACCTGAATACCGGTTCTGAACTGAGAAATCTGACGGTTCGCGGACGGGTCGACGCCCAAAATAATGCCGGCGGCATTGTATATTATTTCAGAGGCAATGTCATAGAGCATGTGGAGAGCTATGTGGATGTCACGGTCCGTTCCACCACGACCAGAGGCGGCGGTGGCATTGTGTACGCCCTGGGAAGCGGCGCCATCCGAAACTGCGCCAACCACGGCGACGTTTCGTCCACCTATTCCTCCGGCGGCGTCGTGGGGAGTATCATGGGCTGGGATGTGACAATTGAAAACTGCTACAATACCGGCGATATTTCCAGCACCGGGTCCTATGCCGGCGGTATTGTGGGCGACACAGGCTACAACCAGCGGATCCTCAATTGCTACAACACCGGTCGGGTTTCCGGCAATCAGTACGTCGGCGGCCTTGTGGGCGACCTTCGGGGCGGCACGACCGGCAGCGCCCAGTACCAGGGCCCCGCTACCTTGACCAACGGCTATAACGTGGGCGAGGTGACCGGCACCGGCAGCAGCATGGACCATGTGGCCAATATCGCCGGCCGGGTGAGAAGCGCAGAGATGGTTTCCTGCTATTATTTGGATACGGCTTCGGTGGGCGACGAAAAGGCAGAGGCAGTGTCGGAAGAGGCGCTGCGCGCTTTGGAGCTGGGAGACGCCTTCGGCCTGACCTGCCACGGCTATCCGGCTCTGAAATGGCAGACGAATGTGACCTTCCACACCCTGGAAAACGGCGTGGTCACGGCGCCTACCTGTACGGAGCGGGGCTATACCACCTATGTCTGCCCCACCTGCGGCGAGACGGTATATACCCAGTACACGGACGCCCTGGGCCACACGGAGGATGTGGATCGGACCGTGGTGTATCAGATGTATCGGGAGTGCGTCTGCGCGGTCTGTGGGGAGACCTATCGGATTTGGAACGACGTGCGCCTGAGCTACATCGACTTCCAGTACCACAAGGAGGGAATCCTCAACGCCGCTTGGAGCGATGAGGGCGATGATCCCTGGAGCTATCAGGAAAAGACCCAGCGTCTGGAAAGCGCCAACGCCGGCAAGGCAAATTCCGTCTCCACCACCAAGCTGACGGTGACGCTGCAGTGGCCTGCCGCCGTGTCCTTCCAGTACGGCGTCTCTTCCGAGAAGGACTGTGACCTGCTCAAGATCACCATGGAGACCAACGGGCAGACCGAGACCATTGCCGACGGCATCAGCGGCGAGGAACAGGGCGCCTTCGCCCGGGAGCTGGAGGCCGGCGTTTACGTCTTTACCTTCTCCTATGAAAAAGACCCCGGCGTCGACGACGGCCGGGACGTGGGCTGGATCAGCGACCTGAAAATCCAGCAGCCCGACCATGATCTCCATGGTCAAATTGTGGACGAAGCTTATCTGAAGACCCCTGCGGACTGCGAGAACCCGGCGGAATACTATTACGTCTGTCTGGGCTGCGGCGAAGTCAGTGAGGAGAGCTACAGCAGCGGCGCGCCTCTGGGCCATAGCTTTACGGAGACGACCGTGTTGCCTTCCTGCACCGAGGACGGCTATACGCAGCACCAATGCACCCGCTGCAGCTACAATTACCGGGATGCCTTTGTGGAAAAAACCGGGCACAGCTATACGTCTCAGGTGACGGCTCCCACCTGCACCACCGCCGGCTATACCACCCACACCTGCTCGGTTTGCGGTCACAGCTCCGTCAGCGACGTGGTAGAGGCCCTGGGTCATGACTTTGAGGACGTGGTGACGGCGCCGACTCACGACAAGATGGGCTATACCACCCACACCTGCAAGAGCTGCGGAATCAGCTATGTAGACGGCTATACCGATGCGCTGGGCCACAGCTATACCCGGTCTGTAACCCAGGAGCCTACCTGTACCGAAGAGGGCGTGATGACCTTCACCTGCGACTGCGGCGCCGGCTACACGGAGCCCATCCCCGTGACGGAGCACGCTTGGCAGGCGGCGGTAACGGAGCCCACCTGCGAGGACATGGGCTACACCACCTACACCTGCGCGCATTGCGGCTGTTCTTATATCAGCGACCTGCAGAATTCCTTGGGACACAGCTATGTTTTGCAGAATGTGAAGGAAGCCACCTGTACCGAAGCGGGGTACACCGGCGACCTGATCTGCACGGTTTGCGGGGATGTCAAGAGCCGGGGTGAGGCGGTTGCAGCCCTGGGCCATCACTACGGACCGTGGACTGTGACCCAGGAAGCGGATTGCTTCACCGACGGCAGCCGGGAGCACACCTGCTCGGTCTGCGGATTTGTGGAGCAGGAAGGGATCGCGGCAAATTCCGACAACTGCCCCTCCGGCGAGTATACGGATCTGCGCACCGGCGCCTGGTACCACGAAGCCGTGGACTTTGTCCTGGCCTCCGGCTACATGACCGGCGTGGGAGGCGGACGTTTCGCCCCGGATCAGAGCTTGACCCGTGGTCAGCTGATCACGATTCTGTACCGGATGGCCGGCGCCCCGGCGGTGAGCGGCCGGATGCCCTTTGCAGACGTGTCGGAGGAACGGTTCTACTACGATGCAATTCTCTGGGCGGCGCAAAACGGCGTTGCCAACGGCGTGGGCGAGGGGAGATTTGCCCCCAATGCCAAGCTGACCCGAGAGCAAATGGTCACCTTCCTGGCTCGCTACGCCGAGACGCAGGGAGTGGATGTGACGGCCTCCGGCAATCTGGCAGACTTTTCTGACGCCTCCCGGGTGTCGGACTTCGCGGTCGATGCCATGGCTTGGGCTGTGGAACAGGGCGTGATCACCGGCGTGGGCGATCGTACCCTGGCGCCTCTGGGCGGCGCGACCCGGGCACAGGCGGCGCAGGTTGTGCAGCGCCTGGCGGCTCTGCTGGGATAAGCTGCAACGTATGTAAAGCCCCATTTGCATAACAGCCGTACTCCGGCAGGGTTTCCTGCCGGAGTACGTGCCATGTTGGAAACAACCGAAAGGATTTCCTATAGAGGATGGGGAAGGCCGTTGCGTGGGGATTTTCCCCGCCGGCGACGCACAGAACCCGCGAGACGGCCGAACCGCCGGTTCCCTCGCCCATGTTCCAGGGAACATGGCTTTTGACGGAATTCGCGCCTGGGGGCGCAAGGCTCCGCCGGGCTTTTTGCCGGGCGGCCGCACACCGGCAGGGTTTCCTGCCGGTGTGCAAAATCAGCTCACAGCGGGAAAGCGTTCCTGCTGCTGAGAAAGAACAAACGGGACCGGCTTCCAACCCGGTGCGGCCCGCATAGCTGAAATGGCAGTTGACTTTTCTTGGAAACGGGTATAGAATAAAAACAAAATCGTATAGTTTGAAACCGTTTCAGTGCCGTCCGGATGCCTGAGGGGCCGGATGGAGAATAGAGAACCGGGTGTAAATCCCGGGCGGAGCCGCCACTGTGAACGCGGAGGCCGCACACATGACGAAAGTCGGTCATTGGGGATTTCCCTGAGAAGGCTGTGTGCGCGCTGGGGATGCGTGAGCCAGGAGAACTGCTGAGACGTATTGTGTCGGATCCTTCGCGTATGGGGATTTGGCATTTTTGACGCAGAAAACCGGCTGCGGCAATCGGATGAAGATCGGATTGCCGCAGCTTTTACTATATTTGCCGCAGGCATAGGGGAGGGCTTCCGGCGGCTGGGGCGGGGTGCTCCGGCGGGGCGGCGCTGCCCGGGAGAAAGGACTGAGCCTGAAAAATCCCCCAGCTTCCTGCGCCGGGGGATTCCGAAAAGGATGGTGGACGGAAGCGGATGAAAAAAGACCTTCTCATTCTTCTGATTTTGGTGTTGGCCCTGTGTCTGTTCCTTTTTACCACGGATTTTCAGACCGTGGATCAGTACTATTTGACCCATTTCGATGAGATTACGCCGGACAGTGAGACGGTCACCATCTCCATCCGTTGCGACGAGGTATTAAACAACTACGAAAAACTGGACAAAGCGCTGCAATCGGAGGAGTACGTCCCGCCGGATGGGATCATTCTGCCGGAAACCGTCTGTGTCCTCCGGGAGGGGGATACGGTTTTCGATATTCTGAGCCGGGCGGCCCGGTATTACCGGATTCAGCTGGAGTATCAGGGCGCCGATCAGAACCTGCTGGGGACGGTTTATATCCAGGGAATTCATTATTTGTATGAGTTCTCCTGCGGCAGCGGCTCCGGCTGGGTCTACTGTGTCAACGGCAGCTTTCCCAACTGCGGCTGCTCGGAATATGTGCTGTCGGACGGCGATCAGATTGTCTGGTATTACACCTGTAATTTGGGCAGGGACGTGGGGGCGCTCCCGGGAGGAGAAATCGAATGAATGCCTTTTCCAAAATACATCCCGGTGTGACGTCTGTCTATTTTTTGGCGATTTTGCTGGTTTCCATGTTTGTGATGAATCCGGTGATGGAGGCCTTAACGCTGCTGGGCGGGTTGCTGTATTGCTGGAGCCTGACGGGCCGGGGAAAGCGGCTGCGGGAGCTGAGGTCTTCTCTGTGTGTCGTGTTCTTCATGGCGCTGGTGAATCCGCTGTTTTCCCATAACGGAAAGACGCCCCTGTTTTTTATGAACGGAAACGCCGTGACTCTGGAGGCCGTTGCTTACGGAGCGGCCATGGGCGTTATGGTGGCGGGGGTGCTGCTGTGGTGCAAGTGCTACAGCATCCTGATGACCAGCGACAAATTTGTGTACTTGGTGGGCCGCGCCATGCCGAAGCTGGCGGTCGTGCTGTCTTCGGCGCTGCGTTATGTGCCGGCGCTGAAGCGTCAGGCTGGAAAGGTGCAAAGAACCCAGCGGGCCATGGGCTTGTACACCTCGGAGAGCTACGTCGGCCGGGTGCAGGCCTCTTTGCGGGTTCTGTCGGTGTTGGTGAGCTGGTCGGTGGAAAATGCCATGGAGACGGCCCGCTCTATGACCGCCCGAGGCTACGGCCTGGAGGGTAGAACCCATTATTCCAATTTCACCTTTTCCGGCCGAGACGCCGGGTTTTTGGCGGCGATTCTGGTCCTGAGCGGCGGGACGGCAGCAGGACTGGCGGCCGGGGCGCTGGAATTTACCTGGTATCCGGCGATAGGCGGCGCGGCGTGGACGCCGCTGGGCCTGTGTTCTTATGGATGCTTTGGTGTGCTGGCCATACTGCCTGTAACGCTGGAATGGGAGGAGCAAATTCGTTGGAACTACTCAAGATCGAAAATCTGAGCTTTACATATCCCAAGGCTACGCAAAAGGCCCTGGACGAGGTGTCCCTGTCTTTGGAGCGGGGCAGCTTTTCCCTGCTGTGCGGCCGGTCCGGCTGCGGAAAATCCACACTTTTGCGGCTGATCAAACGGGAGCTGGCCCCATACGGAGAGAAAAGCGGCGCGATTTTCTACTGCGGCGCGGCGCTGGAGGCGCTGGAACCGCGGATCAGCGCCGGAGAAATTGGATTTGTGGCCCAGAACCCGGAAGAGCAAATTGTAACCGACAAGGTATGGCACGAGTTGGCCTTCGGCCTGGAAAATTTAGGGGTGGAGCAGCTGGATATCCGCCGCCGGGTAGGCGAAATGGCCAGCTATTTCGGCATTCAGGATTGGTATCACCGGGACACCGATGCGCTGTCCGGGGGACAGAAGCAGCTTCTGAACCTGGCGGCCGTGATGGCCATGCAGCCGAAGCTCCTGCTGCTGGATGAGCCCACGGGCCAGCTGGACCCCATCGCGGCGGCGGACTTCATCGCCACGCTGCAAAGATTGAACCGGGAGCTGGGGCTTACCATTGTGCTGGCGGAGCACCGGCTGGAGGAGGTGTTTCCCATTGCCGACCAGGTGATTGTCATGGACGGGGGAAAGCTCCTTTATGTCGCGCCTCCCCGCGCTGCAGCGGCGGCGTTGAAGGGGCATCCTTTGGAGCAGGGCCTTCCCAGCGCCTGCCGGATCTGGAGCGGCTTAGGCGCGCCGCCGCCGTGTCCGCTGACGGTCAGAGAGGGCAGAGAGTTTCTGGAGGCGGGCTATCGCTGCCGCAAAGGGGCGCAGGTTCAGCCGGCGGAAAGAGAACCGGGGCCTCCGGTTCTGGAGGCCGAGCATGTCTGGTTTCGATATGAAAGGCAGTCGGCCGACGTGCTGCGGGACATGTCCTTGTCTGTCCGCAGAGGAGAAATTTTCAGCATTTTGGGCGGAAACGGGACGGGAAAGACGACGACCTTAGGCGTATTGGCCGGTCTGGACCGTCCCTACCGGGGAAAGGTTTTGGTGTCCGGACGAAAGATTTCCGACTATCGAGGGCCGTCCTTGTACCGGCGCCGTTTGGCGCTGCTTCCTCAAAACCCGAAGACGGTTTTTCTGAAGCCCACCGTGGGGGAGGATTTGGAGGAAATGCTGCAGGCGATGGATGTGCCCCGGAGCGATTGGGCCGGGCGAATGGAAGCGCTGGTCCTCCGGCTGGGCATTGGGGATTTTCTGGACCGGCATCCCTATGATTTAAGCGGCGGGGAACAGCAGAAATGCGCTCTGTGCAAGCTTCTGTGTACGGAGCCGGAGCTGCTTCTGCTGGATGAGCCCACAAAGGGCCTGGATGCTTTCTATAAATCCCAATTTGCGAAGCTTCTTTTGGAGCTGAAGGACCAGGGAAAGACCATCCTGCTGGTGACCCACGACGTGGAGTTTGCCGCAGAGGTCTCCGACCGTTGCGCCTTGTTTTTTGACGGTCAGATCATTTCCCAGGGGGAACCCAATCGTTTTTTTGCGGCGAATAACTTCTATACCACAGCTGCCAGCCGAATTTCCCGGACCTTATTTCCCAATGCGGTTTTGTGCCGGGACGTGGTAGCTCTGTGCAAAGGAGAGCTGGGATGAAGAAGTATCTTGCGGCGGGGCTCATTGTGTTGGCGATTCCGGGGGTGCTGATTTTGGGCGCCACGGTTTTTCAGGATAAGCAATATGCCTGGATCAGCCTGGCTGTGGCGGTGCTGGCCTGCGTTCCGTTTTTGCTGTCCTTTGAGCGGAAGCAGACCGGGAATTCCAAATTGATTTTGATTGCCGTGATGACGGCGCTGTCCGTGGCGGGGCGGCTCCTCTTCGCAGCGCTGCCGGGCTTTAAACCGGTGACCGCCATGGTGGTTCTGACGGCGATGTACTTTGGCGGGGAGGCGGGATTTCTCACCGGAGCGCTGACGGCGCTGTTGTCCAACTTCTATTTCGGACAGGGGCCGTGGACCCCCTTTCAAATGTTCACCTGGGGCCTGTTGGGCTTCTTCGCCGGACTTCTTCGCAACCTGCTGAAATCCAGCGCGATATTTCTGGCAGTTTACGGCGCCTTTGCCGGGGTGGCCTTTTCTCTGATCATGGACGTATGGTCGGCGCTTTGGGTGGACGGCACATTCCAGTTGGCCCGTTACGCTGCGGCGGTGGCTACCTCACTGGGATATATGGCGATTTATGCGGTGTCCAATGTAATTTTTCTGCTGCTTTTGCGAAAGCCGATGGGACAAATTCTGGGCAGAGTCCAGGAGAAATACGGGATTAACTGAGCGGGGGGATGTTGTGTGCGCTGGAAGCAAACCGTAACAAAAGGGGCGACGGCGGTCCTGATTTTAGGAATTTTGCTCAACCTGGTGCTTATGACCGGCAGCTTCCGTCAGGTGGAGCCCGGGGATCTGATTCCCCACGAGCAGCCGCAAATTTCGGCCGAGGTGCTTTCCTCCTCCCAGAGCGGCGGCGTGGAATCCGATTCCCCCCGGGAGGAGACGGAACCGCCGGAAGAGACGGAGCCTCCGGAGGAGACGGAGCCCCCGGAAGAAACGGAGCCTCCGGAGGAAACGGAACCCCCGGAAGAGACGGGGCCTCCGGAGGAGACGGAACTGCCGGAGGAAACTGCGCCGCCGGAGGTGACCGCGCCGCCGGAAGACGCCCGGCCCCCTGAGGAGACGAAGCTTCCGGGAGAATCTGCGCCTCCGGATGAGACGCAGTCTCCCGGGACGCCTACGGAGCCCAGCCCCTCCGGCGGGGAAGAAGGGGACGATCCGGAGCCCGGCGGCCCTGGGGGCGATCAGCCGGGCGGCGATCCAGGGGAAGGCCCCGGAGAGGGGGAAGGCCCGGAGGATGACACCCAGCCGAAAATCGTCACGGATTTGATGGACTGCGTCTTGACCTATGACCAGCTGGAAGAGGATGTTCTGCCCTTCTACGCCTATATTGCAAACGGTCGGGCGGACATGTACCTGCGGGTGAAGCTCCGCAACAGCCGGACTCCTGCAAACGGCTCCTACCTTTCGGCAACGGGGCGGAATTATCAGGCGGAGCTGGCCCGGCAGGAGAATAACTACATTACGCTCTACCTGAAACAGGGAAATAAAACCCTGCAGGAAACAACCTGTGTTATTTTTTACACCGCCCGAAAGGCCGATGCAGACAATCCGGAGGTGGGAGAGCATCCCCCTGTGGTCACCACCAATCTCGACGGCTTTTCCGGGGAGATGACCAACCGGAACTTTACGCTCCTGGTTCGGGCCCGTACGGATGAAGGAGAGATCATCTATTCGGACAATATTGTTGTGACCCTGGATGGGGAGCCTGTGACGGCGCCGACCGGCAGCGATGTATACGAGTACCAGCTGTATTTTGAGGACCCGGTGCAGGGAGATACCGAGATCCACGTCATCACGGTTTTGGCCTGGGATGACCGGGGAAATTCCACCTTCCTGCGGTATGAGGTGACCTATTCCTTTGTCGATACGGGAGGCGTCGTTGGTACGGCCTACATTTTGCTGGATGCCACCACGGTAGGTCTGGATCCGGACACCCTGGGCGGTGCGTATGCCTATCAGATTAAGCAAAATGAACCGGCCTCTTACGCCGTCCTGGCCATGCTGGAGGAGTTTGGCTATGAGGTGCAGTATGCCCGGACGCCGGACGACGGCTTTTATCTGCAGCGGATTTCCCGGGGCGGTATGATGGACTACGGGAAAATTCCGGAGAATCTGTGGGCCAAAATTTTGGCCGATGAAATCGGCCTGACCGGACAATCCAGCGCGAATTCTCTGGGTGAATTTGATTATACCCAGGGCTCCGGGTGGATGTACTCGGTGAACGGCGTGCTCTATGCCGGCAAAAGCCTTTCGGATTATTACCTGAGCGACGGAGACACCTTGTATCTCCGCTTTACCTTGGCCTATGGGAAGGATATCGGCGGCTACAATTCCAGCGGCGGAAGCTATGGAAAGCTGCCTACCTATTGCGGCAAGTGGATCAACGGAACGTATCTGGATGAGCATCGCTGGGGAGAGGAAACCGTTCTTTTAGAGCCGACCTGTACCCAAGCCGGAACAATGGCGCAGACCTGCTCCGTCTGTGGAGATGTCCGGAATGAGGTTCCGTTGGAGCCCTTGGGCCATGACCTCGCCCAGGTGACCCGTCAGGAGCCCACCTGTACGGAGCCCGGCTCTGAGACCGGTGTGTGCAGCCGCTGTGGGGAAACCGTGCAAACCGTCCTGGAGGCGCTCGGTCATGACCTGACGGAAACCGACCGCCGGGAACCCACCTGCACGGAGGCAGGCTATGTGATCAGCAGCTGCAGCCGCTGCCATGAGAGCATCCAGTCTGATCTGGAAGCGCTCGGTCATGATTTGACGGAAACCGACCGCCGGGAGCCCACCTGCACGGAGGCGGGCTATGTAATCAGCAGCTGCAGCCGTTGCCATGAGAGCGTCCGGTCTGATCTGGAAGCGCTCGGCCACGATTGGAGGGAAACCGACCGCCGGGAGCCCACCTGCACGGAGGCGGGCTATGTGATCAGCAGCTGCAGCCGCTGCGATGAGACCGCTCAGACTGCTTTGGAGCCTCTGGGTCACAACTTTGTGGAGACGGGCCGTCAAGAGCCCGCAGAGGGACAGGAAGGTTGGGTGGATTACGCGTGCAGCCGGTGTGGCGAAACCAAGCGGGAAACGCTGCCGCCCACCGGTTCGCCGGTGAACATGCAGGGTTTTAGGAGGAAAAAACGTGAGACGAAAAGTCCTTAGCATTTTCCTGGTCTTTCTATTGGCATTGCCGCTGTGTATCCGCATCCGGGCTTCCGGCCTGGAGTGGACGGCTTTGGCGGAGCTTCTGGACGCCGCTCCGGATGGGCTTTTGCAATCCAATGCGCTCACGCCGGGAGATTCTCTGTCGGACTGGGTGGCAATTCTGGCGGGACGGTCCGGTGAGACTGGGGGAGCGGAGGCTTACCTGGAGAAGCTGTGGAAGGAGGTATCCCGGCGGTATGAGCAGACCGGCGGCCTGGACGCAGTTCAGGCCACCGCCTGGCATAGAACGGCGCTGACGGTGATGGCGCTGGGCGCAGATCCCACCTGCTTCGGCACAGACGCGCAGGGGCAGGCCATAGATCTCATTGCGGACGGGACATACGCCTGGGATACCACGGAGAGCTTGGGCACCCAGGGCCTCAACGGGTGGATCTTTGCCCTGATTACCCTGGATGCAGGCGCCTATTCTGTTCCGGAGAATGCCGGTTACACGAGACAGGAGATCCTCGACGCCATCCTGGCGGCCCAGGAGCCGGATGGAGGCTTCGGCCTGGTTGCCGGAGCCTCGGATGTGGACATCACCGCCATGGCGCTTCAGGCGTTGGCGCCGTATCAGGAGCGCTACGCTTCGGAGGTGGAGCAGGCCTTGGCTTATCTGTCTGCTGAGCAGACGGCGCAAGGAGATTTTATCTCCTATGGAACAGCCAGTGCGGAGAGCTGCGCTCAGGTGGTTATGGCGCTGTGCGCCTTGGGCGTCGATCCAAGGACGGATGATCGCTTTGTCAAAGCAGGCGGCAGCGCCCTGGATGGGCTGCTGCTCTATCAGACGGACACCGGCGCCTTTTGCCATATCCTGGGAGACGAGGCGAACCTTTTGGCCACGGAACAGGCCGGGCTGGCCCTGTGCGCCCTGGGGCGTCTGGAGGAAGGAGCGGGGAGACTGTATGATTTTACAGATACGCCGCTTCAGGCGTATGAGCCGAAGCAGACGAGATTCCCCTACGGCATCGTGGCAGCCGTGGCTGTATTGGGGGTTGGGCTCGTAATTTTATGGGTATGGAAAGGGAAGGTATATGGACGAAACAACAAAAAGACTGATTCAGGAAGTGAAAAAGGTCATTGTCGGAAAGGATGAGGTCATTGCACGCATTTGGATGGCCATTCTGGCTCGGGGACATGTGCTTCTGGAGGACGTACCCGGCGTGGGTAAGACCACCATGGCTTTGGCGTTTGCCAGGGTGTTGGGCTTGGAGGTCAAGCGGGTCCAGTTCACGCCGGATACCATGCCTTCCGATATCATCGGTTTTTCTGCGTTTTATCAAGGCAACCTGCAGTATCAGCCGGGCGCGGTCATGACCAACCTGCTGCTGGCCGACGAAATCAACCGTACCAGCCCAAAGACCCAGTCTGCGCTGTTGGAGGCTATGGAGGAGGGCCGGGTGACGGTAGACGGGGTGACGCATCCGCTCCCCACCCCCTTTGTGGTGCTGGCGACTCAGAACCCGGTGGGCTCTGCCGGAACGCAGAATTTGCCCAATTCTCAGCTGGACCGGTTTCTCATGAGGCTGTCCATGGGGTATCCGGACCGGAAGAGCCAAGTCAATATTTTAAAGGACCGTCACGAGAGCGACCCCTTGTCCACAGTAGAACCGGTCCTGACCAGGGAGACTCTGGTTGCGGTTGTGGAGGCTGCGGAGAAAACCTATGTTTCCGATCCCATTTATGACTACATCGCGGCCTTGGCGGAAGCCACCCGAGAGCATCCCATGGTGCAATTGGGCGTCAGCCCCAGAGGCGCCATGGCCCTGTGTCGCACGGCCAAGGCAAGGGCATTTACAGCTGGAAGGGATTATGTTCTGCCGGAGGACGTTCAAGCTGTGGCGGAATTTGTGCTGGCGCACCGGCTGATGCTCTCCTCAAAGGCCCGGCTGAACGACAGAACGGCAGAGGATATTTTAGGGGAAATTCTGGCTTCCGTTCCGGTTCCCCGGCTGTCGGAGCGGCGCAAATGAGACGGCTGGTTTGGTTGTGCCTGACGGCAGGCTGTGCCTTGGGCTGCATGCTGGCCCCTGGAAAGGCGTTTTCCGCCGGACTTGGCTGCTGTGTGATTTTGCCGGTATTATCCTGGTGCGTGCTGTGGGCGGTAAGGAGCGGGGTGCTTCTTTCGGTGGAGGCGCCGTCTGTCACGGAAAAGGGAACCAGAGTGTCCCTGGAGCTCCGCCGTACCGGCGGCTGGATGCCGACGGGGCCGGTGAGCGTCCGTTTGGTTATAGAGAATACCGTGACGGGAGAGCGGATCCAAAAAAGGGTCCTGTTTACCGGTGAACAGGATATGATTTTGGAATGCCCCTGGTGCGGCTGTCTGGAATGCCGTTTGGAGCGGGGCCGGCTTTGGGACCTGTGGGGGCTGCTGCCCGTCCCCCTTTCGGTTTCCGTCATGAAACGAGTTTTGGTTATGCCGCATACGTTTCCGGTGGAGATCACCTTGGAGTCCGCTCCGGCCGATCCGGAGGATTGCCGGGAGTACGCCCAGGACAGGCGGGGACAGGATCGAACAGAGGTCTATCAAATTCGGGATTATGTGCCGGGAGATAGCCTGGGCCAGATTCACTGGAAGCTGACCTCCAAACGGGAAAAGCTTCTGGTGCGGGAACCGGCTTGTCCGGAGGACCGATCTGTTTTGGTGATGGTGGACAGAACCTGGGGTAATATTGGACCTGAGTATGCGGATCTTCTCATGGAGGCGGCCGTGTCCATCAGCCAGGCTCTGTGCGGTCAGGGGCTTTCTTTTCGCCTTTGCTGGAATGGGGAGAGCATGGTAAGCCATGACGTGACGCAGGAGAATTTTCCCGAAGCGGTGGCGGCGCTGCTCCGCTCCCGAACCACTGCCGGTATGAGCGGAAGCGAGCTGTACCTGCGCACCTGCGGTGTGCCGGATGCCGGGCGGGTTCTTTATCTGGGGGCCCGGGAGCCGGCCGGTGCATTTTGCCGATCTCCCTTCTGCAAAGCTTTGATTTTGGGGCAGGACGGCTTTACGCCGGAGACGGCGGCGGAAGCCCTGGGAAATTTGAGTTGGAGTTGAGAGCCTGTTGAAACCGAAGAAGATCACCATGGGTTTGACCGGGCGGCGGCAAAAGGCGGAGACGTTTTCTCAGAGAGTGTCCCTGCTGCTGCCGGCGGCGCTCCTGTTTCTGGGTCTGTGGGGCATGGCGCAGGTGCTGTGGAACCTGACCCCGGCTTGGTCTATTTTGGGGCTTTGGGCCGTGGCGGTTGTGCTGCTGCCGTCGTGGCAGCGCGGTTGGCAGCGGTGGCTGCTTATGGCGCTGTGCCTGGCGGCGCTTGTGGTCTGTGTCGCGGCGAGAGAACCTCTGACCGACGGCCTTGCTGCGCTGGCTGACGGCGTAAATACGCTGCTGACCCAAAAGACCGGATATTATTATTTCCCCTATGAGACCGGCGGAATCCATCCTTTGACCAAAGGACTGCTGGCTTTGACCTTAGGCGGACTGACCGGGGTATCCGTCCGGTGCCTCCGCGGCGCTGCGCATCTTTTGTGGGGCCTGGGGGTTCTCCTTGTATATCTGCTGGTGGATTTGCAGGCCGGTTTTTGGCTGGGCTTGTATTTGGCCGGGATGCTTTTGCTGGTGGTGCGCCTGAGCGCAGGCGCGGGGAAGCCCCTGGCGGCGGCCGCCCTTCTGCTTGGCGTTTTGGGCGGGATATGGATATGGGTGGGCCCGGCTCTGGCCTGGGAGGGCGCTGGAGACGCGCTGTCTGCCCGTATCCATGCTCTGCGGTATGAAGCGGCGCCCAATCCCATGCCGGAGGGCCGTCTGGAGCACTTGGGCCCTTTCTCTCCCGGTCAGGAGCCGGCGCTGGAGATCACCATGGATGCGTGGAGTCCGCTTTATATCCGGGGCTTTGTGGGCGGCACGTATACGGAGCAGGGCTGGAAGCGGACGGATCCGGAGACCCTGGCGGAACGAGCCGGACAATTCTATGTTTTGCAGCGAGACTGTTTTAGCCCCGCCGCGCAAATGGGCGCAGCAGCCCGCTGGCTGGGTACGCAGGAACAGACCGCCTTTTCTCTTCAGGTTTTGAATGCCTGCAAGGCGGAGGCGTATGTACCCTATGGAGCCGACACCCTCCAGACCGATGCAAGGGCGCTGCTGGGGGAGGGCTATTCTCCCGGTGAAGCCCTGTCCGGCGCAGTGTATTGTGTGGGGGACAGCTATCTCATGCAGGCGGAATTGGCTGCCGGGAACAGCGGCGGGGCCTACACCGACGGCGAAGCGGTTTATCGGGATTGGGTTTACGAGGAATTTCTAGCCGTCCCGGAGGAAACCTACCGCCTGCTTTCCCAGCAATTTACCTTGCCTTCCGAGGCTATGACCACGACGCAGGCCCGGCGGGAGGTGCAGTCCCTGTTGGATGCTTGCCTGACCTACGACGAAGCTGCCGTCATGTCCACGGGAGGGAAGCCCTTTTTAGAGTATCTTTTGACGGTCAATCCCCGGGGCTACAGTGTGCAGTATGCCACCTTGGCTACGTTGTTGATGCGCTGCTGCGGCATCCCGGCCCGGTATGTGGAAGGCTATCTGCTCTCCGGCAGTAAGATTGAGGAGGCGGAGCCTGGCCAGACGCTGGTATTGACCCAGAGCGACAGCCATGCCTGGGCGGAAATCTATCTGGACGGAGTGGGATGGATTCCCTTTGATACGACGCCGAATCATAAAAACGAGGTGGTCTATGCCATGCCTCCCGGCGGCGGTAGCCAGGAGACGGACCAGATGTCGCAGGTCGGTCAACCGCTCGCCCAAACCCAGCAGGAAATTCAAATCCAGCAGGAGGGGCGGGAGGAGACCCGAACCGACGCGGATGGGTGGACGCTTTGGCCCCTTTGGATTCTACCGGCCCTGGCGCTGCTGCTTTTGGTTCTGCGAACCGTTCTTCTTCGCCGAAGGTTGCGGCGGCGCGTGGCTGCATTTTCCACCGGCGAGATTCGGGCCGCCAGCTTGGATTGCCTCGTTTACACCGGGGAGCTTTTGACCGACGCGGGGCTTTCCCGGCGAAATGTGCCCCTGACCCACAGAGGCGCGGAGATTGCCGCCCTCCTGGCTCCGGTGAGAGAAGAAAACGTGCAGGCCGTGCTGGCGTTGGCCGCAGAGCTGCGGTTCAGCAATCACGTGGTGACGGAAGAGAGCCGAAAACAGGCGTTGGATGCCATGCAGGCAGTTCTCAGCGGCTGGAAAAGGAAAATGCCCTGGTACCGACAAATCCGGGGAAGGTGGATTCAGTGTATCATTTTATAAAGGAGGAGCAATTATGAAACGAAGCAAATTTACCAGAGTCTTGGCCGGTCTGCTGGCGGTGGTCATGGTGCTCGTCTGCCTGCCGACGGCAGGCGCGGCTCAGGCAGGACAGTTTGTTCTGGCTGTGGTGACGCAGGAGCAGGTGCTCGTCGAGCCGGAAACCGTTTCCTATGGTCCGGGAGATACCGTCCGCACGGCCCTGAAAAATTCCGGGCACAGCTTTGAAGGGATTGATACCGGATTTGTCTTTGCCATTGACGGGGTGGAGGACAACTACTCTCTTTTTTACGACGAGGGAGGCTATGATCTGGATGTGCAGGCGGATACGGTGACGGTGGTCTGCTTCACGACGAAGCCGGAGCAATATTCGCCCCAATACCTGATGCTGCTGTCCACCATGGCTGCATACAACGCCGGTACCGACGGCGTTCAGGGCTATGAGGCGGCGCAAAAGGCCTATGCGGCCGCCCTGCAGGCGCTTTACGATGCGACTGCCGGTCAGGCGGAATCTCTGGCAGCGGAGCTCCAGAAAGCCATGGATGATTATGCAGCCTACTTGAAAGGGGAGACGGTACCGGTTACCCTAGCCGTCGCCCAAGGGCAGGAGCAAAACCGTGCGGTGAATGCAGTTTTTACCGGGGAGTTTGGAAATACGGTTGCGGTGGAGCAGGCGACGGAAATCAACTTGATTCCCGGAAACTACACCTTTGACATTTCTGACGGCGCCGTCAGCCATGTCCGGGGCTCTGTGACGGTGACGGGCGCGCAAACCCTCACGGCCACCTTGCCCAGCGGGACGTGGATAGCGGATGTGGATTTGGGCTTGGACAGCGGAGACAGCTGGGCGCCGCTGGAGCGCCGGGGGAATACTTACTATGTTCCGGACTATTCCGTGGGGAACCTTTACCCCTATATCGTTCCTGGAGAAGGGGTGGATACCAAGGCCTGCGGCGTTTATTTGTCGGGGGTTGAAAACGCCTATCGCCGGACTTGGCTCAGTAAGCAGACCGTTTTGGCGAGGATTCTGACGCCGGACAGCATGGAGGGCGCGAGCCTGGCTCTGGAGGCCAGAATGGCGGACGGGGATTTTACACAGTATCAGCTGTTTTCTATGGAGCTGGTTCGAGTCCCGACCTTGTCCGACTTGGCGGTAATCGGCGACGGTACCCGGCTTCCGCTCAATTTTGATCCGGCTGTGACGGCATACGATGTAACAACTACCTCCGACGTCCTGACGGTGATGCCGGCGGCTCTGTGCGCAGATGCCGTTGTGACCGTGAACGGTGAGATGGGAGAAGCGGTGGAGGTCCCTGTGGCGGACGGCGGGGAAATCCCGGTGGAAGTGTCCCATAGCAATGGACAGAAGACCGTGTATACGTTACAGGTGACGAAAGCCGAAGCTGTAGATGTGACCCTGACCCACGACGCCGGAGTGGAAGTAGAGGTGATCAATGAGGCGGGGGCGGTGATTGCGCCCCGGAGCCGGAACGAATATGAGCTGGTGTTTCCGTTGATCCCCGGTGAGTCTTACACGTATGTGTCGGGGAAAAATACCTGGTACCACACGACGGCTTCCTTCACCGCTTCCTCAGGCCTGACCGTGAACGTCCCCACGCCGGAGACGGAGGACTGGCTTTCGGGCCTTCATGTGGGGCCGACCCGCCAGATTTCTTACCGGTCGGACCGGGAATTTTCTCCGGATTGCCATGCCTATACGTATCAGGTGGGCTCCGGCAGCACCTCCTTTGGAATCACCCCCACCTTGTCGGATTCTGCCGGAGACTGCGAGATGACCGGCTATTTCCCGGATTATCGCTATTGGAACGACGCGTACGGACAGAGAACCACGCACCCCCAAAGTGGGGTGTACCAGATTGTCTCTACCTTCCTGGGGACCTCCGGCGAGGGCAACGAAATGCGTCTGGAAATCAGCCGGGAACGCGACGGCGTGACCTATTATCAGGATTACTACCTCACAGCCCAACGGTTGATGCAGTTGAATGCGCTGGAGCTTTCCACACAGGGGCAGAGCCTGGTGCTCAAGCAGGACAACGAGTCGGAGGCCGCGCAATTTAATAAAGAGGTATTGGGCTATCAAGCTGCTGTAGGGCAGATGCAGAGCTCCGTGACGTTGGGCATCCAGCTCTACTTCAGCAACGGAGGACACGACGAAGCCGTTCTGGTTACGGTCTCCTGCGGCGCGCATCAGCAGATTTTAGACTACACGACGCTTCCCGTGGAGGAGTTTCAGCAGGTCACCCTGCCGCTGGACACCGCCGAGCTGTCGGAAGTGATTTCCATTACGGTTTCCCGGGAGGGCGCCGTCTCTCAGACCTATACCATCCGCCTGGAGAAGCTTCCCGCCGTGGAAACCGAGTTCCAGGTGTCCCCGGCCGACGCCGTGGTGTTCCTGAAGGATGATTTGACAGGCAACCGCATCTGGCCGGACAGCGACGGGATGTATGTGCTGAATACCAACGGAAGCTACACCTATACCGTTACGGCCTATGGGTATGTCGCCCGGACGGCAAGCTTTGCCGCTGGAGAGGAGCAAAAGATCATCTCGGTTTCTCTAGACAAGGCGCCGGATTCTGTGCGCCAGGACATCGCACAGGAAGGGGATTGGATCAGCTTCCGGGGAAATGCGGACAACAATGCGGTCACCGATGTGCCGGTTCCCGTTACGGCGGAAAAGACGGTTCTCACCTGGGCCAATCGCATCGGCGAGGGCATGTCCGGCGGCGGCGTGGGCTCCCCCATCTTGGTGGGAGACGTCCTGTACACCTACGCCAATACCTCTGTGATGAAGGTGGACCGAAACACCGGAGAGGTGCTTTTGTCCAAGGAGATGGACCACGCCTCCAGCTTTTCCATCACACCTCCGGCCTATGGAGAGGGTATGATTTTTGTGGGCCTGTCCAACGGCTCCGTGCAGGCCTTTGATGCTGAGACGCTGGATTCCCTCTGGCTCTACACGGCCCCTCTGGGCGGCCAGCCCAACTGCCCCATTACCTATCAAGACGGCTATCTTTACACCGGCTTCTGGAACTCGGAGGTCAAGCAGGCGAACTTTGTCTGTATCTCGGTTACCGATGAAGATCCCACCCAGGATCAGGAGGCGAAGCAGGCCTCCTGGACGTACACGGACAAGGGCTTTTACTGGGCGGGCGCCTATGTATCGGAAGATTTCCTGCTGGTGACCACGGACGATGGGGACGGCGGCTATACGAAAGGCCACGGCGATGTTGTGTCTTTGGACCCCCGTACCGGACAGGTGCTGGATTGCCTGACGGTCTCCGGTGTAGGCGACCTGCGGAGTACCGTGTGCTATGACCGGGAGACCGACGCTTACTATTTCACCTCCAAGGGCGGCGACTTTTACCGGATCCAGGTGGACCCCGACGGAAGGTTCCGTACCGGCTCCCTCAAGCGGCTGCATTTGAGCAACGGCTCGGAAAATGACGCCACGCCGCCCATGAGCACCTCGACCCCGGTGATCTATAAAGGGCGGGCCTATGTCGGCGTATCAGGGACTTCGCAGTTCGGCGCTTACTCCGGCCATAATATCTCCGTCATTGACCTTTCAGCCTGGCAGGTGGCCTATTCCGTTCCCACGCAGGGCTATCCCCAGACCAGCGGCTTGCTCACCACGGCCTATGAGGAAGAAACGGGCTATGTATACGTATATTTTATCGACAATTACACCCCCGGCAAAATCCGGGTGATTCGGGACCGGGCAGGACAGACCGCGCCGGATCCGGCGTACATGACCACAGAGACCTATGTTTCCAGCGGGGAGAGCCGGACGGTTGAGACGGCGTATGTGTTATTCACACCCCACGGCGCCCAGGCTCAGTACGCCATTTGCAGTCCCATTGCCGATGACTACGGCAATCTCTATTTCAAAAACGATTCCGGTTATCTCATGTGCCTCAGCAGCGTCATCACGGAGCTGAAGGTGGAGGCGGAGCCGGAGACCATGGAATACGAGGTGGGACAGACTTTGGATGCATCCGGGCTTCAGGTGACGGCGCAATATGCCAACGGACGGAACCGGGATGTGACAGCCTATGTTTCCTTCTCCCAGGAGCCTCTGACGATGGAAGATACGGAGTTTACCCTGACCTGTGATTTTGGAGAAAACCAGCAGATGTATCAAAATCAGGACGGCCAGTCGGGCGTCCCGTACCATGTTCCCACCGCAACGCTGGATTTGACCATCTATGAAGACCATCTTTGGGACGAAGGCGTGAGCGGCAAAGAGCCCACCTGCACAGAGGCAGGTCAATGGATTTATACCTGCATCCTGTGCGGCGAAACGAAGACGGAGGAAATACCCGCTACCGGCCGGCACAGCTGGGACGAGGGCAGCGTGACGCGGGCGCCTACCTGCGTCGACGATGGCGAGATGACGTATACCTGTACCGTCTGCCACGAGACGAAGGTGGAGCGGATTCCGGCCTCCGGCGAACATGTCTGGGATGACGGCGTCGTCACGAAGGAGCCCACCCAAACCCAGGATGGGGAAATTACCTATACCTGTACGCGGTGCGGCGCAGTCCGGGTTGAGCCGGTCCCCGCAACAGGTCCCTGCGACGGAGGCGAGGATTGTCCCTGCCGGTCCTTTACGGACTTGAACCCCGACAGATGGTACCATGAGGGGGTGGACTATGCGCTGAATACCGGGCTGATGGTGGGCGTGTCTGAGACCCTCTTCCGGCCCGACGGCGTTTTGACCCGGGGTCAGCTGGTGACGATTTTGTACCGGCTGGCAGGGGAACCGGAGGTAGCAGACTTTGAAAATCCCTTTACGGATATCGGCACGGATTTTTACTATACCAAGGCAGTGCTGTGGGCAGCGCACTACGGCATTGTGGAAGGAGTCAGCGAGACGGAATTTGCGCCCCATCATGTTGCAACCAGAGAGCAAATGGCGACTTTCCTGTATCGCTATGCGGACTATACCGGTCTGCGTACGGAAGCCGAAGCGGACCTTTCCCAGTTTGCCGACGCCGACAGCATCAGCCGCTGGGCACGGGAGGCTATGACCTGGGCCGTAGGGACCGGATTGCTTCAAGGGGTTTCCGACACCCGGCTGTCTCCCAGAGGCACGGCGCTCCGGGCGCAGTTTGCCACTGTTATGATGCGTTTTTCAAACGGCTCCCGCTGAACCGGCCGGACCGTCCCCATACCGGGTTCGAGTTCAGGTCATAAGGACTATAAAAAACAAACAAGCATCCTCCCATACTGAAAAGATGCTTGAAAAAGAGACACAGGTGTGCGCCGGGACGTCTGTCAAAAGGAAGAGGCGAAGTTTCCTCCTTTGACGGACGGCCCGGCGCCGTGTTGTTTCAGACCCGGTTTTCCACATAGGAAACCAGGTCGCTGACGGTATTGAGCTCTTCCAGATCCTGACGGCGCCAGGGAATGGAGAGCTCGTCGGCAGCTGCCTGGAGGATATCGGCCAAGTCCCCGTCGCTTAACTCCAGCTCCGACCGCAAATCGGACTGCATGGAGATCTGCTCCGGGTCACAGACGAGAGAATCGGACAGGAGCTGCTGAATCAGTTCGTATACCATTGCGCACACCTCTTGATACGGGATACCGTTTCCGGCGACACACAGTATACTAGATGATGGGGGCGTATGCAAGCCCTTTTTCCGAGATGGGCGAGGGGGTCAGCGGTTGCTGATGCCGGAGCAAATCTGACCGAATGCTTCGGCGGCTTCCATGGCGTACTCCGGCGCGTTGGCCAAATCTCCCAATGTTACCATGCCGCAGAGTCGGCCCCGCTCTTCCACCGGAAGCCGCCGGACCTGTTCCCGCGCCATTTTCTCAGCGGCTGCGGCCAGACTCATGTCTGCGCCGACGGTGACCACACGGCCGGTCATGATGTGCTTCACCGGAACCTTTTCCGGATTCCGGTCTGCTGCCACGCATCGCAGCACGATGTCCCGGTCGGTGATCATCCCGCAGATTTTGCCGTTTTCGTCACACACAGGCAGCGCGCCGACGTTGTACCGCGCCAGCATTCTGGCGGCTACGGCGGCCGGCTCCTCGGGACCCACGCGGATCACCCGGGGCGTCATAACATCCTTTACCTTCATCGCTTTGCACCTCCAAAGGCCGCTCCACCGGCGG
The DNA here is from genome assembly GCA_900546915.1 of uncultured Eubacteriales bacterium. Taxonomy (GTDB): domain Bacteria; phylum Bacillota; class Clostridia; order Oscillospirales; family Oscillospiraceae; genus Faecousia; species Faecousia gallistercoris. The sequence continues at coordinate 74,100 of UREY01000006.1, forward strand.
CGTTCTACCAGGTAGTATGGAACAATTTGGGAGATTCTATACGGCCTCCCGGCGGAAAACGAACAGGCGACGGCCTTTTTAACCGGCGGAAGCTTCAAATTTTCCTGTATAAATTTCGCCGTTTTCTGCAACCTAAGAGTGATACTCTTCCAAGGAGGCAGAAAACATGAAGGACGAAGAGAAGCGGGAAACGATCCCCTGGGAGGCGAAGGACCCCAAACCGCCGGTCATTCACAGTTCGGTTCCGGGCAGCCGGGGCGAGAGCCACCGCCGCAGTTGAGCGGTGCGGTGCTATCACTGCCGCCGGGGGCAGGGAGGGACCTGCCCTTGGCTGGGCCGGGGCGGCATTTGCCTCTCTCCGGACCGGGGGAAAGCGACCTGCAAAGGAAAAAAACCGGGAATCTCCTCCTGAAAAAGAGATTTCCGGTTTTTGCGTTTCCGTGGGTTTCCCGGCGCAGGAGGTCCGGAGGCGGCCGTGCCGTGGTCGGATGAATAGGATGGACCTCTTCTTGGGCCGCAGCTTCTGCAGGAGCTCTGCACTATAAGCGCAAGCCCGCTCCTGCCGGAACCCGAAGGATGTTTTGACAGTACGCTTCTACGTCGAAGGGATCCAGAGCGGCGTCTTTACGGAGGTACAGAGGGTGGTGGGGGTGGCCTTTTTTGGAAATCGGTCCCGCCGTGAACCACCGGGCGCCGACGGCCCGGCCCAAGGCAATTTGGTCGGCCAGGCAGGCGGCCAGGTAGTCCCGCTTTTCAATGATGGCGCCCCAGGCGGCCCAGACGGCGGGCTGGGGATGCAGGGACAGCAGATATTGAAAAGCCCGCAGATTTTCCCGATGGAGTCGTTCGTTGCACCGCAGCTCCATGGCGTCCGGATCGGTGGCCCGCTGGGCATATACGTTGAACATCAGGAAGCTGTCGAAGCCGTTTGCCAGGGCGATGCGTTCCACGGACTTCAGGGTGTTGTCCAGCCGGTCCGGAATGGCGGTGGAGGGGTTGATGCCCATACAGATGAGAGGATGCTTCCCCCGGGTTCCCAACACATACCGGTATTCCCCATAGACCTTGGGAACATAAAGCCAACGGGTTACGTCATAGTCCGGCGCAGGCTCCAGAGCCTGGCGGAGGGCGTCTTCAAAGGGGAGCAGTTCCAGCTCCCGGGTTTCACCTTGGGGAACGTGTTGCATAAAAACCTCCTTATGGGGTATCGTCGGGCTGATCGGGAAACCAGCGGTAGTCGGCGGGATCGTGCCAGCTTTGCCCCTGGGGATCCAACCCTTTCTGCCGGCACCATCCGGCGTAGGCCGCCTCCAAAAAACGGGTAAAGCCCTGCATGTTGTTTTGGAGGACCACATTACCGGCCTCTGTGCAGAGAACCAGACACACGCTCCGGCGGGCGATGGACACCCGCTGCCCGAGAATTTGCGCGTAACGGAAACGAGCGGTCTGACGTCCTGCCCGGAAGGTGAAGCCGTCTTCCGTGTAGTCAATGCCGGTCTTGCGGTAGGTGGAAATGGCGTAAAGGGACATCCCCGCCAGAAGGACGGCCCCGGCCAGAAACATCGGGGCTTTGCCGGCGATTCCATACCAGGCGCAGGGAATGACCGCCCCCAGGAGCAAGGCGCTGAGGATGGGATAGCGAAGGGGGAGGCGTACGACGGGCCGCCCCTGGGCCCACCTTTGCAGGCGTGCCGCCCCCCGGTCCACCAGAAAACAGAGCCCCAAAACGGCGGCCAGAAGGAGCGCCAAAACGACGTATTTCACCGGCAATCCTCCGGCACGGCGGCCCATAGAACCTGGTCCACCGGCACGTCGTGGGGCGCCGTTTCCACATGGGGCAGGAGCTGGAAATCATAGCACAGAGCCAAGGTGGGGTGCCCCGGCTCCCGGGCCAGAAACCTGTCGTAAAAACCGCCGCCGTAGCCCAGCCGACGCCCGGACGGGTCGAAAGCCAGGCCGGGCATCAGAACCAGGGCATGGGGATCGTCGGCCTCGGGCCCGTCTGCCAGGGGCTCCGGAATGCCGCAGTAGCCGGGCGCCACAGCGGAGAGATCCGAGATCCAAAGAAAGCGCATGGTATCTCCCAAGACCTTGGGTACGGCCACCCGCTTGCCCGCATCCAGGGCGGCCTGGAGAAGGGCAAGGGTGCGGACTTCCTGATTATAAGAGAGGTATCCGTAAACCGAGGGGGCGGCTTGAAACATGGGGCAGGCCAGGGCCTGCCGGGTGAGCGCCCGGCTGCAGGCTTCGATTTGGGCCGGAGTCATGGCCGCCTTCCGCTCCCGGATTTCGGCGCGCAGCGCTTTTTTATCCACAGTGCAAGTCTCCTTTTCTTTTTTCCCGATTATTGTACTGGAATCGGGAGGATTCGTCAACAAAAGAAAAGGCCGGTGGGGAGAAATTGTACAGAAGGCTCCGGGGAAAGCGGGTGATCTCAGACCCTGCCCGGCTGCAGGGAATACCGGAACAGGCGGCCCTGCCGTTTTGGCAGCTTCCCTGCGGTTGTGGGAAACAAGGAAATTTGCGCGCCTTCCACGGAGAGCACGGCCTTCCTCGCGTGCTTTTGGATGAGCCGCAAGGGGGTAAAAGAAGCGGCGCTCGGTTTTGTGGGAAATCTGCTAATTTTTGTCGGAATGCAGCGGATGCCGGAAGGGCAAACTACCATACGACAAAGGGGAGGTGCCGCAGTGAACAAATTAAACAGGGAAAAGTCCCCGTATTTGCTCCAGCATAAAGATAATCCCGTGGACTGGTACCCGTGGTGCCCGGAAGCGTTTTTGAGAGCGGAGAGGGAAGACCGGCCGGTTTTTGTGAGCATTGGGTATTCCACCTGCCACTGGTGCCATGTGATGGCCCATGAGTCCTTTGAGGACCCGGAGGTCGCCGAGCTTTTGAATGCGGGCTTTGTGTGCATCAAGGTGGACCGGGAGGAGCGCCCGGACGTGGACGCAGTGTATATGGCCGCCTGCCAGGCCATGACCGGCTCGGGGGGCTGGCCCCTGACGGTGTGCATGGACGCCAAGCAGGTGCCGTTTTTTGCCGGGACCTACTTTCCCAAGAGGAGCCGGTATGGGCAATGGGGCCTTATGGAGCTGCTGGAGCAGGTGCTGCAGCTCTGGCGCACAGACCGGGAGCGGCTGTTGGCCTCCGGCCGAAAGGTGGCCGAGGCGCTCAACCCGCCCCAGGAGGCAGGCGGAGCGCCGGAAAAGGAGCAGCTTCAGGAGGCCTACCGCTGGCTGCGCCGCAGCTTTGATTCCAAATGGGGCGGATTTGGGACCAGTCCCAAATTTCCCACAGCCCACAACCTGCTGTTTCTGATGCAATTTTACCGGCTGGAGCAAAAGCAAAAGGCGCTGGATATGGCCGAAAGCACCCTGGACGCCATGGCCCGGGGCGGCATTCAGGACCAGATCGGCGGCGGATTCTCCCGGTACTCCACCGACGAATCCTGGTTGATCCCGCATTTTGAAAAGATGTTGTATGATAACGCCCTGCTGATTTTGGCTTATCTGGAGGCGTATCAGCTGACCCGCCGGGCGCGCTATGAGGACACGGCCCGCCGGACGGCGGACTACGTCTTAGAGGAATTGACCGGCCCGGAGGGGGGATTTTACTGCGGACAGGATGCCGACAGCGACGGCGTCGAGGGCAAATACTATGTGTTTACCCAGAGCGAGGTCCTGGATTTGCTGGGCCGACAGGACGGAGCGGCCTTTTGCAAGCTGTACGGCATTTCGCAGGCCGGGAACTTTGGCGGCAAAAGCGTTCCAAACCGAATTGGCCGGAAGGAGGAGCCCTGGAGCCGGGACGACCCCAGATTGCAACGGCTCCGGTCCTATCGCAGGCAGCGGGCGCGGCTGCATACCGACGACAAAATTCTGCTCTCCTGGAACAGCTGGATGATCCTGGCCTTGGCCCGTGCGGGACGCGTGCTGTCCGAGAGCCGCTATTTGGAGGCCGCCCGGAAGGCGCAGCGGTTCATCCGAACGCACATGCAAAGGGGCGGCCGGTTGTTTCTCCGGTACCGGGACGGCGAGGCGGCCCATGGGGGCCAGCTGGAGGACTATGCCGGATACGCGCTGGCGTTGCTGGAGCTGTACGACGCGACCTACCGGCCCGCGTACCTGCAAGAGGCCGTTGTTTGGGCGGAGCAGATGCAGGCGCTTTTTGAAGACCCGGTCCACGGCGGGTATTACCAGACGGCCCGGGATGCCGAGCCGCTGATTGCCCGCCTGAAGGAGACCTACGACGGCGCCATGCCCTCGGGAAACTCCGTCGCGGCCATGGTGCTGGTTCGCCTGGCCAAACTGACGGGAGAGTCCTGTTGGCAGCGGGGCGCCGACCGGCAGCTGCGTTTTCTGGCCGGGGCCATGCAGTTTCACCCGGCCGGACATTGCTTCGGCCAATTGGCGCTGGCGTTGGCCCTGTATCCCGGCAGGCAGTTGATCTGCGCCGGTCCGGCCGTTCCGGAGGAGCTGCGGGCCTACAGCCGGACGCGCCCGGCTCTGGGCCTGGATATTTTGTATAAGTCGCCGGAAAATGAAAAGGTTTTGGCGCAGTGCGCGCCCTTTACCGAGTCGTACCCGGTTCCCCAACAGGGGACGGTTTGGTACCTTTGCGAAAACGGCGCCTGCCGTGCGCCGGTCACGGATTGGAAGCAGCTGCACTTGCCGGAGAAGTTTTGATCAGGGCCTGGAGAAAAAGCCGGGACAGGTCCGCCATGGGTTGGACGCGGGGACAGGAGAGGCGGAGCAGGCGGGAAACGGGCGGTATGCACCCCAAAGGGACGGCATACCGCCCGCTTCCTTTTTCCGGCGCTTCAGCTGTAGGGTGCGGTCCGGAAACAGGGCGGCTTATGCAGCCCCCGGCGCCGAACGGCGGCAGAATAGGCGGAAAATCACTTGCAATTGCATGGGGAAATTGGTATAATGAACTGATTCTTAGAAAAATGAGACGGCGAGGTTCCACTGTGTATCTAAAATCACTGGAAATTCAGGGCTTTAAGTCCTTCCCTGACAAGACGACGATTCAATTTGGAAGTGATATCACGGCCATTGTCGGTCCAAACGGCAGCGGAAAGTCCAATATCTCAGACGCCATTCTCTGGGTGATGGGCGAGCAGAGCACCAAAACGCTCCGGGGCGCCAAAATGGAGGACGTGATCTTCGGCGGCACCCAGAAGCGCGCGCCGGTGGGGTTTGCCGAAGCGACCCTGACGCTGGACAACACGGACCGGGCGCTGCCCTTTGACGCCCAGGAGGTCATGGTGACCCGGCGCTATTACCGCTCCGGTGACAGCGAATTTTACATCAACAAGCAGTCGGCCCGCCTGCGGGACATTCACGAGCTGTTTATGGACACCGGCCTCGGACGGGAGGGCTATTCCAATGTGAGCCAGGGCCGGATTGATGAAATCCTGGCGGTCAAAAGCACGGACCGCCGGGAGGTTTTTGAAGAGGCGGCGGGGATTTCCAAGTACCGGCACCGCAAGGAGGAGACGGAGAAACGGCTCCTTACCACAGAGGACAACCTGCTTCGCATTGGAGACAAGGTATCCGAGCTGGAAATTCAGCTGGAGCCCCTGAAGGCGCAGTCTGAGAAGGCGAGGAAGTACCTGGAGTACAAAGACGAGCTCCGGGGCCTGGAGGTTGCGGTGTGGCTGGAAAATCTGGCGCAGATTGCGGCTGCGGCGAAAAAAGCGGAGGAGGATTACGCTTCGTCTTCCTTTGTGCTGGAGCAGGAGCACACCGCGTTGGACGCGTTGTACCGGAAGACGGAGGAGCTGAGCCGGACGCTGCGGGAGCAGGATGCCTCCCTGGAGGAGATCCGGGGACAGGTGGCCGCGCTGGAGGCTGCAGACCGGCAGTTTGACGGCCGCCTCGCCCTGCTTCAGGGGAGCATACGCAACAACGAGGAAAATACGGCGCGCATCCGGGAGGAGCTGAGCCAGCAGGACGGGCGCAGCTCCGGCATTGCCCGGCAGATTGCCGGAAGCCGACAGAGGATTGCAGCCATTGACGAGGATTTGAAGACCCAAACCCAGGCCCTGGACCAAACCCAGAGCCGGATTCAGAGCCTGACGGCCAATGCCGAGGGGATGACCAAGCGCTTCCTGGAGCTGCGAAGCCGCCAATCTGCCCTTCAGTCGGACATCGCGGGACGTCAGGCGGATTTGGCGGCCCTGGAGGAGTCGGTCCGCCAGGCCGAGGCCCGGATTGGGGATTTGCAGGGGGATTTGGATGCGGGCCGTCAGAGGCAGGAGCAGGCGCAGAGCGCCATGGATGCCTGCCGCAGCGCCCTGCAGGACGGCAGAGAGCGGGTCCAGACCCTGGGCAATGCCATTTCCGGCTACCAGCTGCGCTACGCCGGCCGGCTGCAGCGCCGGGACGGCCTGCAGGAGGACCTGCGCCGCCAGACGGCTCAGTTGGACGCCACCTCCGCCAAAGCCCGGGTATACCGGGCGATGGAACAGGATTTTGAAAGCTATCAGAAGTCCGTCCGCAGCGTGATGCAGGAGAGCCGCCGGGGGGGCTTGCAGCACATTCATGGGCCGGTCTCCCGGCTGATTCACACGGAGGACCGGTTTACCACCGCCATAGAAATCGCCCTGGGAGCGGCAATGCAGCAGATTGTGGTAGGGGACGAGTCGGACGCCAAGGCCGCCATCGCCTTCCTCAAACGGACCGGCGGCGGTCGGGCCACGTTTTTGCCTCTGGGCGCGATTGCGCCCCGCACGCTGCAGGAGCCCGGTGTGGAGCGGTGCCGCGGATTTGTGGGGATTGCCTCCCGGCTGGTCCGGTGTGAGGAGCGCTACCGGGACATTGTGGAAAACCTGCTGGGTCGGATCGTGATCGCCGAGGAGCTGGACAGCGCCGTTGCCATGGCCAAGCAGTACCGGAGCCGCTTTAAAATTGTGACCCTGGACGGACAGGTGATGAATCCCGGCGGTTCCATGACCGGCGGTTCTGTGGCAAAGGAGGCGGGGCTTCTGTTCCGCGCCAACGAGCTGCAGCGGCTGACCCGCCAGGAGCAGGAGCAGAAGGGGAAGAAGGAGGAGACGGAGCGCGCCCTGGCAGAGGCCCAGCGAGCTGTGGACGAGACCGATTTTGAGCTGACGGCGGCCAAGGAGCAGCTCCGGACGGCAGAGGATGAGGTCCTCCGCCTGGAGGGAGAGGAAAAGCAGCACGATGTTCTTCTGCAGGCGCTGCTGGATGCGGCGGGCTCGGCCGACCGGGAGATGGAGGCGCTGCGCGTGCGGATGCAGGCCGACCGGGAACGGGCGGCCGGGGTTCGCGCCCGGCTGGAGTCCCTGCGCGATCAGCTGGCCGATGCGGAGAACACCCTGGATTTGCTGAGCCAGGACCAGTCCGACGCGGCCCGGCAGACGGAGGCTCTGACCGGGGAGGCAACCGCCCGCAAAACCGAAATTGCGGCCTTGGAGGCCGAGCGCCGGTCGGCGGAGGAGAATGTGCAGCGGCTGGAGTCTCTGCGTGCAGCGATGGAGGGAGACCGCGCCCAGAAGACGACGCTTCTGGAGGCGTATCAGGCGGATGCCCACCGGATGCAACAGGAGATGGAGCAGGTGGCCCGGGAACGGGGAGAGAACGGGGAGCAGACGGCTCAGAAACGGGGCGTCCTGCAGGAGGCCCTGGCCTCCAGGGCCCGGACCGAGGCCCAAAAGACCCGGACCGAGCGGGAGGCCCAGGAGAAAAATAAATCCATTTTGACCATGGAACGGGCCTGCGCGCTGCTGGAGCAGAAAAAAATCACCACCGCCATGGAAGAGCGGCAGGTGATCGATAAGCTTTGGGACACCTACGGCCTGACGCCCACCACGGCGGCGTCGGAGCGGGCGGAGCTGGAGTCCGTGGGGGCGGGCAACCGCAGAATTGCAGAGCTGAAGCGGAGAATTGCCGGGCTGGGAACGCCGAACCTGGGGGCCATTGAGGAATACGCCCGGGTCAACGAACGGTATACATACCTCACAACCCAGCGGGACGATGTGCTGACCTCCAAACGCGAGCTGGAGAGTATCATTCGGGACATTACCACAGAAATGACCTCGATTTTTGTGACGGAGTTTCAGAAGATCGATCGGTACTTCCAGCAGACGTTTACAGAGATGTTCGGAGGCGGAAAGGGCGCTCTCATTTTGGAGGATCCGGAGCATCCCCTGACCTGCGGCATTGAAATTCGGGTTCAGCCGCCTGGAAAGCAGCTGAAGACCATCACGCTGCTGTCCGGCGGGGAGAAGGCCTTTGTGGCCATTGCCCTGTACTTCTCCATTTTAAAGGTCCGGCCCACGCCGTTTTGTATGCTGGACGAGATCGACGCGGCTTTGGACGACCGGAATGTGGAGCGGTATGCAAGCTATTTGCATCATCTGTGTCAAAAAACGCAGTTTATTGTCATCACGCACCGCCGGGGGACCATGGAGACAGCGGACGTTCTCTACGGCGTCACCATGCAGGAGCAGGGCGTTTCTAAAATTCTCCATATGGATTTGAATCAGATGGAGCGGGAACTGGGAATTATAGAGTAAGGAGCGATTGTGCCATGGGATTTTTCAGCAAGATTAAAGAGGGACTGACCAAGACCAGGAAGGCAATGGAAGATACGCTGAGCAATGTGTTTTCCGGCTTTTCCAGTCTGGATGACGATTTTTACGACGAGCTGGAGGAGTGCCTGATTTTGGCGGATCTGGGCGTCGAGACCGCCGGTCGGGCGGTGGAGCGCCTGCGCCGCCGGGTGAAGGAGCAGCGGCTCCGGGAGCCGGAGGAGGCCCGGCAGGCGCTGCGGGACATTCTGGTGGAGATGCTCCAGGTGGGGGATTCGTGCCTGCGCTTGGGGACGAAACCCTCTGTGATTCTGGTCATCGGCGTGAACGGAGTGGGAAAGACCACAACCATCGGGAAGCTGTCCAAGCAGCTGATCGATGAGGGGAAGAAGGTTTTGATGTGCGCCGGAGACACCTTCCGGGCGGCTGCGGCGGACCAGCTGGAGATTTGGGCGGAGCGCACCGGGGCGGACATCGTCCGGCAGCATGAGGGCGCGGACCCGGCGGCTGTGGTGTACGACGGAATTCAGGCGGCCAAGGCGAGGCAGGCGGACGTGATCCTCTGCGATACGGCCGGACGGCTGCACAACAAGGCCAACTTGATGAACGAGCTCAATAAGATTTCCCGGATTATAGACCGGGAGCTGCCGGAGGCGGAGAAAGAGGTGCTTCTGGTGCTGGATGCCACCACGGGACAGAACGGCCTGCTTCAGGCCAAGCAGTTCAAAGAAATCGCCGGGGTGACGGCGATTGCCCTGACGAAGCTGGACGGTACGGCCAAGGGCGGCATTGTCATTGCCGTGGCCGACGCGCTGCAGATTCCCGTAAAGTACATCGGCGTGGGGGAAAAGGCGGAGGACCTGATGCCCTTTGACGCCGGGGAATTTGTCCGTGCGCTGCTGTGAGGTGCCGGAGATGAGACACGACGGAAGAGCGCCGGACCAGCTCCGGCCGGTATCGCTGGAGCTGGGTTTTACCAAATTTGCCGAGGGAAGCTGCCTGATTCGGGTAGGAGATACGGTCGTTCTGTGCAATGCCTCTGTGGAAGAGCGGGTTCCGCCCCATGTGACCCGCGGCGGCTGGGTGACGGCGGAGTATTCCATGCTCCCCCGGGCCAACCGGGAGCGAAGTAAGCGGGATGTTTCCAAGCTGAAGCTGGCGCCCCGCAGCGCGGAGATTCAGCGGCTGGTGGGCCGGTCGCTCCGGGCAGCGGTGGATTTGGAAGCGCTGGGCGAAAGGACCGTGACCATAGACTGCGATGTTCTGCAGGCCGACGGCGGAACCCGGACGGCTTCGGTCACCGGCGGCTTTGTGGCCCTGGTTTTGGCTTGCCGGCGTTGGATGGACCAGGGGCTTCTGCGTAAGCTGCCCATTAAGAGCTGCTTGGCCGGTGTTTCCGCCGGTATCGTGGAAAATCAGGCCGTGCTGGATCTCTGCTACGCCGAGGACAGCAGGGCCGCCGTGGACTTGAACTGCGTGCTGAACGGAAACGGAAATTTGGTTGAAGTCCAGGGCACCGGAGAGGGCCGCCCCTTCACCCTGGAAGAGGAGCGGAAGCTGCTGGACCTTTGCGCAAAGGGGTGCCGGGAGCTGATGGCGCTGGAGAAAAAAGTTTTGGGGGAATTGGTATGAAAGTGGTGTTGGCCAGCAAGAATCCACATAAGCTGGTGGAAATCAGCGCCATTCTGCAGCCGCTGCAGGTGGAGCTGGTACTGGAGTCGGAATTGGGCGTGGATATCGAGGTGGAGGAGACGGGGCAGACCTTTGAGGAGAACTCGTTTCTCAAGGCCCATGCGGTGATGCAGGCCACGGGCCTGCCGGCCTTGGCCGACGATTCCGGCATTGCAGTGGACGCGCTGAACGGGGCGCCCGGCGTGTACTCCGCCCGGTATGGAGACGATCCCGCCTTGGACGATTGGGGGCGGCTTCTGCTGCTGCTGAAGAATACCGAGCACGTACCCGACGGACAACGGCAGGCGCAGTTCGTCTCGGTGATCACCCTGGTCTATCCCGACGGCCGCGTGATTCAGGCCAGAGGAGAGGCCCATGGGGAGCTTTTGCGGGAGGCCCACGGGCAGGGCGGCTTTGGCTACGATCCGATTTTTTACTACCCTCCGGCGGGTAAGACCTTCGCGGAGCTGACGGCCGGGGAAAAGAATCGGGTTTCTCATCGGGCCCGCGCGCTGCAGTTGTTTTATGAAAAGCTGTGTAAGGAGGCAGAGCATGCTGACCAGTAAGCAAAGGGCGGAATTGCGCGCCCAAGCCAACGGCCTGGACACCACGCTGATGGTGGGCAAGGGCGGTGTGACGGATTCGGTTGTGTTGGAGGCCGTGACCCAGCTGGATGCCAGAGAACTGGTGAAGGGCCGGGTTCTGGAGGCCGCCTTGATGAGTGCCCGGGAGGCGCTGGACGCCCTGTGCGCGGCCACCGGCGCGGACGGGGTGTGTACGGTGGGCTCGAAGTTTGTGTTGTACCGGGAATCGGAAAAGGTCAAGCGGGCCCGCAACCAGGTGGGACGGGCCAAGCTGTCTCCGGTCTCGGTTGCCAAGTCCAATCCGGTGCGCAAGGGCGCACAGGCCCGCCGCAAGGCGGCCCGGGCGGAACGGGAGCGGCGCAACGCCTATTTCCGTCAGACGGCCATTGACCGGGCCATTGAGCGGGAGAAGGAAAAGGCCGCCCGGCGGGAAGCGAAAGACTAGACAAATTAGGAAGCATGAGGTGAAGCCATGGGTAGGATTGGGATTTATGGCGGGACCTTTAACCCGCCCCATCGAGGACATATACAGGCGGCACGGCAGGCGGTGGAGCTGTTGCATCTGGACAGGCTTCTGTTTGTTCCCGATGGCTGCCCGCCGCACAAAACCATGCCGGAGGGAAGCCCCCCGGCCTGGGAACGCCTGGATTTGGTGCGTCTGGCGGCGCAGTCCGTACCAAAGGCGGAGGTTTCCGACCTGGAGCTCCGCCGGGATGGAAAAAGCTATACGGCCGATACGCTGGAGCTGCTGCATCAGAGCTACCCCCATGACCAGCTGTTTCTCCTCATGGGGACCGACATGCTTCTGACCTTTCCACAGTGGAACAAGCCGGAGAAAATTTGCCGTTTTGCCACTCTGGCGGTGATGCTGCGGGACCGGGAGGAGCCGCAGCTCCAGGAGCGGCTTCAAGCGCAGGCCCAGGTGATCCGGAAGAAGCTGAACGGCAAGGTGAAGTTCCTGAAAAACGAGATGCTGCCCATGACCTCTACGGATGTGCGCCGGATGCTTACGTTTCAGGCGGTGGGGGACATGCTGCCGCCGGAGGTGCTGGAGCGGATCCGGGCCTGCGGCTATTACAAGGTGAGCCGGGATTTGCGGCGCCTGCCCATGGAGCAGCTGGAGGCCGAAGTAATTTGCCTGCTGGACCCCAAACGAGTGCCCCATGTGCTGGGCTGCCGGGATACGGCTGCCCGTTTGGCCCGGAAATACGGTGCGGACGAGACCGACGCGGCCCGGGCCGGGCTCCTGCACGATGTGACCAAGGCCCTGCGGCCGGAGCTGCAGCTTCAGCTGTGCCGGGAATACGGCGTTGGGTTGGACGCGTTCAGCCGGGATAATCCGAAGACGCTCCACGCTGCCACCGGCGCGCAGGTGGCCCAAAGAGTGTTTGGCGAAAACGAAGCGGTGTGCCGGGCCATCGAGAGCCATACCACAGGCAGAGCGCACATGAATACGTTACAGAAAATTATTTACATTGCCGATTATATGGAACCCAATCGGGACTTCCCCGGGGTGGAGCAGCTCCGGAAAGCGGTCGAGGGGGATCTGGACCGGGCGGTTCTTCTGGGCCTGGAGATGACGGTGGATACGCTCCGCAGCCAGGGCAGGCGGGTGGCGCAAAATTCGCTGGACGCCATTTCCTGGCTCCAAACTGCAGGCGCATGATGCCCGCCTGCGCCTTCGAGGCGGAAGAAACGGAACGGTATGTGAGGCAAATTTGACGGATGAAAAGGAGAAGGTCTATGTTGACATCAAAAGAAGTGGCCGCTGCTGCAACCAGAGCGTTGGACAGCAAAAAGGGAGTCGGAATCAAGCTGATCCGGGTGGGAGATGTGACGACCTTGGCGGACTATTTCCTGATCTGTACCGGTACCTCCAACACCCATGTCAAAACGCTCTGCGACTACACGGAGGCGGTTTTGCAGGGACTGGGCGAGACCCTGCTGGGCCGGGAGGGACACCGGGGAAACACCTGGGAGCTTTTGGATTTCGGCTGTGTGGTGATTCACGTGTTTACCAATGAGGCCAGACAGTTTTATGATTTGGAACGTCTCTGGAGCGATGGGCAGGAGATTTCCCTGGATGAGATTCTCCAGGAAGACGGACAATAGGAGGAAGGTGCGCACATGACATATGATTTTAAAGCCATCGAACCGAAGTGGCAAAAGATCTGGGAGGAAAAAAACCTGTATGCTGCGGAAAACGGCGGCGAGAAGGAGAAATTTTACGCCCTGTTTGAGTTTCCCTATCCCTCCGGCGCCGGACTGCACGTCGGACATTGCCGTCCCTATACTGCCATGGATGTCATTGCCCGCAAGAAGCGGATGGAGGGCAAGAATGTGCTGTTTCCCATCGGCTACGACGCCTTCGGCCTGCCCACGGAAAACTATGCCATCCAGCACCATGTGCATCCCCGGGTTGTGACGGAGCAGAACATCGCCACCTTCCGGGGACAGCTGAAGGCCCTGGGCTATAGCTTTGATTGGGACCGGGAGATCAATACCACGGACCCCGGGTATTTTAAATGGACCCAGTGGATTTTCCTACAGATGTTCCGGCACGGACTGGCGTATAAGGCGAAAATGCCGGTAAACTGGTGCACCAGCTGCAAGTGCGTGCTGGCCAATGAGGAAGTGGTGGACGGCGTTTGCGAACGGTGCGGCGCGCCGGTCATTCGCAAGGAGAAGAGCCAGTGGATGCTGCGAATTACCCGCTATGCCGACCGGCTCATTGACGATCTGGATGAACTGGACTACATCGAACGGGTCAAGCTGCAGCAAAAGAACTGGATTGGACGCAGCTACGGAGCGGAGGTCACGTTCCAATCGACCTTTGGTGATGATATTTTGATTTATACCACTCGCCCGGATACCTTATTCGGCGCGACTTATCTGGTGCTCTCCCCGGAGCACCCGCTGCTGGAGCAGTGGATGGACCGGATTGAAAACGCCGATGCGGTGAAGGCCTATCAGGCTGCTGCGGCGGCCAAGTCCGACCTGGAGCGGACGGAGCTGAACAAGGAAAAGACCGGCGTGCGGCTCTGCGGGGTGCAGGGGGTGAACCCGGTAAACGGCAAGCAGATTCCCATTTTCATCTCCGACTATGTCCTGGCCACCTACGGCACCGGCGCCATTATGGCGGTACCGGCTCACGATGACCGGGACTGGGCCTTTGCCAAAGCCTTCGGCTGTGAGATTCTGGAGGTGGTCCAGGGCGGCGATGTGGAGAAGGCGGCCTTTACCAGCAAAGACGACACCGGAATCTTGGTGCACTCCGATTTCCTAAACGGTCTGACGGTCAAAGAAGCGATTCCGGCCATGACCAAGTGGCTGGAAGAGCACGGCGTGGGCCATGCCAAGGTGAATTTCAAGCTGCGGGACTGGGTGTTTTCCCGTCAGCGGTACTGGGGCGAACCGATTCCCATTGTGCACTGCCCCAAGTGCGGCCCCGTGCCCCTGCCGGAGGAGGAGCTGCCGCTGCTGTTGCCCGAGGTGGAGAGCTACGAACCCACCGACGACGGGGAGAGCCCCCTGTCCGCCATGACCGACTGGGTGAATACCACCTGCCCCTGCTGCGGGGGTCCGGCCAAGCGGGAGACCGACACCATGCCCCAGTGGGCCGGCTCTTCCTGGTACTTCCTGCGGTATATGGACCCGCACAATGATCAGGCGCTGGCCTCCCGGGAGGCGCTGGATTACTGGGCGCCGGTGGACTGGTACAACGGCGGCATGGAGCACACCACGCTGCATCTGCTGTACTCCCGCTTCTGGTACAAGTTCCTCTATGACATCGGCGTGGTTCCCACCAAGGAGCCCTACGCCAAGCGCACCAGCCAGGGGATGATCCTGGGAGAGGGCGGGGTGAAAATGTCCAAGTCTTTGGGCAATGTCATCAACCCCACGGATGTGATCGAGTCTTACGGGGCCGATACCATGCGGACCTACATCATGTTCATCGGTGACTTCGAGAAGGCGGCTTCCTGGTCCGCCAATGCGGTAAAGGGCTGCAAGCGTTTTCTGGACCGGGTGTGGGCCCTGGGAGAGAGCGTGCAGGACGATGCCCAAGTGTATTCTCAGGCCAACGCCTCTGCAATGCACAAGACCATCAAAAAGGTGACCTCCGATATCGAAAGTCTGAAGCCCAATACGGCGATTGCCGCATTGATGACGCTTTTGAACCGGTTTGGAGATCAGGGCTGCAATCGGGCCGAGCTTCGCACCTTCCTTCAGCTGCTGAGTCCCTTTGCGCCCCACATCTGCGACGAGATTTGGCAGAGACACGGCTTTGCCGGTATTTGCTCGGTCTCGGCCTGGCCGGCCTATGAGGAGGCGATGTGCCGGGATGCGGAAATCGATATGGCGGTGCAGGTGAACGGCAAGCTCCGGGGAACGATTCATGTGGAGGCGGATTCGCCCGACAGCGTGGTGATTGCCGCCGCGCAAGCCGAGGAGAAGGTATCCCGGTTCCTGGAAAAGCAGGGGGGCCGGGTGGTCAAAACCATTGTGGTGAAAAACAAACTGGTCAATTTAATTGTCAAGTAAAGCGGGCCTTTTTGCTTTTTCGGAATGTTTCTCCAATTGCGGCGTAGGAACTTGTAATAACCGGCCGGGTATGTTATGATAGGCATGGTTTTCGGAGCCTGAAAACAGGGGCGAATCACCGCCCCTGTTTTTTCTATCTGGTTCCGGAGCGCCGAATTGTGAAAGGAGACACGCAAATGCTGAAAAAGACGATTTCCGCCATACTGGCTTTTGCCTTGGTCTTGACCTTGGGCTTTAGCGTGAGGGCTGCCGGTTTGGAAGGAGAGCAAAACGAAATCACCCGGGTTCTGTCGGCCCAGGACACCGTTCTGCCGGAGAACGCCCTGCAGGCCGTGGGCCGGACTGAGCTGCAGTCCCGGGATACGGAAAACTACATACTTCCGTATTATTGGACTTATGGGCAGTCTGTGGTAGTCGGTGAGACCATGACGCTGCATACCATGGTCGACGACGTGGGCCTCACAGGCGGCTACCAGTTGATTGCTGTGTTTGAGGGAACGTACGATGCCATCGGGGAAGGCGACAAGCCGGTGAGCAGCGGCGTCTTTCCCTGTAAGGGCACATCCGCCGGGGTGAATTTTGAATGGAAGACAACCAACTTGACGCCCGGCGATTACACCGTGGTGTTCTTCCTGCAGGATCAAAATGAAGAGCTGGTATTCGGGACATATGCCGACCTCTATCTCAGCGACCGGGAGATTCCTCTGGAGGGAATCGACCTGTACGTCTATGAGGTGGACGGCAATCCGGATAAAATTGCCATGGGAACCGGCGCCCGGTTCTCCGTCGGGGTGCAGTACCGGCCCTATCACACCACGGTGGACCGGTCGGTGACCTTGACCAGCGAGAACAACAGCTTTGTGAGCGACTTTTACGGGGGCTTCACACCGGGCACCTGGGGCGTTCAGGCGCCCGGCGCCAATGCCGACACGGTGTTGACGGCCGCGTGCGCAGGCTATACCGACCGGGTCACGGTGTATGTCCGCGATTTTGAAAACAGCGTGATCCCTGTGACCGAGCATAAGCTGGACCCCGACCGGATCGTGCTGAAGCAGGCGCCCACGGCCACGAAGGACGGAACCGGCGTCGGCAATTGCCTGTATTGCGGGCGAGAGGTGGAGGTGGCGGTTCCCCGGATCTTTACCGACACCAGAAGCGACGCGTTTTACTCCGACGCCGTAGATTACTGCTATGCCAATGGGATCATTCAGGGAGTCTCTGAGAACCGTTTCGCTCCCAATCAGAGCCTGACCCGGGGCATGCTGATTACCATGCTGTACCGGTATGCGGGCTCTCCGGAGGTCAGCGGCCGGCCTCCGTTTACCGATGTCAAGGAAGGCCGGTATTTCTATGAGGCCATTGTTTGGGCCGACCAGAATCAGCTGGTCACCGGCTTCCCGGACGGGACCTGCAGGCCCGACGCCGCCGTTACCCGGGAGCAGATGGTGACCGTCCTGTTCCGCTATGTGCAGTATTTGGATCAGGACAATGGCCTCCGGGCCGATCTGTCGGCATTTTCCGATGTGGGGCATGTGAACAATTATGCCGTAGAGCCCATGCAGTGGGCAGTGGCCAACGGCGTGATTCAGGGCGTGACCGATACAAAGATTTCTCCCAGAGGCACGGCCACACGGGCGCAGACCGCAGCGGTGCTGTACCGTACCCTGCTGAGCCTATAAAGCTTGGACCCGTTGACGATTCGCAAAATCTGTAAATTTTACTTGACAATTTGTGAAATTTCGCTTATAATCTTGTAAGCCATGTAAGTGGCCCTGAAAGCATCCTGGATGAAGCCGGATGTGTTGGAGGGAGGGAAATCAATGTCTGAAATTCGCGTAAAAGAGAACGAATCTCTGGAGAGTGCTCTGAGAAGATTTAAGCGGAGCTGCGCCAAGGAAGGCGTGATCGCTGAAGTCAAAAAGAGAGAGCATTACGTGAGTCCCAGCCTGAAGCGGAAGCAGAAGTCTGAGGCCGCCCGGAAGAACAAGAGAAAGTTCTATTGATCCCTCCGTTGCTGGCAAAGTCCGAGCCCCCTACCTTTGGTAGGGGGCTCTTCGTTACGGGAACCGCCCGGCGGAGCCTCGCGCCCTCAGGCGCGAAAGGAAGTCCGGCGATGCGCCCGGCGGCATGTGCGTGGAGGAACACACCGCCCAGGCTGTCCCTGTGAATTTGGCGCGCAACAGCCTGCGATTTCGTTGCCGGGAAGTCCTGCAGGGTTTTCGACAGCCTCCGAGCCTTCTACTGTTGGTAGGGGGCTCGTTTCCATGCCGGGATTTGCCGCCAAATGCCCACGGCCCGTGTGACGCCGAGACTCTCACAGGTGTCCAATTTTTCCAAAAGGGTTTCTTCCGTGTCGTACAGGGAGAGCTGAATTCCGGAGTCGACGGGCTTGCTGAAATAGCGGCAGTGGAGCGGACCGCTTGAAAAGGTGGGAAACGCCGCGCCTTCGGCCTCCAGGGCCTCTGCCTGCTCCGGTATCACAGAGGCGGGAGCGTCGCTCAGGTAAATCCGGCAGCCGGCGGGTACGGCCTCCAACCAGATTTCGCGGCCCCGATACGGCTCCAGAACGGTCTGAGGCGGACAGTGGCAGGGGAGCGGGGGGAGAAACACGGCGGCCTCCGTCTGGTCGAGGTAGGCAGGCGGCATGCCGATGGAGCATCCGGCCTCCCGGCAGCACTGGGCCAAGTAGCCGGCCAGACGCCGGGTTTCCTCGGTGGGCGGCCGTTCCAGGTCCAAAAGCAGACCGGCGGCTCCGGTGCGCAGCAGCGTATCGACGGCCTCCTGGCATACGGCTTCCAGGCTGTGCCCGCTGCTCCAGGGAATCTGATCGTCCAGGAGAATCAGACTGCCCGGCGGCAGCGTGTGGGGACGGTTGCTGAGGCCGGGACCCGACATGGAAAAGTGCATCGCCATCCAGGCGACCCGAGGCGGAAGGGAAGACGCCACGGAAAAATCTCCCGCGGTCATGGCGAGATATCGTGGAACAGACAATGGACAACGCCTCCTGGCTGTGATATAATATTGGTAAATCATGCTGATACTTATGTGCGTGCGAGGTTCTCTATGCGTATTTCTCTGCTGCCCAAGGCGATTTTTCCGGCTCTGACGGAGATCTCTCCCGATTATCTGCGCGGGAAGGGGATTCGCCTTCTGATGTTGGATTTTGATAATACCATCGTCCCATACACCACAGACGTCCCCACGCCGGAGATGGAACGCTGGCTGCGGGATTTGAACCGATCGGATATCCAGGTTTGCGTGGTATCCAACAGCAAAAAGCGGCGTGTGATGGATTTTTGCGAGAAATACGACCTGCGTTGCGTGACCCATGCCCGCAAGCCCTTCTCCTGTGGAATCCGGCGCTGCCTGTCCCAATCTGCCGTTGCCCCGTCTCAGTGTGCTTTGGTCGGCGACCAGATTTACACCGACGTTCTGGGTGCGAATTGCGCGGGCGTATACGCCATTTTGATTCCTGCAATCCACAACCATACCGTATGGCTGCGCCTGCGCCATGTGCTGGAGCTGCCTGTAATATTTTTTGCAAAAGGAAGGAACGTGCAACGATGAACAATTTGGATAAGTACAAATCTCTTTTGGGCGATGCCGTGGACGGCCTGCTCCTCACCAGCCGGTACAGCCGCCATTATGCGGCGGAGTTCGACATCGCCGAGGGCGTGGCTCTGGTCTCCCGGAAGGGCTGCCGGTACTTTACAGACAGCCGCTACATTGAGTCCGCAGAGCGCGATTTGCGGGGCTTCGAGGTCTTGCCCGTGGACCGGGAGCACAGCTACGCCGCCCGCATCAACGAGGCGTGCGAGGCCTTTGGCGTCCGGACCCTGGGATTTGAGGAAGGCTATCTGACTGTGGCGGAGTTCCAGGATTATAAAGCGAAGCTGACGGCGGAGCTGAAGCCCTGCCAGGCGGCCATCCATGGATTCCGGGCCCAAAAAGAACCCTGGGAGTTGCGCCTGATGGAGCAGGCCCAGGAGATCACGGACAAGGCCTTCTCCGAGATCCTGACCCGGATTCGTGTGGGGATGACGGAAAAGGAGCTCTGTGCGGAGCTGATTTACTGCCTGTACAAAAACGGCGCCGACGGGTTGTCCTTTGACCCGATTGTGGTGTCCGGCCCCAATACCAGTATGCCCCACGGCGTACCCGGCGACCGGGCGCTGCAGGAAGGCGACTTCATCACTATGGATTTCGGCGTGCTGTATCAGGGCTATTGCTCGGATATGACCCGGACCGTGGCGCTGGGCTATGTGACCGAGGAGATGGAGCGGGTTTATCAAACGGTCCTGGCCGCCCAGAAGGCGGGCATTGCCGCCTCCAAGGCCGGCGTGCCCGGCAGCGAGGTGGACGGCGCCGCCAGAAAGGTGATTGCGGACGCCGGGTACGGGGCCTATTTCGGCCACGGCTACGGCCACAGCCTGGGCCTGGAGATTCACGAGGCCCCCAACTGCAACCCGTCCGGCACGGAGCCCATGCCGGTGGGCGCGGTATGCTCTGCCGAGCCGGGCATTTACCTTCCCGGTCGGTTCGGTGTCCGGATTGAGGATGTGGTGGTTTTCCAAGAGGGAACCTGCCGGATTCTGACCCGCAGTCCCAAGAATTTAATCATAATTTCCGGGAAAAATGCATAAAAAGTCTTGCATTCCCAGGGGCAATCAGTTAGAATAGAGCAGGTATTTTTTGAGAGCCGGTATACGCGCCCGTTTGCCGGTGGAACACTAGGAGGAGAAATTTATGATTTCTGTCAGTGATTTTAGAAATGGCGTGACCTTTGACATGGACGGTAAGGTCATGCAGATTGTGGAGTTCCAGCACGTGAAGCCCGGCAAGGGTGCGGCCTTTGTTCGCGTAAAGATGAAGAATGTGATCACCGGCGGCGTGACGGAGACGACCTTCAACCCCAACGATAAGTATCCCACCGCTTATATTGAGCGCAAGAAAATGGAATACTCCTACTCCGACGGCGACCTGTACTATTTCATGGACATGGAGACCTATGAGATGACGCCCATCGAGAAGAGCGTCCTGGACGACAGCTTCCGTTTTGTGAAGGAAAACGACACTTGCACGGTCATGTCCTATAAGGGCAACGTGTTCGGCGTGGAGGCGCCCAACTTTGTGGACCTGGTTGTGACGAAGACCGACCCGGGCTTTGCCGGAAATACGGCGACCAACGCCCTGAAGCCTGCCACGGTGGAGACCGGCGCAGAGGTGAAGGTCCCCTTGTTCATCAACGAAGGCGATAAGATCAACATCGATACCCGGACCGGCGAGTATTTGGGCCGCTCGAAGGCTTAATTGATAAAAGGAGAATCGTTATGACACTTTCTGAGAAGTCCGCCTATCTGAAGGGCCTGATGGAAGGCATGAAGCTGGATACCGAGACCAATGAGGGCAAGCTGTTGGCCGCCGTGGTGGATCTGCTGGGCGACATGGCCAAGACGGTTTCCGACGTGGAGGAGACCACCTTGGCGATTTCCGACGAATTGGATGAAATCGAAGAGGACCTGGACGAGGTTTACGATTATCTCTCTGACGAGATGGAAGAAGACGACTTGGACGACGAGGACGATCTGGATGACGAAGACGATTTCTCGGAAGAGGATGATTACGATTTTGACGATTCTACGGTGTATGAAGTGACCTGCAAGTGCGGTGAGGTCATTGACTTCGACGAGGAGACTCTGGAGCACGGCAGCATCGTCTGCCCCCGCTGCGGTGAAGTTTTGGAGTTTTCCGCCGAGGATGTGGAGGAGTAAATTTGTTTTCCTGCGGCGCGTCTGCGCCGCAGGAGATAAAAATTCGGCATTTTATCGTTGACAAATCCGGTCCCCTATGATAGAATGTGAAGGTCTCTAATACGGAGAGATGTCCGAGCGGTTTAAGGAGCTGGTCTTGAAAACCAGTGACTCAGCAATGAGCCGTGGGTTCGAATCCCACTCTCTCCGCCACATTTTTCCGGTGCTTTTTATGGTTTTTGATTCGGAGTGATACCCAAGAGGCCGAAGGGGCTCCCCTGCTAAGGGAGTAGGCGTGTAAAAAGCGCGCGAGAGTTCAAATCTCTCTCACTCCGCCAAAGTGCCCGTTTTTAGGTAGAAATACTTAAAAACGGGCACTTTTTTGCTATTTTTATCAAATCTTTGCTGGATACAGGGAAATACAACTATTGCCATGAGAAGCCGCCAAAAGCGAAAAGTTTATGATTGTTGCGTAGGCCGTTGCGTAGGCTGATCTGGGCCAAACTTATCCGCCATTTGATTGATGGCATCCAACATCGGCGATACGTCCACGTGGATATATCCCTGCGTAGTCGTAAATTTGGAATGGCGCATAATTTTTTGGATGACGCTGGGGGCTATATTATCCAGCGCCAGCGCGGTAGCCGTGGAGCGGCGGCAGGAGTAGGGGGGTAGATCCCGGCAGCCAACCCGGGCCATTGTTTCGTGGTATTTGGTATAAAAATTGTCCCGGTTGATTGAGATGATCTTTTCGCCTTTCGTGTGCTGGCACAAATCCTCTAGCACAGGCAATATGATGTCAGCCAGCACGACAGGCGTCTCCTTGCGCGTCTTGGTCTTTTTCCCGGCCCCGGTGATGGATATCTTGCCCTCCCAATTTATCTGGGCTTTACGGGCCGTCAGGAGCTCCGCAGGCATCATTCCAGTGTAGATCATCAGAAGGATATACCCGGTAAAGCTGTTTCCGGCGGCATAATCGTCCCATAGCATGCGGATCTCATCGGCGTGAAATGCCTGGCGCTCTTTTGCATCCAGGTCTGGCAGGGTCAAAAAATCTGATAAGTTGATGGTCACAAACTGATCTGCCATGGCCCGTTGGTATAGGTGCGATAGCACAGTTTTAATATCTTTGGCGGGGTAATAGGTGGGCGCTTTAGCATCCACCACGCGCTGCAGGTCCGCAATGGTCAGCAGATCAATCCGACAGAACTGAATATCCTCCAGCTTGCCAAAGGCGATTCGGTAAGCGCATTGTTTGGACGCGGATAGCTTTTTGTATGGCCCTGCAAGCCATTGATCATACAGCTCTTGGATAGTCGGGATCTTTTTTACAATCCGCTGGTCCTGCAGTTGTGGCAGGTACAAAAGCGCTTCAGTCTTAGTCTTGAAGCCCCCTTTGGTCCGGCGATGCAAGCCGGAGAATTTAAAGACTGTCATTCGCCACCCCGTTCGTGCCGTTGGAGCAGGATAAATCCCACGGAGGGCTTGGGGCCACATCGCCAAAAGGAATACCGGAGACGGCCGTGGGGCATCGTCTCCGGTATGTTTTTGCATTACGGCAGGGGCTCCTGTGTTTGATAATCGTGGAGGAAGAACTGCCGTTGCAGCTCCAGAAGCTTGCTATAGCGATCTTTGTCAATGGAGTAATAGGTTTTGGCCCCCTCGACCGTGCATCGGACCAGGCGGGCTTTGAACAGCTGGCTCATATGGTAATGGATGGTATTCCGGGCCAGACCAAAATGGCTGGATAACTCCTGGCCGTAGGCCGGATGATCCTTTAAATAACAGAAAATGTCGAATCTGGTTCGGTCTCCCAGAAGGCGGATGGATTCGTAGATCTGATTCCGGGCGGCCTCTGCGGAGAGCTCCATGTTGCGCAGGGCATACCGCAAAATCCCGCAATAGACCACCAGATGACCGTCTTTGCCAAAGGTGTTGATAAACAGGTAGGTGACGGGTAGCATGAGAAGGGGCTGGATGCGGCAGGGAACGTTGGGGTCTATATGAAAGTTGGAAATCTCCTGGGTATATGCCTCCGTGCCGATGGCGTCAATCTCCCAGATAAAGTTGTCAATCAGGGCTTGGAGCTTGGGACCCATGTCTTCCAGAACGGCAAGGGCCGTATAGAGGCATTGGACAGACTCCTGCATCACGAGACGGTAATTTTTGTGCAGCTCCAGCAGGGCGAGCCTCGTCTCGGCAGGCAGGGACATGGACAGGATGCTGTCGATCAGCTGCGCTGTAGCGCTACTGTACTCCGCCTGATCGCTACCGGTGAGGTCCAGAGCGGTGAGGATGTCCTGAGCGGCCTCATCAGAAGTGCAGTCCTCCTGCGCTGCCCAAAAAGCGGCGGAGTCTCCACAGCAGCGGCAGGCGGCTGGGGCCAGCAGAAGGAATGCGGGAGAATACACGCCTGCCATATGGTAGGGGAATCCCTCCAGATTGGAAAACAGGCGGGTCAGGGTCCCCGGGGCAATGGCGACACGACGGTCCAGCTCCTGCTTCAGCGCCTCAAAGGAGGCATAACGCTCTTGAAATGCAGCCAGGGCGTGGGGACTTTTTTGCCGGAAGTGCTCCTCCAACCGCTGCCGTTCCTGTCCGTCTGCCCGTGCGCACAGGTAGAGGAGGGACTCCAGTATGAGATTGGGTTTTGCCAGATACTCCATGAGCTTCACCTGCGGTGTTCCGCCTGCCTTGGGCAGATGGAAGAATGGATTCCATTATGGCATAAAATAGCGGGCTTGTCAAATCGAATCAAACGACAATGGAAAAACGATGCTGCTTTGCAGCGGCAGGTGTATAGTACGTCAGGGTACATGTCCTGTGCAGGTTTGTGTATGTGCCGAAGTGAGTATCTGAAAATTTATCTTGACAAAGCGGGAAAAAGTGATTAATATGGAAGCAGATGCCATATTGCCATAGAACATCTGGATTCTGTATAAATATGGCGAATAACTGAAAGGGGAAATCAAAATGGGTAAAAACACAATGCTCCAGCGGTTTCTGGCATGGGCTCTGGTCATGGTCATGGTGGCCGGCCTGGCGGTTCCTGCCAGTGCACAGGAAAGCGGCGCTGGGCGGATTCCGCTGACGTTGGAAGCGGTGGACGCAGATGCCGTTACAGCGGCTCCGCCGATGCAGCAAATGAGCGGTACGCAGGCGTCTACGGACCATGCCACAGGCACGGTTCGTGTGTCGATTGTGCTGGAGAAGGCTCCTACCCTGGAAGCCGGTTACTCCATGCAGAGCATTGCAGCCAATGCTGCGGCGATGGACTACCGGGAGGGCCTGAGAAGAGAACAGAACAGCCTCCAGACCGCCATTGAGCGACAGGTGCTGGGTGGACAGGCCATGGACGTGGTGTGGAACCTGACCTTGGCGGGCAATCTCATCTCCGCCAATGTCCCGCGGGCTTCTGTGGACCGGATTGCCGCCATGGATGGCGTCAAGTCAGTGGTTGTGGAGACCCAGTACAGCCCGGATGTCATCTCCATCGGAGGGGAGTACGCTCCCCAAATGGCCGTTTCTGGCCAGATGACCGGCGCCGACGCGGTGTGGCTGGAAGGATACACCGGCGCGGGTACCCGAATTGCGGTGATCGATAGCGGCCTGGATACGGACCACCAGTCCTTTGATCCTGCTGCTTTTGACTATGCCTTGGCAGAGGATGCAGAGAAGGCCGGCCGGACGGTGGAGAGCTACGGGCTTCTGGATGCTGGTGAAATTGCTGAGAAGCTGACCCAGCTCAACGCCTACCAGCGGGATGGAAGCCTCCAGGCAGACGCCTTGTACATCAACACCAAAGCCCCCTTTGGCTATAACTACATTGATGGTGGTACAGAGGTGACCCATGACCACGACGACCAGGGTGGGCACGGCTCTCATGTGGCCGGCATTGCGGCAGCCAACCGGTATGTGGCACGGGATGGCGGGTTTGCCGATGCGTTGGAGACGGTGCATGTGACCGGCAATGCGCCGGATGCCCAGGTTTTGGTGATGAAGGTCTTTGGCCAGAACGGCGGCGCGTATGACTCCGATATTATGGCTGCTGTGGAGGACGCCATTGTGTTGGGGGCGGATGCCATCAACCTGTCCTTGGGTTCCGGCTCCGCCGGTGCAGCCAAAAGTTCGGAAGATGAGTATCAGAGAATTATGGAGAACTTGGTAGAGTGCGGTACGGTGTCGGCCACCTCTGCCGGCAACAACGGCCATTGGGCGGAGAATGCCACCTATGGCGCCCTGTATGCCGACGGCGGTGTGAACTTTGATACTGCTGGCTCCCCTGGCTCTTACACCAATTCTTTCACAGTGGCCTCAGTGGATAACGACGGACTCATCAGTGCCAGTATGCAGGTAGGCGACCGATCCTTTGGCTACACCGAAGAGACGGTAGACAGCCTGGGAACCCCCTTTAGCAATCAGCCTCTGGCAACGTTGGATACTACGGAAGACGGTTCCGGTACGGAATATGAGTTTGTGTTTGTAGATGGTGTGGGTCAAGGATCGGATTTCGACGGAATCGAGTTGACGGGTAAGATCGTATTCTGCGCCCGGGGTGAAATCTACTACTCTGAGAAGGCCAATGCTGTGGCCAGCCGGAAAGCGGCTGCCACTGTCGTCTACAATACGGAGCCTGGCCTTGTCAGCATGGATATGACTGGCTACAATTATCCAGCTCCCGCAGTTTTCATCTCTCAGGAAGCGGCCAAAGTGGTGAAGGATCAGGCCACAGCCCAGACCACTGAGGATGGCAAGACCTATTACACCGGCAGTATCACAGTTCGGGGCAAGGTAACCGGAAACTATGCCGGCTCTACCTATCAGGTGATGAGCAGCTTTAGCTCCTGGGGTGTCCCCGGAGACCTATCCCTGAAGCCGGAAATCTCTGCTCCTGGCGGGAATATTTACTCTGTCAACGGTGAGGTAGCGGCTACGGATCAGTATGAACTGATGAGTGGCACCTCTATGGCCGCTCCCCAGGTGGCCGGTATGGTTGCTCTGGTGCAGCAGTACCTCAGGGAGCAGGAAATTGAGGTAGCCGGCATGACCAGCCGGGCCCTCACCCAGTCTCTTTTGATGTCGACGGCTACAGCCCTTCGGGACCGAGCCAGTGGCAACTTTTACCCCATCCTCCAGCAAGGCGCAGGCCTTGCCAATGTGAGAGCGGCTCTCCGAACGCCCACCTTTGTGACGGTAGATGGACAGAACGACGGCAAGGTTAAGGTGGAGCTGGGCGACGATCCCAACCGGACCGGTGCCTATGCGTTCCGTTTCCAGCTACATAATCTGACGGATACGGAGTGCGCTTACCAGCTCTCCTCTGATGTCTTTACTCAGGCGACAGAGGCCGGCGCCGGTGGTTTCAGCTATCTCAGCGTCCTGACCAGAACCATGGACGCTACGGTGGAATTTTCTGTGGACGGCCAGTCTGTCATGGAATATACCGGTGAGCTCTCGAATTACGATTTCAATGGGGATGGCTATGTGAATCGGGCTGACGCACAGCTGCTGCTGGACCATGTGACTTGTGGCGCGGCTCTGCTTGCCAATGAAGCCTATGCCGACCTGAACGGCGACGGCCAGGTGACAACCTATGATGTGCACCAGTTTTTGAAGCTGTATCAGGGCATGGTGGTGGTTCCCGCGGGCGATTCAGTGGCGGTGGATGTGTCCGTAGTCCTGACAGACAATGAGAAGGAAAAGCTGAATGCGGAATATCCTACCGGCGCTTATATAGAGGCCTTCGTCCATGCTGCGCCTGTGGCAACCCAGGAGGGGGAACTGCTGCCGGTGCACTCCATTCCTGTGCTGGGCTACTATGGAAGCTGGTCTGAACCCTCTATGTTTGATGTAGGCGACTATGTAACCCATGCAACAGGCGACGAATCCAGAGATTCTTATTTGGGCAGCGAAAATATAAACGCCGTGGGCGTGGTTTACGGCGACCGGCCCAGCAGCATCTACTACTTTGGCGGCAACCCGATTACTCCCGATGAGACTTATCTGCCGGAGCGGAACGCCATTAACGTGGCCCGGGGCGACTATTTCTACGCCTGGCAGTTTGCTGCTATTCGCAACGCAGGGGCCTCTCGGTTTACGGCGATGAATACAACGACAGGCCAAAAGCTGTGTGAGGACAAGTTCTTTGGCAGTATAGATGCGGCATTCTACTACCCATTCTTTCAAACCTGGATGAATGCGCCTCAGGTGGTAGAGCTGAATCTGTGTCCTGAGATGGAGGTTGGCCAATACGGCCATATGACCATAAGTTTGGCGCCCGAGTACTATGTGGACGATGCGGGCAATGTGGATTGGGATGCTTTGGCAGAGGGAACCTGCCTGGAGATGTCTTTCACCGTGGACAACGAAGCGCCTACCATTGAACAGGTGGTTGTCAATACAGAGAAAAACGTCATGGAAGTGACGGTGCACGACGACCAATACGTAGCTGGCGTGATTCTCTATGATAACACCGGCCGGCGGGAACTGAAGAAGGTGGGCACTACGGCGGATGCCAAGCCCAACGAAACCATCACATTTGAGATTCCCCTGGAATCTGTGAACGGCTATCGCTTTGTCATTCAGGCGGCGGACTACGCTGCGAATTTTGCCACCTATCGTCTGAAGGAAACCATTGGTGAGCCAGAGCCTCTCCCTAGTCTCATAGGCTTCAGCCCGGTGTGGGGTAACTGGCAGAAGTTTAGCTGGAAAGAGAACACGTACGGCGGAGAGACGCTCAGTCCGAGCACTTGGTCTTCCAGCAAGGTAAATGTCTACGCGGCTACCTCAGTGGGGCCGTATGCGTTCTTATCAGATGATATGGGCTGCTTGTATGTGGCTCCGGCAGACGACCTGGAGGACACATCTTACATCTGCCGTCTGGGCTATGTGCTGGCAGATATGGCTTACAACGATGTAGATGGGATGCTATATGGCGTGACCGAAGCGGGTTTGATGGTATCCATCAATAAGCTCACCGGCGCGGTGACAGAGTTCGGCCAGATTGGCGGTGACGTTGGCTTTACCAATACGCTGGCTTGTGATCCAAACGGTATGTTCTACTGCGCAAAGCTGGGAACTTATGAGGTGTACAGCTTTACTCTGGATACAATTGACGCGCCAGAGTATCTGTGTGCGGTTGATACCAGCAGCGTTTATGCGACCCACGGTCTACAAACCATGGAGTTTGATGCCACCAGGCAGCTCCTCTGCTGGGTAGCCCGGACCGCCTATATGTACAATGGGCAGCCCTATGGCGCTGATCAGTATTGCCACTATGAAATGGATGTGCAGAACAAGCAGGTGGTAAGAAAGTACCTGGGCGTAAACTATGGCAGCCCGGTGTATGGCTTGATCTCGCCGGTGTGGGAAGGCCTCGATGTCTCCTGGTCAGAACCCACTTATGAAGTAGAGGGCGTCTACTTTGAGAAGGATGAAATTGAAGTGTTCGCCGGGTATACCGCGAAATTGGACGCCTATGCCATGCCCTGGACGCTGGCAGATTCTACTATGGTGTATTCCTCCAAGGATCCCAGCATTGCCAAGGTGGATGAGCAGGGGGTCGTCACTGGTGTTCGCGAGGGTGAGACAACCATTGTGGCCAAGTCCAGCCTGAATGGGGAGAAGTACAGCGAGTGCACCGTCACTGTCCGGTCTTTGGATGTGACCGTGGAAGGCGTGCTGATGGATGACCAAAGCACACCCATGCGCTTCAGCTGGGAGATGGCCAACGGCAACAGTACGTGGCGTGCAGGTATCACGCTGGACTACTCTGCTAAGGCGGTGACGGAGATTCCTGGGGAGGATGCATTCTACCTCTTGGATTCTAGCAACAATGTGATGCGTAAGCTGAACCTCCACGATGGCAAACCAGTTACGGAGGAGACGATGGAGTACGGCAAATATACGCTGTGGGATCTGGCCTATAGCAATTACTTCTCCCAAGAGGGAACCCCCAGAACTTATGCCGTCGGGGGCAGTACCCTCCTACAGCCGCAGGATCCTATGCATCCCGACTATAGCTCTATGTCGCCTCGGGGAGCAAAGCCATTCGTTGGCGTTGCGGTTGGCGGCACGGAGCGGGTGACTTATGAGGACTATTATGCAAGGCCTGTGGAGACCGACAGTGAAGTGGTCTATCTGTTGGACAACACCTGCAATCTTTGGCGGTTGAATGTGTGGGCCGAGGATGACGGGCAGTATGTTGTGTATGACTATCTGTACTCTGTCACTCCCACAGATTTGAATGTGACCTTCTCTTCCGGCAGCTATGCCGGGTACTCCTCCATGGTGGTGGGCAGCGACGGTGCGTTGTATGTGTCGGCCTTTACCGGCAAACATAGTGAACTGTACCGTCTGGTGTACGATGAAGTGACTGCAAAGTATGTATCCACGGCCCTTGGGACCTTCGGACGGGACATCTGGCCTGCGTCTTTGCTGCATGTATCCTCTAACGCCACCGCTCCGGAAGCGGTCCCTGTGGCGACCATGCGATTTGATGGCGCACGGCGGGAGCAGGTAGAAGAAGCTGTGGAAGAATCCATTTCCATTGGCGGCCTGAATGCCATTGTGGTACCGGAGGAGAACGGCGCCGCTGGCAGTCAGGTGACCTATGACACCGAGGCCCATACGGTCACGGTACCGATTATGGCCAGCGACAGCACCAACGGTCTGTTCCATGTGCGCTATGACCAGTCGCTTCTGGAGCTAGATTATGTGCGCTATGGCGGGGTACTTCACAGTCAGTCCGCCGGTGACGGTTCTCTGACGGTGGGTTATGCCGATGCCGGTGTGGTGGACGGTCTGGTGGCGGAGCTCACATTCCGCTATGAGCCGGCCAAGATCCGCCAGACTACCAGCTTGATCCTGGAGGTGCAGCAAGATGGCGAAACCCTTCCGGGAACCAGCGAAGCGCTGGAGCTGACCATTCCGGCCCTCCCCATTGCGTTTGAGGATGTGAAGCCGGGCATTTGGTACTATGATGCCGTAGAGGAAATGGCGCAGACTGGACGGATGATCGGTGTGTCCGAGACCCGGTTTGCACCCCAGATGAACCTGACCCGGGGGCAGTTGGCGACCATTTTGTACCGGATGGAGGGTTCCCCCGAGGTGACCGGTATGGAGCATCCCTTTACAGATGTGGCGGAAAATCGCTTCTATTCTGACGCGGTGACCTGGGCCAGTGAGTATGGAATTGTCTGCGGGGTGACGGAGACCAAGTTCCTTCCCAATGTGGCGGTTACCAGAGAGCAGATGGCGGTGCTTTTGTATCGCTATGCTGAGTACAAAGGCTACAATATGGCAGTAGAAGGCGATCTGTCCCGCTTCCCGGATGGGGAAAAGACTTCGAAGTATGCAGAATCGGCCATGTGCTGGGCCGTGAACGCAGGCCTCTTCCAGGGCAGCGCCGATGGCGGCGCCATTTGGCTGAAGCCGCAGAGCGGCGCGACTCGTGCCCAAGCGGCTACGGTGCTGGTGCGTTTCCTGGAAAAGTTCTCCGCATAAAGATGTCAATTTAACGCGAAAACCTGGCGCGTAAGCGGCCTCAGGGCTGCTTACGCGCTGGGTTTTTGCATTTATTTTGAGAGGATTGGGCAGTCTAAAAGCCTAAATTCCCACAGAATTAGCACATACACAATTTTATAGGACTCAAAACGTCGG